>CAYPHA010000004.1:0-41375 GCA_964410215.1 uncultured Calditrichota bacterium | reverse complement strand
ACTGATCCGTCGTCAAAGCATCCGTCGTAAATTCCGTACCGCCGTCACCGGCCTCGCGCTGCAACACGATCGATGCCGTGTCACCCGCAGCCACCGTAATCGTCCCCGTCGCATCTTCAATACCATCCACATCAGCAATAATGGTTCCCGATGTCGGCGCCGTTGATGGCGAAAAGGTAATAGAGCCCTGGTCTGTCACATTGACAGCATCGAGGTTTCCGGAGCTGGACCAGTCCGCCGTCGTTTGCAGACCTAGGAAATTACCCCCTGCATCATATCCGGCGGCGTATAAAATCAAGGATTCATCCGTTGTCAGAGATGTATTCACAATGGCCGGATCACCGTCGTTCGGGCCGGATTGAATGACGATATAATCCAGAGGTCCCTCGGTAATATCGACCGTCCAATCCACTTCCGTGGCCGTTTGTATATTTGATTCATCGAGGACGGCATCAAGCCGGGAGGGATAATCCACTGTTTGTAACGGATCCGGCATCTGCTGGGAGAAGGATACGACGATCGAATCAATCACCTGAAAATCGGCCGTCTGGATGATAATGGAATCCGGATCGGTACCACCGCTCTTTCGCCGCCAGGTGGCGAATCCCGGATCAACCGGTTTCGTCGAAGACTGCTGAATAAAGGCCGTGTCCGCATTGATTTTTATCATGGAGACGGAAGGCGGATAACTGGTATTGCCCAGCGGATTGACAATCGCCACCCGGTCCATCTTTCCCAACCCGGCCGGCGTGGCATCTACGTTATCGATGGTGTAGGTAAAATCGGTAAATGAACCCGTTGCAACGGATAAGGGTGTTATACCGGCGCTGGCTCCGTCGAAGAGCCGGTTGTGGAATAAAACGGCATTATATTCCTGGATGGAAGCAGCCGTATATTCCAATCCATCCGTACTGTTAAGTTGTATCCCGGCCGTAGGATTGTTAGGCGTAGGTGTTGTCGGTCCAAATGAGATAGTATTATACTGAATTTTGATTAAATTGGATGTTTCAAATAAAATAATTTCAAAATTAATATCCTGTACAATAAGTTGTTCCCGCTGCAATAACCGCCACTCGATCACTATTTTACGGTTTGGTGAAGTGCCAATTTCTTTAACATATACACCACCTGCCGTTTGACTGCTCTCCCCTGATAGATCTTCCCAAAATGCGGCAACCATTAAATCAGGGCCATTTTCTGTAGGTATTGAAAAAGGCCCTGGAAATGCGCCAGAAGGTTTTGTAAAACTAATCCAACCATTTTTTGAAATAAAAATAGTATCTACAGATTGACCATAAAATTGGAAATTAAAATCACTGGGAAAAAGTACCGAAACGGTATCTTCTAGAACGGAGGAGAAATCTCCCGGGAATACTTGTGTACCATCCTGTGCATTGATCCAGTCGAAAATTATCGTCGGAGCCGGCGCCTCCGTGTCTGTCCACATGTGACCGAATGTATCCCCACTGGAACTCTGATCAGCCAGTGCTCCCTGTATCAATAAAAAAACTATAACAGCGGTTTTCAGAAATCTTTTATACATAACCATCGTCCTGCCTAATTGTTTTCTTCAATGGTTGGTAATGCGCGGCGGCCCAGGGTTTCCTCACCTGCCTGAACCCGGTTGCCCTCACGGACCAGTCTCTTCAGCGCCACTTCCGATTCCGGCTGCGGCGGTGCTTTCATGTTCGCCATGCAGTTGATCACCAGCCGGTCACCACTCACCAGACGATTTTCCGTGAACCGCAATACGACCCGGCCGCTGTCATCCGCGAACCAGGTTAAGGTCGACGCCAGCTCCGGGGCGGTTTCCGACTGTTTCAGCCACAGTTCTTCACCGTTGCGCTGCACCGAAACCGGCACCACCCGGACGCCGTCCGGCAGGTCCAGAGCCAGACCGTCATTTACCGGTCCGGTAAGAGTGACCGTCAGCACCAGGTTCCAGTCCTGTTCGGCATCGGCAATCCGTTCCATGGATATTTCAATGGGAATTGACTGGGCCAAAGCGCTCAGGGCTGTGACCAGTATAAGCGCTATCGTTAAACGTAACGATTTCATAACAACACCTCTGTAAAAAATAGGGAACACCTGCTGTAACTAAAAAATACGTCGGTAATTCCCTGTTAAAATCATCAAAATTAATATCTAAGATGGCCTAAACGGATTCAATGATGCAGCGCACATTCTGCTTAAAATGCACCACATATCATCCTTCGGCCTAAACCGGTAAATGCTTAGTCCGAACGGCTACAAATTATTGATAACTTATATGTTGGATGAAAAATAGTCATTTTTTATCACAGTACCAAATGGAAGTATAAAGAATTTGCATCTAGTGGTATTTATACATTTCTCTGTTCAGCTCAATTTCACTAAGGAATGCTTTTACCACATCGGGATCAAACAGCTTTGCGGCATGCGCCCGCAGATACTCTTTCGCGGTGGATTCGGGATGCGCTTTGCGGTGGGGGCGGTCGGATGTCATGGCATCGTAAGTGTTACAGACAGCGAGAATACGGGCCGGCCGTGATATATCTTCTTCGCCAAGCCGGTGAGGATATCCTTTACCGTTGAACAATTCGTGGTGGTGCAGAGCCAGGTCGACGATCGGCTCATCAAAACCGGCGGATTTCAAAATGGAAGCCCCCTTAACCGTGTGTTCCAGGATCTTATTCTTCAGGCCGGCCTCCGAGTCGGAAAAATGATTCGGATTGAGCAGATATTCATCCTTGATGGCAATCTTTCCGATATCGTGCAACAGGCTGCCATAAGTCAGATCCTTTACATCGCCGTTGGCAATACCCATGCGCTTGGCAACGATACTGGCATAGTTGGCTGTCCGGATATTGTGCCCCCGGGCGAAAACATACTTTGCTTCCAGCGCTTTGGTCAGAGCACGAATCGTCTTGAAATACACTTCCTGAAAATCGTTCGAGGCCTGCGACTGTTCCATGAGGAAGGATGCCTGATTGGTGACGATGGAAGCCAGATTGATATTCTCGTTGGTAAAATCCGTTCCCGATATTTTTTTCCCGACGATCAGAATGCCGGCCAGCTGTCCCCTTACAAAGATAGGCGATACCATATCGTCATGGAACAGTTTGAGCATTTCGATCTCATCGTTATACAACCCGTCTTTGGGAATCTGGTTCACCAGGATCGGCTCACGGATCGACCGGAACGTTTCCAGCAGGTTGCTTTCCATATAGATGCGTAACTGTTCCGGGTCCATCCCCCTTAAACCGCGTTCGACAAATACCTTGTAGAAATTATGTTCTTTTTTCTCCCGGGTAAAAATGGCGGCATGGGCACAGCCGATCTGACCGATCAGGGTAAGGATAAACGAATCCAGAATTTTGCGGAAATCATTATTGATCTTAAGCTGTCCGCTGAGGTTTACGATATTCTTGATTTCGATATCTTTTTTGCGGATGTCCTTCGTGAGCGATTCCACCTGCTGATGGCTGATCGACAGTTCCCGCTGCAACTGTTTGAATTTTTTTTCCAACTGACCCTGATCACTGCGGATTTTCATCTGATTTTTTTCATACACTGAAATGACGGGAATGCTCATACTGGCTGCCACGTATACGGCACTGTATAACAGCAGGTGCGATGCGAAAATATACAAGGGATTCTGAATCAGGTTCATGAAGCTGTAAATAAGGGTGGCCACACCGAAGATAGCCAGCGACATGAACAGAACCTCATTGAGTTCCTTTTGTGAAATCAGGAATACGGATGAAATCAGTATGGTGACCGGTAATACCATAAACAGGGCATTGGCATAGTGAACGGGAAATACGAGGAGAAAAACAACCGCCAGGTCAATAATGGCGAAAATCTTGGCTACTTTGTGATCAAAATTCCGGCGTACGAAGATGATACCCCAGAGAACCGTTGAGAACAATGACAGGCCGAAGGCCGCCAGCATCATTTTTGTTGAAATTTCTGTCCGGTCACGAAGTGTAAAAGCGAGTAAAAGAGCGACTAAGAGTGTGTTTACTAATTTGGCATAGTAAAAGAAACGGGTTTCATTTTCACGAATATATCGATATAGCCTTAACATGTTCTATTTAAGAATCGCTCGTAATAAAATTAAAAACTCCTTGCCGTCGTTTTCCACCAGTTTTTTATTTTTAAGCGCTTTTTCAAAGTACGGATTGATATCCAGTGCTCTGTCGAACTCATTGAGTGCCTGTATAAAGAGGTTCCGGCACTGTATAAGATGAATCACACCGAGATTATTCCACAGGTCGGCATAATCCGGATGCTCCTCGATGGCTTCATAGAGTTCGCGTTCAAATTTACGAATGATATCAAAACTCAGCCCTTTGCCGCCATACATGAATTTCAGATAGAAATTGATGCCGATGATGCTCAGTAATTCCATGGGAAATATTTTCTCGCGGTGCTGAACCAGTTTTTTAACGGCTTCATCCAGGTTTCCTTCTTTCAGGAATTTCTGAACTTTGGGTCCGATCTGGGCAAACGGCTTTAATTTTGCCTGCTCCAGTTTCCGTAACTGCTGATGCGCCCGTTCCAGTCGAATTGACGGCGGGGGCAGGAGATTGTCGTTTTTGTCATATATAATACTGTCCAGGTATAAAATAGCGATATTGTAATCCGCCTCGAAATACTGCGGATTGATGCGCAACGCTTCCTGGAAATTGATCAGTGCTTTATAATGTTCCTTTTCATTCAGGTAGGCCAGTCCCAGATTATGGGAAATATCCGCATAGGTGCGTCCTTTTTCCTGTATTTTGCGCAGAATTTTAATCGCTTTGGTATTCTGGCCCAGGCGGATGTAGGATAAACCAAGGCTGTTGTAGGCGTCTACATTCTCCGGATCTATCGAAATGGCGATCTCAAATTGCTCGATAGCGTCCTTGATAAGGTTGGAACGCAAAAACATCAGTCCTGTTTTAACATTTGACGGAGCATGTTTCAGTTTTTTGACCTTATCAGCGATCGAAAACATCATCTCGATCTCATTCATGGTCTCATTATGCATATTTTCGACGAGCCGGCTGATCCGTTCTTCCATAAGCTGGTCATCGAGCTGCCTGCGACGCTCGAATTCCACTTCGCTTTTTGAAATAATCCGGCCCTGTTCGAAAACTTCACAACGCGCCGTACCATTATTTCCGGTACTGGACGTCTGCACATGAAATTTTCTTCCTGAAACACTTACATCGTCATTAAAACCAATTGCATTCATCTTTCTTTACTCCCGTTCAGGCTCCGGGTGTTTTACCCTGCTGACGATCACAATATACAATAATTATCCGTTAACATTTGTTAGATGGATCACGTGATCCGACATTTATTTTTATGTGTCTTAAGATATAGATTTTAATCACCATATACAATTAATTTGTATAATTACAGGTGGTCTAATTTGAATAATTATAGATAGTCAGGCGGTTTCTTCCGGAATTTTTCGACTGGTACAGGGCCTGGTCGGCCTTATAGACCAGATCCTCAAAATCATCCGCATCTTCAGGGAATGTTGCACAGCCAAGACTAACGGTCAATGTGCCGCCCGGTTGAACATTCTGCTTGAGAAAGGGGAACTCTTCCACTTTTTCACGAATACGGTTTCCAAGAATACTGATGACCTTTTTTTCCAGGCCGGGAAGGATTATACAGAATTCTTCTCCCCCATAGCGATTGACGATATCTTCTTCACGCACCGTATTTTTAAGTATCCAGCCCAGTGTGCGCAGGGCTTCATCACCGGCCTGATGGCCCAGTGTGTCGTTATAGTTTTTAAAGTGATCTATATCAAGCATGATGATGGAAACACAGGATCCGTTACGCCGGGCGCGGTTGATTTCCTCTTTGAGACGGTCTTCAAAATAGCGGTAATTATGCAGATTGGTCATGGCATCGGTCAGTGCCAGTGTCCGTATTTCCTCGAATGTCTGTGCATTGAAAACGGAGATGGAAATGATATTGACCAGAATATTAAATATATCATTTTCCGACTGGTCGAAGGTCTGGTTATACAGCTGATCGCCGCAGCCGAGGATGCCCCGCACCCGTTCCGAATGGAAGATGGGCGCAATGACTTCGACATTCCGTTCCAGCAGATATTCCGCCATGCTTTTTGTCCCGTCTTCGCCTAAAAGTTCTTCCACAAGCACCGGACGCTGGATACGTGAAAAATAATTAATGACCGGATGATCCACATCGAGAATGAATTCTTCCAGCTCCTCCTCCTCAAATCCCTTGACATATTTTTTGGAAAATTTCCGGTCCACGGCATCATACAGAATCGCAAACGCCCGCTGGCAACCCACCTGCCCCAGAATGATGAGCAGGGCAGAATTAATTAACCGTTTCAGGTTTAGAATGGAGTAGAGCTCGTTACTGATTTCCAGAAGGTTGTGAATTTCGTAGACTCTTTTCTTAAGCGCTTTTTCAGATTTTCTGAGGTCATTTTCTTTGATGATCAGATTTTTTTCCAGCCGGTCCATTTTCTTCTGAAGACCGGAATAGGATTCATTAAGCGCTACACGGCTTTTCACCTCTTTGACCATGGCACTGACCAGTTGAAAAACCTCTTTACCGTTCTCTGGCTTTTTTGAGGTCAGCAGCAGATAGTCATAATAATCAAATAGTTGAAAAAGAATGCCATATGTATAGGGCTGCTTCGCATTCCCGGCCAGATCTTTGATCAGCTCCAGATCACCATTGATCTGATAGATATCATGCTCATCGGCCAGCTTTTGCAACTGCCCTGTTGCAAGTATCTGAATGGGTTGATCATCATCGCAGCGGTCCCAGTTCAGGCCTTTTTTACGCAGATGAAACAGGAGATCATTGCCTTCATTTCCGCAAATCAGCCTGTTCAGAAAATCCAGTACTTTTAAATGGAATTCATTCTTTTCGGATGAGGTGCTCAGGCGGCGTCCGGCAATTGAAATCAGATTGGTATAGTCGAACAATACCGATGTTTCGATTATCCCGAACCACCTGCGCATGCGCAGCATTATGTCATTCCATAACGATTTCATCTACATTTCAGGAAGCAATTCTGTTCGGTAAGTTGTTGTAAATTAATTTTTTACTCTGAATACACGACAAATATAACCGATTTCTTTAAAAGAAAAAACTATTTTAAAGGCAGGAAATAAATAAAGGGGGAAAAACGGGTCTGCAGGGATACAGGACCCGTTTACAGTGCTGCTTAAATATTTTCACGGACCTGGATCGGCATATCCTGCTTCAGTTCGGCAATCCACTCACGGTATTCCCGTTCCATCTTCTGATTCAGGGCATACTCTTCGATTTTCTGCCAGTCATCTTCGAGAGAAAAGGTGCGGCTGCTCTGACGGTCTTCCAGCCGTACAATATGATAGCCGAATTCCGTCTTAAACGGGTCACTGATATCACCGGGCTCCAGTCCTTTTATAGCCTCTTTAAACTCTGGTACGACCATTTTACTTACTTCAAAAGTTCCCAGGTGACCACGATCCTGTGACACATTCTCATCATCGGAATGCTGAATGGCCATTTCACCGAAATCGGCACTATCAATGATTTCCCTGCGCAGTTCACCAAGTTCCCGGACAATACGTTTTTCATCGTCTTCGGAAGGCATCACACGGATAAGTATATGCTGTGTACGGACCTTCTCTCCCCGCCGCTCGATCATTTTTATAATATGATAACCGAACTGGGTCTGGACGATATCAGACATTTCTCCGTCATTCAGTCCAAACGCCACTGCCTCGAATTCCGGAACAAAGTCACCGCGGCTGATCATACCCAGGTCACCGTTGCGTTTTGCACTCGCCGGATCTTCCGAATACTTCCCGGCCATTTCTCCGAAATCGGCACCGGCTTCGATCTCTTCTTTTATCTTTACAATGCGCTCAAAGGCATCCTGCTGAGCCTCTTCGGAAGGCTGCACAATTTTTAAAATATGACTGATATCAACCGTTTCCTCCAGCGTAGGTAAGCTGTCTTTGTATGTTTTGTAAAAATTTTCAACTTCCCTGCGCGAGACACCTATGTTGGCGAATTTCAGTGCCCGGACCTGTTTGACCATTTCCTCTTCGCGGATCATTTTCCGGAATTCCTTCCGGATTTTTTTAATCGGCTGACCAAAGGCTTTTTCCAGGGCATCTTCCGTACCGACCTGTTGCACGTACAGCTGGATACGCTGTTCAACCAGCTGATCGAGCTGTTGTTCTTCAACCGTTATGGTATCCTGCTCGGCTTTTTCCAGCAACAGTTTCTGCTCGATCAGGAAATTAAGGGTCTGAGCTTTAACCTGACCGACAATTTCCGGGTTTTGCTGGACATTGATCCGGTTCTGAACGATATACTGTTGCGTATACTGTTCCACTTCGGATCGCAGGATAATTTCGTTACCGACAACAGCGGCGATGCCTTCCACCAACTGCTGCGCGGAAACAGGCAGAGCTGCAAAACAGCTCAGCATGATGATCCATTTTCTGATCATAGAGGTTACCTTTTACTGTATTTTACTCAAATAAGTCTGGACCTGAAAATTTTCTTTTAATTCACGTTTAAGCCGCGCCAGTTCTTCTTCGTGACGCTCTTTTTTTAAGCGCATGATGATTTCATCCCGAACCAGTTCGAGGTCCCTTGCCGTCCCCTGTTTCTGATAATCATCCAACTGAATAAAATGATACCCCTGATCCGTTTGTACCGACCTCGAAATCGTCCCTGTTTTCATTTGACGAATGGTACGCTGAATTTGTTCCGGTAAACTGGATAACGGAACATAGCCAAGGTCATCGTTTGGACTCTCCATGGTCGATTTTTCGTTCAGGTAATATTTTTTTATAATATCCCTGAGATCCTGCGCTTCGCGGATGTCACCAAAAATAGCCCGGTCCTGTTGCTCGAGTAAGAGGTGTACGATATGGGCTTCATCCTCTTCCCGGATGAACTCGCTGGTATGTTCCCGGTAATAATCTTCGATATCCTTCTGGGAAATGCGATAGTCCTTGTTCAGTTTCTGTTCCAGGTAACGTTGAATGAGCAGATTCTTGCGCATTGCTTCCAGCTGGAATTTTTCCCGCTCATTCAGTGTCAGTCCTTCATCGCGTGCCGATTGATAAAGAATTTCGTTTTCAACCCAGCGGTCGATAATACTTTTTTTAAGAGCAAACTGGAGTTCTTCGTCCAGACGTTCCGGAATGTGGTATAGGACGTGTTCCCGCAGGAGAAACTGGTCGTTTACCTGGGCAACCAGATCTTCCGGCAATTCTCCCTGGCGGTTACAGCCAAGAATTGCCAGGAAAACAAAAAAGGTTATGGGTATCCCATAACCTTTAAGGGTGTCTGTGTTCATCAGATTTGTTCCAATAAATCATCGTTTATTTTAACTGCGAAACGATCCTTCAGTTCTTCCTCGAACTCCTTTTTCCGTTCACGTAAACGATCGGAACGCAGTTTTGACTTCACCTTACTCTTGACTTCGCTCAGTTCCTGCTGTTCGGCGGGTTTCTTTTCACCGGTTTTAATAACAGCCCAGCCCCGGTTGTATTTAACCGGTCCGGCGATCTGGTTCGGGCCGACCTTAAAGGCTTCCCGTGATACCGTACCCCTGCTGTTTTCTCTCTTGAAACCAAGATTGCCTTTTTTCTTCTGAAAAAATTTATCTTCTGAATATTGTTCGGCCAGACGCTCGAAATTGCTTCCCGATTTGGCCAGACGCAGGACTTTTTTAGCCTGTGCCTCATCTTTAACATACACTTCCCAGATCTGGATTTCTTCGGGCCTCAGGAATTCTTCCATATTTTCCTGGTAATACGTTTCGACATCGGCATCTTCGATAACAACCTTGTCATTCACTTCTTCTTTATTCAGCAGGGACAGAAGGCGCTGCTCTTTAAAGCCATCGAGCTGTTCGCGGATATCCTCTTCCTGATCATAACCTTTGCGTTCGGCTGCCGTTGTAATCATGTTCTGTATCGAGACATTTTCCACATCCTGCTGGAACTGCTGCTTGTTGCGAAACCGGTTGGCCTGTCGGGTCAACGCATCGCCGAACATATCAAACAGATCAGCGAGGGTGGTTTTCCCGCCTTTCCAGCGGGCCAGTTCGGTTTCCTTTTCTTCCGTTGAAAAGTTCTCTCCCTTAAACAATCCACTGTCGATTTTGGACAGGATCAGGGTATGCATATTATCCATATTATCTGTAACCAGCTGGAAGTTTTTTCCATTTTTCATTTCAGCGATATGTTCATCCCATAGCTGACGGCCTTCCTGCGCCTTTGCCTGATAAATCGAACGTTTCATATTTAAAAGCTGATTTTCAAAATCGTCAGGATTGTGTTTCGGATTCGGACGCTTGTCTTCAACAAGTATAACGTGATATCCGAAATCAGAAAGCACAGGGTCCGATATGTCACCCGGATTCATACTGAATGCCGCTTCCTGAAACGCGGGAACCATGCGTCCCCATGTAAAATACCCCAGGTCGCCCTTATTCTGTTGAGCGGAAGGATCTTCGGAATATTGGACAGCCAGATCGGCGAGCGATTCACCGGCACGGGCTTTTTCAGCGATTTCTTTGGCGAGGGCTTCGGCCTCTTCCTGACTCCGGGTCGCTGTGCTGCGCGGCAGACCTTTATAGCCGATCAGGACGTGGCTGGCTTTTACCTCTGTGGCCAGGCGATCGAAGTGTTCCCGCAGTTGCACTTCCGTTATCATTTGATCCACGATTTCACGTTCGAAATACTTATTACCAAGCGCCTGAATTTTCCGCTGTTTGTACTGTTGCTGATAATCTTCATCATCACTGATATCCAGTTCGAGAGCCGCATTGAGTTTCAGTTTCTGCTCGATCATGAGATCCAGGACTTCCATTTTTTCTTTTTTAGAAATCTGCTGATAATTGTCCTGATTCGGAAAACGGCGGCTTAATGCTTGAGTGAATTCCTCTTTAGAAATCGTCTCACTACCGACCTTTGCAACCGTATCCTCGGATAAGCCACATCCACCTATGATTGCGATTACAGTCAGTAGTAATACCGCTACAAACCATTTGTACATTAAAAACCTCCATTCTTCTTTTTTTGATTGTAAACACTTAATTTATTCATCTCCTGCAACAAATTGCAAAACTTTTTTGGCAAAGGCCATCTGCTCCAGTTGTTCCCGTCCTTTAAGAAAAATGTGCACACCCAGTTTTTCCTGATTGATAAATGAAATTTTAGCCATGCCCTGATTCATCATTTTCGGTATCTGTGTTTTAAAAAAGTATTCATCATCCTGAGCCTGCTCCGAGAAGAACAGTTTCAATTCACCCTTTTTCAGGATCAACCGATCCGCCAGCATCTTACCGGCCAGAACCTTTAATTGTATAGCAAGGAGAAAACGTTCGACGTCAACCGGTAATTTACCGAAACGGTCGCGCAATTCCTCATTCAGGTTGTCGATCTGTTCCAGATCCGTAAAATTGACAAGACGGTGGTAGACAGCCACGCGGTCCAGTTCACTCGTTATAAAACTATCCGGAATTAACAGGTCAAAATCCGTATCCAGTTTGGGATCGGTATAGCGCCCGTCCCTGTCGGCCGGCTGTTCCCCGTCTCCAATGTTCAGCCCCTTCTGCAATTCTTTGACAGCCTCATCCAGGATACGGCAATAGAGGTCGAAGCCGACGGTTTGTACAAATCCGCTTTGCTGTTTACCGAGGAGATTGCCGGCACCGCGTATCTCCAGGTCACGTAAGGCCACTTTATAACCGGAACCGAGCTCTGTGAAATCCTGTATTGTACGAAGCCGCTTCCGGGCAAGTTCCGTCAATTTATCCATCGGCGGCACAATCAGGTAGGCAAAGGCCTGAACATTCGATCTGCCCACACGGCCGCGAAGCTGATAAAGTTGTGACAGACCGAATTTGTCGGCGCGGTTTATGATGATGGTATTCACGTTTGGGATATCCAAACCGTTTTCGATGATCATACTGGAAACGAGCACGTCGTATTCACCGGCCACAAAATCCAGCATCACCTTTTCCAGTTTGTGCTCGGGTAGCTGGCCGTGCCCCACGACGAAACGCGCTTCGGGTATGATTTCGGAAAGTGTTTCCTTCACGGCATCTATCGTATCGACACGATTATGGACAAAATAGATCTGCCCGCCCCGCTTCAGTTCCTTTTGTATAATATAGCGTATTTTATCATCCGTCCAGTGCATGATTTCGGTGTACACCGGCAGGCGGTTGCGTGGCGGTGTTTCAATATTGGAAAAATCCCGGGCACCCATCAGGGCCATATGCAGGGTGCGCGGAATGGGTGTTGCGGTCATCGACAGCACATCGACACTCAGCCGGTACTTTTTAAGTTTTTCCTTGTGACTCACCCCGAATCGCTGCTCTTCGTCAACGACAAGCAATCCCAGATCCTTGAAAAGTATATCTCCTGATAACAGCCGGTGCGTGGCAATGATGATATCGACCTGCCCCTCTTTAAGATCATGCAGAATACGCTTCTGTTCCGCGGCGGGACGGAACCGGTTCAGCACCTCCACACGGACCGGGAATTCTTTCATCCGCTGTGAAAAGGTCTGGTGATGCTGGAAAGCGAGGATGGTTGTCGGCACAAGTACCGCCGCCTGCTTACCGTCCATTACCGCCTTAAAAGCGGCACGCAGAGCCACTTCCGTTTTCCCGAAACCGACATCCCCGCACAGCAGGCGATCCATGGGCTCACTCTTTTCCATATCCTTTTTGACATCACTGATCGCCTTGAGCTGGTCTCCCGTTTCCTCATATATAAAAGAAGCCTCCAGCTCTTTCTGCCAGTGGTTATCGGTGGAAAAGGATATCCCGTTCTGCGCTTTCCGTCCCGCATAGATCTGAATCAGTTCCGCCGCGATCTGCTTCAGTGACTCTTTCGTGCGTTGTTTGACACGATCCCACTCACCGCTTCCCAGTTTCGTAATCTTCGGTTTGATCCCTTCTTCGGAACTGAATTTCTGCACACGGTTCAGGCGGTCCACGGTTACAAAAAGGGAATCATTATCTCGGTAAACAATCTTGATACATTCTTTTTTGACACCGCCGTAATCGATGGTGGAAAGTCCCATATACTGACCGATACCGTAATCGATGTGAACAACATAATCATAGAGATTCAGGTTACTGAGCTGACGCAGATAGGCGCCGCTTTTGAAACGGCGGTAAGTGCGCCGGCGTTTAAACCGCTTGAAAATCTGGTGATCTGTAAGTATTTCCAGCCCCAGTGCCGGCACGGCAAATCCGCTGTGCAAGGTACCGGTGTCAAAACGTCCGTTAAAGGTAATACCTTCTTCCTCAATAATTTCCTCGAGTCGTTCCGCCTGATCCCGGTTTAGACACTGAAAGAACAGTGTTGCTTTTTCGCGCTGGTTGTTCTTCTTACGCAGATCATCCAGGAACAGTTTTATGCTCCCGTTAAAATCCGGGTGAGGCCGGGTTTGGAAGTCGACAATCGTTGCGTTTTCCGGGGGGACGAGATCCGACGACAGGCGCGACATGCGTTCCGCCATTTCCCGCCATTTTTCCGGATTCAGGTACAGTGTTTCCGGCGGCTCGGATTCATCTCCTTCCAGGTATACGTGGCGCGCTTTATCAAAATACGTTTGGCATTGTGTATCTATGACCTGTTTATCCTCCAGGAACAGAACCGTCCGTTCCGGTAACAGGCGGTCGATGAACGTCCTGTTTTCAGAAAGGAACAGGTTTGGCAGAATATCGAATTCCTCCAGTTCTTTGACGGATCGCTGACTGATTACATCGAATTTCCGTATCGATTCAATCACGTCGCCGAACAGTTCAATGCGGATCGGTTCTTCGCTGTTCCAGGTAAAGACATCGATAATACCTCCCCTGATGCTGATGTCACCGACCTGTTCGACCAGTTCCTCACGTTTGAATCCGATAAGCTGGAGATGGTCGATAAAACGATCAAAATCGAGTGTGTTGCCTTTTTTCAGATATAACTGGTTGTCCAGAAATTCCTCGGGAGTGGGAAAATGTTCGAGAAGGCCTTCGATTGTAGCGACGGCAACCCATTTTTCCTCACTGATGAATTTCTGCATGGCCTCCATGCGCATACTGAGTGAGGTCGGGTTCGGCGTATGATGATCATACGGTTCATAACCGACCGCCGGAAGAAACACAACCTGATCCCGGCCGATAAGCTGTTCCATGTCATCCCGCACACATTCTGCCGAATCCAGATCATTGGCAACATATAAAACAGGTCGTTGATTCTTATCAAACAGGTGTGCGGCTATAAAGGAACGAAAAGATCCGTTACTGTTTCGCACATGGATCGCCGCACGTTCTGCAAGCAGGGACGATAGTTTTTTAAGATCCGGGTGTTCAAAAATCCTGGTTTTGAGACGTTCCATTTTGTTGGTCTAATCCTGCGGCTTTCCCTTTTCTTTCAGCATTTTTAATTCTTCAACATAGCGGCCGTTGGGATAGGTCTGCATCAATTGCTCATAGTATTTTTCAAATACATCCGTGCGGCCCAGGTTATAGAAGGATGCCGCGGTCAGAAATCCCAGTGTTTCCTTGTCGAAAAAATCCGTATCATGACTCACGACGGCTTCGCAGAGGTTTATCGTCTTTAAATAATCCTTTTCAGAAAAGCTCAAAAAAGCGGTTCCGAACAGTCCCGTCGCTTTTCGTTTGCTGTCCTGCGCATGTTTCAGCAATTCATCGAACGCTCTGCGGCTTTCCTCCTGTTCATTACGGTAATAATGGATAAACCCCTTAAAAAAAAGAAGGGATAACCAGTATTCCCTGTTATTTGAACGTAAAGGCAATTCGATGACTTCGAATAATTTTAAGGCGCCGGCATAATCCTGTATCCGGAAATAAAGCTTTGCCAATTCAAACACGGCCAGGTGCTGTTTCTCCGAGTGCGCATCGATCTGGATCGATTTTTCCAGATATTTCCGGGCCGCTTCCAGGTTCCCGAGAGCATGACTGGAAAACCCCATGATCCGGTAAATATCTTCACGTGCCTTATAGTCGGGATCGTAGTTCAACGTATTCTGAGCCGCTTCGAAGGCCTGTTCGAAGGCGTTCATCCGGTAAAAATTGACACTGAGTTCCGACCAGACGACGGCCCGGTCAGCATCACTGGTCACCTTTTTTATCGCATCCAGGTAATGCAGCGA
The DNA here is from genome assembly GCA_964410215.1 of uncultured Calditrichota bacterium. Classification (GTDB taxonomy): domain Bacteria; phylum Calditrichota; class Calditrichia; order Calditrichales; family CAYPHA01; genus CAYPHA01. The sequence continues at coordinate 26,210 of CAYPHA010000004.1, read as the reverse complement.
TGCTTCTTTATAGTTCCCCTGGTCGAAAGCCGTTCTGGCCTGCGCCATCGTTATTTCAAATGATTCCATGATTTCTTTCCCGGAGAGATGACTTACCATTTGCGAAAGGGCTTTAATATTAGACCATAAAAGATGAAATGGCAAATTTCATTTGACATTTTACACAAAAAAGGCGTGTCTGTTATGACACGCCTGATCAATGTCTGACCTGCAATCAGTTTTCCTTAAAGGCAAGATCGAGCAGCTCACCCACTTCTTTTATAAAATAAAATTCCATTTTAGCGAGGTTTTTCTTCGGTATTTCATCCAGATCCTTTTTATTTTTTTCCGGGAGAATGACGGTACTGATACCGGCACGTTTGGCAGCTATAACTTTTTCACGTATGCCGCCGACGGGCAGGACCATCCCACGCAGGGTTATCTCACCGGTCATGGCGAGATTATCCTTCAGCATTTTTCCGGAGAACAGTGAATAAAGGGCGCTGAACATCGTTATACCGGCACTGGGACCGTCTTTCGGTATCGCGCCGGCGGGCACATGAACATGCGTATCATATTTTTCATGAAATCCGTCTTCCATCTCGAAGTTTTCAGCATTGGCCCGCAGGTAACTCAAAGCGGCATTGGCTGACTCCTTCATCACTTCGCCCAGCTTACCTGTCAGGGACAGGTTGCCCTTTCCCTTCATTTTAGTCGCTTCAATGAACAGAATGTCTCCGCCGACAGGCGTCCAGGCCAGACCAGTCGCGACACCGGGTCTGCAGACCCTTTCGGCGACATCCCCGTAGAACCTTTCAGGGCCGAGATAGCGGGAGACGGCATTGCGGGTAATCTGTTTCTTTATAAATTTACCGGCCACGATATCCTTGGCCACGCCACGGACAACAGAGGCAATTTCCCGTTCCAGGTTACGTACACCGGCTTCCCGGGTATATTTGCTGATAACTGTACGGATCGCATCACGCGTAAAGGCGATCTGCTTTTTCTCCACCCCATGGTTTTCCAATTGTTTCGGGATGAGGTAACGCTCGGCGATATGCTGTTTTTCCTCTTCGATATATCCGTTTATTTCAATGATCTCCATACGGTCTTTGAGAGCCGGCGGAATCGGGTCGGTAATATTTGCGGTTGCAATAAACATGACCCTGGACAGATCAAACGGGACCTCCAGATAATGATCGGCAAAGGAAAAATTCTGTTCCGGATCAAGCACCTCAAGCAGTGCTGACGAGGGATCTCCCCGGAAATCCATACCCAGCTTGTCGATTTCATCCAGCATAATTACCGGGTTATTGGAACCGACCTTCTTAATCGACTGGATAATACGTCCCGGCAAAGCACCGACATAGGTGCGGCGGTGACCACGGATTTCCGCTTCGTCACGTACTCCGCCAAGCGACATCCTGTAAAATTTACGGTTCAGCGCCCGTGCGATGGATTTACCCAGGCTTGTTTTTCCGACCCCCGGAGGGCCTGCAAAACAGAGGATCGGTCCCTTCATATCGGCTTTTAGCTGGCGAACCGCCAGGTATTCAAGTATACGTTTTTTCACCTTTTCCAGACCGTAATGATCCTCATTCAGGATCTGCTCCGCTTTGTTCACATCCAGCCGGTCGCGTGTGCTCTTCATCCAGGGTATTTCCATAAGCCAGTCGAGGTAGGTCCGCGCAACCGTATATTCGCTGGCCATGGGCGACATGCGTGACAGACGGTTGAGTTCTTTTTCCGCCACTTTTTTAACCTCGGCCGGCATTTTCATCCCGTGAAGCCGTTCGCGCAACTCCTCTATGTCCGTTCCTTCATCCTCATATTCACCAAGCTCCTTCTTGATGGCTTTCAACTGTTCACGCAAATAATACTGGCGCTGGGTTTTGTTCAATTCCCCCTGCACTTCATTCTGTATTTTGGAGCCCAGTTCCAGAATCTGTAATTCCTTGTTCAGCAGATAATTGACTTTCTGAAGACGCTTTTTCACATCGACGATTTCCAGAATTTCCTCTTTTTCCTCAACGGAAAAATTAATCTGCGAAGCGATAATATCAGCCAGTTTGGAAGGGTCTTCCGTATTAAGCACCATCACACGGTGCTCACTGGTCAGGTAGGGTGTATGATCCACTATTTTCTGGAACAATCCTTTGATATTGTTGATGAATGCATCAATTTCGACGGAAGCCTTGTACTCGTCATCCTGCTGCAGGACCGCACCTTCGAAAAAGGGTTCCGACTGGGAGAAATCGAGCAATTTAAACCGGTACATTCCCTGCACAATCAACTGTTCACTGCCGTCAGGCATTTTAAACTTCTTCAGTATCATGGCCGCCGTACCCCAGCCGTACAGGTCATCCAGGTGGGGTTCTTCCACGCGACCGTCACGCTGGGTGACCAGCCCGATTACCTTCGTTTCTTCATTAAGTCCTTTAAGCAGGTTTAACGATTTTTCCCTTCCAACAGCGAGCGGAACAACCTGATGAGGAAAGACAACCGTATTTCTCAAAGGCATGATGGGCATTATTTCGGAAACATGAACTTCATTCTGTTCAGACACAATCCTTCTCCTTGTCATTTACAATATTGACCCTTAAAGACAAAAAGCGCGCCAAAAATCTTAAACTTAATAATTACAAGACGTTATATTTGTTGTGCAAAAAACAGCGAAACTGCGTAACATGAATAATTGACAGACAATGCTGTCAGTGTTAAGTCGAGTTGTCAGATATATCGTGATGGATTTTAAATACGAATCCGTTATAGTAACATGAATGTTCATAATGTAGGCAAAAATTGGCAAAAATTACAAACAATTTTGACATAAATTGATTTACATCAACTTACTTTCAAAAAACGAATTTAATTTGCAGAATCATCGTTCTTTCACTAATTTCGAAATTTCTAACTATACGTCACTCAGAACATAGTGAAGCACTGGTCAATAGTATAAGGAAACGTGTCCATGGAAACTAGCTTCTCAGTACCCGCATCGTTGAAACCGTTTGAAGAGCTCGCTTACAACCTGTGGTTCAGTTGGAATCCCGACGCGCGCGACCTCTTCCGTGAGATAGATCTGGAACTCTGGCGTTCGGTTGAGCGTAACCCTGTGGCCTTTCTTAAACGGATTGACCCGGCAAAGCTGGAATCATTCGCCGCCAATGAAGATTTTGTAAACCGCCTCAATACGGTTTACAGCCGGTTCAGAGCCTACCTGAAAAGTACAAATACCCGCTTTCATAATAACTATCCGACGCTGAAGGATCAGGTTATCGCCTATTTTTCCGCAGAATACGGATTGCACGAATCACTGCCCAATTATGCCGGCGGTCTGGGTATTCTGGCCGGTGACCATTGTAAAACAGCGAGCGACCTGGGGCTGCCTTTTGTGGCGGTCGGCCTCATGTATAAACATGCCTATTTCACACAGAGTATCAATGAAAACGGCGAACAACTGGAAGATTACAAGCAACTCAACCTGGAGGAGTTGCCAGTTCAACTGGTCGTCGATGAAAAGGAACATCCCATACTGGTCAGTGTTCCGATCATTGACCGTGAAGTGTTCATAAAAATCTGGGAAGTCAAGGTAGGCCGTGTCCGTTTATTCCTGCTGGATACTTCGGTCGATGCCAATTCGGATGAAGACAAAGATATCATCCACTCACTTTACGGCGGTACACGGGATACACGCATCAAGCAGGAAATCATCCTCGGAATCGGCGGTTTGCGTGCTTTACGCCAGATGGGTATTAACCCGACTGTTTTTCATATGAACGAAGGCCATTCAGCTTTTCTCGGCCTGGAACGCCTGTATGAACTGATCAACGAAGGCATGGATTTTAAACCGGCCCTCGAATTCATTCGCAGCACCTCGCTATTCACCACGCATACTCCCATACCGGCCGGAAACGAGGCATTCGAATTCGATATGATGGAGCGCTATTTCCGTAATTTCTGGCCGCAACTGGAAATGTCCGACAACTACTTTTTCGATCTCGGCCGGAACATGAATATTCATCAGCACGAAAATTTTTCGCTTACCATCCTGGCCCTGAATATGTCATACATGGCCAACGGTGTCAGTGAGCTGCACAGCCGCGTGTCGCGTCATATGTGGCAAAAGGTTTATCCGGGTGTACCGACACCCGAAGTCCCGATCGGTTATGTCACCAACGGGATTCATACCGAATCCTGGTTACACCGTGAAATGATTAAACTCTTCGATACGTATCTTGGAGAAGACTGGCGCGAACATATTCATGAACCGGATTTCTGGGATAAGATCGATGATATCCCTGACGATATCTACTGGGAAAGCATGAAAAGCATGAAAAAGAACATGACCGACCATCTGCGTCGCCGTTACAGGATGCAGTTGGCACGTTATGGTGATCATCATGGTTTTCCTGCCGCGAAAGAAATCCTCTCCGAAGAAGCCCTCACCATCGGTTTTGCGCGACGGTTTGCGCCCTACAAACGTGCCACGCTCGCTTTCCAGGATCGTGAACGTTTAAAACGGATCCTGAACGATCCGGAACGACCGGTCCAGATACTCTTTTCCGGTAAAGCCCATCCGCAGAATGATGCCGGCAAGGAACTGATTCGCGCTATCAACAATATTATGCGGGAAGACGGTTTTAAAGGGAAAATCTGCTTTATTGAAGATTATGGCATAAATACATCACGATCCATGGTATCCGGTGTCGATGTATGGCTTAACAATCCGCGACGCCCGCTGGAGGCAAGCGGCACCAGCGGACAGAAGGTTCCCATCAACGGCGGTATCAATTTCTCGGTCCTTGACGGCTGGTGGCCGGAAGGTTATAATGGCCGTAACGGCTGGGTTATCGGCAGGGATGTGGATTACTCGGATCATACCCAGCAGGATATGGAAGACAGCCTTTCGTTTTATGACGCGCTGGAAAACGAAATTGTCCCCCTTTATTATTCGACGGACAATGGCGGCATTCCGACAGAATGGGTTAAAATGTCCAAGGAATCCCTTCGTTCCGTTTTAACGAAGTTTAGCACGCATACCATGATCTGGAATTATACGACCAATTATTATGTCCCGGGAATGAAGCGCTCCATTCGCTATTCGGAAAATCAATTCGGGGCACTTTTCAATTTTACACGATGGATCAACCGGCAGAAACGCAACTGGAAACATATCCGCATTAAACTCGGCCAGAATGGTGAACTGAATGATGATCGCCGTATTCTCGGTGCCGGGGAATCAAAGGAAGTGAGCGTAAAAGTCCATATGAATCGTCTCAAGGCGGAAGAATTACGCGTGGAGTTGATTCTGGAACGTCAGGATGCCATTCACGGCCACCGTCATATGGAAATTTATCCGATGGGCCTGATCGGGCAATGCGGCGAAAATGAATTTGAATACAGGGCACGGGTTAAAGCCAAATCCGATGGTTCCTACCGTTTTAACTGCCGTGTTATCCCGACACACCCGGATATGTTCAGTCCGCATGAGACACGGTTGATAAAGTGGTTGGATTAGAAGCAGGATTAAAATTAAAAATTAAAAAATACAAAATAAGTGGGCTGGAGGCGATTAGTTTTCGGTATTGAGAATACCGGCGAGTTGTTCGATTTCGAGACGGCTGATGCGGGCCTGGAAACGGGCTTCAATCAGCGTTGTCTGAGCGCGTGTGAAATTCAGTTGCGCATCCCTGAATTCAAGTGAACTTGTCGTACCAAGTTCATAGCGGTCCTGCTGCAGTTCCAGATTCTGTTCAGCAGAGGCAACATTCTCCACTTCCAATTCAATGAGTTCCTGCCGCTTCAAGAAGGTTTCATACCGTACCTGCATAAGGCCTCTGATACGCTGTTCCAGATCTTCTGTATATAAAGCCTGATTTTTTGCCTCTATACGGGCATTCTGCCAGTCGATCCGGTCCCTGAAACCATTAAACAGATTAAATGAAAGCGTTACACCGACAACCGCATCCGTACCATCCGTTTCGATATCGGTAAAAATATCATTGATACTGGAGGTCGTCCGTTCCCTGTAACCATAACTTCCGTTTAAAAAAATAGTGGGATAAAAAGCTGACGCAGCCAGCCGGACCTCCTGATCAGAAACCCGCTTATTCTGTCGTGATGCTAATAAGGCGCTGTTCCTTTCAAGGGAGGCTTCCAGCAAATCTTCCAGTGAAGCGGAGAGGGGCTCCACGACGATTTCCTTCTGTACACGCAGTTCCGCTTCAGGTTTCCTCCCGAGAAGGATATTCAGATCCTTCCGCGCGGCAACGACACTTATCTCGCGGTTAATCAGCTGTTCCCGGTCATTGTTGTAGGATACGCGGGCATTCAGCAGATCCGTGGAAGAAGCGCTTCCCAATTCCTGCCGTACTTCTTCTTTTTCCAGCCGGGTTGCCGAGATACTGACGGCATCCTGTACTACCGTAAGAAGCTTCTCCTGCTGAACCAGATTGAAATATGCACGAAGGATGGCAACGGATGTATTTTCAATCAGGTTCCGTGTCTGATATTCCCCCAGTGTTTCCAGATCATCAAAACGGTTTTTATTGACAAACATACGGAAGCCGTCGAACAACGCCCAATCAAGGGAGACCTGTGCAAACCGCTGCCGGGAATCCGTATCGCCAAGACTTTGCTGGTTGTTGGAATCCTCTTCGGAACGCGTAACGGATTCGCCTGCTGAGGCGCTTACCGTAGGCAGAAATCCGGCCGTACCAAGACCCGATGTGTTTCGGGCTATTTCCAGATTATTACGGGCGATACGAATATCATAATTATATTCCAGACCGATTTTTATGGCGTCTTCCGCCGTAATGACCGGTTGACTGTAACCGGTGATCCAGAACAATAAAACCAGTGCTATTAACCTGTTTTGTTTCACGTTTCATTCCTAATTTTTATACCGCTTCCGCGCTCAGTTCTTTAACAGCAGGTTCCACATCTTCCGGTGACATTTTTTTCCGGAGGATAAACGAATGGGCGAGAACGCGCATTTTATTCATCACCAGGATCAGTGCGGGCAAAACCAGCAGTAATATAAATGTCCCGAAAATCAAACCATAAGCCACCGACACGGCCATAGGTATCAGAAACTGCGCCTGCCGGCTGGTTTCCATGATGATGGGTCCCAACCCCGCCGCCGTCGTCATCGTCGTCAGAAGAATCGGCCGTAAACGGGCGATCGCGCCGTTGTACACTGCATCAAACACTTTCTGACCGGAACGCAGGTTGCGGTTCACCTGATCCAGCAGAACGATACTGTCGTTAATAATGATTCCGGTTAAAGCAAGAATTCCATAGATGGACAGGGTATTCAACTGGATACCCTGTATGCCATGGCCCCAGATGGCCCCAAGGATACTCAGGGGAATAAGCGAAAAGATCATGAACGCCTGCAGGTAAGAGCGGAACACGAGGATAACAAGGATCAGCATGCCAAGCAACGCAATTGGAAAGGCTTTACGCAGTGAACGCTGAAATTTTTCCTGGTCCCTGGACTGGCCTTCAAATGAAAACATGACCTCCGGGACAAGTTGCTTAATACGCGGAACAACATCTTCCCTGATTTCAGCCAGGATAGGGGGTAAATCCAGATCCTGACTGGCCAGGTCCGCTTCCACTTTTATTTCGCGACGGCGATCCAGATGGTTGATCACCGTTATACCGCGTTCAATGGAATACGTGGCCAGCTCGCTGAAGGGGTATGCGGCACCGTCAGGAGTACGGATACGCATCCGGTCCAGAAAGCCCAGCGCAGAGCGGTCGGCCGTTTTATAGCGTACCCAGACCCGGATTTCGTCCTTATTCCTTTGAATGCGCTGAATTTCCTGTCCGAAAAAGCCCTGGCGTACCTGACCGGCCACGTCCTGCAGCGTCAGGCCAAGCGAATAAGCCTTTGGTTTAAGCGAAATATTTATTTCACGGCGGCCCTTTTGGTTAGAATCGGTCACATCCTTGAGGGTGCTGAAGTTTTCGAGCTCCCCGACCAGCAGCTCCCTGGCCAGATCCATCTGCTCCAGGTTGTTGCCAAGGAGGCTTACAGACACGGGCTTTCCGAAAAATGAGACCCGGCCGAAACTGATGTTCTGTGCTTCCGGTACCACCCCCACTTTTTCCCTGATCCGGTTTGCAATACGGAAGCTTTCCATATTGCGCTTTTCGCTGTCAAGCAATTGAAGAAGCAGTTTTCCGGCATGGCTTCCGGACTCGCCGAAGTCATTCGTTCCGATGGATCGCTCGATGCCAAGAATTACATCACGTCCGTCCGGGCGCTCCTGTTTCATTTCCTCGTTCACAGCCCAGCTTGCTCTTTCCAGGCGGACCAGCACGGAATCCGTATCGGCTTCCTGCCTTCCCGAAACCAGGGAAATATTAACCGGTAATGTATCGCCATCTATAAACGGAAAAAAAGTTGCCCCGATAAAACCGCCGCCCACAAGGCCAATGGTAAGCAAAACGAAGGAAACGGGTGTAACCACGGTAATCCATTTGTGCTTCAGGGCATAATACAGCGAAGGTTCATAGATGCGATGCGTAAGATAATTAATGAATTTTTCGATTCGCTTACGAATCTTCGAATCCTGTTGATGCGGATGCAGACCCTTTGAATGCGCCAGGTGTGTGGGCAGAATTATAAAGGCTTCTACCAGTGAAAAGGCAAGGCTGGCCACAACGACCAGGGCCATCTGCCAGATGAAGCGGCCGAAAGTTCCATCCAGAAAAAAGAAGGGTGAAAAGGCCAGCATGGTTGTGATGACCGATGTAAAAACCGGTGCCAGGACTTCCTGAGTGCCATCGATCGCCGCTTTGATTGCGGGAACACCTTTTTCATAGTGAGCGAAAATATTTTCTCCCACTACGATAGCGTCATCGACAAGGATACCGACAACCAGAATCATGCCGAACAATGAGATCACATTAATGGTAATACCGGCCAGCCCGGCAACAATAAACATACCGGCAAAAGAAAAAGGGATTCCTATTGAAACCCAGAACGATAATTGCAGATTCAGGAAAAATCCCAGGGTTATGATCACAAGCATAAGGCCGATCAGGCCATTTTTAATCAGGAGATTCAGGCGCTGGTTGAGAACGACCGTTCGGTCATCCAGGATGAGGGCCTGCACGGCCATATTTTGTTCGTTAAAACCCTTGATAATTCTTTTCGCCGTTTCGGCAATAGCGATAATATCTTCCTGGGCTGTCTGATCGATATTCAGTATCACAGCGGTATTGCTGTTATAATACCGTTTATCCGGTACATCTTCCCATTGTTCCCGGATAGTTGCCACATCTTTTAAATAAATAGCCGTTCCGTCAGGATTTCCACGGACAACGATATCCTGCATTTCTTTTGCGTAATAATTCCGGCCATATGCCCTGATGAGAATTTCTTCTTCCGTCGTCTCGAACTTCCCGCCGGAAATATTTATATTAGCTTGCGCAACGGCATCGGCAATCTCGTTAAATGTCAGTCTGTATCGCCGCAGGTCTGTTTCCGAAACTTCGATAGAGAACTCAAGATTAGGTAATCCCTCTATAGCCACCTGTGATATCTCCGGTGTAGCCAGCAATTCATCACGCAGGTTATCAGCGATATACTTGAGATTAAACAGGTCGGTTTCACCGTAGAGGACAATTGACACCGAACGGGTCCGGAATTTCTGCTCGAAAATAACCGGTTTTTCGATCCCCCTTGGAAAGGAATTAATCCGGTCCACCGCATTTTTTACGTCGGCAAGGACTTTATCAATATCCTCTCCTTTGCGCAGTTCGACGTTAACCAGCCCGAAATTTTCACGGGACGCTGATGTGACCCGGTCAATACCGTCGAGACCATCCAGATTTTCTTCAATCTTCAGAATAACCCCTTCCTCGACCTCTTCAGGTGAGGCACCGGGGAAAATAACCTGTATGGACAGGCGGTCCGGTTCCACTTCCGGAAAGAAGGAAAAGCGTATCTGTGACAGGAAAATCAGGCCGAAACCGAAGGTACTGATCATGATCACATTTGCCCAGATCGGGTATTTTACAAAAAAGGCAATCACCTTTTTCATTTCAGACCCTCCTGCAATGCACTTCGGGCCAGTGCCGGCATGCCGGGAGCAACTCCCTGCAGAAGTTCTACAACCAGCGTGTCTCCGCTTTCAATCCCGCTGTTTACGATAACCGAACGCGCTTCCTTACGCGCGATATCAACCTGCCGGAGATCCAGTTTACCGTTTTTAATCAGATACGTATACGTTTCATTATAAAGAGATTTTCGGGGAATGCGCACCGCATTGGTTATCTTCTTTCCCGGAATTTTTGCCGTAAAGAAAGTCCCGTTTACCAGATCCGCTTTGTGGAGGCGGTCAATAGAAATATATAAGGGAACCGTTTGCGTGCGGGTATCGATACTCTGACCCGTACGTTTGATTTTACCCGTCCAGCTTCCCGGCAGCACCTCGGAAGTAAATACAACTTCCTTAGCATAATCAATCCATTGCAGGTCGGCTGCCGGGACCGGAACCTCCACTTCCATGTCCTCGAGGTTGATGATCTCGCCAAGACGTGTTCCAACCCGTGCATTGGAACCGGTCCTTAAGTCGGCACCTACGATTGAACCGTCAAAAGGGGCCCTGATGTAATGCTTTTCAAGTAGTATTTCCAGGTTCCTGACAGCAAAATATAATTTATAGACATTAAAACGTGAAAGGAACAGTTTGATTTTTTGGTTATTCGTTTCCGGTAATTCATCCATTCTTTTATCGAACCCGGTTTTATTGAAATAATCCTGATAAATCTGGTAGGCCGCCGGGAAATCGACTTTAATTTCCGGAAGCACCGAAGCCAGCGCGTTCAGAAAATCACTTTTGGTGCTGTTGAGATCGAGTTTAATCTGACGGTCATCAATTTTTACTAGGATATCACCGCGCCTGAAAGACTGGGCCGGTTGAAAGGGTATATCACCCGGCATCAGTATGCCGGTTACTTCGCTGTAAAGCACAACGGGTTGTGAAGATGTCAGCCTGCCATACGCTTCAATATATGTTGAGATATCATCCAGTTTGACCGGCACCGCCTCGACAATTTTAGCTCGTGGTTTAACCTGTCGCTTCGGCACATCCTCTTTCAGATTGATCAAAACACTCATCGAAATAAAACCGGCTGCCAGAATAGCCACCGGAATCAGTATTTTTTTCATTATCCATCCATTTCTCTTTTTATTATCAGTTACTTTGATGCATCGCCTGAAAAATCGGGTCATTTTGGTCCGATTTATCGGAAACATGACACATCAGCATGCATCCTGTCCAGTTGGAAACATGATTCGGTTGATAGTAACCAATCAGGCGGGGTATAAATTCCGGCGGGTACTTATTTCTCCTGACCGTTTCTTCCCAGGAGTTCGATGCCACCGGCCAGGAACCCGCCGAAGAGCAGTCCTTCGATGGCGCCCAGGGCAACACGGGACAGTTTACCGAACTGAGATTCTCCAAAAAACGAGGCAAGAGTATCAAATTTCAACTGGGAATGCGCAAAGGAACGGGCAATAATATCGAGACTGCCGCTGAACATGTTTCCGCCGATCAGACTCAGCAGGACGGCCGCGCCCATGGCACCGACTGCCGCCCCGGCAATGCGCCGCCGGGCAGAATACCGGCCCTTCATGCCGGATGCCAGCAAAATTCCCAGGGCGAGGCCGGTGCCGATTAAAGCCCCTTCCAGGGCCCCGGTAATTCCGGAAAGATTGTGTCCGAACAGGGATTTTAAAATATCGACACCAAGCACGTTTAGAAATGCTCCGATTACGGCACCGCCGATACCCGCACCCATTACGGACCACCAGCGGCTGTGACGGAATGTTACGAACTGGACAGAGACCATACCCGCGCAGATTCCAAATCCGCCGAAGGCACCGGCGATCGTCCCCAGGCTGGATAATACCAGCAACAGCGACACGGTATCATAAGGGGGGGAAGGCTTTGCAAAAACCAGCCCGACGCCCAGAAAGAAGCCGATGGCCAGACCCGAAAAAGCGGCGCCCGCCGTTCCGCCAAGCGTCCGGATCAGAATTTCCCTGCTGTGCCTCTTAAACCTTACGAGCATCAATCCCAGAACGATGATTACGGCAACCGGAAAGGGCAGGCCGGAAAGATGAATAAGGTTCTTATCATAATCACGGATAAAAGCCATGCTGATGGCTTTTCGTTTGAGCCCGATACCTTTTCCCCTGAAATTCGCCGGGTTAAAGGGTCCGAACCATTCGGCATAAGCGATACTTGCCGCTTTCCGCACCATCAGGTCCGGGTCCCAGAAGGCCCGTTCCAGCAGCATTTCTTTTACGATGTCATCCTGCATACCATGACACGACTCAATTGCGGAAATACGTAATGAAGGATCCGCGTGCGTTGACGCTTCCAGCACCTGGTTTCTGATATCGGGCGCTTTACGCGCCAGCCAGGATGGTACCTGCTTTCCCCGGCTGAGCAGACTGCGGGCCAGCAGATCATACTCTTCACCAGTCAAACGTAACCGGTCGGCAAAGGGAAGAACCCTGTCAAGGGCATCGACATCAACCAGCAACTGATGGGTACGGAAATTCTCCAGCGCACGTTCCACGATGCCATAAGCCCGTTTTAAGGCATATTCCTCTGCCGTAACCCAGGAAGATATTTCCGGAATCAGGAAATCATGTGCCAGTTCAATCCAGCTTTCACCCTCCTGCCGCCGGCAACGAATAATGCGTGCCGCTATCAGCTCCGAAATCAATACATTTACACCGGTTATACTTGCAGCAGACTGTTCGCAAACACGGCCTTCCAACTCGGATTGCCGGAGCACCATACCCTGATTATTTTCGCCGATAAAATTTTTAAGCAGTGTTTGAACACATTCCAGTTCTGCAGGGCTGAACCGGCTCAAAACCCTTTCGAGATAGCCGGCAAGAATTTTCTGCGACCCTCCCAGGCTATCATATTCACCCAGAGTCAGTGTATCCCGGGTATCCCTGTCATCGTACAATACATCACAAACGATCTGTAGTTGTGGCGGATCTATTTTATCATTAACACTCAGATCATCCAGAAGTCTGCTGATCAACGCATCTTCATAGCGACAGCCAACCAGTCGGGCCGGCTCCCGAATGGCTGTTGCAGCCTGTTCCCGGGTCAGACGCTGCAATCTGTATTCATAATAAAATATATCCGGGATCGTCTGTTTAATCTGACTCATTTCCGCGAGCAGGTCCTCCCGGAGAACAAATACAAGATGAACGGGAAGGGATTCGCGTTTTCGTAAACTGCCGATTCCGGCGATGAACTGCTTTCTGTTTTCATCAGAAAGCATCGAGAAAAGCTCTTCAAACTGGTCGAAAATGAAAATAACCGGCCGTCCTATTGTCAGTCTTTCCAGCACATCGGGAAATCCGCTTCCCCCTCCCGCTTTTTCACGGTCTTCCGGCTTCAGCATTTGCATAAGTGTATCCCGGATCTGGTGAACCGGATCGATGAAGCTGCGGATGATCTTTACGTCGCAATCCTGCTGTTTCAGCAAGGGGATGACCCCGGCACGTATTACCGAGCTTTTCCCCACTCCGGAACGCCCGTGTAATATGAATGTACGATGCGCCAGAACTTTGGAAGCGATGGTACGGGATTCCTCCTCCCGCCCGAAGAAAATACCGGCATCGTTTTCCGTATAATAATCGAGAAATTTATAGGGCCTTACGGGCAACCCGGCAGGGCGAACCGAATCCGGTTCTTTTTCGCTATCGAAAACAGGGTATACATTTGCGATAAATACATAACCGTGTTTGGGAACCGTTTTGATGAACTTTGGCCGGGAAGCATTATCGCCAAGACGTTTACGAATATCTTTTATGCACTGACTCAATGCCGTATCGGTAACGATGACATCACCCCATACCGCATCGAAGATTTCCTCCTTTGTGGTCAGTTCACCATGACGGGCCACCAGGAGACTCAAAACATCAAAATATTTAGATGACAGCGCCAGCATGTCACCATTGCGTAGTAATCTGCGGTTTTTTAAATCAAGGGTGATATTATCGAATTTATAGCCTTTAACCGGTGATTCCATCAAATCAGATCTTTTTTTATGTTTAATCAGCACTTTCTCACAAAAAACTCATTTTTTTAACCAAGTCATTATTTATGTTCAATATCCGGATTGTGTGCCGATAATTGTCTTATGTTCTAATTTAACGATGGATTTCATTTTTTCAAATTAAGGGATTAATCTGATGAAAAAGCAGCATCTCACGATCAGTAAAGCAAAAGGGCTTCATGTTGCAATTATTATGGATGGCAACGGCCGATGGGCGACGCATCAGGGTCTTCCCCGTTTCATGGGTCATCGCGCAGGAGCGGATACGGTGCGCAGAATTGTAGAATCATCTCCGGATGCAGGAATCGGGACATTAACCCTCTATGCCTTTTCATCAGACAACTGGAAACGACCGGAAAATGAGATTAATGCGCTCATGCGGTTGTTGAATTCCTACCTGAAGAATGAAACCGAAAACTGCATCAAGAATGGTGTAAAACTCACATTTATCGGAAGACGCGACCGGCTTGCCCCATCCCTTGTCCGGAAAATGGAACGTTCTGAAAAGAAAACCATGGGAGGCGATGTTTTACACCTTCGTATTGCGATCGATTATTCCGCACGGGACCGCATTCTTGAAGCGGCAAAACTGATGAAAAATAACGGCAACACAACCATGGATGAATTCCGATCGCTTCTGGCCGCCGCACAACATGAACAGAATCATACGCTGCGTGATGTCGACCTGCTGATCCGGACCGGCGGTGAACAGCGCCTGAGCGATTTTCTCCTTTGGGAATGTGCCTATGCGGAACTCTGTTTTACCAAAACCATGTGGCCGGATTTCAGCAAAGAAGAGCTGGAAGATGCCGTAAACGACTTTTACCATCGTGAAAGACGCTTTGGCGAAGTGCCCAGCTCAGCAGCGATCTAGTACCCGCTTTCTCTTTTATCCCATCTATACAAAGCAGGATTATGAAATTATTGCTAATCTCATGCTTTTACCAGCCGATAAAATCTATGGACAAGGCTACCTGAAAAGCGCTTTTGCTTTGTAACAATGCACAAACCGACAGGATTATCAATGCCGGATGATTTAGTATCTCCCGATCATGAGGATTTAAACCATCTTTTTGAAAGTGAACAACGGTTCAGAAGCTGGGTCAACCAGTCGTTGCAACCCCTTCAATTACATGACTTAAAAGGCCGTCTGTTATATGTCAATCCTTCATGGGACCGGTTATGGAGAGTCAGAAACTCGGATCGCTTTTATAAGCGCTATAACCTGCTTTCTGATGCGCAGTCCAGAAAACTGGGGATAAAACGGGCGTTCCGTAAAGCTCTGAAAGGTAAAACAGCTACTGCCGGTCCTGTGCTCTTCAAGCCCCGGGAGTCCGGCCTTTCCGGACGTGACCGCTGGATTAATTCGACCGTATACCCCCTTTTTAATGATGCCGGCGATGTTATCAATATAGTTCTGACACATGACGATATCACAGACAAAATCAATACCGAAACCGCTCTGAAGGAATCGGAATCACTATTCAGACAGGTTTGGGAAAGTTCCTTCGATGGCATGCGTATTCTGGATCACAGGGGAACCATTCTGATGGTCAATGACGCATTTTGCACTATTACAGGGCTTAACCGCGAGAACCTTATAGGGAAACCTTACCACATCATTTATGCCAACCCGGATTCGGATCACATGCTTCGCTCCTTTCGCGACCGGTTCGAGCATGGCAATATTCTGCCTTATTTCGAACATCTGTCCACTTTGAAAAACGGGCGCCAGATCTGGTTTGAGGTATCAAATTCCTATCTGAAAGGTTCCGGGAAAAACATGAACCTGCTCAGTGTTTTCCGCGATATAACGGAACGGAAGCGGGTTGAAAGTGCATTGAGGGAATCGGAAGAGCTCTACAAGACGCTTGTGGAAACCATGCCTGATGGTGTGCTCGTTATAGGCCTTGATGGAAAAATCGAGTATGCTTCGCCAAGCGCTGTCAGATTACATGGATATGATTCCGCAAAGGAATTAGTCGGCCGCGATATTTCTGATACCAATCTGCCGGAAAAGAGAAAGGCCTTTCGAAAACTGTTCCAGAAACATCTCAAAACGGATGCGATTCATAATTTCGAAATGGTCACACTCCGAAAAGACAATTCTAAATTTCTTGTGGAAGTTCATGCAACCCTGATAAAAGACCAGAATGGAAGTCCAAGTGGTCTCCTCGCCACCTCACGGGATATCACGGCAAAGCATGAGGCCGATAAAGCGCTTCGGGAAAGCGAAGAAAAATACCGGCATATTTTTGAGAACATCCAGGATGTATATTACGAGACCAGCATTGATGGCAATGTAATCGAAATATCACCATCCATATATGAGATGTCCGGTTATACGCGTGAAGAAGTCCTCGGGCTATCCTCGGAACAGTTTTACCATGACAAAGCGGAACGACAGAAATTTATCGAGACAATTATCAGAGATGGAAAAGTCGTCGATTTCAAAGTGACACTCACCGACAAACAAGGCTCCAATCACCTGGTTTCTCTTAATGCCATTTTGTACACGGATCCGCAGGGTAACCCCATTAAAATTATTGGGTCCATACGGGATAAGACAGAAAGCATGAAACTGGAAAACCAGTTGCAACAAGCGCAGAAAATGGAGGCGGTCGGCACCCTGGCCGGTGGTGTAGCTCACGATTTCAATAATATATTAACCGCAATCATCGGAAGTGCAGACCTTGCAATGGAACAGATTGATGACAGCTCACCGGTTTACGGCCGTCTGAAAAGTATCCGTGAAGCCGGTCAGCGCGCCTCTGATCTGACCAGCCAGTTGCTCGCTTTCAGCCGCAAACAGGTACTGGAAGCCAAAATTCTCAGTGTCAATGACGTGATCAAGGACCTTCAACGCATTCTTCTGTCTCTTATCCGCGACGATATCGAAATTGTAACCCATTTCGAAAGTCTGCACGATTTCGTGAAAGCGGATAAAACACAGCTGGAGCATGTATTGATCAACCTGGCAATCAACGCAAGCGATGCCATGCCTGAAGGCGGTACGATTACCATTGAAACCCGGGATATTGCTTTAAACGATGATTATGCACGAACACATCCGACGGTCAGGCCAGGCCGCTATGTCCAGATAGCCGTCTCCGATTCCGGCCAGGGTATGGACAAAGAAACACGGGAAAAAATTTTCGATCCGTTCTTTACTACCAAGGAGGTTGGTAAAGGCACCGGTCTCGGGCTGGCCATGGTATATGGCATAGTAAAGCAACACGGGGGAAACATTTGGGTTTACAGCGAGCCCGGAATCGGTACGACTTTCAAAATATACCTGCCGTATGTCAATAAACCTGGAGAAACTAAACAAACTGAAAAACCGTCTGCAAAAATTACCGGGGGTGATGAAACAATCCTGGTTGTTGAAGATGAGGATTTCGTTAAAGAGCTTGTTTGTGACTCGTTAAGCAACGTGGGTTACCGGATTTTAAAGGCGGATGATGTGTATGATGCCATTGAAATTGCCGAACAACATAAGAATGAACTGAAACTGCTTATTACCGATATGATTATGCCGGGGATGAATGGATTGCAACTGTATAAAAAAATTTCAACGACCTGTTCAGAATTGGGTGTCATTTATATGTCCGGCTATACAAACAACGTGATTTCCGACCACGGTTTTATTGAAAAGGGCCTTCATTTCATGCAAAAACCTTTTGTCATCGAGGAGCTTTTGCGTAAGGTTCGTGACGTCCTGAATGGTTCTTCATAAGCCTATGACTTTTCAGCCATAAATATCGCACGCCGCGGAGCGGGATAGCCCTCTGCGGTAAGAGCAGGGTTTTCCGGATCAAGAAATTGCTCTAACGAATGAAATCGCATCCATTCCGTCGAACGTTGTTCTTCCACCGTCGTCTTTGTAACATCAATCAACTCGATATGCCTGTAACCGCAACGTTTTAACCATATCTCCAGGGTCTTGCAGCTTGGGATGAACCAGACATTGCGCATCCTGGCATACCGTCCCTTCGGCAGAAGGGTTTCACCTGCACCTCCTTCGATGACCAGGGTTTCCAGAATCAGATTCCCCTGCTCATTCAGAACAGCATGCAGTTCTAATAGGTGATCCAGTGGCGACCGGCGGTGGTACAGAACGCCCATGGAAAAAACGGTATCAAATGCCAAACCATCGGGGGGAAGCGTTTCCATCGCCAGGGGCAGGACAAAAACGTTTGAATCACCAATGAAATGGCGGATTGCATAAAACTGCACTACGCTCAGCATATAGGGATCGATCCCAACTACAAACGCTGCTCCTTCGCCGCGGATCCGCCAGCAGTGATAACCGTTTCCGCAGCCTACATCCAGAATCTTTTTCCCGGTTACATCCGGCAGATTATTCTTCAGACGGTCCCATTTCCAGTCGGAACGCCATTCTGTGTCGATCCTGACACCGTGAATATCATAGGGCCCTTTCCGCCATGGATGAAACAATTGCAAACGGTTCATCAAATCCGCCCTGACCCGGGCGTCAGCCGCCGGATTCGATTGAACGCTGATCGCAGAATCTTTCAGATCGACAGAACCGGCAGGTATTGCCGGAAGGCTATCCAGAATCTGCTTCCATTCCGGAATACGGCTGTGCTTTTCCGGGGAAAGTGCTTCTGTTATGGTAGTGTGCAGATTGTCAAAGCGATAGTTTTCAAAATGCCTGTGAAACAAGGCTTGAAGTGCCTTTAAATCGATCATTTCACCGCCAGGTATGACACGAAGTTGAAACACTGGAACCATTGACAGGCGGTAGCGAAACCAATATCTTGCAGCCGGGAGATATGGGTCTCGGGGGACTCCGGCTTCATGATATTTTCCAGTGCTGTCCGTTTCTGGCTTATTTCCAGGTCGGAATACCCGTGGAATTTTTTATAGGCATGGTGCAAGGCAATCTGCTGTGCATCCTCCTGTGCATCCCCGAATCGTATTTTTTCGGAAAGTACCAGTGCGCCTCCCCTGATTAAGCCATCATATATCTTCATGAGTAATACCGGACGCTGATCAGGATCGATAAACTGAAGAGTAAAGTTCAGGGCGACCAGAGAAGCGTTGCGGATGTGAATATCAGAAATATCGCTACAAATAAAAGAAACCGGGACAGCCGTCAGGCCGGCGAGTAATCCCCGGCTCCGGCGAATCATGGGCAGGGAATTATCGACTGCAATAATCTGACAGAGCTGTTCGGGTGACAATCCCCTTGATATGGAAAGGGCGGTAGCCCCGAGAGAAGAGCCAAGATCATAGATCATCGTGCGGGGAACGGCGAAATGCCGGCCCATCATCCCCATCATCGGAATTATCGATTCATAACCGGGGACGGACCGTCGGATCATGTCATCGAATACATCGCTGACCTTTTCATCGAATTTAAAATCGGCAATATGTTTTAAAGGCCTGGAGTAGATAGAATCCGCTTTATGCATGACATCCTGATTGTAATAGTAAACCAATCACATTCAGGCACAACTGCGATACGCTGCATGTTGCACCTGCGATAATGTACACACAATTGGAAAGGACAGCAATTCGAATCCGCAGGATGGACGTTTATTGCCTGGCATACATCAATTCTGTCAGCTTCTTTCTCAGAGCCGGGTCACACTCCAGATCAAGAACAGCTCTTAAAAAACAATTGCCTTCTTTACAGTCAATATAACAGAGACTTGTCAAGGCCAGTTCTTTTGCCTCTTTGTCATTTTGATTGGCATAAATACCGATCACATGAAAAACCGCATTATCAACATTGAGCTTGTCATTGTACTTTAGGTACAGTTTAAGAGCCGATTTCTGCAAGCCGGCATTCGGTGTCATCAGTGCTTTTTCGATATTTTTACCGAATTCATCCCAGTCAACCGATGGCCCGGTGGCATCCGCGTACAGGTAATGCGTGGAGAGTAAAAGAACGGTAAAGAAAAGTAGTGAACCCCTGATTGCTTTTTTACACATGGTTCAGCTCCTTATTATAACCGTGATACTTGTAGGTACGATAAATTGTTGGATAGGTTACATCCTGTGATCATTATTAATTTTTTGTTAATATGTTGCACAAAACCCGTTCCGGATTATATTTTAGACGAAAAACACAGAATGTCTGATATGAAGAAACAACTGGTTTTACTCCTGCTTTTCCTAAACATGCCGGGATGGGCTGAAGCTCCATTCCGAACCTATTATGATGACAAGCTCACTGATAAACTTCTTTACCTGCATGCCCTTGTTAATTATGAACTGCATCCCGAATGGTATTTTGACTGGGAACGGCACCTTATTTCCGGAAACGGTGTGACACTCAGTTTTGGAAGTGTGGAGACACAGGATCTGCAGTCTGTATTGAAGATCAACATTAACGAACCGCTGACCGGTGATTTGTCGCTCATTTACCGCGGACGTATATATGAGTCCCAGATAACCCAGAAACCCGTTCGCAACGGCTTCATCGGACTGGAATACGTCATTTACAACCGTTTCTCCGCCTATCTGCTTGCCAATCCCTATTTTGACAAGGAAGAAGTTGATCTTGAATCTGGTATCCGGTTTACGGACGCGGCCCGCGAGAACTATCTGTCAATCGGACTGGCATTTGATGATTTTACCTATGATGAAAAAAACGATGCCGGCGGGATTTCCGATCACCAGCCCCTGGGTATACATCTGCTTTCCCGTTATAGCTACGGTTCTTTCACCCTGTTCAATGAAGCGGTTTTTTCAAACGGATTTAAGCGCCACTTTCCGGATCAGGAAAAATCCCCGGTTGACCGGTTTCATGAGCAGCGTCAGAATACGGCTGATCTGAAACTTTATTATTCCGTAAACGGGGCGATGCGCGCACTTGTCGGTTACTCATTTTATAGCTTTTATGAAGAAAAACATTTTACACAGAGTGCGTATGATTATACGTACGAGAACACATTTCATGATATCTACGCGGAGTATCTGGCAAGAGCTTATAAAAAGCTGCATTTTAGGACCGTCATGCGCTATGTTTTTCAGACCACGGCGTCTTCCGGATACAGGCATTTCGATTTTAAGAGAAAAGAGATGATGCCGGCTGTTTTTTTTGAATACCGGCTGGCCAGATCAATGATTGAACTCGGATACATGGGTTCCCTTTATTTCTGGGATTACGATACGCTACCTCCGGCAAAGGATTTCGAGCGTGAAAAGATGATAGAAAAAATAAAGCTGGGATGGACCTACCATTTCAGCACCACTTCACACATACAGCTTTCTTTGAGCCATGTCTTCAGCATTTTCGGTTTCGGGGGAGCCAACATCCAGTTCATTCATTTTTTTTGATAATTAAAAATGCGAATATAGCAGAGATGGACAGTAAGCAACGGTTAAAATAGTGTCCATTAATGGACGTTGCATCCGGTCACAGGCCGGGATTAATCCAGAAGGTGTGTTATTTTCAGAATATCCTTATACAGCGGACGGAGCCTGGAATACATTTTTTTATATACCTTATTGTAGAGGTTTTCGTAAATCTCCCGGACTTTGGGATCCGGTTCGAAGCGGTCACCCAGATGGGTCATCTCGGCGATAGCCTGGGCATAGCCGGAAAAGAGGCCTGATCCGACGGCTGCGCAGATGGCAGCACCCAGCGCCGAGGCCTCATACTCACCCGGACGATAAACAGGTAAACCGAAGATATCAGCCGTCAGCTGCAAAGCGGCATCGCTCTGGCTCCCTCCCCCTGCAACGCGTATCTCTCTGACCGGCACACCGCTGCGTTTTCCTATACGCTCTGCCCCCTCTTTAAGCGCGTAAGCCAGGCCCTCCAGGATCGCCCGGTACAGATGCGCCCGTGTATGGACATCGCCGAAGCCGATGATCGCACCCCGCGCCTCGGGTCCGGGATGACGCAGGCCCGGCGACCAGTAGGGTTGCAGGATGAGTCCCTGGGATCCCGGAGGTACCATTTTCACAAGATCGTCTAATAATTCTTCAGCAGGAACGCCTTTCTCTCTGGCCAGCTTTCGCTCGACCATCCCGAATTCTTTTTTAAACCAGTTGACCATCCAGAAACCGCGGTAAATCTGTATTTCCAGGTTATAAGAACCGGGAACGGCTGCCGGATAAGGGGGTACCAGCGGGATCGGTTCAACATACTTTTCATGGACAGTGTTGATGGTGGCCGTTGTGCCATAGCTTAAACAGGCGATATCCGGATCGAGGCAGCCTGCCCCGATCACTTCGCAGGCTTTATCCGCGGCCGCTGCGATCAACGGCAGACCCTCCGGAATGCCCGTGGCCGCACTGGCTTCCGGCGTAATGGAACCCAGTGGTTCTCCCGGCGGAACCAGACCGGGAAGCTGCTCCTCTGCAATCGGAACAGCTTTCCACTTCCAGTTAAAACGGTTTGCCCAACGGTGTTTTTTATAATCGAATGGGATATACCCTACCTGGCAGCCGATCGAATCCACAAATGAACCGACCAGGCGGTTGGTCAGAAAACCGGAGAGAAACAGATATTTATCCGTCTTTTCCCAGATATCGGGTTGATGGGTCCGGATCCAGTTAACCTCGGCTTCTGCCTGAAAGTATGCCACCGTATTCGCTAATCCGGACACCTTGAAAAGCTGTCCCCAGGGACCGCCAACCGGTGGCAAGCCATCAGTGCGCCGCTGATCCAGCCACACGATCGCGGGACGAAGGGGCATGCCCTTATCGTCCACATTAATCATGGTGGCACGCTGACAGGTCAGGCTTGCCGCAGCGATACTGTTTTTAGGAACGGGAGATTCCCTGAACACCCCCATACAGGCCTGGCATAAGGCATCCCAGTACACTTCCGGGTCCTGTTCAGCCAATCCCGGCGCAGGAGAAACATAGGGTTCAATATAGACCTGGTTTTTAGCCAGAATCCGTCCGCGGCGATCAAAAATCAGGGCACGAACGCTCTGGGTTCCGTTATCGATCGCCAGAACATACTCTTTTTTCATCTGCAGGTTTCCCGTGAAAAGGGTGCTAACCGGACTGTTCTTCTGGCAATAGCACCACCCTTATATAATTGTCCGTATCCAGCAATTTCCTGGCATACATGTGGATATCCTCCAGTGAAAGACTTTTAACCATTTGCGGATACGTTAAAATATCCATGGGATCTTCCCCGTGAAAATATTTAAATTCCAGATTATTGATCCAGAAACCGTTCTGTTTCAGGTTTGTCTCATAGCTGCGCAGATCCGATTCCTTCACCTTGGACAGATACGTCTCGGTCGTTCCAAACTGCACAATACTGTCGATTTGAGTAAAGATCTCACTTGTCAATTCGTCAATACGTTCCGGATCCGTTCCGAATTCAATCGAAATACGGTACCGTTCCCTGGGAATATGCGGAAAACTGCCGCGAATCCGTACACCGTATGTGCCACCCAGGTCCTCACGAATGCGCTCACGCAGTTTGATCCGCAGTACTTCGATCAATGCATTCGCCTTATAGCGGTTTTCCCTGCTCCAGTCAAAATCGCCGGTGAAAATGATAGCGTTCTGACTTTTCGGTTCTTTCCCCTTTTTAACGAACTTAGTTATCACCCCTTCCGGATAGGCATAGGTGACATCTTTCCATGATTCTTCCCTGTTTTGTGTCGGCAGATTGGATAAGTAGGTCTCCGTGAAGGTTTTTAACTGCTTTATATCAAAATTACCCACAAAGAAGAACATGAAATCTCCGGCATCGGCAAACCGGTCTTTGTAAATATCAAACGACGTATTGAGATCCATCTCCTCGAATGATTCCGCGGACACGGGACGGTATCGGGGATGATGCTGTGTCAGTGTAACACTGATCGTATCTCTCCAGGCCGTCTCCGGCTGAACGTTTCTGTTTTGATAGAAAGACTGCAGGCGCTTTTTATACGAAATAAAAGCCGTGCTGTCTTTTCTGTGTCCGTAAAAATAGAGGTAAACCAGTTGAAACAGCGTTTCCAGATCTTTCGGAGTCGTTTCCCCGCTGAATCCTTCACTCAGTTCATTAATATAAGGACTGACACTGACGACCTTGTCACTCAATAGTTTCTGAAGCTGAATCTGACTGAAAGCACCGAGACCACCCTGGGCAACAACGCTGGCAGCCGTCTGACCGGGAATAAGCGCTTCATCAGCAACCAGGGAAAGACCGCCGTTGCTCGTAGCAGAAAAGCGGATTTCATCGTTTTTAAAATCCGTCGGTTTAGCGAATACCCTGGCTCCATTGGGAAGCTCCCACTCCGTAACACCGAGCTCTTCATGGATTGTCTCGGATACGACCGGTTTCGGATCCGGCATGGAAGCAAGTAATGGGATATCCAGCACATCATCACTGTAAGGGACGATCTCCTTTTCGCCGACCGCGGCAAACACCTTTTTCAGATCCGCTTCCGTCGGTACGGTGATACTTTCTTTTTCAGGCGATTCAACCGCAACCACGCGGCTCTCTGAACGAACCAGTTCTTTTGCCAGTTGATTTATTCCCTCCAGCGTGATACCCGGTACCAGTTTCTGGTACAGCATATATTCATATTCAATTCCCGGTACCGGCTCATTGAACAGGAAGTTTCGAATATACTCGGCAGCAAGGCTTGGTGACTCGATCTTGTTCCGCTCGGCATACGCTTTTTCCATACTTCTCAAAACGGCCTGCTTCTGCCTTTGCAGTTCCGTTTCTGTAAAACCGTACTTTTTTACCCGCTCCGCTTCGGTAAGCAGGGCATCCAGGCCCCTTTCAATACCGTTATCCCGAACCATCGCAGCCAGCATATAGACCTGGGACGTGCGTACAAACCGGCCCTTCCCTGAATAGCCAAATATGAACGGAGGATCCTCGTCTTGAGCGAGCTCGTTCAGGCGGTTATTGAACATACCGCTGTAAATATTCTCCAGAATTCCTTTACGATAATCGCCAACCGTGTTGTCCTCCTCTGCAGGGAATTTAAAATAGACCGTTACCATCGAACGGGGAGCCTCCGGATCAGAAGCGATAGCGAACAATGTCTCTTCGTGACCCGGCATATCATACAGTTTCCGATCCCTTGCATTTTCAGTGACCGGGATATTCCCGAATTGTTTTTTTATGAGCGTTTCAATATATGTCACATCGAAATCGCCGACCGCAACCACCGCCATCAGATCCGGCCTGTACCAGTCTTTATAAAAACGCCTTGGCGTTTCCACTTTAAAAGTATCCAGGACCTCCTTCTTACCGATTGGCAAACGTTCCCCATAACGCGAACCGTGGAAGAGAACAGGATAGATTTCGTCGCGCATGCGCGCTGCTGCACCTCTTCCAAGCCGCCATTCTTCTATTACGACGCCCCGTTCTTTATTGATCTCTTCATCCTCAAAGCTGACAAGGTGGGCCCAGTCTTCCAGTACCTGGAATCCCGTTTCGAGGATTTCCGTGCTGTCTGTGGGCAATTCCAGCATGTATACCGTTTCATCGAAACTGGTATAGGCATTAATTTCAGGCCCGAAGCGCATTCCTATCGATTCGAGATAGTTGACCAATTCATGTTTTTTGAAATTTTCAGTTCCGTTAAAAGCCATGTGTTCGCAGAAATGCGCCAATCCCTGCTGATCATCATCTTCCAGGATGGAACCGGCATTGACAGCCAGCCTGAGCTCCGCCCTTTTTTCGGGACGGGAATTCTTGCGGATATAATAGGTCAGGCCATTGGCAAGTTTCCCTTTAACGATTCTGGAATCAATCGGGATGTGCTGGTCCTCCGAAAGCACAGTTTCCGTATCTGCGGTTTCTTTTACAGCCAGTTTTTTATCATGGGAGCACTTAAAAAGTATAAACGGTACGATGATGGCTATGATCCATCTTGAAAACAGCATGAGGATTCTCCTGGTTATTATGTTTTAAGAATACCACAAAAAGGGATTAAATCAGTGTAAAAAGATAAACAAAAAATGAAAATGAAAAAACAATTAATTCGGAATCAATATAAAGAAAAAAAGGCTGCCCCGTATTCAGGGCAACCTTTTTATAATGAAAGATAAAACAGGCGATTAGTACATGCCGCCCATACCACCCGGAGGCATTGCCGGGGCGGCTGCTTTCTCTTCTTCCGGTTTATCCGTGATCAGCGCTTCCGTCATCAGCAGCAGACCGGCTA
>CAYPHA010000003.1:89045-174829 GCA_964410215.1 uncultured Calditrichota bacterium | reverse complement strand
AATAATTGATTTTTTTAAAACAAGTTCGACAAGCATCCTTCTCGACTCCCGGCTCACATCGTAAACGGTCAGTCTGTGCCGGTACGGATCGATCGTATCGATCATAAAGTCGATATTCCTGAAACCACGCTGTGCGAATTCACGGTAGACGCCGTATTTTTTAAAAACAAGGTCTAATCCGGACTTGGAATAATAGCCGAGAAAAAAATCATGTCCTCTTTTTCCGATATCCAGATTAAAAAAATCTTCGTCGGAAAGTTTAAGACCGGATTCCGGCTCCCGTTGCAACTGCGCCGTAGATAACCGCTTTGCAATATACCAGTATTGCTTTTTGAACAGATTATGAAAAACCATTGCCGCCTGTCTTGTTGGTCAGACCATATTCAATAAAATCATAATATACCTCCCAGCTGTCCGGCCCGTAGCCTCCACCTGCAAGAACGATCAATGGAATCTTTTTATTGCGCACTTTCTGAAAAACATGGACGTTCCGGAGCAACATACCTTCACGCGTCATCCGCATACCGGCCAGCGCATCTTTTTCATACGGGTCGGAACCGGCGATATAATAGACGACCTGCGGATCGAATTCCCCGCAGGCAATATCAAGCTCCTCACTGAGAATCGACAGGTATGTCTGATCGTCGCAATCAGGTGATACAAGGATATCCCTGTTATGCTGCTGCGCGGTTTCAACCCAGGTATCGGCATGTATGGAAAACGTGTAAACACAGGGATCATGCTCGAAATAGAGCAGATTACCATTTCCCTGATGGTAGTCGAGATCGATAACCATAAACCGCTTGATGTGGCGACGCTTCCTGAATTTCTCTATGGCAATGGCGACATCATTAATCAGGCAGAATCCTTCGGCCCGGTCTCTGTGGGCGTGATGGAAACCGCCACCCAGGTTAAAAACGGGCATATTATGACTCAGCGCAAACGCCGTTGCCATCAGGGTGCCACCGGTTACGGCTCTGTAATATTCCAGGATAAAATTATCCCAGTGTCCGACGATATCAATCTTTAAAACCCGGCTGACATAATTGGGATCCTGGAGATACTTGATATATTTTTCATCATGAACCAGGCGTATTTCATCGTAGCTGCACATATGAGGGCGAAGGATATTTCGGGGGCGCAGTTTTTTTCCGTTGATGAGTTTATCCCGGATCTTTTTATACTTGAGAATATCAAAGGTATCATACTCACCCGAGGTAGGAAGACCATATATATAGTCGGATGAGAACACAACCTTTGCCCGTTCTTTTCTGCTGAATATCATCAGTCCGAAATTTCACCTGCCCAGTTTGTTTGCATTTCCGTTTCTATATACTGTTTATCGCCGGTAAGAGCCAGCAGTTTCAGTAATTTTACATAGGACGCTTCTATCGTCATATCTTTCAGGCCAATCGCACCTGCCTCCATGGCGTTTCGACCGCTTTGATAAATTGAAAGGTCCGTAGATCCATGTACAGACTGGCTGCCGATAAAGACGGGGACGTCACGGGAAGATGCAGTGCTGATGAATGTGATCCAGTCATTGTAAAGATGGGGTAAATTTCCCGCTCCGAATGCGACAAGAATCAGCGCCCGGATTTTTCCCTCGAGGAGGTTAGAAAGAGATGCCGGTTTAAGGCCAGGCAGCACATTGATGATCCCCACACTTCCCGAGAATCCCGGATTATAAAAAAAGGGTTCCTCCGTATCCAGGAGATACTTTCTATTCAGCTCAATTTTCAGCCCGATACTTCCCAAAAAAGGATAATTTGGAGACTGAAACGATTCATAACTGGTAATACTGGTCTTTTTTGCCCGGTTTCCCCGGACCACATGCTGTCCGAATACAATCGCTGTTTCACGGATAGACATGGTAGCCAGTTCCACCGCATCGATCAGGTTTACCCGCGCATCACTCCGTAATTTTGCCAGCGGACGCTGCGATCCGGTAAGGATAACCGGTTTTTTCACATGGCGCAGGGAAAAGGACAGAGCCGCTGCCGTATAAACCATTGTATCCGTTCCGTGGATAATCACAAAGCCGTCATACTGATCAATATGTTGATGTATAATTGCCGAAAGAGCGTCCCATTCAGGCGTGGAAATATCCGAACTATCGACATTAAAAGGGATTTCAATATCGATTTCAGCCAGATTCTGCAGTTCCGGAACATATTCATATAACTGATTCTGAAGATTTCCCGGTGCCAGCGTCTTATCAGGTTCGAGGGGAACCATACCGAAGGTACCACCCGTATGTATGAGAAGTATCCTTTTCATAAGTCAATGCGTGCGGCTCATCACAACTACTGGGTGATAATATACGTAATCTTGGTAAAAAAATGAGGAGACTTTCGATTTTTTTTCAGAATCGTACGAAAAGTCTCCTCGACTACGTAAAAGCCATCCCGATGAGGATGGCTTTTTTAATGCAGTTTTAGTTCGATTTTTTTTCCTGAATTACAGCCTGTGCAGCAGCCAGACGGGCAATCGGAACCCGGAAGGGTGAGCAGCTGACATAATTCAAACCGACACGGTGACAAAAATCGATCGACTTGGGATCACCGCCGTGTTCACCACAGATACCAATTTTCAGATTCGGCTTTGTTGAACGGCCTTTCTCAACGCCCATTTCAACCAGTTGTCCGACACCTCTCTGATCCAGGGACTGGAACGGGTCTTCCGGCAGAATGTTTCTTTCCTGGTATTCAGCCAGAAATTTACCGGCATCATCACGACTGTAGCCAAAGGCCATCTGCGTGAGGTCATTCGTTCCAAAGGAGAAGAATTCCGCTTCTTCAGCCACTTCGTCGGCGGTCAGCGCGGCACGCGGTATTTCAATCATCGTTCCGACAAGAAAGTCAACCTCTACACCTTTCTCTTTCTGTACTTCTTCAGCGACCTTCATGACAACTGTTTTCTGGTCCGACAGTTCGGCTTTCGTACCGATCAGGGGAATCATAATCTCAGGCAGGACATTAATGCCCTCTTTCTTGAGATCGCATGCCGCTTCGAGAATGGCGCGGGCCTGCATTTCCGTAATTTCCGGATAGGTAATACCCAGACGGCAACCACGGTGACCAAGCATGGGGTTGAATTCATGCAATGAATCGACTTTTGCCTTGACCTCATCAGCGGAGACACCCATCTCTTTGGCCATTTCCTCCTGGCTCTGTTCATCATGCGGCAGGAATTCGTGCAAAGGCGGATCTAATGTACGTACCGTGACAGGCAGATCATGCATCGCTTTAAAAATGCCGTAAAAGTCATCCCGCTGATATGGCAGGAGCTTCTCCAGGGCTTTCCTGCGCCCGGCTTCATCGTCGGCAAGAATCATTTCACGAACCGCCTTGATACGATCACCTTCAAAAAACATATGCTCGGTGCGGCACAGGCCGATCCCTTCGGCTCCAAAATTCCGGGCTACCGTTGCATCATTCGGTGTATCGGCATTGGTCCTTACATTGAGTGTACGGATCTCATCAGCCCATTCCATCAGCGTTCCAAAATTACCGGAAAGTTCCGGTTCCACCGTCGGAACCTTCCCCTCAATGACACTTCCGGCGGAACCGTCAAGCGAAATCCAGTCACCTTCTTTGTATTCCGTTCCACCTACTTTCATGATTTTTGCCTTGTAGTTGATGCTGATGGCACTGCAACCGGCAACACAGCAGGTTCCCATACCCCGGGCAACCACAGCGGCATGAGACGTCATACCGCCACGGGCAGTAAGGATTCCCTTGGCTACATTCATACCACCGATGTCTTCCGGTGATGTTTCAATACGGACCAGGATGATGTTCTCGCCGCGGGCAGCCCATTCTTCCGCATCATCGGCATGAAACACAATACGCCCCGTTGCGGCGCCGGGAGAAGCCGGCAGGCCTTTAGCAATGACCTTCGTCTCTGCTTTCGGGTCAAACATGGGATGGAGAAGCTGATCCAGCTGTTTGGGTTCAACACGCATGATTGCGGTTTCCTTATCGATCAGGCCTTCATCGACCATCTCAACAGCAATGCGTACAGCGGCTTCTGCAGTACGTTTACCGGTACGTGTCTGCAGCATCCAGAGCTTGTTGCTCTGAATGGTAAATTCAATATCCTGCATATCACGATAATGATTTTCCAGCTTCTTGTAGATGGCTTCGAGTTCCTTGTACGGACCGGGCATCAGCTCTTCCAGTGTGACCTGATTGTCTTCACTTTTTGTGGAATCATTGACGGGCTGCGGTGTCCGGGTACCGGCAACGACATCTTCACCCTGTGCATTGACAAGATATTCACCATAGAACATTTTATTTCCGGTGGCAGGATCGCGTGTAAAAGCAACGCCTGTAGCACAGTCATCGCCCATGTTACCGTAAACCATTGCCTGAACGTTTACTGCCGTACCCCAGTTCGCCGGAATATTATGCAGCTTTCTGTATGTCAGGGCACGCTGATTATTCCAGGAACCAAATACAGCACTGATGGAACCCCAGAGCTGTTCCCACGGATCAGTCGGAAAATCTTTACCTGTTTTCTTTTTAATTTCTTCAATGAAAAGCCCGCATAATTCTTTCAGATCCTCTGCCGTAAGCTCCGTATCGTTTTTTACGCCTTTTTTTTCCTTGACCGAATCAATAATGACTTCAAAGGGATCTTCTTCTTCTTTCGATTCCGGCTTTAATCCCATTACCACATCACCATACATCTGTATGAAACGGCGGTATGAATCCCAGCCAAAACGTTCATTGTTCGTTTTTTTGATGATACCCTGAACCGTTTCCGCATTCAATCCCAGGTTCAGAACCGTGTCCATCATACCGGGCATGGAAGCCGGCGCCCCGGAACGCACAGAAAGCAGAAGCGGATTTTCCGTATCGTCAAATGATGCCCCCATGGTCGCTTCAATTTTTTTAACCCCTTCTTTTACCTGCTCAACAACCGCGTCCGTGTACTCGCCGTTGTTTTTGTAAAAAGCCGTGCACACATCCGTAGAAATCGTAAAACCGGCCGGAACGGGTACACCAAGATTTGACATTTCAGCCAGATTGGCACCCTTGCCGCCCAGCAACAACTTCATCCCGCTGTTTCCATCCGCTTTACCGTCTCCAAAAGAATAAACATATTTTGTTCCCATTATGGGGCCTCCGTTTCTTAGTGGTTTTATGTTTATAGCCTATTCTCTGTCAAAATTTTTGAACGGATAAAATACGACTAAGTGAAAAGGATGTCAAGTAAACTATTATAGCAAATTCCCCACTTTTATCGTGTTGATTTATTGACTATTTTATTAAACCTGAGTAAATTGAAACCGATTATGTTAAACACATAAAACATATGTAATATAGATATAATTGAAATTATTAGAATTAAAGTAACTATGCGTGAATATAAACATTTGGATTTTTTGTCTGACCTGAATCCCGGAGAAGAAGCCGTTATCAGGGGCCTCGACGCCCAATCTGAGGTTCATGTCCGTCTGCATGACATGGGCCTATGCAACGGAACCCCTGTAAAAGTCATAAAGTGTGCCCCGCTCGGTGATCCGATGGAAATAAAAATCCGTGGTTTTCACTTATCTTTAAGAAAATCCATAGCACGAAGAATCAGGGTACAACGAAGGCACCGGCACAGGGGCAGGCATTTTGAAGAGCATCAGGAGTAACATCAAACGCAATCGTATACAATCCGACAAACCCTGCGTCGCCATTATCGGCAATCCCAACAGCGGAAAAACAGCCCTCTTCAACCGTCTTACAGGCCTGCATCATAAAGTCGGTAACTATCCCGGCATTACTGTTGAATCAAAATCCGGCTGGCTGCGTGGCCATAAGATCATTCTCAAAGACTATCCAGGTACCTACAGCCTGAATGCCAAGAGCCTGGATGAAAAAGTTGTAACAGAAACGATTCAAAGCTGGCGGGATATTCAGCAGCGCCCCATGGCCGTTATCGTTGTGCTGGACGCCACCAACCTGAACCGGAATCTCTACCTGGCCCTGCAGATTCTGGACTGGTCGATTCCGACTATTATTGTTCTGAACATGATAGACGAAGCGCGTAAACAGGGTATCCGCATTCACACAAACCTTCTTAAGAACAAACTCAATGCAACAGCCGTGATTCCTGCCAGCGCCAAATACGGTGAAGGGGTTGATGAAATTATCGCGGAATTGCTGCGTATTCGGCAGAATCCCCAGGTGCCCGAACCGAGCAGCCGGCTGCTTGAAATCGAGAATCTCCTGGAACCGCTGAAACCTCTTGTTGATACGCTGGAACAGCAGAAAAATGTACTCAATCACAATCCGCTTATCGACGCAATCCGCCTCGTAGCCGAACTCAATTACATTTCATATATGAAGCCCTTTCTGGATGAGGAAACGGCTGCCGTTCTGGAAAAACAGATACGGGATATACGTGCGGTCTACACAGAAATGGATGTCCCGTATCAGACCCTGGAAGCGGCTTCCCGGTATGCTTTCATCGATGTACATCTGGCAAAGGCGATCATACATGGTACAAGCGATCAGGTCAGTTTCAGTGAACGGATCGATGATGTACTGACCCATCGTATCTGGG
This sequence comes from uncultured Calditrichota bacterium, assembly GCA_964410215.1. GTDB lineage: Bacteria > Calditrichota > Calditrichia > Calditrichales > CAYPHA01 > CAYPHA01. The sequence goes on along the minus strand of CAYPHA010000003.1, from coordinate 168,265 downwards.
GTCCCGTGATTTTGATTTTTCTGCTTGCCTCCATCTTTAATGCTATATTCAGCTGGGCGCAATATCCCATGGAATATATTGGAATCGCTTTTGAATATCTTTCAGAAAGTACGGCCCGCATTCTCGATGACGGCCCCTTTAAAGGGTTGATCATCGACGGCGTTATTCCCGGTGTCGGCAATATCATGGTGTTCCTGCCGCAAATTGTACTGCTGGTCTTTTTCCTCTCTCTGCTCGAAGACAGCGGCTATATGGCTCGTATGGCATTCATGATGGACCGTTTCATGCATAAAATCGGATTACACGGACGTTCCGTGCTGCCATTGTTAAGCGGTTTCGCCTGCGCCATTCCGGCCATTATGGCCTCCCGGACGATTGAAAGCCGGCGGGACAGGCTGATAACGATTATGATCATTCCCCTGATGAGCTGCAGTGCCCGTCTGCCGGTTTATATTCTACTTATAGCAGCCTTCGTCCCCCAGGCTACGGTATTCGGCTTTCTATCACTCCAGGGGCTCGCCCTGATGGGTATGTACCTTCTGGGTGTCATCATGGCTATCATGGTTGCTATTGTATTGAAAAAAATATTTCCCTTCCGGGAGACCTCGGAATTGATCATGGAACTGCCTCCTTACCGGAAACCGCTGCTGATTTCCATCTGGTGGCAGGTTTATGACAGGGGCAAATCATTTGTAGTTACAGCAGGGAGTATTATTCTGGCGATTTCCGTGCTGATCTGGTTTCTGGCCTCATATCCCAAACCGGCAGAGCACGCAAATATGAGCACGACTGAGCAGTTATCCCGGAGTTATGCCGGTCATCTCGGGCATTTTATCGAGCCTGCCATTCAACCTCTGGGTTATGACTGGAAAATCGGCATTGGTCTGATCAGTTCCTTTGCCGCCCGCGAGGTGATTATCAGCACACTGTCCACACTTTATAACGTTGAAGAAGAATCAGATACCAACGTTTCGCTTATCCAGGCCATTCAGGAAGACCGCGACCAAACCGGAAAACCGGTTTTTACACCACTGACAGTGCTTTCACTTTTGATATTTTTCGCATTTGCCGGTCAATGCATGGCCACATTCGCAATTATCAAGAAAGAGACAAACAGCTGGCGCTGGCCAATCATCATGGTTACCTACCTGACCGTGCTTGCCTATCTCAGCGCATTATTTGTTTATCAAACCGGAATACTTTTAGGGTTCAGTTGAGTTTGTTAGTACCATGGAAAACGTTATTGTCTATTGTATCGTATTTACAGCATTTTTGATAACGGTTAAGCATATAATGAAAGTGCTTTCTCAGGGTGAAGATGACGAGCGCTGTACCCAATGTGCCTTTCACTCACAATTGCATAAAAAATCTATTGATTATAATAGCAGGTGAGTGACTTAAATCACAACGAATTTACCTCATGTTTTTGATATTGTTGAAGTACTAGCGGGGTGCTGTACTTATTACATTTCTGCTTTATAATTTTAAAAATCGGTAATGGTAAAAAGTCCGTCAGGATAATTTTCAAAAATAATCATTTTGAGCATTAATCCATGTGACTGGATTGTTTATTTATCGCCCAATTCGGAGTGGTTACAAGGGAGGTCCATTGTCCAGTTTAATTATTGTCAGGGATAGACAACGTGATGGTGATGATCACAATTTTTTCATGGAAGAGCTGCCGAACTGGGATTTTTACCTTCTGGACAATCTGACGGATTCCGGCGAGCAGATTGAACGACATATCCGCGAAAAAGAAATTCATTTTCTTATTTATGAGTCCGCCGTTAACCATAATACCGCGGGCATCCTCGCCGGCATACAACGACGCTATCCCCTGTTATCTATCATTTATTACAATTCCCTGCTCCGGCATGGTGAATTTAATGAGCTTCACCATGCCGGAATCAGCCATTGTATCGTCGGCGAGTCCAGGGAACAACACTTGATCACTGCACTGCATCAGCTCTGGGATTCTCACTGGAAACGCATTCCCGAAAGTATATGGGATGCAGAAGACCTTATTTTGTCAAACCGTGCTATCGTTATACTCAAGCGAATCGAAAGCAGTCCCTTGCGTGAATGCAACACATACAGCCTGGCACAGAGTCTGAATATTTCGGAAAGTCATTTCAGAAAGGAATTTAAACGTCATTTTAAAATAAATTTCAGGGAGTTTAAAAAACGTCTGTTTGCCCATTATGAGATGGTTCTTCTCTTTGAAAAAAATTTAAAACCCGGTGACGTTTTTTCCATACTGAATTATAAAAACATTTCCGCCTTCAGCCGATCATTCAAGATGAGACACGGACATTCCTGGCAGGTTATGATGCGCGGACAGGTGGATTATTAATTTTAAGAGTTGAAGGTTACTATGGCCAAATTACCAGATTCAGATAGTTTGAAAGCCTCTTATACCCCGGAAAACCTTGTTGATATTCTGCGCCGGCGGGCAGAAACACAGCCGGATAGGATCGCATTCCGGTTTATTAAAGCGGGAGACAATAAGGAGACAGGACTCAGTTACGGTGAATTGGATAGAAGAGCACGTTCCGTGGCCGCCTCCCTGCAGCAAAAAGGACTCGAAGGCTCACGGGCCCTTCTCCTTTATCCTCCGGGACTGGACTATATTGTCGGATTTTTCGGATGTCTATACGCCAATGTAATTGCAGTCCCCGCATATCCGCCTGATCCCAACCGTTTAAACCGCTCACTGCCCCGCTTGCAGGCAATCGTCCACGATGCAGAGTCCACGGTTGCTCTGACTACCGACTCGATCATGTATATGATCAAAATTCTCAAACTCGGCCAGACGTTTACCAGCACCCTGGATAAACTTCCTTTTCTGCGCAAATTCCGGACGAGTATGAAATATTTTTCTTCTGAGAACCAGGCCGTTGCCCAGTCCAATGAATTAAATAACCTGCAGTGGATATCGACGGATTCCATCACAACGAGTATTGCCGATGATTGGAAAAAACCGGAAATCACGGGAGAATCCATTGCTTTTCTGCAATACACCTCCGGATCCACCGGTATGCCCAAAGGGGTTATCCTTACCCATCACAATCTGATGAGTAACTCCGTGGTTATTTATAATGCCCTCAAATACGATTCTGACACCCTGGGCGTATTCTGGTTACCCATATATCATGACATGGGCCTTATCGGTGGCGTTCTTCAACCATTGTACAGCGGCGTGCAGAGCCTGCTGATGTCCCCGCTCGACTTCCTGCAGCAGCCTCTGCGCTGGCTGGAAACCATGTCGCGATACAACGATCAAAAAATAGCAACAGCCGCTCCCAATTTCGCCTATGATTTATGTGTGAAAAAAGCGACCCCGGAAAAAATAAAAAATCTTGACCTGAGCCACTGGACCATTGCCCTGAGCGGTGCCGAACCCGTCCGCCACCATACGATCGAACGGTTTTATGAGACTTTTAAATCCTGCGGATTTCGTAAAGAAGCTTTCTTTCCGGCTTACGGATTAGCAGAGGCAACCCTGCTGGTTACCGGATCTTCAGCAGGACATATTCCCGTTACCGTGTCTATTGATTCCGGCGAGCTTAAAAACGGGCAGGCCAAAGAAGTTCCAGAAGGTGCTGAAAACAGCCGGATCCTGGTCAGCTCCGGACATAATCAGGCCGGTCAGCATACCTGCATTGTCGATCCGGAATCAGCCCGTGAACTCCCCTCCGGCACAGTCGGAGAAATCTGGGTTAAAGGCCCCAGCGTGTCACGCGGATATTATAAACGTCCTGAGGATACGGAAATAACCTTCCGGAACTACCTGGCAGAATCCGGTGACGGTCCCTACCTGCGAACCGGCGACCTCGGTTTTATCAGGGATGGCGAGCTGTTCGTTACCGGTCGTGCCAAGGACCTTATTATTATCAGGGGAAGGAATTATTATCCCCAGGATATCGAATTTGAAGTGGAACACGCCCATGAAGAGATACGTCAGGGTTGTACGGCCGCCTTCTCTGTCGAAAAAGATGATGATGAACATCTGGTGGTGATTGCCGAGGTGCGGCATGCCAGGAACCAGGATTTCAATGGCATTATTTCCAGGATCAGGCAGGTCGTAACAGAAACGTTCGATATACAGGCCACTGCCATTGTACTTATAAAAGCACGTACTATTTTAAAAACATCCAGCGGCAAAATACAGCGCCATGCCTGTAAACAGGAATTTCTGGAAGATCGTCTTAAGATCGTCCGCGAATGGCACTCTTCCACCGGACCCCGTGATTTAGATGCGGCAGAAGTGGAAAAAAAGGAAGAAACATCCGCGGAATCTGTTGAAGCAGCCGTATCCGAAGAGACCCTGAAACAGGCGGAAACCGCGAAGGCCATCGAAGACTGGCTGGTTACCCATCTGGCCGATACACTCGGTGTTGATACACGTGAAATTGATATACAAAAGCCTTTTTCGGTATATGGACTGGATTCCGCCCAAGCGATCGGCATGGTCGGTGATCTTGAAGTATGGCTTGACCGGACTATTTCACCCACTGTGATCTGGGATTATCCGAACGTACACGCGCTGTCCGTTTTCCTGGCGGAAGAAGGTATAGCCCCCGTAAAAATTGAAAAGCGTCCGGCCTGGAAGACCACCGAATCCGAACCCATTGCCATTACCGGATATGCGCTGCGCTTACCCGGGGCCGAAAACGCAGAAGCGTTCTGGGAACTGCTCCTCAACGGCATCGATGCCATTCGTGAAGTACCACCGGAACGCTGGCCCGTAGATAAATATTATCATGAGGACTATGCACCGGGAAAAATGATCACACGATGGGGTGGTTTTATCGATGATGTCGATAAGTTTGATGCACAGTTTTTCGGGATTTCCCCGCGGGAGGCACCGCATTTGGACCCGCAACAACGTCATTTGCTGGAAGTTTCCTGGGAAGCCCTGGAAAATGCCGGTTTAACACTTGAAAAAGTAAAAGGATCCCGGACCGGTGTTTATGTGGGTATCAGCCAGAACGATTATTCCCGTCTTCAAACCGGCGATTTTAACCGTCTCGATGCCTATTCAGGTACCGGAAATGCATTCTGCATCGCCGCAAACCGTATTTCGTATACCTTCGATCTGCGCGGTCCGAGTTTTTCACTCGATACGGCCTGTTCCTCATCGTTGGTGGCTGTACACAATGCCGTCCTGAGTCTTCGCAAAGGAGAATGTGACATGGCCCTGGCCGGTGGCGTGAATCTGATTCTGTCCCCGGAAGTAACCATAACCTTCTCACAGGCCCGTATGATGGCCGCGGACGGCCGGTGCAAGACCTTTGATGAGAGCGCCGACGGTTATGTGCGCGGCGAGGGTGTCGGTGTGATTGTCCTTAAACGACTATCAGAAGCCATACGCGATGGTGACCGTATCCGTGCGGTGATCCGCGGATCGGCTGTGAATCAGGACGGGCGGAGCAACGGAATTACCGCTCCAAACGGACTCGCACAGCAACAGGTGATTCGTCAGGCCCTCGAAGATGCCCGGCTGGAGCCGAACCAGATCAGCTACTTTGAGGCCCACGGCACCGGTACGAAAATCGGTGATCCCATCGAAGTGGAGGCACTGAAAAATGTCATGGAAATAAACCGGTCCGGGGAACAAAAACTGATAATCGGATCGGTAAAAACCAATATCGGCCACCTGGAATCTGCAGCCGGAATCGCCGGCCTGTTGAAAACCGTATTGTGTCTGGAACGTGAAACCATCCCCAAACATTTACATTTCCGTAAAATCAATCCGCTCATTAAACTGGAACAATCCCACATAGAAGTCGCCGAATCTGTCAGAGCCTGGAAGCGCGGGCAAATTCCGCGATTTGCCGGTATAAGCGCCTATGGTTTTGGCGGTACCAACGCCCATATCATCCTGCAGGAGGCACCGCTCGTGGAAGAGGCCGTCACGCCGCGCCTTCTTCCGGAAAAGCTGGCGGCAATGATATTACCGGTCTCCGGGCATACACCGGATACGCTGAAATCGATGGCATCACATTACCATGCGTTTATGGCCGATGACCGCTTTCATGACAACGAAGCACTCATCGATCTTCTGTATTCCGCCGGTCAAAAACGTACACAGCACGATTACCGCATGGCCGTGATCGGAACAGACCGGGATAGTTTCCTTTCCGGGCTGAAAGCTTTTATTAACGGCGATTCGAATCCTGCGGTTGTACAGGCTACCAGACAACCGGAAATGAAACAACAGCTTGTCTTCGTATTTTCCGGACAGGGACCGCAATGGTACGCCATGGGCAGACAATTGTATAATTCGGAACCGGTTTACCGTGAATGGATAGAGAAATGTGACCGGCTGCTTTCACTGTATACTGACTGGTCGCTCACAGAAGAGCTGAACAAGGAAGAAGAAGAATCACGCATTGCTGATACCGAAATCGCCCAACCGGCCCTGTTCGCCCTGCAGATAGCACTGGCAAGATTATGGGGACACCTGGGTGTAAAACCGGCCGCAATAGTCGGTCACAGCGTCGGTGAGGTGGCCGCCGCCTATATTTCCGGTGTACTCAGCCTCGAAGATGCCATAAAAGTGATCTTTCACCGCAGCAGGCTCATGCAGAAGGCGACCGGTTTCGGCAAAATGGCTTCGGTCGAGTTACCACTCGATGAAGCGTTGAAGATAATTGAAGGTCTGGAAGATAAATTATCCGTAGCCGCTCATAACAGCCCGACTTCCACCGTTATTTCCGGGGATACCGAAACGCTGAAAACCCTGCTGGAAAAGCTCGAACGGCAGGATGTTTACTATAAAATGCTGCGGGTGAACTACGCTTTTCACAGTCCCCATATGGAAACCTATATGGATGAATTAGCGGATGAGCTGAAAGATATTACGCTGCATGCCCCTGCCATTCCCGTGTACCCGACAGTTACCGGGAAAAAATGGGCAGACGGCGACTTTAGCGCCCGGTACTGGGCACGAAACATTCGCGAACGGGTTCGCTTTTCGGATGCGATAGACAGCCTGTTAAGCGACTCCTATAGTTCTTTTGTGGAGATTGCCCCGCATCCTGTTCTTGCTGGTTCCATCTCCCAATGCATGCAGCACCAAAACAAAACGGGTACCGTGGTCGCGACGCTGAGGCGGAAAGAGGATGAGCGCCGGTTTTTCATGACCGCTGCGGCTCAATTATATGTGAACGGCCTCGACATTCTCTGGGAACGAACGTTTCCTGCTGAAGGCCGTTTTATTCCCCTGCCTCCCTATGCCTGGCATCATGAATCCTACTGGTTCGACCTTAAGGGTAAAGGTCCGGAATATGCGCCGCTTTACAGGCGGTCGGCCTCAGGAATGGAAGATGGACACCATCCCCTGCTTGGCAGGATAAAAACATCTCCTGTCAATCCGGGAAAACGTCTGTGGGAACCTGAGATCAGCCTGGAACGCATCGAATATTTAAAAGACCACGTAGTGCAGGATGCCGTTGTTTTTCCGGCAACGGCGTTCCTTGAAATGGCACTCGGCGCTGCCGGAGAAATCTATAACGGGAGACATGTTCAGTTGGATGATGTGGGATTTTACAGGGCCCTGTTCCTTTCTGAAGCCGAAACCCATAAAATGGAATTCATTCTGTCTCCCTACTCGAACGGAAATGCTTCATTTCAGATATTCAGTCCGGAAGGGAATGGCCAGGCAACCGGAGCCGCCAGGTGGAATATGAATGCCATGGGATCTATTGCCATCCCTAAAAAGATCGTTTCTCCAAACGGGAGCACACCGGAGCATATAAAAGCACGTTGTGCCAAAACCGAGACAGCCGGTTTCTTCAACAGACTTACAAAAATCGGACTACAGTACGGACTGAATTTCCGGTGTGTTCAGGAATTGTATACCGGGCAGCATGAGGCGCTTGCGAGAGTCGTTCTTCCCGACACTTTAAAGGCAGACCGGAACAGCTACCGGGTACATCCGGCCCTGCTGGATGCCTGTTTCCAGGTCTTTTCCGCGGCTATTCCGGACGAACTGATTGAATCCCAGGAAGGCTTAACCTTTTTACCTGTCCGTATCAGGCGCCTTTCGCTGGAACACTATCCGCAAACAGAAGCCTGGTCCCATGCGCAGATCACTTCTCTGGATGCCGAAAACGGACGAATCAGCGGCAACCTGCAGGTCATGGATGAAAAAGGCGCACCGCTGATTACGATTGACGGCCTCGAATTGCAGCGAGTTGGCCGTAAACAGGAAAAAGACCTGGGCGACTGGCTTTATAAACTTGAATGGGTCGAATCTGAAAACACGGGACAAAAACCCGTGAGCGCTGATTCGCATGCCCCATGGCTGCTGTTCGTCAATTCTGATGATCCAACCATTTGCAGGCTTGCTGCCACATTACAAGACCGCGGTGAACAGGTTATTACCGTTACGCCGGCCGCAACATGGCAACATGACAGAGAACACAATCACATAACAATCAATGCAGGTGATCCGGAGGATTATATTAAGCTGCTTCGCGCATCGGTAAACGAAACGACACGGATCAGGGGTATTATTCACACCTGGGCCCTCGGGCTTGATGCCGGGGAAAACCCCACGCATGAATTGATCGAAAGGACTGAAGAACACACCCTGATATCGCTGTTGAATCTGAATAAAGCTCTTGAGAGCGCATACCCATCCACCTACCCCGAGCTCTGCCTGATTACCCGTGGAGCCCATTCAATCATCGGGGAACGCGATAAAACCAATATTTTTCATGCTCCCCTATGGGGTATGGGGCGGGTATTTTCGGTTGAAAATCGTCATTCGATCTGCAGGAAAATAGATCTTGATCCCCTCCCCGTTGAAAAAGAAACGGAACAATTACTTGCTGAATTACTGCATCCCGATCACGAGAATGAAATAGCCTTCCGGGATGGAAAGCGCCTGGCTGCCAGGATACAACGCGACCGTGAAATTCTGGAAAGCGCCGAGGATATGGATGTTTCCGGAAATACCGCGCTGGAAGTGCCTCAACAGCCATACATCCTGGAAAGCACCAAACCGGGTATGCTGTCGGCACTCCGTTTTAAACCCGTCGGGCGAAAGGAACCGGCTTCCGGTCAGGTTGAAATAGAGGTTATTGCTTCCGGATTGAATTTTCGTGATGTTTTGATGGCTCTGGGGCTCTATCCCGGTGACCCGATCCCCCTGGGCTCCGAATGTTCCGGTATCGTTACGGCTACCGGAAAAGGTGTAACACGCTTTCAGGCGGGTGATGCCGTTTTGGGAATTGCACCGCACACTTTTGGAAAATATGTCATTACAAGCGAAGATCTTATTGTGCATAAACCGGAAGCACTCCGGTTTGATCAGGCAGCGACTGTCCCGATCACGTATCTTACCGCCTACTATGCCATTTCTCACCTGGCCCGGCTGCAAAAAGGCGAACGAATACTCATCCATGCCGGTGCCGGCGGCGTCGGACAGGCTGCAATAAATATAGCAAAAATGACCGGTGCGGAAATTTTTGCCACTGCCGGCAGCGAGGAAAAACAAAATTTCCTTAAAAATTCAGGCATGCATCATGTACTCAATTCACGAAGTCTTGAATTTGCAGATAGCATCATGGAATTAACGAACGGAGAGGGGCTGGATGTGGTACTGAACTCCCTTGCAGGCGAATTTATACCGCGAAGCCTGGGACTCCTCAAACCGTACGGTCGTTTCCTGGAAATCGGAAAAACCGATATCTATCAGAATACGCAGATGGATCTCTATCCTTTTCGAAAAAACCTGTCTTACTATGCCATTGATCTCGACATGATAAGTCGTGATAAGCCGAAACTCCTGCATACCCTCTTTACGGAAATCATGCACGCTGTACAATCCGGACAACTGAGTCCCCTGCCCCTGACAGGCTTCAGAGCTTCGGAGACCGCGGCAGCCTTTCGCTATATGGCCCAGCGGAAAAACATCGGTAAGATTGTCGTTACAATGAAAGACACGGAGGATGTCAGCGCCGGAAACCGCCGGGCGGATACGCTCATTAAAAGCGACGCTGCATATCTTATTACCGGGGGGCTGGGCGCTCTGGGGCTTACTCTGGCGAAATGGCTGGCCGGCAAAGGGGCGGGACATATTATTCTCGTTGGACGATCAGCCCCTGCCGAACAGGTACAGAACGAGATTGACAGGATACAAGAGCATGGGTCCAGGGTTATCGTTGCTTTAGGTGATGTATCTCAACCTGAGCAGGTCGCAAAAATCCTGCAGGACATCAAAAAACAAAAATTGCAGTTGAAAGGAATTTTTCACGCGGCCGGAATCATACGGGATCGTGCATTGATACAGATGGATAAAGAGACACTTCGTGAGGTGTTGCGCCCCAAGATCCATGGTTCATGGAATTTGCATCAACTGACCAAGGAGGAGGAACTGGATTTATTTGTCCTGTTTTCTTCTGCCGCCGCAATTGCCGGGAACCCGGGTCAGGGTAATTATGCGGCCGCTAATGCATTTCTGGATGCGCTTGCCCGCTACAGGCGGGGATCCGGACTCAAAGCCCTTTCCATTAACTGGGGCTACTGGGAAAATACCGGAATGGCAGGCAGCCTTTCCGGGAGACAATCCGGATTAGCTATCCATGGAACCGGTAAGATACCCATCAATGACGGCATTTACCTTCTTGAACAACTGCTGCTCAAGGACAAAACACAAAACATTGTATCTCATGTCATCTGGCCTGAACTGCTTAAACCGTATCCGGAAAATGACATCCCACCGATCTACCTGAATTTCAAGGATCTGAAGGGAAAAGCGGAAGATCATCCGGAAAAAGCTTCAGATCTTTCCAGGGATGTTTTATCGGGCCTGGATGAAAGTGAGCGGCAGGAACGTGTAAATACCTGTCTTGTCAACCATGTAGCAGAAGTGCTTGGTGTACCTGCGGGAAAAATTGAGACGGACAAACCACTCAATGCCATGGGACTCGATTCGCTTATGGCTATTGAGTTGAAAAACAATGTCGAATCTGGACTGCGTGTGAATGTACCCATTGCCACCCTTCTGAAAGGACCGACAATAGACATGCTCGCTTCAGACCTGCTGGCACAGATCCTTTCTGAAGACGATCTATCCGATAGTGATCACCTCCCGGCATTTGACAGGTCGGAATTTCCTGTTTCCGAAGGTCAGAAAGCCATGTGGTTTCAACATCAGTTATCACCTGCCAGTATCTATAACCAGGTATATGCGGTCAAAATACCATCCTCACTTAACATAGAGCAGCTCCGGAAAGCGATAAATATCCTGGCGGAACGCCATAATGCCCTGCGGACCAATTTTATAAAAAAAGAAGGCAAACCGTTCCAGGTCGTTCGTGATGATGTACGTGCCGTTCTCAACGAAGTGGATGTTTCACATCTCAGTGAAACGCAGATTATGGAACGCATCGATGAAATCATCGACCAGCCTTTTGATCTTGAGAACGAACCGCTGACCCGGCTCTATTTGTTCCGCAAATCGGATCATGTCCATTATTTCCTGTATCATGCTCACCATATCATCTCCGATATGTGGTCTCTTGCCATATTCATGTATGAACTGAATGAAATATATACCAAAGGCGCAGCCGATCACCTGCCGGATACCGGTTTTGATTACAGTAAGTACGTCCATGATCAGTTCACCATGCTCCGGTCCCACACCGGAAAACGACACCTTGATTACTGGAAGGATAAACTGGCCGGTGAATTGACGACACTGGATCTTAAAACCGACAATCCCCGTCCATCTGTTCAAACGTACAGCGGCCTTACAGAAACATTAAAAATTGATCATGCACTTACAGAAAAGCTAAAAAACCTTGCAGACAGCAACCAGACGACGCTTTATGCCACACTTCTGGCCGTTTTCAATGTACTGATGTACCGCTATACCGGACAAAATGATATCATCCTCGGCTCGCCAACGACCGGACGGACCAGTCCGGAATACGCCGGCATACTGGGCTATTTTGTCAATCCTGTCCCCATAAGTTCTAATGTAAACGGCTCGGTAACATTCCGCGAATTCCTGAATCAGGTAAGAGATACGGTCCTGGAAGCCCTCGATCATCAGGATTACCCCTTCAATCTGCTCGTTGAACAGCTACATCCTAAACGGGATCCCAGTCGGACACCTGTTTTCCAGCACATGTTTGTTTACCAGAAGGCCTATTTGCTGCATGAATCCGGCATGTCCGGTTTAGCTGTAGCCGAGGAGGGTGGTACGATGAAACTGGGTGATGTCACCCTGGAATCGATTGCCATCGAAGACCGGATCGTTCCATTCGACCTCACGTTTCTGACAGCGGAACTGGATGATGGGCTGGGTGCTTCCCTTCAGTACAACACCGATCTGTTTCACAGGGAAACAGCCGTACGCATGCTTAACCATTTTCAGCGGTTGATTAAGGCTGTCGTAGAGGATCCTGACAGGACGCTCTCATCTTATACATTTCTATCCGATGAAGAAATGTACAGGCTCACGAATGAATGGAACCGTACTGAAACGGTATATCCCGAAATGGAGCCGGTACACCGGTTAATTGAGAAGCAGGCGGCACAGACACCCGGTGCCACGGCACTGGTATTCAAGGACAGACACATCAGCTATGAGACACTTGACCGGAAAGCAAATCAACTGGCTCATATACTGATGCAGCGGGGAATCGGACCTGACGCCATCGTCGCCATCAGTTCCGAGCGTTCCATCGAAATGATCATCGGTATACTGGGTATACTGAAAGCGGGAGCCGCCTACCTTCCGCTTGATCCAACCTATCCTCATGATCGCCTGGCATATATGCTTAATGACAGCCATGTACCGCTTTTGATCACACAGAAAAAACTGGAAACACAATTACCTGAAAATAATTTCCCGAGACTCTACCTGGATGATCTCGATTCCGAAATACAGAGCGCCAGCGAGGACAGTCCCGCATCCACGATTTACCCTTCGAACCTCGCTTATGTCATATACACATCAGGGTCCACGGGAAAGCCCAAAGGCGTCATGCTCAGCCATTCCGGTTTGAGAAACCTCGTTGAAGCACAGGTAAAAGCATTCCGTATTACGGCCGAAACACGATTACTGCAATTTGCATCTTTCAGTTTCGATGCAGCCGCTTCCGAAATATTCACTACATTGACCAGCGGAGCCACACTTGTACTGGTAGATCAGCAAACGCTCGTTTCGGGTCCGGATCTCATTCACTTTCTCAATGAAAGTAAAATCAGCACCGCCACCCTGCCCCCGTCCGTTCTAAGGGTTTTGCCGGCAGAGCAGCTGAACACCCTTCAGACTGTCATTTCCGCGGGTGAAAGCTGTACCATCGATATAGCCGAACGCTGGAACCGGGAACGCTATCTCATTAATGCCTACGGACCGACAGAAGGTACCATCTGCGCGACGGTCTTTCCGGTCACACTGGAGCCCGGAATGATTCATATCCCCATTGGTAAACCAATTGATAACGTCAAAGTGTACGTGCTCGATGATTATATGAATCCCGTTCCAACCGGGATTCCCGGGGAATTATATATCGCGGGACATGGTGTGGCCAGAGGCTATTTAAAGCGCCCTGCCCTGACAGCGGAGTCGTTTATCCCCGATCCCTTCTCGGGTGAACCGGGGGCACGGTTGTACAGGACAGGAGACCTGGTACGATATCTGCCTGACGGGAATATTGAATTTCTTGAACGCATTGATAATCAGGTAAAAATAAGGGGCTTCCGCATCGAACTCGGAGAAATCGAGGCTGAAATAAAAGGGTTGCCCGGTATTAAAGATGTCATCCTGGTAGCCGACGGTAAAACGGACAAGCGGTTGCTTTCATATATTATCCCGGCATCTGAAGATGTGTTTAAACCGGAAGAAATCAGGTATGAACTACGGAAAACATTACCGGATTATATGATTCCAGCCGTATATATGCGCGTGGATGCTTTCCCTCTAACCGCCAACGGGAAAATTGACTATAAAGCGTTGCCGAAACCTGAAACGGATAGAACGCAGTTCGTCAAAGCAGCGACGGATGCCGAACGTAATCTGGCGGACATCTGGCAGACAGTACTGGGTGTGGAAGAGGTCGGCATACATGATAATTTCTTTGATCTTGGCGGTCATTCCCTCAACATCATCGAAGTTCAGGGCAAGGTAAAAGAGGTTTTTGAACGCGACATCAACGTCGTCGAAATGTTTCGCTATCCGACGATCAGCACCTTTGCAAAATTTCTTAGCGAAGATCAAAGTGGTAAAGCAATTCGTGAAAAAACAGAAATCCGGGCCGCACGTCAGAAACAGGCGCTGGATGCACAGAAACAACGCATGAGAAACAGGAGAAAGCGATAAATGAGTGATGCGCTGAAACCGGATGCACATGGAAACGGCGAACTTACGGGAATGGAAGTTGCTATCATCGGTATGGCCGGAAAATTTCCAGGTGCCGGTTCCGTTTCTGAATTCTGGAAACTTCTGACACAGGGAACCGAGGCCATAACCTATTTCAGTGACGAAGAACTGCTGGAAGCAGGTGTTGATCCCGTATTGCTCAAGGACCCGAACTATGTAAAATCACGCTGCATCATCAATGACGAGGATAAATTTGACGCATATTTCTTTGATTTTGCGCCATACGAAGCTGAATTAATGGATCCGCAACACCGTCTCTTCCTGGAAACAGCCTGGACAGCTTTGGAAGATGCCGGTTATGATGGCGATCAGTATGAGGGTCTGATCGGGCTCTTCGGCGGAGTCAGCATGAATACATACCTGTATTCCTACCTGTCTTCCCGTAAAGGCTTCATCAGCTCCGCGGAAGGTTATCAACTGGCTATTGGAAATGACAAGGATTTTCTCACGACCCGCACCTCTTACAAACTCAATCTGAAAGGTCCCAGTGTCGATGTACAGACCGCCTGTTCCACTTCCCTGGTTGCCATACACATGGCCTGCCAGAACCTGCTTAACTTCAGTTGCGATATGGCTATGGCCGGTGGTGTTTCGATCGCTATCCCTCAGAAGCAGGGCTATTATTACCAGGAAGGTATGATCCTGTCTCCGGATGGCCACTGCCGGGCGTTCGACGAACAGGCAGGCGGAACCATCAGCGGAAACGGAACCGGTATCGTCGTGCTGAAACGCCTTGAAGATGCCATTGCGGACGGGGATCATATTTATGCCGTTATCAAGGGTTCCGCCTTTAACAACGACGGTTCGAACCGTGTCGGCTATACAGCACCGAGCGTGGATGGGCAGGCAGAGGTTATCGCCTCCGCCCAGGCGGTTGCGGATATCGATCCGAAAACGATCCGTTACATCGAAGCCCATGGTACGGGAACCGTTCTCGGAGATCCCATCGAAATTGCTGCCCTGAACCAGGTATTCCGGGAACATACTGATGAGAAGCAATTTTGCGGAATCGGTTCGGTTAAAACGAATATTGGTCATCTGGATGCCGCTGCCGGTGTCGCCGGGTTAATCAAGACCGCACTGACCCTGAAGCACCGTACGATACCCCCCAGCCTCAATTTTTCAAGGCCTAATCCAAAGATCGATATTGAGAACAGTGCGTTTTATGTCGTGAACAGCCTTCAGGAATGGAAATCGGACGGGATGCCCCGGCGGGCTGGTGTCAGTTCGTTCGGTATCGGAGGCACCAATGCGCATATTGTCATGGAGGAGGCTCCCGCCATCAGCAAATCAGATTCTGTTTATCCCGCTTATCTCATGGTTATGTCCGCCAAAACCCGTTCCGCCCTGGATACAGCGGCGGATAACCTGGGGGAGCACCTCAATAATAATCCGGATCTGAATTTAGCGGATGTGGCAGCAACCCTTCAGAAAGGCCGCCGGGCATTCACCCAACGGCGTATGTTCGTGGCCGAAGACCTCACTGACGCCGTTCAGGTACTCCGGAGCCGGGATCCGAAACGGATCATGGAGACCCTGCACACCAAAGATCCCGCCAGTGCTCCGGTTACGTTCCTGTTCAGCGGCCAGGGTGCCCAGTACGTCGGAATGGCGTATGACCTGTACAAAACCATCCCGTCTTTCAGAGACTCTGTAGATACCTGCTGCGATATACTGGAACCGTTGCTGAATCGGGACCTCAGGCGTATACTGTATCCTCCGGAAACGGATAAGGAAAAAGCGGAGGAGGCACTTCGTCAGACAGCGTTCACACAACCGGCTCTGTTTATACTGGAATATGCACTGGCCCGTTACTGGATGGATCTTGGCGTCGAACCGGAATCGATGGTCGGTCATAGTATCGGAGAATATGTTGCGGCGCATCTATCGGGCGTTTTTTCACTGGAAGACACTTTGAAAATTGTAGCGAAACGCGGTGAATTAATGCAGCAAATGCCCCAGGGAAGTATGCTCAGTATACCGATGGAACCATCCGCCATCGATCCTTATCTGAACGATGAAATTACCCTTGCAGCGGTTAACGGAAGTAATATGTCGATTATTTCCGGTCCCGATGCACCAATAAAAGCCCTTAAGGAAGAGTTAACCGGAAAAGGTATCGAAAGCCGGTTATTGCACACTTCCCATGCCTTTCATTCCGCAATGATGGATCCGGTCCTCGATACATTCACCGGATTTATCCGCGATATAGAGATGAATGAACCGTCCATTCCTTATCTTTCCAATGTTTCCGGTACATGGATTACCAACGAGGAAGCGACTGATCCAGCCTATTACGCGCATCAGTTGCGTCAAACCGTTCGCTTCCATGACAATCTTAATGTCATCCTGTCATCACCCGATCGTATTTTACTCGAAGTGGGGCCGGGGAAAACCCTGAGCAGCCTGGCAAGCCGCCATCCTTCCAACACCATAGGGCGTATCATTCTGAATTCCGTGCGGCATCCGCAGGAAGAAATCAATGACTTTAAATACTTCCTTCAAACCGTTGGCAGACTCTGGCTGTCCGGTATTCCTGTCAAGTGGGATGCCTTGTACGAAAACGAAAAGCGGTATCGTGTTCCTCTGCCCACCTATCCTTTTGAACGCAGCCGTTACTGGCTGGACAGCAAACCTGCTGTACAGACCACATCTGATCATGATACCGTCAGGAATCCGTCGATCTCTCAGTGGATTTACACACCTTCCTGGCAACACCATGCGATTTCCATCCCGGATACAACACAACGCGGTTCCGGTGATGAAGGATGGTTGCTGTTTCTCGATGACTCATCATTTTCACATGAGATCTCCAACCTCGTAACGCATGTAAATACTAATACTTATACCGTTTACAAGGGCGATAAACCACACCAGACGGAATCCCGCACTTATCATATTGACCCGAGTCATCTCGATAATTACTTTAAGCTATTTAAAGCTTTTAAGGAAAACGACGTGGCCTTTAACCGTATATTGTATGCCTGGGAATGTGGTCATGACACGACGCCGTCTGATGCGTTTCAGCGTTTTCTGTTTGCCCTCCAGGCCATTACGAGTCAATCTGCCGGACGCGCGATTGACATGACGATTGTCACTGCCAATAGTTACCAGGTGACAGGCCGTGAACGGATGAAAACGGCACTTGCTCCGTTAATCGGACTGAGTAAGGTGGTTTCGCAGGAATTTCCCCACATTACCTGTCGCATTGTCGATATCGATTTATTGTCCGGCAGTGTTGAAAGCCCAACCGCTGATGCGCAGTCTGTTTTAGCCGAAATGACGAACAGCGACGGGATAAAAGATGTGGCATACCGCAACGGACGCCGTTGGGAATTACACTACACACGACTTCGCAATCTTTCAGAAAACGAAACCCTGTCAGCTATAGCCGGAAAAACCTTCCTTCTCACCGGGGGCCTTGGGAATATTGGGCTGGAAGTGACAAGATGGCTGACAAATTCGGGAGCAAAAAAAATTATTCTGCTCGATACCATGCCCTTTCCGGAACCGTCACAGTGGGAAAGATGGTCATCAGAGCATAATGAGAATCCAGATGTCACGGATAAAATTAAAACCCTTCAGAAGCTTTCAGATACCGCAACGGATATCGAAATTCATAACGCAGATATAAACGATACAAAGGCTTTGGACAGGATCTTCGGTCAGGCCGGAAAGATAGACGGTGTGTTCCACTTGGCCGGTAAAGTCGGTGAACAATCCTTCAAGGCGCTTTCTGAAATCACCCTTACGGACTGGCAGTCCCAGTTCGCTGCAAAGGTATTCGGTGTGCAGTCGCTCAGTAAAGTAATCGACAAATATAAACCAGGATTCTGCCTTCTGCAATCATCTCTATCCGCGGTTTTAGGCGGACTTGGGTTCGGGGCTTACGCGGCCGCGAACCAGTACATGGATACGTTTGCAGCTTCGAAGTCCGCCGATACGGGTACAGAGTGGCTCAGCGTGAACTGGGAGGGCTGGCGGTTCGGCACACAGCCCGCCGCATCAGGTATCGGTTCGGAAATTGCGCAACTGGCACTGACCCCGGATGAAGGTATTGAAGCATTTAAATCCGTCCTGGGGCATACCCCTTTGAATCAGTTAATTGTATCGACAGGAGACCTGCACCAACGTATTGAAAAATGGATTACGCCTGATCTTTCCAAAGAGGAACCCGAAGCAGCTTCACAAGCAGAAGGCAGCTATTATACAAGACCAAATCTTCCTACACCTCTGGTTGAACCGGAGACAGAACTGCAGACGGTAGTGGCCGGAATTTGGAAAAATGTGCTCTCGATCGATCCAATCGGCATTCATGATAATTTCTTTGATCTCGGCGGAAATTCTCTCCTGGGAACCCAGCTAATCGCGAGGTTGCGAGATCATTTTCAGATTGATCTTCCACTGCGAAGTCTGTTTGAGGATCCGACTGTTTCCGGCGTAGCGGAGATGATCGAAAGCGAACAGAAAAAATCCGATCCGGACACGGATAAGGTCTCGGATATGCTGAATCAACTGGATCAGCTTTCGGAAGAGGAAATCAGCAAGATGCTCGAAGAAAAGAAAAAGCGGAATTCCGATGAATAACATGAACGATCTGTACAGGAAAATAGCCGAACTTCCGCCGGAAAAACGGGAATTATTCGAACTCATGCTCCAGGAACAGGGTGTCGACCTGTCCCGCATCATTATTTCACCTGTTTCCAGGCATGAAACAAAACGATTTCCCCTCTCCTTCTCCCAAAAGCGCCTGTGGTTTCTGGACCGGCTGGAGCCTGGAAGCTACCTGTATCATATCAATACGGCTGTCAAACTATCCGGCAAACTGGATTCAGAGGCCCTGCAACGGACGCTGAACACGATTATCAGTCGTCATGAAGTGTTGCGAACACGATTCGAAGAAGAAAACGGTGAACCCTTTCAGGTGATCGAAGACACCGGAATCACCCTTTCTGAATCGGACCTCAGCAGTCTTGCAGAAGATAGCAAAGAAGACGAACTGTACAGGAAAATTCTTACCGAATCCCAAAAGCCTTTTGAACTCAATACCGGTCCCTTAATCCGTGCCTTTCTTTATAAAATAAATGAAAACAACCATGTGTTTTTCATAAGTGTCCACCATATCGTATCCGATAACTGGTCTACCGGTTTGCTGGTCAATGAAATAATCACCCTGTATGCGGCTTACACCCGGAACATCGAACCGGCACTGCCTCAACTGCCGATCCAGTACGCCGATTTTGCTTCATGGCAACATAAATGGCTCAAAGGTAAGACACTGGAAAACCAACTGGATTTCTGGAAGGAAGAGCTGAGCGGAGCCCCGCCACTTATCGAAATGCCTCTGGACCATCCCCGACCGTCTTTTCAAACCTATAACGGGGATTACCTGCTGTTCGACATCGACAGTCAGCGGGCACGTCGCATCCGCGAACGGGCCAGGAAACAGGATGTTTCGGAATTCATGTACCTCCTTGCTGTATTCAATGTTTTACTTTACAAATACAGCGGTCAGGATGATATCTGTGTCGGAACGCCCGTTGCCAACCGCAACCGGGCGGAAACGGAAAACCTTATCGGCTTTTTTATAAACACGCTGGTTATTCGCGCGGATCTCAGCGGCAACCCCGGTTTTTCCGATTTCCTGCAACGCGTTAAGCATCGCACCCTGGGCGCCTTCGATCATCAGGATATTCCGTTCGAAACGCTTGTCGAGACGTTACATCCCGAGCGAAATATGAGCCATACACCCCTCTTCCAGGTTATGTTCGTACTGAATAATGCACCGATGCGGGCACTGGAGATGGAAGACCTGACGATCGAACTGATGGAAATTGAAAATAAAACGTCCAAATTTGACCTGATATTCAATATAACAGTGACGAAAGACGGCTTCGACGGAAAACTGGAATTCAACACCGATCTTTTCGACAGAGCAACGATGGAACGTTTTGAAAGTCATTTCAGTCTTCTTCTGAATCGTTTATTGGAAGACGATTCGAAATTGTTATCCGAATACTCGCTTATTTCCGACGGCGACCTCGAAGTTCTGGAAAAATGGCGTTCGGGTGCCACGTATGAGCAGGATGGCATCGTCCTGGACCGTATTTCGGCACAGGCTTCAAAAACGCCGGACGCCATTGCCGTCCGGGTCATGGACATACAGCTCACGTATGCTGAGCTGGAAACACAATCCAACCGGCTTGCTCACTATCTTCACAATGCCGGACTGCAGCAGGACCAGGTTGTCGGTGTATCACTCCCCCGTTCATCCGAACTGATCATCAGTCTGCTTGCAATCTGGAAAGCCGGTGGCGTCTATCTTCCGTTGGATCCGAATTACCCTGCGGAACGCCTGGCCTATATGCTGGAGGATGCCGGTGCATCCGTTTTACTGACTGAATCCAAACTGAGTGATCCCGTTGCGAAATCGGATATGAATCGTATTGACCTGGATACCGTTCGGCAGAAAATCGACAAACAAAGCGATCGCAGACCGGATACCCATCCCGCTGCCGACCGGGTGGCCTATATCATTTACACATCGGGGACAACAGGCCGGCCAAAGGGGGTGTATGTCAAACACAGGGCATTTCTGAATCACTGCCTTGACATGCTGACCCATTTTGAACTGAATGAAAATGACGCTGTACTGCAGTTTGCCGCCTACAACTTCGATGCCTCTCTCGAACAGATGATTCCCACGCTGATGACCGGCGCCACGCTGGTTCTGCGGGATGATGAAATCTGGCCGACTTCCGGATTTCATAAAAAAGTCAGCCACTATGGTTTAACGGTTATCAATCCGCCTACGGCATACTGGGCGGACCTGGCGAGGGAATGGCACCGGCACCCGGAAAATGCTCCATACCGGCAAATTCGTCTGTGTATCGTCGGAGGAGATGTCCTTGCTCCGGCAGCGCTTCGTCTCTGGCACCGTTCACCAATGAGGGATGTACGGATACTCAATGCCTATGGCCCTACAGAAGCTGTCATAACCGCCACTACGTTCGACATTCCGGTTGACTTTGGAGAACAAAACCAGCGGGTGCCAATCGGACGTCCGCGCGCAAATCGCCGTATTCGCATTATTGACAGCCATGGACAGCCCGTTCCACCGGGAATACCGGGTGAAATGCTCATCGGTGGTACCGCCCTTAGTGAGGGATACCTTAACCAGAGTGAATTGACGGACCGTTATTTCACTTATACGGATGATTTCGATGGCAAACAGGGAAGATTTTATCGAACCGGCGACCTCGTGAAATATGATCATCAGGGGAATATCATCTTCCTGGGACGCGTGGATGAACAGGTAAAAATTCGTGGGTTTCGTATTGAATTACCGGAAATAGAACACCACGTGAAAGAACATCCTGTCGTGAGTGATGCGCTTGTCAGTGTTCACAGCAGGGAGTCCGGAGACAAGCAGTTGATCTGTCATGTTATCTGTCCAGATAATCAGAACGTACATACGCAAGAACTCTCGGCTTTCCTGCAAAAGCGCCTGCCAGCGTACATGATCCCCGTTGCGTTTATCCCGACGGATAACTGGCCGGTTTCTCCAACGGGTAAAATTGATCGCAGGAAACTGCCGGTTCCTGATAATCTTTTCGAAGCGGATGCAGCGGATTATGTTGCGCCGCGAACCGAAACCGAGCAAAAACTGGCCGGAATTATCGGAGAAGTACTGGATATCCCAAAAGTAGGCGTTCATGAGAGCTTTTTCAGGCTGGGCGGACACTCCATGCAGGGTACCCGGGTTCTATCCCAAATCCGCGATACTTTTAATGTAGAACTGCCTTTACGGACGATCTTCGAAAATCCGACGATAGAGGGAATTGCCCGGGCTATCACAGAAATGCAGGCCGTTGAAACGGATAATGAAAAACTCGAATCATTTTTAGACGAAATTGAAAACCTGTCCGATGATGAAATTTCAAGGCTTCTGGATGAATAACACATCCTCCGCAAGCGGGAAACAATTATGACCGATATATCGAAACGACTTTCAAAACTGTCACCTGAACAACTGGAATTACTGCGAAAAAAACTGGAAAAAGGAAAAAAAACAGCCGTTCCCGGAAAACCAATTACCCGCAGACAGGACCTTACCCGTTCGACCATGACGGCAGCACAACTGCGTTTATGGTTCATGTATCAACTGGATCCCCGGAGTCCTTTTTATAATATTCCAGTTGCCGTGCGCCTCAGGGGAAAGGTCGATCACGGACTGCTTGAAAAGACATTTCAGCGCATTACAGAACGGCATGAAATTCTTCGTGCCATCTACCGTGTTAATGATAAAGGGGAGCCGGAACAGCATATTTTACCCGGAATAACACTGCAATTACCCTTTGAAGATCTATCCGGCAGTCAGGAAGCCGAACGATCGGCCGCATCCATCCTTCAAAGGTTTGCCGCTCAGCCCTTCAAACTGGAAGAAGCGCCGTTGATCAGAACCATGCTGATCAAAATGGCCAGCCATGATTATATACTGGCCCTTAACCAGCACCATATTATTTCGGACGGCTGGTCCGTGGGCATCATCCTCAGGGAAATGATACATCTCTATACCGCGTTTTCCGAGCAGCGGGATCCGGAACTGCCTCCCGCGGACATTCAGTACGCAGATTATGCGGAATGGCAGGGCAACCGGCTGACCAAAGAGCTTCTTGATAAACAACTGGGTTTCTGGAAAACATATCTGGAGGGGATGCCCCATCGCCTTGATCTGCCCCTCGACTACACCCGTCCTTCGGTAATCAGCCATACTGGTAAACACTTTACTTTCAAACTTGGTTCGCAAATACATTCCCTTATAAGGTCCTTTTCAAAAGATCACGCAGTCTCGCCTTTCATGATCGTAATGGCCGCCGTTCAGTCATTTTTATTCCGTATGACACGTCAGGATGACTTCGGGATAGGCGCTCCGCTGGCTAACCGTGAACACGATGGTGTACAGAATATGCCCGGTCTGTTTGTAAACACAATGGTACTGAGGGCAAAATTCCCGGATACCGCTACGTTCATGGAGTGTGTCAACCGTGTAAAATCAGACATTATCAACGCTTCTTCCAACCAGGATGTACCATTTGAACATATTGTTGATGCCCTTCAACCGGAACGTGACTTGAGTCATTCGCCCCTGTTCCAGGTGATGTTCGACTATCAGCAATCCCCGTTTGACGCTCTGAAGGCCGGCTCGGTTAGCATGGAAATACAGGACATTAATATTGAAGTGGCAAAATTCGATCTTCTTTTCCTGATGCTTGAACGCCAGGAGGACATCGTCTGTACTCTTGAATACAATTCAGACCTTTTCAAGCCGGAAACCATAGAACATATATCGAAGTATTTCCGTGTATTTCTGACCAACCTGTTGCATAGCCCGGATACCGCCATTACGGATATTAAATTAATCGATGAAACAGAAGAACAGAAAATCCTTTACACCTGGAACCAGACGCACAAACCTTACCGGGATTCGGCTTCAGTCATTACGCTCTTTGAAGAGCAGGTAGATAAATCCCCGCAGGTACCGGCGATGGTTTTCGGCGATACAACCATCACCTATTTTGAATTGAACGAAAGCGCCAACCGGCTTGCCCGTTTCCTGACCGATCAGGGCGTTAAAACAGGCGACCTTGTCGGTTTATACATGGAACGGGATACCTCCTTATTCATCTCCATCCTCGCTATACTTAAGTGTGGTGCCGTCTATGTACCACTGGATACGGCTTACCCCGCACAGCGAATCGCCTTCATGCTCGAGGATTCCGGAGTAAACGTCCTCATCACCAGTGAAGCGCTTCGCACAGGCATCCCGGAAACCGTTGTATCGGTCATTGCTATCGAAACGATACAGGAAACACTTTCGCAGTATGATACCGGCAATCTATCATGCGATATGAACGGCGGGGCCCCGGCTTATGTCATATATACTTCCGGTTCGACGGGCAGGCCCAAAGGTGTGGTCGTACCGCATAAAGCCATCAGCCGGCTTATTCTGAAAACCGATTATATTTCTATAATGGCCGGTGACCGTATCGCCCAGATATCCAATGCGGCATTTGATGCCGCAACGTTTGAAATATGGGGCTCTCTGCTCACAGGTGCCACCCTCGTCGGCATTGACAAAGAGGTCGTACTGTCCAGCCGTCTTTTTATCAAAGCACTACAGGACCAGCAGATTCATCACATGTTCATAACCACAGCACTGTTTAACCAGATTGCCCGGGATGTATCCGACGGATTCCGGTCCCTGACAACCGTACTGTTCGGCGGAGAGGCTTCCGATCCCGAAGCGGTAAAAAAAGTTATTGACACCGGGCCTCCGGCGCATCTGGTACATGTTTACGGTCCGACAGAGAATACAACGTTTTCAACGTGGTATACGGTTAAGCGCATCAATGAAAGTCAATACACGGTACCCATCGGCAGACCTATCGCGAATTCCACCTGCTATGTCCTTGATACACATCTGCAGCCATGCCCGCCTGGTGTGCCCGGAGAACTGTATGTCGGAGGAGACGGCCTGGCACAACAGTACCTGAACCGGCCCGAACTGACGTCAGAACGTTTTATACGGCACCCTTTTGGGAATGAAACCGACCGTTTGTATAAGACCGGTGACCTCGTCCGTTATCTGTCCGACGGTAATATTGAATTTCTTGGGCGCATCGACCAGCAGGTTAAAATCCGCGGATTTCGCGTCGAGTTAGGTGAAATTGAATCGCTTCTTAAATCCCATGATGCCGTGCGTGATGCGGTGGTTCTTCTGCACAACCGCAGTGAGACCGACAAGCAATTGCTGGCATATTACGTAAGTGAGCCGGAGAAAACCACGGAAGGTCGCCACCTGCGTGCTTTTCTCTCGGAAAAGCTGCCGGATTATATGGTGCCTGTCAGTTACACGAAATTGCAAGCCATTCCACTGACTCCCAATGGTAAGGTTGATAAACGCGCGTTGCCTATACCTGAGGAAGAACGTCCCGACCTGGAGGTCCGTTACATACCACCCAGAAATGCTCTGGAATCCTATCTTGCCGGCGTCTGGCAGGATATTCTGGGTATCAGGAAAATCGGAATTTATGATCATTTTTTTGAATTGGGAGGCAACTCTCTCAAGGCAGCGGTATTTATAAACCGGATTCAGAAAGATCTCAACGAAACCGCTCACGTCGCGGCTTTATTCAAAGCACCGCGGATCGCCGAACTGGCTACATATATGCTCGAATATTACCCGGACCTTGTCAGTGAAGAGTTCGGGATTACCAAAGAGAAAGATCGAAAACTGACCATCGATACGAATCTCCTCAATGAACAGCGTATAACACCCGAAAAAGTGGCGGACTTCCGGGAAATCATTACTCCGCTCCCCCCGTTTCCCCGGGATAAGGAGACACCTAAAAACCCGCGTGCCATATTTGTGTTATCGCCGCCCCGATCAGGTTCAACCTTACTACGTGTCATGCTGGCCGGAAACACACAGTTGTTTTCACCCCCGGAGCTGGACCTGCTGTCCTTTAACACGCTGCGGGAGCGCACACAAGCATTCAGCCGGGAAGGTCTGGAAATCTGGCTGGAAGCGACAATTCGCGCCGTTATGGAGATCAAGGGCTATGATGCTGAACAGGCCAGGGACATCATCAGGAATTATGAACAGAATAACATGTCTACAAAAGCTTTTTACGCGGAGATGCAGAACTGGCTGGGAAACCGGATACTGGTGGATAAAACCCCCACCTATCCCTTCGATCCGGCGATTCTGAAACGTGCGGAGCAAAACTTTGAACATACAAACTACATTCATCTCGTGCGCCATCCCTATGCCATGATTTACTCGTTTATCGAAGCAAAGCTGGATCAAAATTTCTTCCGTTACAAGCATCCGTTCAACCTGCGTGAACTGGGAGAACTCATCTGGATCGTCAGCCATCGTAACATCCTGGATTTTCTGCAAACAATTCCCGATGAACGACAGTACCGGCTCCGCTTTGAAGACCTTCTCACCGATCCGGAAGTTCACCTGAAACGTCTGTGTTCTTTTCTGGGAATCGACTTTCAACAGGATATGCTGAAACCGTATGAAGGACGCAAAATGACGGATGGCGTCAGTGCCCACTCTCAAATGGTCGGTGATTTTAAATTTTATTTGCATAAAGATATTAACCGCAGTGTGGCAGATCGCTGGAAAACCTATCACAAGGTTGATTTCCTCAGTGACATGGCCTGGGAACTGGCCGCATCGCTGGAATACCCGGTCGAAAAGGAGCTCGCCGCATCCCTTCGGGAAGAAGAACGTTCGTCACTCGATACGATACCGGGCGTTCCGCGGGACAGTGAATTGCCGCTCTCCCATGCACAGAAACGTATCTGGTTTCTGGACCAGTTAGAGCCTGGCAATCCCCAGTATAATATCCCGGTTGCCGTCCGGCTCCAAGGACGGCCGGATATCAGCCTTCTGGAACAAAGCCTGAACCACCTCATTGAACGTCATGAAATATTACGAACCATCTTCAGGGAAATAAACGGTGTTCCCTCCCAGATCATCAGACCGCGCATGAAACTGTTGCTGGAACATGTCGATCTGAGGAGCTTACCGGCAACAGAGAGAGAGGCTGCAACTCAGAAAACAGCCACAGACTTTGCCGGTCTGCCGTTCAAGCTCTTCACCGGTCCGTTAATCAGGGCAAAAATAGTACAGACAGACGAAACGGACTTTGTCCTGATCATCGTCATGCATCATATCATATCTGATGGCTGGTCGATGAACATATTCATTCGTGAATTAAGCACCGTTTATGCGGATCTTCTTGCGAAACGATCCATATCACTGGATCCGCTTTCCATTCAATTCTGTGATTTTGCCGCATGGCAATCGGCCTGGCTCACTGAAACCCGTTTAAAAAAACAGATAGACTACTGGAGAAAACAACTGACTGACATACCTCCGGTATTAAATCTGCCGACAGATTTTCAGCGCCCCTCCGTGCAAACACACCGTGGCGAACAGCTTGTTTTTAAATATCCGGCCGTGATAACGGATCAGCTTAATGCATTGAGCCGGAATAACGAAACGACCCTTTTTGTAACACTGACAGCAGCCTATTTTGTGCTCCTTTTCCGGTATTCCCAGCAGGAGGATATTACCATAGGCACACCCATTGCCAACCGCATGCGTCGTGAACTCGAGCCACTTATCGGATTTTTCGTGAATACACTGGTACTCCGGGTCAAACTTCATGAAGCCATGCCGTTCACAGAATTGCTGGATCAGGTTAAAACCACGGCAATGCATGCCTATTCCAACCAGGATGTCCCGTTTGAAAAGCTGGTTGATATCCTACAGCCGGAACGCAATCTCAACCATACGGCCCTTTTCCAGGTCATGTTCGCCATGCAGAGCTCGGACCTGGAATCCGTCAGCCTGCCCGGCGTTGAAATTTCTCCGTTTCAGATCGCCCATAAAGCAGCAAAGTTTGACCTGTCCCTTTCTGTCGTCGAACGCCAGGGCGAATTACGCGGCCAACTGGAATACGATTGCGACCTCTACAGTGCATCCACGGCACAACGCATGACTGAACACTACTTTAACATACTTGAATCACTCATTGAAGATCCCGGCTGCCCGATTGGCAAGCTTACCCTTCTTTCAGAGAAGGAGCGAAACCAGGTGACCATAGGCTGGAACAGCACAGCGCAGCCCTACGGGGCCAATATCTGTCTTCACCAGAGATTCGAAATGGAAGTCCGGAAACAGGCGAAAACTCAAGCTATACTTTATCTAAATGAAGGTATCACTTTCGGAGATTTAAACGTAAAAGCCAATCAACTGGCCCATTATCTTATAAAATCCGGAATCACTCCGGAACAGGTCGTGGGGATCTGTTTTGACCGGTCTGTTGAAATGATTGTCGCTGTTTTGGGTACGCTCAAGGCAGGTGCCGCTTACCTGCCCTTAGATCCATCCTACCCCGAAGACCGCATACGGTTTATCACTGAAGATGCCGGTGTTACCGTTATACTGACACAACGTGCGTATGCAGATCTGTTTGCAACCGGCTCCGTCTCCGTCGTTACAATGGACAAGGAAAACAATCCATTCAGTAACGAATCCCATCATAATCCGGACGTTGCCGTGGAACCTGATAATCTGGCCTATGTGATCTATACGTCCGGCACAACAGGCCGGCCCAAGGGCGTCATGATGCCTCACAGGCCGCCGTTTAACCTGGCCCGGAATCTGAATCATACGATTTATCAGCCGATTAAAGGAAAGTCACAGCGCGTCAGCCTGAACGCCCCGCTGCCTTTCGATGCATCCGTCCAGCAACTGGTCATGCTGATCCACGGGCACCAATTGGTCATTATTCCCAATGATATACGAAATGACGGCGCCGCACTGACCGCTTACATCCATGATCAGCAAATCGACGTTTTCGACTGTGTGCCCTCCCAGCTCAAGCTGCTTTTTGATGCCGGACTGACGGAAAAAAAGACACACATGCCGAAAGCGGTCTTACCCGGCGGCGAAGCCATCGATCCCGTGACCTGGAAAAAGATGATACACACAAAAAGAATTTCATTTTATAACATGTACGGACCCACAGAATGCACGGTCGACGCGAGTATGTTTCCTGTAATATTATCACCGGACCGCCCTGTCATTGGCCGTTCCGCAGGCAATGTACGGTTCTATGTGCTCGATGAACACCTTGAACCCGTTCCAATCGGCGTTCCCGGTGAATTACATATCAGCGGCGAACAAATGGCCCGGGGATACCTGAACCGCCCGGCCCTGACAGCCGAAAAATTTATCCCGGATCCGTTTTCACCGGAACCCGGTTCGCGCATGTATAAAACAGGGGATCGCGTCCGTTACAACAACAAGGGGCACCTTGAATTTCTCGGGCGCCTGGACGACCAGGTCAAATTACGCGGTTTCCGTATCGAACTGGGTGAAATCGAAGAAGTACTCAAGGAACACAAGGCAATACATAATACCGTTGCCGTTATCCGTGAGGATACGCCCGGTAACCGGCGTATTGTCGCCTATCTGGTACCGGCCGCGGATGAAACTCCCGGAACCGCGGAATTACGAGCCTACGCGGGACTCAAATTACCCGACTACATGATCCCTGCCGTTTTCATGTGGCTGGACGAAATCCCCCTGACACCAAATGGAAAGATTGACCGTAAGCAACTCCCGGTTCCTGATCAGGACCGACCGGATCTCGACAACGCTTTTATTGAAGCTTCCACCGAAAAAGAAACTATTCTTGCCGGAATCTGGCAAGAAGTAATCGGCATAGATAAAGTCGGAATCCGGGATAATTTCTTTGAACTGGGTGGCGATTCCATTCTGAGTATCCAGGTCATCGCCCGCGCAAAACAAGCCGGCATCGCTTTTACACCTAAACAATTATTCGAACACCCTACCATAGAAGGTATCCTTTCGGTCGCTGGTGAATTGCCAGCCATAAAGGCGGAACAGGGAATCATTACCGGTCCGATACCACTCACACCGATCCAGCAGCATTTTTTTACACAGGAGTACACGAATCCGCATCACTGGAATCAATCCCTGATGCTGGAGGTCAGTGAAACGATTGACACTGATACATTTGCCAACGCGCTTCAGGCGGTCATCCTGCATCATGATCAATTACGGGTCCGCTTCTATAATGAAGGAGATCACTGGCACCAGAGATTGAGTGAACCGGACGGAAAAGCGGCCTTTACGATACACGATTTTTCTGAACTGTCCGCCGGTGAGCAGAAACAGATGATTGAAAAAGAATCCACAAATTATCAGTCAATGCTGAACCTGTCGGAGGGACCGGTTTTTCGTGTCGCCTATTTTAACTGCGGCCCCGGGAAGGCAGACCGCTTATTGATTATCGTGCATCACCTGGCCATGGACGGTGTTTCCTGGCGGATTCTGACCCATGATATACAGATGGCTTACAGCCTGCTATCGGCTGGTCAGCCCGTTCAATTACCGATGAAGACGACCTCATTCAAATACTGGGCGGAAAAACTGGCGTCCTACGCCGCAACAGAAACAGTGGTCCGGGAAAAAGACTTCTGGCTAACGTCCCTGAAGCAGCAGAACGAACCGCGATTACATATCCCGGTTGATTTTGAAAATGGCACAAATTTGGAGTCGTCAGCCCGCATGCTTTCATTAAGCCTGGACAGGGAGGCAACCGATCATCTGCTGCACCGGTTGCCATCTGTTTTCAAAGCCCGTATCAGCGAGCTGCTGCTTGCAGGTCTGGTCAGGGCGTATGTGCAATGGAGTGGTACCCCTTCCTGCTTTATACAGCTTGAAGGTCATGGCCGTGAACACCTCTTTGACGATGTGGACCTCTCCCGAACGATCGGATGGTTTACCTCCATGTATCCCCTTCTTATTGACAGCCTGGAAAATAATAGTTTAGAAGGAATCATTCAAACCGTTAAAGAAAGATCGCAGGCCATTCCCTATCAGGGTATTCACTTTGGTATGTTGCGCTATCTTCATCCCGATGAAACGGTTAGAAATGCTATTTCCTCCTTGCCTGTTCCGCAGATGGTATTCAATTACCTGGGCCGGTTCGACCGCCCCGAAGATGGAGGCAGTAGTTTTCGTCCATCATCTGAGTCTTTTGCCGCAGAACGCAGTCCCGGGACAAAACGGGAGTTTCTGCTGGATATCAGTGCCAGTGTGATGGATAATACGCTAACCCTGGCCATTGTTTACAGCAGTCATGTGCATAAAGATCAAACCATAGAACACTTTCTCAGCCTTTTCAGGGATTCGCTGTCAGAAATGGTACGAAAAGCGGCACCAAACGGCTTAGCACCTGAATTCGATCAGGTCTTCGCCCCGGAAGAGACCGGACTGAAGGAGGATGAAATGGATAATTTGTTGTCCGAATTAACAGAAGATCAGGACTGATAATCAATGCAAAGCTCAAAGAAACAGAATATCGAAGCCGTATATCCCCTGTCTCCCATGCAGGAGGGTATGCTTTTTCATTACATATATAACCCCGAATCGGCAACCTATTTTGAACAATTCAGTTGCACGCTGAAAGGCGAACTGAGTACGGAGGCTTTCGCTTACGGATGGAAAGAAGTCATTCGCCGTCACCCGGCCTTACGCACTGCATTTGTTTACAAAAAAACGGAAAAGATGCTGCAGGTGGTACATAAGGAGGTTGATTTCCCCCTGACACAGTTCGATTGGCGTGATACGCCAGCTGATGCGCAGGCGGAAAAGCTCGAACAGCTTTACAGGGAAGACCGTGAACGGGGATTCAAGCTTTCGCAGGCGCCATTGATGCGCTTTTTCCTGATACGTCTGGACAATACCACGTACCGCTTTCTGTGGAGTTTTCATCATCTGCTCACCGATGGCTGGTCGATTCCGGTTATTCTCAAAGAAGTATTCACACTGTATGAATCTCGCAAAAATGGTTTTCCGCTGCAGCTTGCTCCGGCAGCGCCTTACCGGAACTATATCGAATGGCTGCAAAAACAGGACATGTCCCGGGCAGCGTCTTACTGGAAAAACCTGCTGGGAGATTTTTCCGAACCGACGCCCCTCACCTTCGGTCGCACGCATGGCAGAACGGATGACGATGAAGATACCTACCGGCTTGAATCTCTCGATCTTGGGACAGAACTCTCCGAATCCCTGAAAAAAATTGCCAAAAAGAATCAATTAACCGTCAACACATTGATCCAGGCTTCCTGGGCATTTCTTTTAAGCCGGTACAGCGGCTTGGATGACATTGTGTTCGGAGCCACCGTTTCCGGCCGTTCTCCGGACATACAAAATGTCGAAAATATCGTCGGTTTATTTATCAACACGCTGCCGCTGCGGATCGGGGTGGAGCCGGACCTGACTATAGCAGAGTGGCTGAAGCACATTCAACTACAGAATATTGAACTGCGCGATTTCGAATATACGCCCCTGGTGGAAGTACAAAGCTGGACACAGGTTCCCCGTGATATTCCCCTGTTCAACAGTATCGTGGTCTTCGAAAACTATCCGGTGGACCGGTCCATGAAGGATCGCCGGTTCAGTCTGGAAGTCTCGGATATTTCTTCCTATGAACGGACCAATTATCCGCTTACACTGGTTGCAGCTTCCAGGGAATCCATTGTTATGGAACTTGCCTATGAATCGCGGCGATTTGATTCGGAAATCATCCGTCAGGCTCTCGGACATCTGAAAAACATTCTGGACTATTTCGCTTCCCGACCGGAACACAAACTGAACCAGGTACGCTACCTGTCCGAAAATGAAACCAGGGAACTTACGATTGATAAGAATGCAACAGACAAAGCGTTTCCGGAGGATGTTTGCATACATCAGATAATTGAAGAAACAGTTAAATCCCAGGGAAACAGGACAGCCATTGTATACGATGGCCGTACTCTTTCGTATGCGGATTTAAACAAAAAAGCCAACCAACTGGCTCATTATCTTCGTACCCGTGGCATTGGTCCTGAAGATCGTGTGGGCATATACCTTGAACGCTCAATAGAAATGATTATATGTATTCTGGCGGTCATTAAAGCAGGTGGTGCCTATGTTCCGATTGAGACCGATTATCCCGAAGACCGGGTTAACTTCATTCTGAAAGATTCGAAGGCAAAAATGGTTCTTTCCAACCGGGAATTACTGGAACATATTACAAGCGATATGCCACAATTCGATATCGATGCATCGGAAGATCTGCTTGAAGCCCATTCCACAGACAATCCAGTTATCCTGATGCAGTCGAAAAATCTGGCCTATATTATTTATACATCTGGTTCCACCGGAAAGCCCAAGGGCATATTATTGCACCACCAGGGTCTGGTTAATCAGGTACTTTCCATGCAGAAAATACTTGGTTTCAGACCCGGTGTACATTCAACACAATTTGCGTCGATTGCCTTTGACGCTTCCGTACTTGAAATTTTTGGTGCTCTGACCAGCGGCGCCACTATGCATATCGTTAACCGTGAAGAAAAATTAGATCCGCATAAACTAACCCATTTTATCGAAAAAAACAGAATAACCACACTCTTTCTGCCACCGGCTGTCGCTTCCCTCCTGGAGATGCGAAAATTTAATTCCATGGAGGTTCTCTGGCTCGGAGGTGATGTCATTCCCCCGTCACTTACGAAAGCCTGGGCCAACTATTGCAGGATTGTTAATTGCTTCGGTCCCACCGAGATCTCTGTTGTCTGTGATATTTTCGTTCTGGAAAAAGGGGAAGCTCTGGAATACGATTTTGTTCCTGTCGGTACGCCTCCCGATAATTATAAAAACTATATTTTAAATGACAACCTTGAATTAGTTCCGAAAGGGGTGACCGGAGAACTGCATATTGGTGGTGTCGGACTGGCGCGGGGTTATCTGAACCGGCCCGAGCTCACGGCGGAACGTTTTATTCCCAACCCCTTCTCCAAAGTCCCCGGTGAACGCCTTTACAAAACCGGCGACCTGGCACGCTGGCTCCCGGATGGTAATATTGAATTCCTGGGTCGCAAAGACTTTCAGATAAAAATTCGTGGTTTTCGTGTCGAACTCCAGGAAATCGAAGCGATTCTCAAACGGCACGAGCACGTCAATGAGTGCGTGGTCGCTGTCAGGGAAAAGGGCGGCAATGAGAAAATGCTCGTTGCCTATTACGTTTCTGATGCCGATTTATCATTTGAAGAAAACGAGCTCAAGCTCTTTATGCGCGATCATTTACCTGATTACATGATTCCCTCTCTTTTTATCCGACTCGAAAAAATGCCGCTGACATCTTCAGGAAAAATTAATCGCCGATCCCTCCCTGAACCGGATATGGAAGGAAAACCGGCCGGAAGTGATCATATCGCACCGCGCAATCACGTGGAAGAATTACTCGCTTCAATCAGTCAGGACATTCTCGGGGTAAAAGGAATCGGCATTACGGACAGTTTTTTTGACCTGGGCGGACATTCTTTAATGGTCACCAGGCTGGGTTCCCGTATACGGGATGCTTTTGGAGTGGAAATTCCGCTTCGCGAAATATTTGAAAAACCAACCATAATGGAACTGGCTTCGCTCATTGCACAGCAGCAGGCACACCACCATGAAAGTGTACCGGTGATTGAAAAATGCAACCGGGAGCTGGATCTTGATTTATCTTTTTCACAGCAACGCTTGTGGTTCCTGGATCAGTTATCGCCTGAAAATGCCTTCTACAATATTCCGGGAGCATTCCGGCTGCAAGGTACACCCGATTATGACGCCGTTGAGAAAAGTCTTACCGAAATCGTTAAACGGCATGAATCCCTCAGAACAACCTTTCGCAGTGTACATGGAAAACCGGTACAGGTCATTCATCCGGATATGCCCCCTGCATTTACGATCGACGATCTTTCGGCTCTTCCATCCGCTGAACAGGAACAGGAAAGCAGAAAAAGGGCTGCACAGGAAGCACAAACCCCCTTTCAACTCGACCAGGGACCGCTTTTCCGTGTAAGACTCCTAAAACTCGGAGAGAGTGACCATGTAATCATTTTTAATATGCATCATATTGTATCAGACGGCTGGTCCATGAGCGTCCTTATCCAGGACTTTGTCAATCTTTATAGCGCGTTTTCGCAGAAAAAAGAACCGAAGCTTCCGGATCTGCCAATCCAGTACGCCGACTATGCCGCCTGGCAGAAGAAATGGCTGCGCGGCGATGTTCTTGAAGAACAACTGGATTACTGGAAGGAAAAAATCGGCCTGAATCCTCCGGTACTCGAGTTGCCGATCGACTTTAAGAGACCGTCCATGCAGACATTTCATGGTAAAACACTGTCTATGATTCTGCCCCATGCTTTAATGGAGCAGGTAAAACATTTCAGCAGGAAACAGGGTGTAACCCTGTTCATGACCCTGCTTGCGGCCTTTCAGACCCTTTTACACCGTTACAGTAATCAAAACCAGATTCTGGTTGGTTCGCCTATTGCTAACCGGACCCGTACGGAGACTGAAAAACTGATCGGCTTTTTCGTCAACACACTGGTTTACAGTACGCGGTTTGACGAAGATCCGGATATTAAAACGCTCCTGAAGCGCGTCCGGGAAACCACACTCGGCGCCTATGCCCACCAGGATGTGCCCTTCGAACAACTTGTCGAGACGCTTCAGCCGGAACGCGATATGAGCCATTCGCCCCTGTTTCAGGCAGCCTTTATCCTTCAGAATGTGCCGATAGAGAGGATCGAGCTGCCGGGCATGACCATAAAGCCGTTTGAAGCCGAACATAATACAGCAAAATACGATCTGACCCTGACGACGGCGGAAACACCGGACGGACTCGCCTGTTACCTTGAATATAATACCGATCTTTTCAGAAATGAAACGGTCGAACGCATTCTCGGTCACTACAGGCATATGCTGGAAGAAATCATCACCAATCCGAAACGGAAGATCAGGGATCTTCATCTCCTCTCACAGGAAGAGCAGGCGACCATACTCAGGAACTGGAATGCGACACAGCGACCCTATCCGTCCGAACAAACCGTCCACAACATCTTTGAAGAATATGTCCGCAAGCAACCGGATAAGACTGCATTATATTATAGAGATGAACACGTCAGCTACAGCGACCTGAATGAAAAAGCGAATAAAATCGCCCATTTTCTGAGCGCATCGGGTGTTCAACCGGATAACATAGTCGGATTGTCCCTGAACCGCTCTCCCTTTCTCCCTGTCGTCATTCTGGGTATACTGAAGGCAGGTGCCGGATTCCTGTCCATCGATCCGTCCTACCCGCGGGACCGGATTTCCTACATCCTGGAAGATTCCGGTATTACCGTCCTTATCTCAGAGAAAATGATAACGCATCTGCTGCCTGAATTTTCAGGACGACTCATTGAAATCGATACGGAGTGGCCTGAAATCGCCAATCAATCCGCAGACATTCTATCCGTTACTGCAGCACCCGGAAACCTGGCCTATGTGATCTACACATCGGGTTCTACCGGCAAACCGAAAGGTACGCTACTCTCACACAACGGATTATGCAACCTGGCAAAAGCCCAGGAAAAAGCTTTCCGCATCACTCAGGGAAGCCGTGTATTACAGTTTGCATCGATGAGTTTTGATGCCTCGGTCTGGGAGACCGTTATGGCCCTGCTGAACGGCGCGGGCCTGGTCCTCGCCGATCAGGAAGTGCTGTCTTCAGGCCAGGGTTTATGGAAAATACTCTCCGATTATGAGATCACCACAGTCACCCTTCCCCCGTCCGTTCTGGCCGTAATGCCGGAAGAACCACTACCCTCTTTGGAAACAATCATCACAGCCGGCGAAAAGTGTACGGTGGATCTTGTAAAACGCTGGGGTGAAGGCCGTCAGTTCGTTAACGCCTACGGTCCCACAGAAACAACGGTTTGTGCGTCCATGTATGAGGCGAACCCTGCAGAGACGGAAGCGCCGCCTATTGGTAAACCGATTGACAATTTTTCCCTCTATATCCTTGATCCGAACGGGCATCCGGTTCCGGTTGGTGTGCCGGGTGAACTGCATATTGCCGGTGTCGGTCTGGCACGCGGCTATCTGAACCGGCCGGACCTGACGGCTGAGAAATTTATACCGGATCCCTTTTCCACGGAGCCCGGTGCCCGTCTGTACAGAAGCGGAGACCTGGTCCGTTATCTCCCGGACGGCAATATTGAGTTCCTCGGACGTATTGATTACCAGGTTAAGATGCGCGGATTCCGGATAGAATTAGGAGAAATTGAAGCGATACTCGGCTCTCTTGACCAGGTAAAGGACGTGGTTGTACTTTCCCGGGAAGACACACCCGGTGATCCGCGCCTTGTCGCCTATCTGGTATCGGACCCCGGAGAGGCACCTGACGTGCCCCATCTCAGGAAATTTCTTAAAAAACATCTGCCGGAATATATGATTCCGTCTTCGTTTATCCAACTGGAGTCCATGCCTCTGACGCCGAATGGCAAGGTCGACCGCAATGCGCTTCCGGCGCCGGAATTTTCCCGTTCGGAACTGGCCAGTGAATATGTTGCACCGCGGAATGAACACGAACAGAAATTAGTTTCGATCGCACAGGAACTGCTTCAAATCGACAAAATCGGTATTCATGATAATTTCTTTGAACTCGGCGGTCATTCCCTGCTGGCCACACAATTTATGTCACGTATACGGGAACAATATAACATTGAATTACCGCTCCGTGTGCTGTTTGAAAAGCCGACGATTGCCGAACTCGCAGAAGAAATCCACACGATATCGAAACGGGAACAGATCAGACCCGCTGAAAAAATTGAACGATCCGAACGCAGTGACGAAAACCTGGAAGAACTTCTCGAAAAGCTGGACCAGCTTTCAGATGATGAAGTGAAGGCTTTGCTGAAGCAGGAAATGAATTCACAGGAGGATGATCCGGACAGCGA
Organism: uncultured Calditrichota bacterium; assembly: GCA_964410215.1. GTDB lineage: Bacteria > Calditrichota > Calditrichia > Calditrichales > CAYPHA01 > CAYPHA01. The sequence goes on along the minus strand of CAYPHA010000003.1, from coordinate 130,434 downwards.
TGAGTGATGTATCAAAAATACTGGAAAAATTATCACCTGAGAAGCGGAAACTTCTGGAACTGCAACTGAAAAAAAAAGGTGCCACCGCCAATAGTTTTCCACTTTCTTACGCTCAAAGGCGCCTATGGTTTCTGTATCAACTCGAACCGGGAAGCACCGCCTATCATATTCCTGCCGCAATCCGCCTAAAAGGTCACCTGAACAGGCAGGCTTTGAAGGAAAGCCTAACAACGATCATCGAACGCCACGAAATCTTACGAACCTCTTTTACCGAAATCGGTAATCAGCCGATGCAGGTGGTCAGTAACGATATCGGTTTTGATTTTGAACACATCGATTTATCCGGCTGTCCGCTATCTGAGCGTGAAGAGCAATGTATGACAAAAATCAGAGAGGAGAATGCTAAGCCATTCAATCTTTCAAAGGGACCGCTGCTGCGGGTCCGGTTATATATACTGGATGAAAACGAACATATTCTGTTTTTTCTAATGCACCATATCATTTCCGACGGCTGGTCGATCGGTGTTTTCATTCATGAATTTTCAAATTTATATACGTCCTTTCTCAGCCAGCGTCCCGCAAACCTTCCAGACCTGCCAGTCCAATATGCCGATTTTGCAAAGTGGCAGCAGAAGGTTCTCCAGGGGGCGGACCGCGGGCGTCTGCTGGAGTACTGGAAAGAAAAGCTGGGTAACGGCCTTATGAATCTGGAGCTGCCGACCGACCATCCCAGACCGGCGGTGAAATCATACCACGGCGGACTGCTGACCTATAATGCCCCCGGTTCCTTGACGGCTGATCTGAAAAAACTGGCCGGATCCTGCAATACAACGATGTTCACCGTTCTGCTGTCCGCATTCTATGTGCTGTTAAACCGCTATACCGGTCAGCATGATATTACAATCGGAACCCCTATCGCCAACCGCAACCGTGCTGAAATTGAACCGCTGATAGGTTTTTTTGTAAACACAATTGTACTGCGTGCGGATTTATCAGGGAATCCGGACTTTTTAACGGTTCTAAAACATGTAAAAAAAATTTCACTTGAAGCGTTTACCCACCAGGACCTTCCCTTCGAGATGCTGGTGGAGGAGCTACACCCGGAACGCAGCATGAACCGGACACCGCTTTTCCAGGTCATGTTTGCGTATCAGACCGCCGGACGTGAAGATATGAGACTACCGGCGTTACAGGTTGAATCAATCGCCCTGGAGAATGCTTCTGCCAAATTTGACCTTACTCTAAATGTCACGGAGTCCGGGGGCGCTTTATTCCTGTCCATCGAATACGATGCAGACCTATTCCAGCCAGATAGCGTGCAGCGCATGTTTCCTCATTTTGAACACCTGCTGGAAGCGGTAACCCTGGATCCGGAAAAACCGATTGCACGGTTACCCCTCCTGCCCGAACAGGAACAGTATACAATCCTGAATAAATGGAACCGGAAAAAACGTCCTTATGAAATGGATAAATGTCTTCATGAAATCTTTGAAGAAAACGTATTAAAACAACCCGGTAGCGCGGCCGTTGTTATAAAAGACCAGATGATTACATTCCGTGAACTGAACCGGCGGGCCAATCAACTGGCACATCATTTACGTGATCGTCGCATCGGTCCGGAAAATATTGTAGGCTTATGTTGTGAACGTTCCATCGAAATGATTACCGGCCTTCTCGGGATCCTTAAATCCGGAGCGGCCTATCTTCCCCTGGATCCTTTCTATCCGGAGGAACGGATTGCCTTCATGCTGGAGGATGCAAAGGTACCGGTCGTTGTTACACAGGAAGCACTGCTCGATCGTTTCAATGAATCGGATACAACCATCATGTGTTTGGACCGGGACTGGCCGGTCATCGCACAGCAACCGGAAAATAATCCCGATCACCTGAACACACCGGAAAACATTGCTTATGTTATCTATACTTCCGGCACAACCGGCAGGCCGAAAGGGGTAATGCTTAACCATAAAAGCCCTTTTCACCTGGCCGGGAATCTTGAAGAAGTCGTTTATAAACAACATGATAAGGCACCGCTGCGAATCAGCCTGAACGCACCTCTGCCCTTTGATGCTTCGGTCCAGCAACTGGTTATGTTCATGCACGGCCATACACTGGATATCATTCCCCAGGAAATTCGGGGAGATGGCCCATCAATGGTGACTTACGTTCGGGACCATCACATCGACGTACTTGATTGCGTACCATCGCAGCTTAAACTGATGCTTGCTGCAGGTTTACTGGAGGGTACCGACTGGATACCATCCACTCTGCTGCCCGGAGGGGAAGCCATCGATCCGGAGACATGGAAGATCCTGGTAGAAGCACCCGCAACGGATTCCTATAACATGTACGGCCCCACGGAATGTACCGTCGATTCAACCATCTGCCTTGTCAAGGCCCATCCTGAACAGCCTGTCATTGGTAAACCGGTTGCCAATGCACGTTTTTATATACTGGATGCAAACCTGGAGCCGCTTCCAACCGGTATACCGGGCGAACTTCATATTGCCGGTGCAGGTCTGGCCAGGGGGTATTTGAACCGGCCGGAACTTACCGCTGACAAATTTATACCGGATCCTTTCACTGAATCGGATCCCGGGGCACGGATGTACAAAACAGGGGACCTGGCACGCTATAGGGCGGATGGCACGGTTGAATTTCTGGGACGCATTGATCATCAGGTCAAAGTCCGCGGCTACCGGATTGAATTGGGCGAAATTGAAGCGCTTCTGCGTCAACAACCATCCATAGACGATGCCGTTGTTATCGTTAAAGAATACAGGCCCGGTGATGAACGTTTGACTGCTTACTTTACAGCCCGGGATCACGGGCAAACCGATGAAGGTGCACTCAGAAATGCTTTAAAACAGGCGTTACCCGATTATATGGTCCCCTCCGCATTCATCCGGATCGATGCCATTCCCATGACCCCGAACGGTAAGGTGGACCGGAAAGCCCTGCCGGAACCGGAAGGGATCCGGCTCGCGGACAGCGAAGCATTCGTTACACCCGCTACGCCGACCGAAGAAATGGTCGCGGCAATATTTTCAGAAATTCTTAATGTTGAACCCGTAGGCGCCAGCCATAGCTTTTTCGACCTTGGCGGCCATTCCCTGCTGGCGACGCAGGTAGTATCACGTGTCCGTGATCATTTTCAGATCGAACTTCCCCTCAGGGAACTCTTCAGATCCCCGACCGTTGCACAACTGGCTAAGCAGATTGAACAACTGGAATCTTCCGCTGATATCCGGTTACCCGAACTGGAAAAAGTTAACCCTGACAAACCGATACCGCTTTCCTTTTCACAACAGAGGCTCTGGTTTATCGACCAGTTGGAACCGGGTAGCCCCTATTACAATATCCCTTCCGCCTTCGAGATTAAAGGGCAACTCGATGTGCATGTCCTTCAAGAAAGTCTCAACATATTGATTGAGCGTCATGATTCTCTCAGAACCCTGTTCCCGGCCGATAACGGAATGCCGGTGCAGAAAATCCTGCCTGAAATAAAATATGCCGTTGAAACCATATCCGTCGATAAGAGGGAAAACCTGGAGAACATCATTGTGGACGAAGCAAGGCGTCCCTTTGATCTTTCAACCGGGCCGCTTTTCCGGTTGCGTATCGTTACGATTTCCGGGACTGAAAGCCTATTGCTTCTGACCATGCATCATGTCATATCAGACGGCTGGTCACTGGAAATATTTATTAAAGAGTTGGTACAACTCTATCTTCACAGGAGTAATCATAAGGATTTCAACCTGCCCGAGCTGAAATTTCAGTTTGCCGATTACGCAAACTGGCAACAGAAATGGATGCACAGTGGCATGCTTGATACTCTGAGCGCATTCTGGGAGGAACAACTGCGTGGATGCAACACGACCCTTTCGCTGCCCATTAGCAAACCACGGCCGCCACTGCAATCGTATCATGGCGCCCATCTGCGCTTTGAATTGGATACCAAATTATCCACACGGATTCTGAAATATATCAAAGATGAAGGCGTTACCCTATTCATGTTTATGTTGGCAGCCTTCAACACGCTGTTATATCGTTATTCCGGGCAGGACGATATTAATATCGGCACACCTGTCGCCAACAGGAACCGTACGGAACTGGAACACATTATCGGTTTCTTTGTAAATACGCTTATTATGCGGACGGATCTCTCCGGAAATCCCCCTTTTAAAGAAGTCCTGAACAGGGTGAAAGAATATGCCATCAGGGCTTTCGCCCATCAGGAAATGCCATTCGAAAAGCTGGTCGAAATGCTGCAACCGGAACGGGACCTGAGCCACACCCCCCTGTTCCAGGTTATGTTCGTTATGCAGAGCGGCTCAAAGCAGACAATAGAAGCGACGGAACTCCAGGTAAAGCCCCTGGATATAGAAAATCGTATTTCTCAATTCGACCTCACCCTGATTGTCAGCCATTTGCCCGATCGCTTAAGCGGCGCTATCGAATTCAATACGGATTTATTCGATACGTCAATGATTCAGCAGATGATTGAACATTTTAAGATCATCGTTCAATCCGTAATCCACCAACCGGAAATTGCCATCGACCGGATCAACCTGATAGATCCGGATACAACAAAAAAAGTACTCCGGGAATGGAATCATACGGAAACATCCTTCACAGGACCAGACCTCATACACAAGCAGTTTGAATCCCGTGTGAACGTGTCCGCCGATGCCCCGGCTATCCTATGGGGTGAACGCCGGCTCTCTTATGCGGAGCTTGACCAGGCAGCCGGCCGTCTGGCTAACTACCTGATCAGGAAGGGTATCCGGACCGAAGACCGGATCGGTATAAGCATGGAACGCTCCCCTGAGCTGATCATCGGCTTACTGGCGATTCTGAAAGCGGGTGGCGCATATGTACCCCTGGATCCAGGCTATCCCGAAGAGCGCATTAAGTATATATTGAATGATTCAGATATCCGGTTCATTCTCACGCAGGATGCATTCAGAGATTTGTACAGCAACGAAGGACGTCCGCTGATCTGCATCGACTCCGACAAGGAAGCGATCAACAACGAAGATGTCGTTCTTAATGTTTCACCGGCGGTGCATCCTACAAATGCCGCCTATGTGATCTATACATCCGGTTCAACGGGTATGCCCAAAGGCGTAGTAGTTACCCATGCATCCGTGACGAATCACAACCGGGCCGTCGCCTCCCTTTTCGATCTGAAAGATTCCGACAGGGTTTTACAATTCGCGACCATCAACTTTGACGCCGCCGGTGAGGAAATTTATCCAACACTGAATACAGGAGCCCTGCTCGTTTTAAGGGAGAGTGAAACCCTGCTTTCAGGAAGCGAACTGTTCGATCTGGTACGGGAACAGGACATAACCGTACTCGACCTGCCCACCGCTTACTGGCATCAGGTGGTGATGGAAATGAAAGAGCTTACCCTGACTGTCCCTGATTCGCTGCGCCTTTTAGTTCTGGGCGGTGATACGTTATCGCCCGGTCATCTGCTGATATGGCAGGAATTCACACCGGAAGGGATAAAACTGATTAACACGTATGGTCCGACAGAAACCACCATTGTTTCAACGGCATACACCATTGATGCCATTCCGGGAAAGGCTGATAGCCCGCCTGAAGTTCCCATAGGAAAACCCATTGCCAACACGCAAACCTACATACTGGACCAGCGGATGCAACCCGTCCCCTTCGGCATCCCCGGTGAGTTGTATATCGGCGGCAAAGGACTGGCACGGGCATATTTGAACCGCCCGGATCTGACGGCTGCATCCTTTGTACCCAATCCGTTTGCGGATCGTCCCGGTGAACGTTTATACAAAACCGGTGACCTGGTTTGTTACCGGACAGACGGGAATATCGATTTCGTCGGACGCATAGACGATCAGGTAAAAATTCGTGGCTTCCGGATCGAAACCGGTGAAATAGAATCAGCCCTTCTGAAACATGAGCTCATCAAAGACGTCAAAGTATTGACGATATCTCATAAAAAGGGTCCGAAACGGCTGGTCGCATATTGTATACCGGGTAATCGCGATCAAAAACCGGACGCGCCGCTGCTCCGCGACTTCCTGAAAAAACAGTTGCCCGATTACATGATTCCTTCGGCGTTTATGACGGTGGATGCCTTCAGCTATACGCCAAGCGGCAAGATTGATAAACGCTCTTTACCGGCACCCGAAGATCTGAGTCCCACAGTCAGGACAGCCTATGTAAAACCGGAAACCGGGACTCAGCAGATTCTCGCGGATATCTGGCAGGAACTGCTGGGTGTTAAGAAAGTAGGAATAAACGATAATTTTTTTGAGCTTGGTGGAGATTCCATCCTTACTATCCAGGTTATTGCCAAAGCCCGCCGGCATGGCCTGCATATTACCCCGGTTCAGATGTTTAACCATCAGACTATCGGACAGCTTGCGGCTGTTTGCCAGGCGGCGCCGGCGATAAAGTCAGACCAGGGAACCGTAACGGGAAAAGTCCCCCTGACGCCCATCCAGCACTGGTTTTTTGAACAGCCGTTTCAGGATCGCCACCACTGGAACCAGTCCCTCATGCTTGCTGTTCAGAGTAATCCCGAACCCGGAATCCTCCGGAACGTTGTAAAACATCTTTTAGCTCATCATGATGCCCTGAGAATGTTCTATACAATGGAAGATGCAACCTGGCATCAGGAGATAGCCGGTGTGCCGCAAGAGGTACCATTTGAGCATCACGACCTGTCCGGACTGCCGGTAGAAAAGCAGCGTAAACACATAGGTCTTATTGCTGAGGAGGCACAAAATTCCATTCCCATCGCAACAGGGCCTCTGATGAAGGTCATTTTCTTTCAACTTGGTAGCGATGATTCACGAATCCTGATCATTGTCCACCACCTGGCTATGGATGGTGTTTCCTGGCGTATTCTGCTCGAAGATTTTCAGGCGGCCTATCAGGCTCTTTCAGAAAATTCGGAGGTGCAACTACCGCCTAAGACGAGTTCCTTCAAGCAATGGGCTGAAAAACTGCAGCCCATTGCCGAATCGGAAGATATTTTTGGGGAAAAAACATTCTGGAGCGGAATGGCCGAACGCCCCTTACATGCTCTTGTGACCGATTTCATTGACGAAGATAATTCGGAAGCCGTTGCCGAAAACGCGGCGTTCACGCTGGACCAGAAACTTACAACCGATCTTCTGAAAGATGTACCAGCGACTTATAAAACGCAGATCAATGATATATTACTGACAGCCTTGCTCAGGGCCTGGTCGGTCTGGCAGGGTAAACGATCCCTGTTTGTATTGCTCGAAGGACACGGCCGGGAAAATTTATTTGAAGACACGGATATATCACGTACAATTGGCTGGTTTACAACGCTTTTTCCGGTTTTTCTTGATTTAAAACAAACAATTGAACCCGGAGATTCCATAAAATCCGTCAAAGAACAACTCCGGCGTATTCCAAATAATGGAATCGGATTCGGTATTCTGCGTTACCTTTCCGGAGATAAAGCATTGAAGGAACAGTTGCGGGTGTTGGACAATATTCAGATAACGTTTAATTATCTGGGTCAATTTGACCAGGCCGTATCCGGGTCTTCACTATTCCGTCCGGCACCGGAAGACAGAGGAACGGAGAGGAGTCTGCAAAACAGTAAAGGATCACTACTTGATATCACCGGATTCATTCACAGAGCTTGTTTGAGCATGGGCATATCATACAGCCGCCGGCAATTCAGGGCATCCACGATCCAATCGTTTCTGGATATTTATAAAAAAGAGCTGACAGCACTCATCGTCCATTGCAAGGATCCCGGGGCCGGCGGATATACGGCCTCCGATTTCAAACTGGCAAAACTTGATGACAAAAAACTGGATAAAGTACTTTCTAAAATGTCCAAGAAAAAGAAATAATGCGGCATATTTTCTAAAAAGGTAAATGACGTTTATGGACAATATACAAGACATCTATCCCCTTTCTCCCATGCAGCAGGGTATGTTGTTTCACAGCCTGCTGTCACCTGAAACGGAAGTCTACTCCGAACAGATGAGTTGCAAACTCAGAGGTCCGTTGAACACGGATGCCTTCCGTCAGGCCTGGTCCGATCTGGTTAACCGGCATGACATCCTGCGCAGCGCTTTTTTATGGGAAGATCTCGATGAACCGCTTCAGGTGGTGCACCATACAGTCGAACTGCCTTTTAGCTTTCTGGATTGGTCGGACAAACAGGGAAATGAACTGGAAGAAGCGATCAGCGCTTACGAAACGGAGGAACGCAGGAAAGGGATTGACCTCGCCGAAGCACCGTTAATGCGTCTGGTGGTTATCAAAACCGATTCCCATACCCATCAGTTTATATGGACACACCATCATCTTCTTTTCGACGGATGGGGACTCCCGATCCTTTTGAAAGAATTAACCGCGCTGTATGAAAACTATGTAAATAACCGTGAAACGCAATTGCCCCCGATACGGCCATACCGCGATTATATTGCCTGGCTCCAGGAACAGGATCAGGACGCAGCGGAACATTTCTGGAAGGAACGCATGAAGGGGTTTTCCTCGCCCACCCCGCTTAACATCTCAAAACCGGCTCAGGTCGTCAGGCCGGCGTACGCAAAGAAGCGTATGGCATTAAACAATACCCTTTCGGAACAATTACACACTTTTTCACGCCGGAACCAGTTGACCATGAATACCCTTATCCAGGGCGCCTGGGCCCTCTTACTGAGCCGTTACAGCGGTGAAAAAGATATCGTATTCGGAGCGACGGTCAGCGGCCGGCCGGCGGAACTTCCCGGAGCGGATGCGATGGTCGGTTTGTTTATCAATACGCTCCCTGTCCGGACCCGGATTCCGGAAAACATGACATGCCTTCAGTGGCTGCAGGATCTTCAGAGACAACAGGCTGAAATAAGGCAGTATGAATACAGCCATCTCATCGATATTCAGGGCTGGAGTGCCGTTCCCCGCTCACTTCCGTTATTCAACAGTATTGTCGTATTCGAAAACTATCCCGTCGATGAAGCACTGGCAAAAGATGAGGGTATCCTCACTTTTTCTGATTTCCGTTCCTTCGAGCGGACAAATTATCCCATTACACTGATTTCCTCTCCGGGAACGCAGGTTGCCATCGAAATTGCTTACGAAACGGAGCGCTTTGCCGGGCAGGCTATCGAGCGCTGCCTGGCACACCTTGCATCGGTTTTAAGCGGATTTGTGACCCATCCGGCCGATACACCCGATTCCCTGGAAATCCTCACGGAAAGTGAACGCACTACCCTGATTAAGGAATGGAACCACCGCCGGACCGTAAAAACCGCACAAAAAGTGGTTCATAAATGGTTCGAAAAAACAGCTTCCGGACATCCTGATGCCATCGCTGTTACATATCAGGATACCATGCTCAGCTATAGTGCACTGAATAAACAGGCGAATCAGCTTGCCCGTCATCTGCGTAGAAAAATCTCCGGAAAAGAAGCCCTCCTGGGCATATGCCTGGACCGGTCAGCAGAAATGATCATCAGTGTTTTAGGGGTTCTTAAAGCCGGCTTCGCCTATGTGCCTTTTGATCCGTCCTATCCTCAGGACCGGATAAGCTACATGCTGGAAGATTCCGGTATCGCGATGATGATCACCACGTCATCGTATAAACAACTGTTCATGGATTATGACCTTCCCCTGCTGTGTATTGATGAAGAAAAACAGGATATAGAAAAAAATGAAGTTTTAAACATGGACACGCCGGTTGAACCGGAAAATCTTGCCTATATCATCTATACCTCCGGCTCAACAGGAACACCCAAAGGGGTTATGCTCCACCATTACGGTTTATGTCTGCTTATCGAAAACATGATCGCAGATTTTGAAGTCGGCACGGATGCCCACGTTCTGCAATTCTCGTCATTCAGTTTCGACGCATCCGTTGCGGAGATTTTCCTGGGTATTCTCAGCGGGGCAACTCTCGACATGATTCCCCGGGACGATATGCTTTCGATTGATAAACTGGTGGCTTTTATGAATCTCCGGGGAATTACCCATGCCACGCTGCCTCCTTCTTTTATAACGCTCATACCGGAAAAAGAGGTAAAAACACTGCAAACGCTGGTTTCCGTGGGCGACACCTGTACCTGGGATCTGGCCAGACGATGGAAAGAGCGGCTGCACTTTCACAACGGTTATGGCCCTACGGAAGCAACCGTGGGTACAACCTGGAATCAGATCACGGAAATACGAAATGATTCGGTCAGCGCACCTATAGGCATACCGGTCGGAAATGCACAGGTTTATCTGCTTGACGCGCGTATGCAGCCCGTTCCTGTCGGCGTCCCGGGCGAGATCTATATCGGCGGTCCGGCCCTGGCACGGGGCTATCATAACCGCCCTGCCATAACAGCCGAACGATTTGTACCGCATCCATTCAGCAAAAAACCGGGCGCACGATTGTATCGCACGGGTGATCTGGGACGATTTTTGCAGGATGGGAACATCGAATTTGCCGGACGTATCGATTTCCAGGTTAAGCTAAGAGGTTTCCGGATCGAACCGGGCGAGATAGAGGCCTTACTTAAAGACAGGGATGATATCGATAATGCCGCCGTCATTCTGCGTGAAGACACACCGGGTGATAAGCGACTGGTTGCATATATTCTCCCGGCCTCAAACGCGGAGCCGGATGACGCCCGGATACGGGACTATCTGAAGGACAACCTTCCTGACTTCATGATTCCTGCGGCTATTCTCTTCATGGAAGAACTCCCTCTCAATCCCAGCGGAAAAATCGACCGGAAAGCCTTACCAGAACCGGATCAATCCGATATGCAGGTTTTCGACACCTTCATTGCACCCCGAACACCTGAAGAAGAGTTAGTGGCAGGAATCTGGTGTGATGTGCTTCATGCTGAAAAAGTGGGAATTCATGCTAATTTTTTTGATCTGGGCGGGCACTCGCTGCTGGCCACGCAGATTGTTTCCCGGGTTAAAGACGCATTCGAGACGGATATCCCGCTACGGGCTCTGTTTGAATCACCGACGGTAGCCGGGATGGCTGCAGCGCTGAACGCTCTGAAACAGTCGGATGAAGGTCTTTCCGTTCCACCGCTCAAACCGGTTTCAAGACAGACACCGCTTCCACTTTCATTCGCCCAGCAGCGTCTGTGGTTTCTGGATTTACTGGAACCGGGCAGCACGTCATACAACATACCTTCGGTTCTCAAAATCAAAGGCCCGCTAAACCCGGACCTGCTGCAACAGAGTCTTTTTAAAGTAATCGAGCGGCATGAATCCTTACGAACGACCTTCAGGAACGAAGGCGGTACACCGGTACAGATGATCGCGGATACCTGGGACGGTCAAACCGGTTATGAAGATCTGAGCGCTCTGAATGCAGATGAGAAGGAACAACACATTCATAAGGCCATTCGGGAAGAAACCGGAACTGTTTTTAACCTGTCGCAGGGCCCCCTCTTCTCAACACGGATTCTCCGAATTGACGACAATGAACACATTCTCATATTTATACTCCATCATATTATATCGGATGGCTGGTCCGTCGGTATTCTCGTCAGAGAAGTTGCTGCTATATATGATGCCCTTTCGCAAGACAATGAAATTGCATTACCGGAACTGGATATTCAGTATGCCGATTTTGCCACCTGGCAGCGTAACTGGCTGAAAGATGAGATTCTGGAAAAACAGGTGACATACTGGAAAACGCACCTGGCAGGCAGTCCGCCGCTATTGGAGATGCCGACGGATTTTCCGCGTCCTGCGGTTCAATCATACCGGGGCGCCGCTGAAACAATGTTGATTCCGGAGAGCCTGGCCGGCACCGTCAAAGCAGTCAGTCAGCGTGAAGGTGTCACACCTTTTATGACCCTGTTGGCCGTCTTTCAGACGCTTTTGCACCGTTATACCCGTCAGGATGATATTCTGGTAGGCTCACCCATCGCCAACCGTACTAATGCACAGGTTGAAAATCTTATCGGATTTTTCGTGAATACGCTGGTCTTCCGAACCCGGTTTGACGAAGATCCCAACTTCGAAGAACTGCTGCGGCAGGTGCGCGAAACTTCTCTTGGTGCCTATGCCCACCAGGATCTCCCCTTTGAAAAGCTGGTTGAAGAAATAAAACCGGCGCGGGATATGAGTCATTCGCCCATCTTTCAGGTTGCCTTCGTTTACCAGAACATTCCGCCCGGCCAGTCCGTTGAAATGACCGATCTGACCATCGAACCGTTGGAAGCGGAAACGATAACGACAAACTATGACATGACCCTCACCATGACTGAAGGTACGGATGGAATCATGGGAATCATGGAATACAATACCGATCTGTTCAAAGCGGAAACAGTTCAGGACCTGCTCAGGCATTTCCGCACCCTGCTGGAAAACCTGACGGCTGACACGGAAACACCGGTATCAAAGATTCCGCTGATGGAGACGGATGAAAAAGAAGTGCTTCTGACAAAATGGAATGAAACCCGATGGGATTTTCCCTCGAATCGCTGTGTTCATGAATGGTTTGAACAATATGCGGAAAAACAGCCGGATGCACCTGCACTCACCTATCAGCGACAGGCTGACGAACGGGAAGAAGCCGTTTCGTATGATCAATTGAACCGCAAAGCTAACAAACTGGCCCATTTTCTGAAGAAAGCGGGTCTGGGACCGGATAAGCTTATTGGCGTGTGCATGGAACGATCAACGGATATGATTGTAGCCTTGATGGCCGCCCTCAAGTCCGGTGGCGCTTTCATACCTATTGATCCGACCTATCCGGATGAACGCATTCAGTATATGATCAAAGATTCCGGATTAGAGGTCCTTCTGACTTCCGACGTAATCAGTAAACGCTTACCTGCCCACAGCGCCCGCGTGATCATGGTGGATACGCAATGGGATACGATCTCAAGCGAACGCGATACGAATCCCGGTATAAAAATGGATCCTGACAACCTGGCTTATGTGATTTACACTTCGGGCTCAACGGGAAAACCAAAGGGAACGATGCTGCGCCATCGTGGATTATGCAACCTGGCAGCCGCCCAGATAAAGGCATTCAAAGTAGGTCCGGGAAAGCGCATCATGCAGTTTTCCTCCCTCAGTTTCGACGCGGCGGTCTGGGAATTTGCCATGGCCATGCTGAGTGGATCCACACTATGTCTGACTTCATCCGAAACGATTTCAGCAGGAAACGAAATGGTAAAACTGCTGGCAGGACAGAAAGTTACAACCATTACACTGCCGCCTTCGGTGCTGGCCGTGCTGCCTGAAACCGACCTTCCCGATTTAACTACCATCATCACTGCCGGGGAAGCTGTTTCGGGAGAACTGGTGGAAAAATGGGGTAAAAAGCGCCATTTCTTCAATGCTTACGGACCCACCGAAACGACCGTGTGTGCGTCCATGCATCTGTGTGAAGGCAGCTATGCGCAGGGCCCACCGATAGGATCGCCCATTGCCAATTTCAAACTCTATGTTCTCGATAAGCATCTGCAACCCGTGCCGGTTGGTGTACCGGGAGAACTGTGCATTGAAGGGATGGGACTGGCAAGAGGTTACCTGCACCGGCCCGCGCTTACAGCCGAAAAATTCATTCCCAATCCCTTCAGTGACGAAGCCGGCAGCAGGCTGTACCGCAGCGGCGATCTGGTCCGTTTTCTGTCCGATGGAAATATAGAATTCCTGGGCCGCATCGACCAGCAGGTTAAAGTACGCGGTTTCCGGATAGAACTGGGTGAAATCGAGACCACCCTGGACCGCCGTAACGACATTGCCGATGTTTTTGTAACCGCACATGAATACAAAGCCGGCGACAAACGGCTTATCGCTTATCTCGTGCCGCGGGATGGAGAAAAGCCTGAAACGGATCAACTAAAGGAACACCTCAGGAAAGAACTACCGGAATATATGGTACCTTCGGCCTTCGTAATCATGGACCGGTTCCCGCTAACGCCAAGCGGTAAAATGGACCGTCATGCGCTTCCGCAACCTGAATTAAGCCGCGATGATCTGAAGTCCGAGTATGTTGCACCCCGTAACCCCGATGAAGATAAAATTGTGGGCATTGTCGGTGATTTATTACATATTGAAAAGGTGGGCATTCACGATAACTTTTTTGAATTGGGCGGACATTCGCTTCTTGCGACACAATTCACTTCCCGGATACGTGAGCAATTCGGCATCGAATTGCCTCTGCGCACGCTTTTTGAACACCCGACATCCGCAGAAATTGCCGAAGAAATAAGAAAGACCGAAAAAGAACCGGCTGCCAGACAGGAAATTCCTTCGATTAAACGTGTATCACGATCGGCACGAACCATCAAACGATCAGACTTAAATGAATAAAAAGGAACTGTTCCCTATTCGCTTACGAACAATAACGTGGTTTTTTGAATGAAAGAAACATCGGTAACAGATACGGAATATCTCAATTCCCCCGATCCGGAGACGAACGGCGAAGAAGTCTATCTTTTTCCGGCATCCTTTGGACAGAGGCGTCTCTGGTTCCTGGACCAGTTCGAACCGAACAGTCCCTATTACAATATACCTACTGCCTTTCGCCTTAAAGGGGCTTTTAACATCGATATCTTCCGGAAGGTCATTACAGCAATTACGGAACGTCATGAAACATTAAGAACAACGTTTACGGCCATTGATGGTGAACCGATGCAGGTCATATCGCCGGAAGCATATATTCCCATTGAAACCATTGATATCAGCAGCGAAGAAGAACATGCCGGAGAGCAGGTATGTAAAAACCTGGTTACCCGTGAAGCGCGGCGACCGTTTGATCTCGCTGCCGGACCACTCATCCGGATAACCGTTATAAAACGGGATCAAACCGACCACGTTATCATTCTGAATATGCACCATATCATTTCCGACGGCTGGTCGATGGGTGTTCTGATAAACGAAATCACCACCCTGTACGGCACATTTTCCAGAGGTGAATCCTCCCCACTGGAAGAATTACCAATACAATACGCAGATTACAGTGAATGGCAGAAAGAATACCTGCAGGGTGAACTGCTGCAGAAGCAACTGGACTTCTGGAAAACGCATCTGGGTGCGCATCCGCCTGTCCTGGAATTGCCCACGGATCGTCCCAGACCCCTGGTCCAGAGCAATGTGGGTTCGTCAGAAAGCATAGTGATGGACAGGGAAACAACGGACAGGTTGTACACGCTGCTCCGCCAGGAAGGCGCTACGCTTTTCATGGGATTGCTTTCTGCTTTCAAAACCCTGCTCTACCGGTATTCGGGACAGCCGGACATTTGCATAGGTACGCCAATCGCCAACCGGACACGTGGCGAACTGGAAGGCCTGATCGGGCTGTTCATCAATACGATTGTACTCCGGACCACTTTCTCCGGTGAAACCAGCTTCAGGGATTTTCTGCAGACCGTAAAAACGACAACACTCGACGCATTCGAAAACCAGGATTTACCCTTTGAATACCTGGTCGACCAGCTTCAGCCGGACCGCGATATGAGCTATCCGCCGCTGTTCCAGGTGATGTTCATCTTACAGAATGCCCCGGTCCGGCTGGGTACTGTCGCGGATATGAGTATGGAGATGCTCGATGTGGATATGGGTACATCGACATTTGATGTGACCATGTCTGTAGCCGAAGGTACCTCAGGTCTGGATATTGCGATTGAGTATAATACTGACCTTTTTGATAAGAGAACAATCAAACAGTTTTTGAGCCATTATAAAAATCTTCTGATTGCCATTATGGATAATCCGGATCAGAAACTGGGCCGGCTGCCCATCCTTTCCCCATCCGAACATGAAATGATCTGCGTGCAATGGAATGCCACACAGTTCCCAAGAGACCGCTCATTGTGTATTCACCAGTTATTCGAAGAACGAGTTCGGGAAACACCGGAAGCGGTCGCCGTGGTCTGCAACGATCAGTATATTTCCTATGGAGAGTTGAACAGGAAAGCCAACCAACTGGCCCGTTATCTCTCTGAATCAGGTGCGGCTCCGGAAATCGTAGTGGGTATTCTGCTTGAAAAATCTCTGGATCTTATGGTCGCGGTGCTCGGTGTCCTGAAGGCCAACGCCGCTTATCTCCCCCTTGATCCAACCTATCCGCAAGACCGGTTGGAGTATATGCTGGAAGATGCCCGTGTACCGGTACTCATCACACAAAAAGCACTTAAAAACAGCATTACCCATTATAACGGCAAGGTCATTGTAATAGACGAAGACAGGAATGCCATTTCCATCAAACCGGATACAGCACCGGCGCAAACCGTTACGGCAGAAAACATAGCCTATCTTATATACACATCCGGATCGACCGGCAAA
This sequence comes from uncultured Calditrichota bacterium, assembly GCA_964410215.1. Classification (GTDB taxonomy): domain Bacteria; phylum Calditrichota; class Calditrichia; order Calditrichales; family CAYPHA01; genus CAYPHA01. The sequence continues at coordinate 114,144 of CAYPHA010000003.1, read as the reverse complement.
TCCAAAGGTACCATGGTACTGCACGGCAGCCTTGTCAATGCCTACCTGACCTGGGAAGAAGCCTACGAATTGCGTTCCATGGCCCGCAATCACCTTCAAATGGCCAGTTTCTCTTTTGATGTTTTTGCCGGCGACTGGACCCGGGCGCTTTGCTCCGGTGGTAAACTGGTCCTGGTACGCCGTGACTTACTGCTTCAGGCCGGGGATCTGTATGGCCTGATGCGGAAAGAAAAGGTCAATATTGCCGAATTTGTACCGGCGGTTCTGCGAAATTTAATACAATACCTGGATGAAACCGGTCAGACTCTGGATTTCTTCCGTAATCTGGTTGCCGGCTCCGATATCTGGTATGTCGGCGAATATAGGAAGTTTTTGAAATATACCGGGCCGGATACCCGGCTTATCAATTCATTCGGCCTTACGGAAGCCACTATTGACAGCTCCTATTTTGAATCCAGAGAACTCGATCTGTCTGATGACCGGCTTGTACCTATCGGGAAGCCATTCGGCAACATGACCATCTACATTTTAGATGCTTATTACCAGCCTGTTCCCATCGGTGTTCGCGGCGAGTTGTTCGTCGGTGGCGAAGGTCTTGCCAGAGGCTACCTGAACCGTCCCGACCTCACGGCAGAGCGTTTTATCCCTGACCCGTTTTCCGGAAAGCCGGGAGAACGGCTATATGCAACAGGTGATGTCGGTCGTTACCTGGCAGATGGAAATATTGAATTTCTGGGCAGGGCTGATCACCAGGTAAAACTGCGCGGTTTCAGAATTGAACCCGGTGAAATTGAGACCGCCCTTTCGGAACATCCGCATATTAAAGCTGCAGCCGTCAGCCTCCGGGAGGATTCACCGGGCGATAAACGCCTGATCGGATATTTTGTAACCGGCACCGGTACGGAAATTAAAAGCAGTGAACTGAAATCATATCTCGCCGATCATCTGCCCGAATACATGGTACCTTCAGCCTTTATGGAACTGGACGAACTGCCCCTTACACCCAATGGGAAGGTGGACCGGAAGGCCCTGCCAAAACCTGACCGGGATACCATCATGCAGGAACTTCAGGCTGAATATGTTGCACCAAGAACGCCGGTAGAAGAGGCGATCGCCGAAATATGCAGTGACATTTTAAACATAGATAAAGTGGGTTCGAATCATAATTTTTTCGATCTGGGCGGACATTCGCTGTTGGCCACACAATTGGTCTCCCGCATAAAAAAGTTTCTTTCGGTAGAAATTCAATTGCGTTCCGTATTCGAAACACCAACGATTGCCGGCCTCGCGACAGCCGTTGAAAAAGCCAAAATGCGGGATGCCGCGCCGGAAGCACCCCCCATGAAACCGGTCCCGCGGGATCGTGATATACCCCTGTCATTTGCTCAGCAACGTCTCTGGTTCCTGGACAGGCTGGAACCAAACAGCCCATTTTACAATATTCCCGAAGCATACCGTATCGGTGGTCCGCTGGATATTCATATTCTGGAACGCAGCATCAACGAAATCATACGCCGGCACGAGTCCCTGCGTACAACCTTTCACGAAAATGCCGGAACACCCCTGCAAAAATTCCACAACGTATTTACTATATCCCTACCGGTCACCGATATCAGCGATCTGGACACGGATCAGCGGGAAACAGAACTGCGCAGGATTGCAGCCGACCGTTCACTGCAGGCCATCTCACTTGATTCTCTCCCCCTCTTCCGGATTGATGTTGTTCGTCTCGCTGAACAGGATCATGCCGTCATCATGGTCATGCATCATATCGTCTCAGACAACTGGTCCACCCAGATCATGATGACCGAGCTGGCAGCCATATACGATTTCTATTCAAGGGAAGAAGAATCGCCGCTTACGGAATTGCCGCTGCAGTATGCGGACTTCGCCCACTGGCAGCGAAACTGGCTGAAAGGCGATGTGCTGGAAAAACAACTGGATTACTGGCGCCGTCAACTGGCCGGTATACCACCCGCTCTGGAATTGCCGACAGATCGTCCGCGTCCGGCTATGCAGACATTCAACGGTTCCTATAAGACATTTAAAGTATCACATGAGACTTCAAAACGTCTGATACGCTTTTCTCATGAAGAGGGTGTTACGGCTTTCATGACCCTGCTGGCCGCCTTTCAGACACTGTTATACCGATATACGTTACAGGACGATATCAGTGTTGGTTCCCCGGTTGCCAACAGAAACCGTGAAGAGCTCGAAAATATCATCGGTTTTTTTGTCAACACACTCGTATTACGCACAGACCTTTCCGGAAACCCTTCGTTCAGAGAACTGGTCCTGAGAGTCAGGGAAACGGCACTCGGTGCCTACGCGCACCAGGATGTGCCCTTTGAAAAGATCGTCGATGCCGTACAACCTGAACGTAATATGAGCCATTCACCCCTGTTCCAGGTCATGTTTGTCATACAGAATGTCAGCAGCGATTTACGTACCTCAAAATCCCGTCTGACATTAACCCCTCTCGAAGCACACAGTAAAACGGCTAAGTTCGATCTCACCCTCTTTATGATCGAAGACGGTGACAACCTGAGCGGCGCCTTTGAATTTAACACCGACCTTTTCGACGATTCGACGATCGACCGGGCCATCGATCATTTTCAAAACCTGCTGATGCAGGTTACTGAAGCCCCGGACGTGCCGGTGAACGCCATCGACCTTCTTTCCCGGGAAGAAAAGAAAAAGATAACAACAAGCTGGAATGCCCCTGTACGGGACTATGATTTCAGTAAATCGATTATCGATTACTTCGAACAGGCTGTTCAGAAGTACCCTGATGGAATCGCCGTTCAATCGATATCGTCATCAATCTCTTACAAAACACTGAATGCGCGGACCAACCAACTGGCCGGATTCCTACTCCGTCATGGTGCCGGTCCGGAAGTCCTGATTGGCTTGCACATCCGGCGTTCCATGGATATGATCATTGCCATTCTGGGTATCCTCAAGACGGGTGCAGCTTATGTCCCCCTCGATCCTTCCCTGCCGGCGGAACGTTTTAATTATATCCTCGATGATTCAGGTGTAAAACTACTGCTGACGGAACAGGCCCTTGAATCGGTTCTTCCTGGAAATAACCGGCATGTAATTACAATGGATAAGGAACCGGAAATATTCGAATCCTTTCCGACCGGAAATCCCGGTATACGTATCCATCCGGAACAGTTGGCCTACATGATTTACACATCCGGTTCCACCGGTAAACCAAAGGGCACCCTGGTTACCCACAGGGGATTGACCAACTATCTTAACTGGTGCATGCAGCGGTATCCGCTCGACAAAGGACGCGGATCGCTGGTGCACTCCACCCTGGCTTTTGATGCAACCGTTACTGGACTGTTTACTCCCTTTCTGACGGGCAAAACGGTTACACTTGTTCCTGAGGATGACAACCTGGATGCTTTAGCCCGCATGCTTCTTCAATACCGGGATTTCAGCCTGGTCAAAATCACACCGGCACATCTCGAACTGCTCAGCCGTCAACTGCCGGGAGAAAAAAGCCATTCACTCAGTCATGCTTTCGTGATCGGCGGGGAAAACCTGCTGTCGGATCAGATTACTTTCTGGCAGAAAAACAGCCCGGAGACCTCTTTGATCAATGAGTATGGACCCACGGAAACAGTTGTCGGTTGTATCGTCTTTGATGCCAGAAACTGGCATGGAAGCGGTTCTGTTCCCATAGGTCGTCCCATTCCCAATGCACCGGTCTATATTCTCAACGAAACGCTGGAACCTGTTCCCATAGGCATTCCGGGAGAACTGTATATCAGTGGGGCCGGTGTGACCCGCGGTTACCATGGTCAGCCCGGCCTGACGGCCGAACGGTTTATTCCGGATCCCTTTTCGGATATTCCGGGAACCCGGATGTATAAAACCGGTGATATCGTCCGCTACCTGAACGATGGTAATATGATATTCCTGGGACGGAAGGACGATCAGATAAAAATCCGTGGTTACCGGATTGAACCGGGCGAAATTGAATCCGTCCTTAATCAGATGGAGGGTATTTCAGACGGACTCGTCATCGTTTCGGAGGATGCGAATAAAGATAAGCGACTGGTTGCCTATTATATCCCGGAACCTGGTAGTCAGCCCGATATGGCTTCCATCAAAGACGGGATGAAAAGTAAGCTGCCGGACTACATGATTCCGGTAACATACATACCTGTCAATGCTTTTCCTCTGACGCCAAACGGCAAAATTGATCGTAGCGCCCTCCCTGCGCCGCAGATGGACCGGGAATCCCTGAAAACGCCGTTTATCGCACCCCGGTCGGATATGGAAAAGAAGATGGCGGAACTCTGGAGTGAGGTGTTGTCTGTCGAAACGATCGGGATCCATGACAATTTCTTTGAGCTTGGTGGACATTCCCTGCTTGCGACACGGCTTGCGGCACGCATCCGCGATACCTATGGCCTGGAACTCCCTTTGAGAGTCCTTTTCGAAGCGCCCACAATCGCCAGCCTTACGTTACAGGTCGAAAAAGCAGCCACCCTGCCTTCCGCGACAGATACGCAACCCCTTCGACCTGTTTCCAGGGAAGGACAGCTGCCCCTCTCCTTTTCCCAGCAACGCCTCTGGTTTCTGGATCAGTTGTCACCGGATAATCCTTTTTACAATATCCCGGTCGCCATGAAGGTTACCGGCGCGCTCGATCTGCCCATTCTGGAAAAAAGTATCAATGAAATCGTCCGGCGTCATGAAGTCCTGCGAACATCATTTCATAATTCAGAGGGCACCCCCGTTTTACAGATTCACGGCTCCGTGAACGTTCCCATTAATGTCACGGATATCAGCTCCATGTCCGTCTCCCGAAAACAGCAGAAAATCAGGGAATTGATCCACGAAGAGGCTCAAAAAGCGTTTCGCCTGACCAGCGCACCGCTTATACGTATCGTTGTCATAAAAATCGCCGTCGATGAACATGTCATCGTCCTGAATATGCATCATATCATTTCCGACGGGTGGTCCAGTAATATCATCATGAAAGAAATGGCCCTTCTCTATGATGCATTCCGCAAGGGACATCCCTCTCCCCTGGCTGAATTACCGGTTCAGTATGTGGATTACGCGGCATGGCAGCGTGAACGTATAAAAGGCGATGTACTCGAAGAGCAAATCCGTTTCTGGAAAGAAGCCATCGGATTGAATCCGCCCGTGCTGCGCCTGCCCACCGACTATCCGAGACCAGCCGCACAGACATTCAACGGCAATACCGTTGATATCAGGCTGCCGAAAGAGCTGTCCCGGGGCATCTCCGAATTAAACAATGCACAGGGCACGACCCTTTTTATGACCCTGTTGGCTGCTTTTCAGTCGCTGCTTTACCATTACACCCATCAGGATGAAATCATTGTTGGTTCCCCCATCGCGAACCGTACACGATCTGAAACGGAAGATCTTATCGGATTTTTTGTTAATACACTGGTACTAAAGGCTGATTTTGAGAACGAACCGACATTCCCGGCATTGCTTGAAAGAACCCGGCACTTTATTATGGACGCATATACACACCAGGATCTGCCATTCGAACAACTGGTTGATGAGCTGCAACCGACCCGGGATTTGAGTCATTCACCGGTTTTCCAGGTCATGTTTGTCTTACAGAATACCGGGCAATTACAGGCTCTCGATGTTGACCTTGGCTCCATCCGTCTGGAGGCGTTGGATGATGAAAATAAAACGGCCAAATTTGACCTTACTCTGATCGTTCAGGAGAGCGAAGAGGGATTGCTGACACAGATGGAGTATAACACTGATCTGTTCAAACCGGCCACTGTTGAACGCATGCTGCAGCATTACCGGATTTTACTTGAGCAGGTACTTAAACAACCTGACCGCTCCGTTTCAGAAATGTCACTGCTTTCCGCCGAGGAGTCGGCGTATATCCTTCATACCCTGAACCGGACAACGGTTGACCGCCGGGAGACGCCGCATATCATTGCCGCCTTTGAAATGATAGCGGAGCAATATCCTGAAAAAACGGCCCTGATATTTGATTCGCAGGAACTGTGCTACGCCGACCTGAATACAAAAGCGAACCAGTTGGCCCATTTCCTGTCGGGAAAGGGTATCGGTCCCGAAAAAACCGTGGCCATTTCGGTAAACCGTTCCATGGAGATGGTCATCGGCCTGCTGGGTATTCTTAAAGCCGGCGGTGTTTATCTCCCTATTGATCCGTCCTATCCGGAAGAACGGATCCGTTATATTCTCCGGGATTCCGGCGCCGGATTTCTTCTGACGGAACAGCAACTGTCCGACACACTGTTTGCGGATCTGCAGGTTGATCGGTTGTGCCTGGATTCGGATATACATCAGATCGCTTCTCTTCCGAAACAGAATCTACCGCATCGTTCCATACCGGAAAATCTTGCTTATATTATTTATACATCGGGATCGACGGGTGTTCCCAAAGGAACGATGCTGACACACCGGGGACTGATCAACCTGACCTTCTTTCAAATAAGGGATTTTCAGTTAAATCCGGCATCCAGGACACTGCAGTTTGCTTCTTTCAGCTTTGATGCTTCCATTTCGGAAATATTTACCTCTTTGATCAGTGCGGGTACTTTGTATCTGGCGCGTCCGGAACAGTTGATGCCCGGACCGGATTTAACCAGCCAGTTGAAAAAGCATAAGATATCGGTAGTAACGCTGCCACCTTCCGTATCCGCCGTCATTCTGCCGGAATCGTTTCCCGACCTGCAAACGATGGTCACAGCGGGCGAAAGCTGTCCGGCCGATCTGGCCCGGTATTGGGCCCGAAACCGCCGTTTCATCAATGCCTATGGTCCTACCGAGAATACAGTCTGCGCAACAAGTTATGTATATTCAGACGAGCATAATCATGCATCCGTGCCCATTGGGGCACCCATCGAAAACGTTCAGATTTATATTCTGGACAAACACCTGAATCCGGTTCCGGTGGGTATACCGGGCGAACTGCACATTGCCGGTGAAAGCCTCGCCCGTGGCTACCTGCATCGTCCGGATTTGACGGCAGAAAAGTTCATTCCGAATCCGTTCAGCACTGATCCCGGAAGCCGCTTATACAAATCCGGAGATGCGGCGCGCTATCTTGATGATGGCCGCATCGAATTTCTGGGAAGAATTGATCAACAGATTAAAATACGCGGTTTCCGTATCGAACCGGAAGAAATCGAGAATCTGCTGACTTCTATGGAAAAGGTGGACGATATCGTCGTTGTCCCGTATTACGCCGGCCAGTCCGATGCACGTCTTATCGCTTATTATACGACTTCCAATGATGATGACGACCTTTCGGAACAACTGAGGCATGCGGCACATAAGCATCTACCCGACTATATGGTGCCATCCCTGTTCATGCGACTGGACAGCATACCGCTAACGGCAAACGGGAAAATTGACCGTCGTGCGCTACCGGAACCGGATTTCAGTGCCGGTCTGACGGATACGGAATACGCGGCACCACGCAACGATCAGGAAATGCGACTGGCAGAAATCTGGCAAAATATCCTGAATATCGACAAGATTGGAATCAATGATAATTTTTTCAGACTGGGCGGCCACTCACTTATTGCCACCCGGCTGCTCTCTCGAATAAATAATGCATTTTCCGTTAACCTGCCGCTGCAAGGTATTTTTGAACATCCGACAATCGCCGGTATTTCCGGCCTGCTGGCCAGTCCGCTGGTACATGCGGGATTTAAAAAACCGGAAATAGCAGCTATTGACCGGTCGGAAGAGATTCCCTTGTCATTCGCCCAGCAACGGATGTGGTTCCTTGATCAGCTTGCGCCGAACGAGCCAACCTATAACCTGCCTTCAGCAGTAAAGATTAAAGGGCAACTTGATTTCGAAACACTCAAGGAAAGCATAAACCTGGTAGCGTTGCGTCACGAAATATTACGAACAACCATTACGGACGTCGACGGAAAAGCGTCACAGGTCATTCATAAAACCCCGGTTATCCGTTTTAATTATATTGATCTGGATCCCCTGCCTGCAGATGAACGTGAGCAGGAAGCATTACGTATTGTCACTCAGGATGCGCTGCAACCCTTTGATCTTATGAACGGGCCCCTGACCCGTATTAACGTTGTAAAATTTGCCGAAGAACGTTATTATTTCGGCATGACCATGCATCACATCATTTCCGATGGCTGGTCAATGGGTATATTCATTACGGAAATGTCCCGGAATTACAGTTTACTCCGGCATGGGTTTCAACCGGCTCCGGAGCCGCTTTCTGTACAGTATGCCGATTATGCGGTCTGGCAGCGCAACTGGCTGATAGGCGACATCCTCGAAGCTGAAATCCGTTTCTGGAAAGAACGTTTAACGGGTGCGCCCCTCCTGTTGAATCTGCCGTTGGACCGCCCCAGGCCTGCTATTCCGTCCAACCGGGGCAACACAATTACTTTCACGCTTAATAAATCCTTATCGGATCGCCTGAAGACGTATTCCGATCAGCAGGATATTACCCTTTTTATGACGCTTTTCGCCGCTTTTAATATCTTATTACAACGTTATTCCGGACAGGATGATATTCTTACCGGCACACCGATTGCAAACAGGAATCACCATGAGATCGAACAGCTTATCGGTTTCTTTGTAAATACACTGGTATTGAGAACCGATCTTTCGGAAAATCCATCGTTCCAGACCCTTGTTCGGCGTGTTAAACAACACACACTGGAAGCCTATCAGCATCAGGATGTGCCCTTTGAAATGCTGGTGGATAAGCTGGTCCCCGACCGTGAAATGAGTCACACTCCCCTGTTCCAGGTAATGTTTGTGCTGCAGAATACACCGGTTACACCGCAAGTTCAGGAAAGCGATTTTCGTATCGAAACGGTCGAAGCGGACACGAATCTGGCTAAATTTGACCTCACCGTAACTCTTATGGAAACGGAGAGCGGTCTGACCGGCTCTTTTGAATATAAGACTGAATTATTTGATCAGTCGTCCATTGAACGTATGATTTCACATTTCAGTAATCTGCTTGAAAGCGCTATGCAGCAACCGGAAAAACCGGTTTCCGGACTCATGATCATGGATGCCGCTGAGCAAGAAGCCGTCCTCACCGCATCTATTAAAGGAAAAGAGATATTCCCGGTTTCAGACTGTATTCATCAGGTTTTCGAAAAGAAGGCAGCCCTCTTTGCAAACCGGACGGCGCTTTTATATGAAGAACAGACGTATACCTATCAGGCACTCAACAGCAGGGCCAATCAGTTGGCACGTTATCTTAACAGAACAGGTGTGAAGCAGGGTGATCTGGTCGGACTATGTGTAGAGCGCTCTGCGGAGATGGTCATCTCTATGATTGCCATTTTAAAAGCAGGAGCGGCCTACGTTTCGCTGGACCCGGCATACCCTGAAGAACGACTGAACAATATTATAGGGAATGCCCGGATGCCTTTCATCATCCTGCATTCTTCTGTCGAAAAAAGCCTGCCGGAATTCAACGCGAAACGGATCGTGATGGACAATGAGGCGGAAAAAATCGCCGATGAAGACACCAACAATCCCGGCTTTCCGGTCGATATAGCTGATACCGCCTACATCATTTACACATCCGGCTCGACCGGTAAACCCAAAGGCGTCATGGTTCAGCATGAAAACGTCGTGCGGCTTTTCGATGCCACGGATAACTGGTACAGATTCGATGAAACGGATGTATGGACGTTCTTTCATTCCTATGCATTTGATTTTTCTGTGTGGGAACTCTGGGGTGCCCTGTTTTATGGCGGCAGTGTCGTTGTGATCCCCTATCTGACAACGCGTTCACCACACGACTTTTATGAGCTGGTTTGCAGCAGGAAAGTAACGGTGCTGAATCAAACCCCCTCCGCATTCCGCCAGTTCATACAGGCGGATCAGGAGTCCGCAAATACGAACGGAACCCATCTGCGTTATGTTATTTTTGGCGGCGATACTCTGGAACTTCAAAGCCTGAAACCGTGGTTCCTTAAATATGGTGATCAGAAGCCCCGGCTTATTAATATGTATGGAATCACCGAAACAACCGTTCATGTCACTTATCGCCCTCTTAATCTGAAGGATCTGCACGAGGCACCGGGAAGTGTTATCGGTACTTCCATACCCGATTTGCAGGTCTATGTTCTTGATGCCGCCCTGCAACCCGTACCGAACGGTATTCCGGGGGAGCTGTATGTTGGTGGCGCCGGGGTGGCCCGCGGTTACAATGGGCAACCCGATTTAACCGCAGAGCGTTTTATTCCCGATCCATTTACGGAACAACCGGGCGGACGCCTCTATCGAACGGGCGATCTTGCCCGTCGTTTAGCCAATAACGATCTGGAGTATCTTGGCAGAATCGATCATCAGGTTCAAATTCGCGGTTTTCGTGTCGAACTCGGTGAAATCGAACACGTCCTTACAGAGCACGATGCTGTCCAGGAATCCGTTGTTCTGATGCGCGAGGACACACCCGGTGATAAGCGTCTTGTTGCCTATCTGGTTACGGACCCCGGCAAAGATGCCACTGTTGCCACTATCAGGGATTTTATACAAGACCGCCTGCCGGATTACATGGTGCCATCCGCAATCGTGATACTTGAGGCCTTTCCATTGACCGCGCATGGTAAAATCAACCGCAAAGCCCTTCCGGTCCCGAGAGTGGAACGTGAAGATCTCGGCACGGAATACATAGCGCCGACGTCCGATAAAGAAAAAGTCCTGGCGGAAACCTGGGCCTCCATCCTCGGTGTCGAAAAAGTGGGCATTCAGGATAATTTCTTCGAACTGGGAGGCGATTCCATCTTAATGATCCAGGTGATAGCGCGGGCCAAAGCAGGAGGGATGTTTTTCACACCCGCTGATGTCTTCCAGAATCCCACGATTGCCACGCTGGCGGCCGTCAGCCGGGACGATGCAGATCTGCTTCCGGAACAGGGCATTATCTCCGGAAATGTGCCGCTTACTCCTATACAGGAATGGTTCTTTGATCATCACCGGGACCACCCTGAACAATTCAACACCTCCATGATGCTCGAGCTGTTCAAACCGGCGGAGCCTGAAATTCTCGAAAAGACATTCCTGTATCTACTGAACCATCATGATGCCCTTCGCAGCCGCTTCAGCAAAATGGACGGAATATGGGAACAATATATCGAACCGTCCCGGGAAACAATGGAGATACAACGGATTGACCTGTCCGGACATCCCGGATCCCGACAGCGAAAAGAGATTGAGCGCCTCGCCGCTCTGGCCCAGCAGGATTTCAAACTAAACCAGGTACCCCTTTTGAAAGTGATTTATTTTGACCTTGGCAGTCAGAACAGCCATCGACTGTTAATAATTTTTCACCATCTGGTGCTTGACGGCGTATCCTGGCGCATTATTATAGAGGATCTTATCCATATTTACGGAAATTTAGTACAGGAAAAAGAAATACAGTTACCACAGAAAACAACCTCATACAAAAAATGGGCCGAAGAACTGATTACGTATGCATCCGGACCGGTTCTGGAAACCGAACATGATTATTGGAAAAAATTCAGCGAGGCCGCATCCATATCCCTGCCCTGCGATTTTAATGAAGGTTCCAATACCTATGGCGACACAGAGGATATCACCCTTTCATTTGGTATAAAGAATACCCGTAAACTGCTTCAGGAAGTCCCACAGATATTAAAAACACAGGTGAACGACGTTTTATTAACCGCTTTGGTACGAACACTTTCTCCGAAACAGAAGTTGCTGGTTGAAATGGAAGGCCATGGCCGCGAAGATATCTTCAGTGGAATCGATTTATCCAGGACAGTCGGCTGGTTTACAAGTATTTTCCCGGTTCAGCTCGACGTGAGCACGAGTCGGGATATCAAAGAACAGATTCACTCCGTTCATCGTCAGCTCAATGATATTCCCAATAACGGTGTCGGATATAATATTATTAAATACCTTTCATATAAGCATAATACAGAGGGGTTCACCACAATTCCCCAGCCACGCATTAATTTTAATTACCTGGGGCAGTTTGATCACATAGTTCCCGGTTCAGGTGATGTTCCTTTCCGCGTAGCTCCTGAGCGTGTTGGGGACGAACAGCATCCTGACGAAAAGCGTGCCTGTGATTTGTATCTTGTCATCGTGGTTTCCGGTAAAGAACTGCATACACGCTGGCTTTACAGCAGAAAGATGTTTAAAAAGCCGACAATAAAGAAGCTTGCCGGGGCATATTTATCTGAACTCAAACGGATTATCCGGTTTGTTTCAGAAGGTTAAAAGATAGGGAGGTCGCTTTGGAAGCACTCATAGGTATTACCGTCAAAGATCTTTATAAACTCATGAAAGAAAATGATTTTGACATTGACAGTAAATACCGGTCACGTCTGAAAAAACTATTCATTCTGAGTCTGATGAACTCATACGGGAAATTCAGAGAACGTCGTGACTACGGACCTGAAATTGCTGCGGTAGAGGTAAAGAGGCCTGTTTTCATCATCGGTCACTGGCGCTCCGGTACCACATTGCTGCACAACCTGTTTGCTCTGGACCAACAATTCGCGTATCCGAATCTGTTTCAGGTATCCAAGCCGCACCAGTGCCTGCGGATGGAAACGATTGTCAAAGAACAGATGAAGCAAATGAAAGCTGAAAAACGGGCCATGGACAATATGGAAGTCGCATACAATGATCCGGGTGAGGATGAATCGGCTGTATCCGTGCTCAGCCAGCGTTCGCCTTTAATCTCATGGGTTTTTCCACGTAACCGTGATCGCTATGACAGCTATCATACCTTTAAGAATGTGCCGGCAGAAGATTTCGAACGTTGGAAAAAGGCACTTACGTATTTCCTGAAAAAAATCACACTGCGCTATCAGAAGACACTGATTCTCAAATCACCCGTTCATACGGCACGCGTGAAAATCCTGAAAGATATCTATCCCGATGCAAAATTCGTCCATATATCACGTAATCCCTATGATGTATTCAGGTCATCCCAGCGCCTTTACCGGAAAATGCTGCCTCTGACCTGTCTTCAGGAACCCGATTTCAACCAGTGGGATTCATATATTCTGGAGAACTATAAGACGATGTATGACGCCTATTTTGACGAAAGGCCCCTCTTGCCGGACCACCAGTTATATGAATTGAAATACGAGGAGTTGGAAAAAGACATGGTTGGAGAAGTCGAAAAGATTTACACCCATTTCGGAATAAACGGATTCGACACAACGCGAAAACGTCTGGAAGATTATGTGGAAGCGAATAAAAACTATGAAAAAAACAACCACTATCTCATCGACAATGAGCTGAAGGCTCGTATAAATGAAGCTTGGGATAAGGCATTCAAAGCATTTGGTTATGCAAAAGACCATCATTAAGGCAGTCAATGTGTCGTTTATTCAGAACGCTGTTCATAAAACAGACTTTCAATGACGGCTAAGTTATTTTAAATTCAATTGAACCCTAAGCAGATCAGCAATAAATTAATAATGGGTAAAGAAGGCGAAACAATTACGCTATGACGCATATCGATTCAGCCGGAAAAAAGGACATGGAAACGTCCCCTCAGAAATCACTCTCTAAAGCGACAAAGCTCTTTAACCGCAATTACATTTTATTGTGGCAGGGTCAGTTTGTCAGCAGGCTGGGTAATCAGGTGTATCTCCTGGCCATGATTCTATGGATTAAGAATACGTTTCCGGATACGCAGGCAGCTAATTATATTGGTTTACTCGGCATGATGGCCGGTATTCCCGCTGTTCTACTGGGTGCCGTCGGTGGTGCCTTCGCAGATCGTTATTCCCGGCGAAAGATCATTATTTTCAGCGACCTTTTGAATGGACTTGCCGTACTTGCACTTGCAGCCATGTTTTTCATGATGCCGGAAAAACCCGGTTTGATTCTTATCGGTGTCTTTACTGCCAATATAATCGGTGCCTTGCTCAGCTCCTTTTTCGGCCCGGCTATATCTGCTGCCATCCCCGATATCGTTCCGGAAGAACGGGTTGCCGGCGCCAATTCCATGGGTCAATTATCGCTGCAACTGGCTCAGTTTTTCGGCATGGGAACCGGCGGCCTTCTTCTTAAAGCACTCGGCGCACCGTTGCTGGTTTTAATTGATGGTTTGACATTTCTGTTTTCAGCCGCGAGTGAGTTTTTTATCGATATCCCCCAGGTCTTTCCGGAAAAGAAAGAAACCGTTCGCCAGGCCATGCAGTCATTTAAAAATGAGATTATGGAAGGTGTGATCTACATCTTTTCCAACAAAGGGCTGAAAAGTATGCTTTTTGTCTCTGTTTTTATGACTTTTTTTTCGACGCCGGTTACTATCCTGCTGCCTTTTTTCATAGAATATACCCTTCATGCATCGGATCTCATCTGGTATGGTCCCTTCCTGGTCATGTACGGCGTAGGCACACTTATCGGCTACCTCTCCTCCGGTATTTTTCGCATCCGGGGAGAAACCCGTAAAAAACTAATGATTTCGTTCATGATCCTGAATGCAATAGGCACGATCATCCTTGGTTTGATGACAGGACCTTACGGCGCGTCTGTTCTGATTTTTATTGGCGGTGCGGCAAACGGATTTATCGTTGTCAATATTACAACACTGCTCCAGATTACGACCCCGAGTCATATCAGGGGACGCGTATTCGGTGCCCTGACAACTATTTCCGGCAGCATTGCCCCGCTTGGAATGGGATTAAGCGGTCCGGCCGCCGGATTAGTGGGATTTGAGCGAATTCATTATATTTATATCGTTTGCGGATTCTTTATGGTCATATTATCTGTCATTATTTCAATGAACAGACATTTCAGAAAATTTATATCATATCGTTCCAAAGACGAACCGGAAGAGCAAACCGGTTTCCATTACAGAATAAGGATGTTCGATCCCGGCAAACTGTATGAAAATAACCAATAAAAAATAAAGGAGATTGCCATGAGTCGCGAAGAACATGATGATAAAACGATTTACAAGGTTGTAGTCAACCACGAAGAGCAGTATTCCATCTGGCCGGCTGACCGCGAAAATGCGCTGGGCTGGAAAGACGAAGGCAAAACCGGAACCAAAGACGAATGCCTTGCTCATATCACAGAAGTCTGGACGGATATGCGTCCTCTCAGTCTGCGAAAGAAAATGGAAGAAGATGCACAAAAAAACAAGTGAGTCCTTATGCCTCCGCAACAGCCAAATAACTGGATAGTCATACCCAAGCCGAATCCGGCAGCACAGGTAAAACTGTTCTGTCTGCCCTTTGCGGGTGGAAGTACCGTGGCATTCCGGTCCTGGGGAAACCTGTTACCGGATTTCATCGAGGTCAATGCGGTTGAGATTCCGGGCCGGGGACACCGGCTCACCGAACCGCTAATAAAGGTTCTGGAGAACCTGGTCTACAATACGGCTAAAGGAATCATCGAGCAGATCGATCGTCCGTATGTCCTTTTCGGACACAGTATGGGATCTCTGCTCGGTTTTGAACTGGCCCATTACCTGACCGAGCATCACGGACGCCCTCCTCTGCATCTTGTTTTTTCGGGACGGGGGGCACCACATGTCACGTCAAAAGAAAAACCGATTCATGAACTCCCGGAATCGGACTTCATCCGGGAAATTAAGAATTACAACGGGACGCCGAAGGAAGTGCTGGAACACAGCGAGCTGATGCAGATTATGATTCCCATTCTCCGATCCGATTTCCAGGTCTGTGAAACCTATACATACAAAAAGCATATGCGGAAACTGAACAGTCCCATATCCGTATTCGGTGGCTTAAACGATCATTCTGCACCGCGAAGTGAGCTGGAAGCCTGGAAGGAGCATACGACGGGAGCCTTTAACCTGCGTATGTTTCCAGGGGATCACTTTTATCTTAACAGCTCTGAAAAGATGCTGCTCGAAGCGCTGGCCAGGGATGTGCACGTGAGTATGAAGGAAGCAAAAGCCGGACATGAGAATGGATAATGTGTGGCATCCGGCACCGGCATCGGATATCAGTCACGATGAGGCTGTGCATATATGGCGCATTGAACTGAATTCCGCTGATGCTGTTCGAGTGCAATTGGCACAATTATTAAACGAGGAGGAGACCAGGCGGGCAAACCGTTTTCATTTTGAAAAGGACCGTCATCATTTTACCGTTGCGCGCGGGCGTTTGCGACAGATTCTGAGTCGCTATACCGGCACTGAACCGCATTTAATTCCGTTCGTATACAATGATTACGGAAAACCGTTTTTAAGAGATTCAGAAAAAGGACCTTATTTCAATCTATCGCATTCAAAAGACATGGGTCTTATCGCCATAAGTAACCATCATCAGGTCGGTGTGGACATCGAATATATGCAGTTACGCG
Source organism: uncultured Calditrichota bacterium (assembly GCA_964410215.1). Lineage (GTDB taxonomy): Bacteria > Calditrichota > Calditrichia > Calditrichales > CAYPHA01 > CAYPHA01. The sequence goes on along the minus strand of CAYPHA010000003.1, from coordinate 97,815 downwards.
ATGCGACGTTTAAAATTGCCAATCGCTTTTTCTCGGAACATGAAATCAGCGAACTGAGGGGACTCCCCACAGAAGACCAGCTTCAGGGTTTTTTTAATTGCTGGACTCGAAAAGAAGCGTATATTAAGGGCAAAGGAAAGGGATTAGCCATTCCGCTGGGATCCTTTTCTATAACCCTGAAACCCGGCGCGCCGGTGCGGCTGGTCAGGGATGCGAATGACAGCGGCGCAATTGAGCAGTGGAGCTTCTCGGCCATTGATGCTGCCGCAGGCTACGCAGCCGCCGTTGCCGTTAAAAGCCCGATACATTCACTAAAATGCTGGGATTATCGCATATGAAAGCATATTTGTACATGTTCTCATTGCTTATTCTGTTTTCAGGATGCGATGCGCCGCGCGATAATCCTTTTGACCCGGATGCCGGTAATTATCTTAATACATCGACCACACGCATCTATGTCCGTCGTTTACCGGTACCTAATTCTCCGGTGCGGGATGCGCTTGTTCATGTATTGAATCTCAACACCTTCGCTTACACGGATGCATCGGGGATGGTCGAATTTCAGCATGAACCGGTTGATTCAATTAATATACATGTATCTGCCGGGGGTTTTTTTGCTGATTCCGTTACCGTAGAGACCAGCGCCAGTCACGAATACCAGCTTCTCCTGAATGCCAGGCCGGAAATAAGTGATATACACTTCTATTCAGTATTCGAAAACTGGAACAATGACAAAACCCACCTGGCGATTGATGCCATCCTGGAAGATATTGACGGCCAGAGTGATATCATTGATACCCGGTTAACGCTTCCAGACCTGAATTTCCAGAAACCACTGGTTCTGATCGGTAACCGGCTTATGATCGATCCGGACCCGGCTAAAAATGTTTTATACATTGAGGACATCTCAACAGGCTTAGCGCCCGAGAATCTGAATGAAATGTATTTTTATGTTTCGGTTGTCAATTTCAACCAGGATAGTGCACGCTTTGGACCCTACCGTATTATCCGGACCATTCAGGAGACCGTTACCACACTGCGGCCGAAACCATCGGTCACCGAATCGGACAGTATCGTTTTTTCATGGGAGCCTCTCTCTTTCCCCTACTTCCATGAGTACCGGATTATACTCCAGAACGGTATTGGAAATCTGAACTGGACTTATACAGGTATTCCTGCCGGGCAGAACCGCTATACACTTAAAAATCCGCCGGCCGGCCTGCAGGAAGGCGTTAATTTCTGGTATCTTCAGATCATCGATGCGCATGGCAATACCTGTGAATCGAATATTATCCCTTTTAATTATACCCGGGAATAATGCAGAAAATGGACCTGACATTCGACAAACTGCGGCAGGAACATATTGAAATCATTTCCCGTCTGACACGGGCAATGGCAAACATCAGCGATGAAGAAGAAATCCTGCACACGATCCTGAGTCAGCTCATGCAGGAAACCGGGGCTGAAATAGGGGCCTTTATTGCCTATGATGAGGATAGGGATACATTTGAACCGCGAACCGTTAAAACCGATCCTTCTTTTAAAGAGGATAACGTCAATTTTTCGCAAACCGTATTCCGCAAAGTTCTCGAAACGAAAGAGGCGGTTCTTTCGTTCGACACCCAGACGGACGAGGATTATGCCGGCCGCCGCAGTGTCATTATCAATCGCATCCTGGCCATCCTGGCCTTTCCCCTGATCATAAACAATACACTTTATGGTATTTTATACCTGGACAGCCGCCGAAACCGTAAACAGTTTAATGAAGCCTCCCGGCAATTCCTGTCCTTCTTTGCACCGATCGCGTCTCTTACACTGGAACAAATCATCTCGAAACAGCAAATAGAGCACGAGAATATCGTTTTAAGAAGTCAACTCGATTCGGCTCCGGAAATCCCTTCCATGATCGGGAACGATCCGAAAATGCAAAAGCTGTTTCTCCTTATTAAAAAAGTGGCTCCCTCGGATGCGAGTATCCTTATAACCGGTGACAACGGCACCGGTAAGGACCTGGTAGCCCGGGCCATTCACGATCTCAGCCGCCGAAAAGAGGCCCCGTATATTGCCCAGTATATCGGTAATATACCGGCTTCGATCCTTGAGAGTGAATTGTTTGGATATAAAAAAGGGGCATTTACCGGTGCCAACAACGATAAAACCGGACTTTTTGAAGCCGTTAGTCACGGTACCCTGTTTATGGATGAAATCGGCGACCTCTCCCCGGAATTGCAGACAAAACTTCTCAGGGTACTTCAGAACAAGGAGATTAAACGACTCGGTGAAAATATCGTCCGAAAAGTGGATGTACGTATTATAGCGGCCACCAATCAGAATCTGACAGAACTCGTTAAAGAAGGGCGCTTCAGGGAAGACCTGTATTACCGACTCAATGTGATTAATATTCATATTCCGGCATTACGTGAACGTAAATCAGACATCCCGTTGCTCGCGGAGTATTTCATCAGGCTGGAAAATCCGGATCCCCCAAAAAAGATCAGTAAATCCGCGATGAGCAAGCTCATTCGTTACCACTGGCCCGGTAACGTGCGGCAACTTGAAAATATGATCAAGCGGGTCTCTATTCTTTCTGCAGGGGACCTGATCGAAGCAGACGATATTGAATTCGATGATTCCGATTCTGATTTTACCGGCACGCTCGAGGACTATAAGAATCTTCTTATAAAAAAACGCCTGGAGGAATTTAACGGCAATCGTACTCTGGCGGCAAAAAGCCTGGGCATTTCCCTGCGCTCCCTTCAGGAAAAAGCAAAGGCCCTGGGACTATAAGGTATCTGAACACTATGGAAAAAATAGCCCGATACCGCATTGAAGAGATCATCTCGGAGAACGGTCCGGTCAGTGTGTACCGTGCCCGGCACGAAAATCTGGACAGGGATACGCTTCTGAAAGTTTACCAGGGCGGTGATACCCAACTGATTAAACGTTTCGAGCAGGAAGCGCGGATCGTTGCCGATTTCAAGGATGATAAGATCGTTTCCGTCTATGATTTCGGCCGCTGGAAAAACCGCTTTTTTATCGCCATGGAGTTTATCGACGGCTGGAATCTCGGTTCCTATCTGGATGAACGCCGGCTTTCCATCGATGATACTATCGGGCTGTGTTTCAAGATCCTTGACGCGGTTCGCGTAATCCATTCAAAAGGTTATATGCACCGGGATCTCAAGCCGGACAATATTCTTGTTGATCGCCGGCATAACATAAAGATAACCGATTTCGGTATTTCACTTCAAAAATCGATGGCCCGGTCCACTTCCGAAGGCGCCCTGGTCGGTACGCCGTTGTATATGTCTCCGGAACAGATTAACAACCTGGACCTGACACCCGCCAGCGATATTTTTTCTCTTGGAATTATCTTCTACGAGATGATAACGGGCACCAATCCCTTCGAAGCCTCCCGGTATGGTGAAATATTCGCAAATATTCTTTCAAGGACACCGGAACCGCTAACTGCATACAAACCAGAGATACCCGGCTGGTTCAGTGATCTGATCGATAAGATGCTGCTTAAAGATCCGGAGGACCGTCCGCAAAACGCCGGCGAAGCACTACGGTTCTATCCGTACAAACCGATCGAAAATGTGGTGAAGCAAACAAACGAAAATCATTCCGGAATCAGCAGGTGGCCTTCCATAAAATGGATGACGATACTGATTGTCGTTCTTATCGGCGGCAGCCTGGTCATACGCTTTCAGCAAAATATAACAACCTGGTTTGGATTCGGAGGGACGGGTACTGACAGCCTGAATTATATTGTCCGGACGGATTCCGTGCGCACAGATACAGCAGATCCGGATACCGGTCTTCACAGGCCGGATACGACCGGAAATACCGGAGATCCGGCTGATATCGTCAGGGATACCACCGTGGATGCTCAGGACTCAAAACCGGAACCGGATACGTCCCTTCCTACCACGTTTCACATCGAAACCTTTCCATGGTGTAAAATTTATCTGGACTACGAATACCTGGATACCACACCAATGGATTCGATCATTACTATCGAACCGGGACGCTATCTGCTCAGCCTCCGGAATCCATCCTACGTTCCGGCCTGGTCCGATTCCATTGAAATCAAACCTCATCGCAAAAATATGTTTGCGATAAACCTGGATTCTCTCTATTATCGGTTGAACCTGTTTATTCATCCTTACGGCGAGATCTATATCAATGATCGCTTCCTGGGTGAAGCACCGCTGAAAGAACCTTTATTACTCAGCAGACAGGATCATGTTCTCAGCGTAAAAAACAAGTATTTTAAAACGTTCAAAGACACGCTTCGCTGGAATGGAGAACGTGAAGTTTCAAAACGAATCGTTCTTAAGGAAATTGATTAAGTATGATTTACCGGTTTATTTTCCTGGCCTTGTTGCTTGTATCCTCTCATCAGGTGACGGCCCAGGACATTCAAACACTTGAGGAAGACCTGAAGAACTTCAGGTATGAGCAGGTCCTTCAAAAGGGATTTTTCCTGCTGGGGGACGCTTACCTTTCCCGGGATGACAGCCTGCGCATCTATCCACTGATGCTCAATGCAGCCTATGCCCTCGATGATACAGTAGTGGCGAAGGGAATAATCCACGGCATTTTAAAAACTGATGCCGGTTACAATCTCGATCCCCGTATTAACTCCCCCAAAATTATCCAGTTCTTTAACAAATATAAAAAACGCTTTCTGGCAGAGATACAGCAGGACGTTAAGACGGATACGACACAACATCAAACCACATTGAGAGCTCAGAAACCGCTTCCGGCCAGAGCGGCGCTTTTTTCAATGGTCCTGCCCGGCAGCGGCCACCTGATTCAGGATAAAAGACAGAAGGGATTTATGTTCTCCGCCATCTCGGGACTGTCCCTGTCAGGGATCATCTACGCTTCCGTTAAAACATCAGCCTATCGTGATGACTATATGAATGCCCGGGGCGACCAGGATTACAGCCGGCTCTACAACCGGTATAACGATATGTACCGCCTGCGCAACGGACTCACAACCGGCTATGTGCTCTATTCCCTGTACGTTCTGTACGATTTATTTTCGGTACATCAGAAACCGCCACCTGTTCAGTTCCGGACATCCCTCACACAACCCGGCCCGGCAATGGTATTGACCATACGTTTCTAGACATTTACTATGCAATTTTTGCATAGTAATGCAGATTATGCATAATTTTCAGTTCTTTTTATAGTATGACATCGTTTTGTAAAGAGAAATTAAAAAACATAAACGTATAATAATTAAACACTTAGAAGACCTTACTACTTCATTTCTCCCGCTTACTTAAGCTGGCATGCAAATTGTAACAGTATATTAGTGAATCAGAAATTCATCATACATAAAATAGGAGGCATATATGATGCGTTCATCTACTTTTAAAGTATTTGCTACACTCCTGCTCGTTATTTCGATGGCAGGATTTGCAAATGCACAATTCGGGGGAACTAATTTTCCGATTGTGAACGGAACCGTTACACTCGATGGTAATCCCGTTCCGGATTTCACTGTCATGGTTTCTGCTGTCGATACCGCACTCGGTTTTCCATTTCTGCCGATAACAACTGATGAGAATGGTTTTTTTGAGCACAACCTGATTCAGGGAACGTTTAAGGTTGCCACGTTCGATTCCTTCTCCTATGAACCGTTTGAAACGGAAATCACGGTTTCCTGGAGAGATACGGCAACAGTGGATATTGCCCTGACCGAACGTGTTCAGGACCAGACGGTAGAAGGTTCCGTTACGTTTGATGGTACGGGACAGGCTGATGTCATGATCTATTTTTTCAAGATCGACGATTCCATTGACCTGGACGATTTCACACAGATCGAGGCGCATTATAACCCGGAAATCCACGTCAAACGCTGGGCTTCTTACAAGACCATGACCGATGATGCCGGTAACTTCAGCCTGGGTATGCTCAACGGAAAATATGTCGTTTATGTACCGGAATCGGAAACCTTACTGGCCGAATGGATGGCTTTTGAAGTCCCGACAACGGATCCGGTCAGCATTATGCTGAAAGAGAAGAAACACATTTCCGGCATGGTCACCAATGCCGAACACTATTCCTGGATTTCCGTAACAGCATTTCCGGTCAATTCCGGACGTCCGACTTCCGCTTACGTGGATACACTGGACAATTATTCCATCACCGTCGCACCGGGAACCTACGTGCTGCGTCTGCAGGCATTCTTTGAAATGGAAGAAGATGAGCACATGTACGTCGAATATTACAGCGATGGTGAAAAAGCCTATCTGCCGAAAGATGCCACGCAAATTCCTGTTACGGATATGGATGTAACCGGTAAAGATTTCGTTCTTCCTGTACCGGAAATCAAGACCTTTACCATCAGCGGAACTGTTACCAGTGAACAGAATCCCCTGGACAGTGCCCTGGTGACATTCGTCAGTTACAACCATGCATCGAACCTGCATATCTCTTATGAAACCCGCACGGATGAAAAAGGTCAGTATACTATCATGGGAAAGACCATTCTGGATGAAGATTCGCTGCTCGGTTTTGCGGCTAAAGAAGGTTACTTCGCTGAATTCTATGAAAACGAAGCGACATTCCTGACGGCGGATCCGATCATTTATCATCCGGATGATGATCTGACTATAAACTTTGATCTGGCGGAAATCGATACCACGGCCGGTTACCGGATTTTCGGTAACGTCATCGACTATGAAGATAATGTCATACCTTACGGCCAGGTGACTGCCTACACGACCGATACGAACATCGGACAGGTTACAACGGAAATCGACTCCAATGGGTATTATGATTTCGGCAGTATCTTTGTCGATAACAGTACGATCTTTCTCCAGGCCTGGGGCGGTTTCGAATATCTGCCCACATTCTACGATGGAAAAGATAGCTGGAATACGGCCGATCCGATTGAAATCGACGGTGCCGACTTCCAGGCCGACATCCTGATGCAGAAGAAGGAACCGCGCCGCATGTGGCTGGGTGAACTCAGAGGCACAATTAATCATGGCCAGTCTAAAAGCGCTGCAGCAGATGCATTCGAAGGCGATATGGTCTATATCAAACGCAGTGAAAATGATGCCTGGCAGGAAGTCGATTATGTCGATGAAAATGGAAAATTCACTTTACCGTTTGAAACATCAACAAAGGGACAGGTCAGCTATGACCTTCTCTGGACGTCAAGTACATACGGTGATCAGCAAAAATCAATTGCCATTAAACCTCATGATCAGACCGAAACAACAAGCTTCGAGATTACGTCCATTGACAACGATTTTGCACCGGTTGTAACCAGCAATAAACTGTATGATGCCTATCCGAATCCGTTTAATCCGACGACGAAGATTCGCGTCGATATGCTCAGCAGTGAAAAAGTAAGCCTGGTTATCTATGACATCACCGGGCGTAAAGTAAAAACCCTTTATGATGGCGTTCTACCGGCCGGAAGTAAAACACTGACCTGGAACGGACAGGATGAATTCGGCACAACCGTTTCTTCAGGTTTATACTTTTACCAGTTGAAGAGTCAAAACGTTGTAAAAACGAAATCACTTATTTTCCTCAAATAACCTCAGATGCAGTACCCCGCTGCACGAAAAAACCCCGGTTTCCCAACCGGGGTTTTTTTATTTATCCAACCCAATCGCTTAAAACAGAATTTTTTCACAAATCTGTATTTTCTGCTTGAAATAAAATAAATATTATTATTATATTTAACCTTTCAGGTAATACTTTACTTACAAAGTAATATATGAATGTTTACATCAAACGGGAATACGATTATGCCATCCGCATCGTCGTTCACCTTGCCGAAATGAATAAAAACACCGTCGTTCCCCTGTCCCGTATTTCAGAACGCCTGTTCATCACGCGTCCGTTTGCCAATAAAATTGTTCACCAGTTGCGTCGGAATGATATTATTGGTTCCGTACAGGGTAAAAAAGGGGGAATCTACCTGAAAGCCGATCCCGAACTGCTTTCTATTCTGGATATTCTGCGCGCACTCAATTTTGACTCGACAATCAACGAGTGCCTTAAAACAGCCGATTTCTGTCCCTTCAGCGGAAATTGTAAAGTGCATGAATTTTATCTGGAACAGGAAGACCTGTTATTAAATAACATGGCGGAAAAAAAAATCGTGGAACTCATTAACAATCCTAAACACTGATCACAACGATCGTTTTTAATTGAAAGGAGGCATTGTGGATGCTTTGATTCTGGCACGCTGGCAATTTGCCGTTACCACAGTCTATCACTTTCTCTTCGTACCGCTAACCCTCGGCCTGTCGATTATTGTCGCCGTGATGGAATTGCTGTATGTACGAACCGGTGATGAATCGTATAAAAGAATGACCAAATTCTGGGGAAAATTATTTCTCGTGAATTTTGCCATGGGTGTGGTCACCGGTATTGTACAGGAATTCCAGTTTGGCATGAACTGGTCGGAATATTCCCGCTTCGTGGGTGATATCTTCGGCGCACCGCTGGCTATTGAAGCACTGCTGGCATTTTTCCTTGAATCGACATTCCTGGGCGTCTGGATTTTCGGTTGGGATAAATTATCGAAAGGATTACATGCCGCGGCATTCTGGCTGGTTGCCATCGGTTCCAACCTCTCCGCTTTCTGGATCCTGGTCGCCAATTCATTCATGAACCATCCAGTCGGTTACGTCCTGCAGAACGGCCGTGCGGAGATGGCGGACTTTTTTGCCCTTTTGACGAACCCCTATGTCTGGGGACAGTTTCCGCATGTATTTTTTGCCGGCCT
>CAYPHA010000003.1:1911-89035 GCA_964410215.1 uncultured Calditrichota bacterium | reverse complement strand
GACTACCGGGGCATTCTTTGTCATCGGGGTCAGCGCTTACCATCTTATGAAAAAATCAGATGAGATCGAACTGTTCAAGAAATCCTTTCGTATCGGTGTTTTCTTTGGACTGGTCAGCACGGTGATGGTCATGCTGGTCGGCCATAACCAGATGCAGCGCATGCTGATTGACCAGCCCATGAAAGTCGCCGCCGCCGAGGCCCTGTGGGAAACCGAGGATCCGGCCAGTTTGTCCCTGTTCACGATTGGTGATCAGAGTGAAAAACGGGATATTTTTGCTATTCGTGTACCCCGTCTGCTCAGTATCCTCTCTTTCAACTCACTTGAGGGTGAAATCAAGGGAATCAGGGATTTACAGGCGGAATATGAGAAAACGTATGGTCCCGGTTATTATGTTCCTCCGGTCATTATTACCTACTGGACATTCCGGATCATGGTAGGCGCCGGTGTTTTAATGTTTGTCATCGTCCTCTATGCCCTGTTCCATGTTCTGAAAGACAGGCTGGTATTCAAACCGTTGTACCTGAAACTGTTCATTGCGGCCATCAGCTTACCCTATATCGCCAATACAACCGGATGGTTACTTACAGAAATCGGCAGGCAACCCTGGATCGTCTTCGGGGTTATGAAAACCGAAGACGCGGTATCCACGGCTGTTTCAACGGGTGAAGTGGCTTTTTCACTGATCCTGTTTACGCTCCTGTATGGCGCATTGATGGTCGTTGATATTTATCTACTTAAACGTTTCGCTGTCGCCGGAATCGGTGCTGCAAATAAAACAGAGCATTAAGGAGGAACCATGGATTTAAATACCCTTTGGTTTATATTGATCGGCGTTTTATTTATCGGGTTCTTCATTCTGGAAGGCTTTGATTATGGCGTCGGAATTATACTGCCCTTTATTTCGAAAGATGACCGGACAAGACGTGTCGTGATTAATACGATAGGTCCGTTATGGGATGGTAATGAAGTCTGGCTTCTGACAGCAGGTGGTGCCATGTTTGCCGCATTTCCGGACTGGTATGCAACGATGTTCAGTGGATTTTATCTGGCTCTCGTTCTGATGCTGGTCGCTCTCATCCTGCGCGGTGTCGCCTTTGAATTCCGCAGTAAGGATAAAAATCCGACATGGCGAAAAACATGGGACTGGATGATTTTCATTGGAAGCTTTGTTCCTGCTTTGCTCTGGGGTGTCGCTTTCGGCAATCTGACCCGCGGCGTACCTATTGACGCAAACATGAATTATGTCGGTGGTTTCTGGAATCTGCTGAATCCCTATTCCCTTGTTTACGGTCTGGCCGCGTTGTCCCTTTTTACACTTCACGGCGCGATATTCATCTATCTGAAAACAGGAGACGATCTTTCTGAAAAGGCCCGTGTCCTTGCCGGAAAACTCTGGCTTCCTGCCGTAATCCTGGTATTCGGAACGGTAATATACGGTTATTTTGAAACGGATTTCTTTTCTAAGCTGGGTGTCAATCCGGGTGCCAGCCCCATTATTGCAGGTGGCACGCTGCTCTTTACTGCCTGGTTTATCAAAAACAAAAAAGGTGGATGGGCTTTTACAATGACCGCAATGACGATTGCCTTTTCCGCCATCACAGTTTTCATGGGACTTTATCCACGGGTCATGATTTCAAGTATTAACGAAAGTTTTTCGTTGACCGTTCAAAACGCTTCTTCGACCCCCTACACCCTCAAGATTATGAGTATCGTTGCGCTGATATTTGTGCCAATTGTACTCATGTACCAGGGGTGGACCTACTGGGTGTTCCGCAAGCGCCTCACAACGAAATCGGAACTGGAATACTAAGTTCATTATATTGGAAATAATGCAAAAATACATCCTGTGTCCCTGTGGCCAGGATGTATTTTTTTGTATCTTTCGTCTAAATGAAACTAAATAAACGCCTGACATCATACGTTACGTTATATCCCGGTTTGTTTTCCGGTATTTTGCTTACCTCCCTGCTGAGCGCCCTGATGATCATTTTCCAGGCCGATTATATCAGTGAAATTCTCGATGATGTTTTTATGGGCGGTAAAAATCTTTTCAGCGTTAAACCGCTTCTTTTTTACCTGTTGATCGTATCCCTGTTAAAAGCAGGTTTAACATGGTCAGGCAGGATCTTCGGGTCAATCCTTTCGAGCCGCATCAAAACGCGCTTACGATTTGAACTGCTGAATCAGATACACCGTGAACCTACACATTTTATGAATGAGAACCGGAAAACACAGGCAACGGTGGTCAGCGAAGGGATTGAAGCTCTTGAAGCCTATTTCTCTACCTATCTGCCACAGGTCTTGCTGGCTGCACTGGTTCCGGTCCTGATCCTTATCTATGTTTTTCCGGTCGACGTTATTTCAGGTCTGGTCCTGTTATTTACAGCACCAGTAATACCGGTTTTCATGGTTCTGATCGGCAGTGCCGCGGATCGCAAAAGCAGGACACAATGGAAGCTTCTTGGCCGCATGAGCAGCCATTTCCTGGATGTTCTGAGAGGATTAAAAACACTTATTCTTGCCGGAAAGGCAGAGGCCAGCAGCCGCGACATAGATGATATCAGTCAGAATTTCAGAATCGCTACCATGCGTGTGCTGAAGATCGCCTTCCTTTCCGCCCTTGTCCTGGAGATGGCTGCAACGATCAGCACGGCGGTGATCGCCGTTGAAGTCGGTTTACGATTGTTGTATGACCAGTTGCCATTCAAACTGGCCATTTTTATTCTGATGCTCGCTCCCGACTTCTATCAGCCCATACGGCAACTTGGATCCAGCTATCACGCCGGATTGAAAGGCATCGCTGCCGCCGACGATATCTTCGCAATACTGGATCAACCGGCTACCACCAAAATCACGCAACATATTCAGCCGGCAGTAGACAAGATAGAGCGTATCGATCTTCAAAACATCATCGTTCAATCTGATACATCCACTGCTCCCATTCTCAGGGATTTAAATATGACAGTCCGGCAGGATGAAAGGCTGGTCATTATTGGTCCGAGCGGCTCAGGTAAAACGACCCTGTTTAATGTCCTGCTTGGGTTTCTGCAACCGGATAGTGGCAGCATGCGCTGCAACGGCATCGATTCAAACGCTCTGAACAAGGAAGCACTCCGTAAAGAAATGATTTGGATCCCCCAGAGGCCTTACATTTTTAACCAGTCTATTGCTGACAATCTATCATTTGTCAATCCCGCCGCAACCGCAGAAGAAATGGTTGCAGCCTGCAGAATGGCTGAGTTTCATGATTTTGTCAGCCTTTTACCGGACGGATACCGGACCCGGATCGGAGAAGAAGGTTACCGACTCAGCGCCGGGCAAAAACAACGCCTGGCCCTTGCCAGAGCTTTCTTAAGTAAAGGGAGTCTTATACTGATGGATGAACCGACATCACACCTTGATGCCCGGCTGGAGACAAAAATATGGAACCGGATTCTGGAATTTTCAGAAGGCAGGATACTCATGGTCATTACACATAAACTGCATCTGATCGCTCCCTCCGATCGTGTAGCGTTGCTGGTGGACGGCCATATCATTCAGGATGATACGCACCGGGACCTGGTCGCACAGGAAGGCCCGTACAGGGGATTGATGACTCTCCATGGGGAACTCGTATGAAATTTACGCTTTTCCGGTTATTGAAACCTGTTGCCATTTTCAGAGGTTGGGTACTGTTAACGGTTCTGTTGGGTTTTCTGACAATCGGATCCGGTATCGGTCTGCTGATGACTTCGGCTTACATCATTTCCAAAGCCGCGCTCCATCCTTCTATTGCCGATCTGCAACTCGGAATCGTTGGCGTGCGTTTCTTTGGCATATCTAGGGGGATTTTCAGGTACCTTGAACGCCTGGTCTCTCATGATTTAACCCTCAAACTTCTGGCCCGCTTTCGTGTCTGGTTTTACGAAGCCCTGGTTCCTCTGGCCCCGGCCAGATTGATTCGATATAAAAGTGCGGATCTTCTGACCAGGATCACCAGTGATATTGAGAGTCTTGAGCATCTGTTTATACGCGTTTTGTATCCTCCCCTGGTAGCGGTTTTTATCAGTTTCCTCATGTGGTTTCTTCTGGGTATTTATGACCTGCGATTCGCCATAACCCTCATTATCTTTTTTATAATCGGGGGTGTCCTCTTGCCGGTTTCTCTTGCCATCCCGGCACGTAAGGCGAACAGTAAACGGGTTCTCTTTCGTTCAGAACTGAATGTTCAGATTAACGATTTTGTACGCGGAATGCAGGAAATAAAGGCTAATAACCAGGAGGCAGCCCACCTTTTAAAAATGAAAGAATTGAATCAGCGTTACATGCGCGTGCAAAGGCATCTTAATATCCTGTCCGGTCTGCAGGAAGCGGTAATCGGCCTGTTAACGAGCGCTGCCATTATTACCCTGTTCTATCTGGCTGTGCCTGCTGTAGAACAGGGTCTTATTGAAGGGGTGTATCTCGCCGTAATCACGCTTGGCATCATTACCGCTTTTGAAGCCATCGTCCCAATTCCATCCGCGTTTCAGAATCTTGAAGAGAGCAGATCTTCCGGGAAACGTCTGTATGAAATTATCGACGCGGAACCGGAAGTCAGGGAACCGGCATGTGCAGAGAACATCCCGGAACGTCTGCATTTGAGAATCTCAAATCTGACTTTCCGGTATAATCCCGGGGAAGCAGACGTTTTAAAAAACATCTCGATCGATCTCCCTCCCGGTAAGCGCCTGGCACTGGTTGGCTCCAGCGGTGCAGGCAAAACGACCATCGCGCATATTCTTCTGCGATTCTGGGATTATTCAGAAGGGCGTATCACCCTCAACGGTACAGAACTGAAAGCTTTTTCCCTTTCTGAACTGAGAATGAAATTCAGTGTGGTCACTCAGGATTCTCATATTTTCAACGATACGGTCAGGGCAAACCTGCTGCTGGATGGCGCGGTTAGCGATAACACTGTGTCAGAAGCCCTGCGTGCAGCCGGACTCGAAACCAGAATTTCATCGTTTGCAGACGGACTGGAAACGTATGTTGGCGATTTCGGGGTGGGATTGAGCGGCGGTGAGCGTCAGCGTATTGCCCTTGCCCGGGCCTTTCTGCAAAACCGTCCGATATGGATTCTTGATGAAGCAACGGCCGGACTGGATATCAGGAACGAGCGAAAAGTGTGGGAGCATATTTTTAAACATCCCGGTAATCCGACGGTTCTGATGATAACACACAGGCTTACCGGTCTTGAAGAGATGGATGAAATCATCTGCATCGATGAAGGCCGGATCATTGAACGGGGTACCTACCGCGAGCTTATTCAAAACAAGTCATTTTTCTATAAAAACTGGCTGGAACAAACCGAAAAAAGCCTGGTCGACACGCTTCATGCGTCATAGTTGCAGTCACTGGATCTTCAATGCAAAAGAGAAAGTAGTTCCCATACCGACTTCGCTCTCTGCAGTTATAGTAGTGTCATGCGCATTCAGTATTCTTTTTACTATGGTCAGCCCGATACCGGTTCCCCCTGATCGTCTGGAACGGCTTTTATCGACACGGTAAAACCGGTCGAAAATATGAGGTAAATCTTCAGCGGGGATCCCCGGGCCTGTATCAGAGATATGAACACAAACATGATCCGATCGCGGTTGCACCTCAACACGTACATGCCCCCCGTTTCCGGTATATCGCAAAGCGTTATCGACTAAATTCGACAAGACCCGGTCGATCATACCAATATCCCCTATTATCAGGGGCAACTGCAGGGGAATTTTCGTTTCCAGGTTAATCTTCTTTTTTTCGGCCTGCGGTTTATATTTCAGAACAACATCCTGCACCAGTTCCCCGATGGAAAAGGCTTCAAAATCAGGTTTTGATTCCATGGAATCCAGTTTAGAGAGCTCAAAAAGCTGATGAACCAGGTGATTCAGGTTTGTGACATTATGATACATCGTATCCATGAATTTTCTACGCTCGTCGGTCGACAACTGAGCGTCTTTCATGATGATTGTTTCCAGGTAACCCTGAATGGAGGCAAGGGGGCTGCGAAGATCGTGAGAGATATTAGCGATGAAATCACGACGTTCTTTATCATTCTTTTTAAGCGTCTTTACATTTTCTTCAATACGTTCCGCCATGTTGTTAAATGCCAGGGCAAGCCGGCCCACATCATCACCTGACCCGACAGGTATCCTCTTCGAAAAGGAACCCTCCTCGAACTCCTGCACGACATCGGTCATTTTATGCAGGCGTTTAGTGAGAAAAAAGAAGAGTATCAGGCCGACAATGGCACCGAAGACAAGGGTTACCAGGATAGCGATAAACGAAGTGCTTAGAATATAACTGCCACGCAGACTGGAAAGGATAGAATCATACAGTTCACCTCCGATAATCACATAAAGGAATCCCTCCTGGTTCCGGTTGAAACGAATACGTTCTGCCGAGAAGATTTTCTTTTTCACATAGGATCTGGGGTCAACACCCATTATGGGAAAACGCTGTTTTTCATCCCTGTTTAAGAAGGTATGAATGGGTTCAACGGCTACTTTTTTATGCACAATGTTTGTCGAATCACCGAAAAATCCCAGGAGCGTGCCGTCTTCATGAAGAAGGTAAATTTCAACTGTTGGATTCATAACCATCAATTCATGAATCATGGCACGGATCGCTTCATGATCCAGGCTGTCGTTCAGAAAGGGTGCGAATTTCCCGGCCAGGTTGGCTGCCAGGTCCTGGTTAATCCGCTGGTCGGATTCACAGACGAAATCCATCGACGATTGCACCGATACCAGCATCTGGATAAGGCCCAGGAAAAAGATGAGAAGAAGAAAAATAATGGAAATCTTACCAAACAGTGTTCCGAGAAGCCGTTTCATTCATCGAAATCCTCTTTTTCGGCAAATTTATAGCCGACGCCCCATACCGTTTTAATAAAATGTGGTTGTGACGGGTCGTGTTCAATTTTCGCTCTCAGCCGGTTAATATGGGAATTTACGGTATGTTCATAACCCAGGAACTGATATCCCCAGACGATATTCAACAGGTTCTGTCTGGTATAGGCTTTGCCGGGATGTGAGGCAAAGAGGGCCAGCAGGTCAAATTCCTTGGCTGTCAATTCCACCGGCTGCTCATGGAGTTGTACGGTCCGTTTTTCCAGATTCATCGAGAGAGGGCCGCACTGCAGTTCCTGCTTTTGCAGTCCTGCGGCCTGTTCTTCCATGACAGCATCAACGCGCCGAATAATAGCTTTGACACGGGCCAGCAATTCGCGTATACTGAAAGGTTTGGTCAGGTAATCATCAGCGCCCAGTTCCAGGCCCAGCACCTTGTCAAATTCATCCGATTTTGAAGTGAGCATCAGAACCGGCAGGCTTTTCTTATATTCCCTGATCTTTCGACAGACATCCATACCATTCATTTCAGGGAGCATAATATCCAGAATGACCAGTGAATAATCATTTTCCAGAGCTTTTTCGAGTCCCGACTTCCCGTTTTCTGCACGATCCAGTCCCAGATTCAGATCCTGAAAATGGAGCTCAAGCAGATCAGCGATATCGGTATCATCTTCAATTATTAATATATTACGTTCCATCTTACCTGGTTCTTCTTTATACATAATGTTATATATTACAAAACGAATATCACATAACGATCACAGAACGCTCATATTGTATTATATACATGCTATCGCTCTAAAAAAAGAAACAGGGCATTCCGTGGGATGCCCTGCATAAAGGGAAATAAAAGCCATTCAAAAAAATACTGCCGGCGACGGTTACTTCGTCACCGTAACGGTTCGTGAATATATGGTAATATAACCGGTAAAGATGTTCATAATGATATCCAGCGGTGCCGTCTGGGTTTGAATCGTATAATCCGCAGTCCCGGCGGCGATTTCATTGGTATCCACATCATTCAGGGGTACCAATCCCCAGAGAATATACCATTGTCTGGTTTCAACTTTATCAAAACCCTGTGCCCCGTTTCCTACTTTGTGAATGTGCGTTGCACAACCGATGAAAAGCAGGGCGAATACAGCGACCATGATGACAGAAGTTGCTTTTCTAAACATAATCTCTCCTCACATTTAATGTGTACTGATTATTGAACCGATCGATGACTCAATGGCTTTTATTTCATTTCCATAGTGTTCTCGGGGTATAATGTAATCAAATTGCAGGTAATGTGTATCGGTAGTATCCTTGTGAGTGATTAGCTTGAACATAACCCGGTCGGTACTGTAGATAAGATATTGCCTGAAAAACAATCCACCGCTTGTAAATATTCCCTGTTTGACCTCAAATCCGGGAAAAGCGTTTTCCAACTGGCTGTAATACGTGTCAAGAACGGCATCCTTATCAGAAGGAATCCGTATTTCACTCACGGAAAGCATCGCCTCATTTTCCTGTTTGGAATATATTTCAAGGGGTACCAGTGAAAATCCCATCTCTTCCCGTTCCATTGCCACACGCGCACGCAGACTGTCAAAAAGGACCTTATCGATCTTCTTCCAATTCTTCGGTGCACGGAATATAATCTGATATGGATCAAGCGCGCGGGCTTTTTCCAGTAGCGCGCTATCTACCTGGAATTTCAATGCATCCGCATTTTCTTCCTCAGCACTGTTACAGGCAATTGTAATTAAAAGCGCAGCAAACAAAACTATAAACAATTTGAATGGCATATTAATTTCCTCATCCCGTAATTACATTATTTTACAAGTTAGCTGTTTTTTAGACAGATTTCTATATGTTTTGCCCGAAAAAAGCACTTTCTTTCATGTATCAGAAAAGAGAACGCAATATGCAGAAAAAATTGAATTGCCATAATTTTATGTTTAAATTAAAGATTTGAAAATAAATACTGTTAGGAGTGGTTTCAATGGCAATGGTATGTGAAGTATGTGGAAAACGCCCGATGGTTGGAAATAACGTGAGTCACGCGCATAATAAGACAAAACGTCGATTCATGCCGAATCTTCAAAAAATCCGTGTCCAGACCGATAAAGGAGTCCAGCGCATGCGGGTTTGCACCAGCTGTATACAGGCGGGTAAAGTAACCAAACCAAGTTTCTAAAGCCGGAAAAAACCCGGCTTTTTTTATTTATACCCTATTCATATTCCACGTTTAAATAAGCGGGATGCAACCTGTAATCACCAAACCCGGAATAATCCTG
This sequence comes from uncultured Calditrichota bacterium, assembly GCA_964410215.1. Classification (GTDB taxonomy): domain Bacteria; phylum Calditrichota; class Calditrichia; order Calditrichales; family CAYPHA01; genus CAYPHA01. The sequence goes on along the minus strand of CAYPHA010000003.1, from coordinate 79,890 downwards.
AAACAGGAATTCTTTCCTCAACGAATAATACCGCCAAATTTCGTAGGGCACCGTATCGATTTCAAAGGGATGGCGCTCGATATCATCCGGTGTGCCGAATTTAATCAGTAACCGTCCGCGGTCAGACAACCAGCCTTTCATATTGAATGTCGAAAACTGGCGGTTGGCATAATTGACACGTTTGAAATATTCATCCATCAGCTCATTTTTACGTGTAGCCGGATTCGGATCACGCTTTGCCCAGAAACTCTTAAAGAAACGCTGTTTCTCTTCCAAAGATGCATCTTCGTACTTATCCAGTGAATCAGAGTTGAGGATATAAGTCATCTGGCGTAACGCTTCATCGATATCTTCGGTCGTTGTCGGAACCTGGGACCAGAAAAATGAAAAATTCGTACCATCTTTCACCACGGCCCCGCTGCTTTCGACTTCAATTTTCAGTTCATAGCGATTTTTCTGGAAGCGGTTTTTCTCGAATTTAATGACATGCGGCGACACTTTTTCCGTGATTACGGTATGGACAACCGTATCGATCTCCGTTTCTTTATCCGTCTCCAGAATATAACGGATTCTCGCAGGAACATTGACATCTTCGGAATAGAGATCAAAATAGATAAAAAATTCGCCCTTTCTCAGTGAAAAATTATTACTGAATGTCGGCTCAAAGTCCATCATATTCCCGATCGAATCCTGAACAAAATCATGCAAGAACATGATACCACCGATACTCAGTTTTTTATCTGCATATTCCGGCAATTTCATTTTAATTTTACGCTGGGCTGTTTTATTTGAAATGAGGTCAAGCGTGCGCAACAGGACAGAATATTCACCCGGTTCAAGCGAGAAATCTTCTTTTAATGAAATTTTTTCCGTTCTGGAATTCGTCTGATCATAATCATGGACATTTACTTTTTTATTGACCGTTCTTGAAAAAACAACGCGTTCCTTTTCATTATAAACCGCGATTATCCATTCAAACTCGGCATCATAGCCACCGGTATCACTTTTCACGAACGTAATATCATCATTCAGCAGCATGGCTGTTACACTGACGCGTACTTTTTGAAGGTCCTCGTCAAAACTCCTGTAAATATCCGATTCAAAAAATGGTATACCAATTCCGCTGTAACCCGAGCGCTCAAAATATTGTGCAAAGGCCGGCCCGCTAAAAAAAGCGAGAGCCAGTAATACAAAGACGATATGTCGTAACATACAAAACCTCGTCATTTTAAATACGCCGTTTCATCTTTTTATACAGGTACACGGGCATAAAGTTCATATTCCGAAGCATCTTCGATTTGTACGGTAATAAAATCACCCGGCTTGCATTCACTGCCCTGCTCAGAGGTAATGATAACCTCATTATCGATCTCCGGTGCATCACGAAACGTTCTTCCGGTAAAAACACGCGCGTTTGCATCGTATTCATCGACGAGAACAGTGAACGACTTACCGATATAATCCTGATTTTTTGACCACGAAATTTCTTTCTGCAGCTCCATAATCCGGTGCCGGCGCTCCTGTGCCAGGGTTCGGTCAACTTTTTTTTCATAACCGAATGCAGGTGTGTGGTCTTCGTCTGAATATACAAAAGTACCGAGTCGATCAAAACGCATTTCTTTGATAAATAAAACAAGGTCATCGAAATCCCGGTCCGTTTCGCCGGGATGTCCGAGGATTACTGTTGTGCGCAGGGCCATATCCGGGACTATCATACGGGCTGTTTCAAATATTTTTACAAGTTTAGAACCGGTTCCCGCCCGGCGCATTTTTTTCAGCAAGGATGCCGAAATATGTTGCATCGGTAAATCGAGATAGGGAATTATTTTTTCATTCGATTTAATGAGATTGATAAACGCCATCGGAAAATTCAAAGGATACCAATAGAGCACCCGGATCCATCTGATTCCTTCCACGAGCGACAATTTTTCCAGCAATTCGATTATGCCCTGTTTTTTATTGAGATCGATTCCATAATAGGAAGTATCCTGAGAAACCAGGATCAGTTCTTTTATTCCCTTACCGGCAAGGTATCCGGCCTCTTCGATCAGATCATCCTGTTTTCGGCTGCGGTATTGCCCCCGGATGCCAGGAATAGCGCAGAAAGAACAACTGTGGTCACACCCTTCCGCGATTTTCATATAGGCAAAATGGGACGGTGTCGTAAGGCGGCGGATGCGCTGCAGATTCTGCGCGGCCGCGTGGGACTTACCGATATGATTCAGAATATCATCATACGCTTCCGTTCCGAACACGGCGTCCACTTCCGGAATCTCCTGTGTAATTTCAACGGGATAGCGTTGCGAAAGGCAGCCGGCAACCAGGACCTGCTTGGAAGCATCCTGTTTTTTCAGTTCCACGGCTTCGAGAATCGCCTGAATCGATTCCTTTTTGGCATCCTCTATGAAACCACAGGTGTTGAGGATTATGATATCGGCATCCCCGGGATTATCCGTCAGTGCATTTCCGTTTTTCTCCAGGCGTCCCATCAGCACTTCCGAATCCACCGTGTTTTTTGAGCATCCCAGGGTGGTTATATGAACTTTTTTCATTTTTCTCCGAATAAAGCGTTAATGAATGCTTCCGGGTTGAATCGTTCCATGTCCGTTATTTTTTCTCCTAACCCGATGTATTTCACAGGTATTCCCAGTGTACGTTTTACGCCCAGCACAACGCCACCTCTTGCCGTACCATCGAGCTTAGTCAGGAAAATGGAGGAAACCCCTACCGCTTTTACAAATTCTTTTGCCTGATTCAGGGCATTCTGACCGTTACCGGCATCCAGTACCAGAATCACTTCATGCGGCGAACCGGGGTATTTTTTTTCGATAACGCTTTTTATTTTCGATAATTCCGTCATCAGGTTTACTTTTGTGTGTAACCGTCCGGCCGTGTCGATGATCAGACGGTCCACATTCCGGGCCAGTGCGGCATCGATGGCATCATAGGCGACGGCAGCAGGATCCGCATTGTGCTGGTGGCGTATCAGGTCACAGCCGACACGATCCGCCCACAGGGCAAGCTGTTCAATGGCTGCCGCACGAAAGGTATCCGCCGCCGCAAGCAACACCGTTTCAGACCTGTCCTTATAATAATGTGCCAGTTTTGCAATGGATGTCGTTTTTCCGGTACCGTTTACGCCGACAACCAGCGTTACAAATGGTTTTGCCCCTATTGCTTCCGTTCTGTCAAAATCGAGCAGAGAAGCCAGAACCTGTCGAATGAGTCCGTCCAGTTCTTCAGACGTCTCATACCGTTCCTTTTTGACATGATCTCTGATTTCATCGAGGAGAAAAAGGGTCGTATCGACACCGACATCGGCACTGATCAATAACTCCTCCAACTCTTCGAGCAGTTCTTCATCAATGTTACGTTTGGCCGTGATAAGCCTGTTTATTTTTGAAAAGACACCCTGTCGTGTTTTAGTCAATCCGTTAAATAGTGAACCAAAAGCCATAATTATTTTCCTCTGAAATTGGGATAATCAAAATCAAACCGTGCTTTAAAATACCAGCGGGTCAGAAAAAAACCAGTAACCATTAATATAAAATAGGCAGGAACTTTCAGGCTGACAGCCAATGAAAAAAAGAATATGGTAAACTTCGTTGCCCGGATCGCTACGGCTAACGTCCGTTTTATCATCGTGGCAATGAAGAAGGGTGATGACAGGCTGTAGATGAACAGTGCCAGGTAATCATGCAGTATGATAGCGATCAGAAAACCGGCACTGAATAGTATAAAAGAGATAAACAATATTCTGTCCAATCCCAGTCGAACAGCCGGTGTCACCTTATGACTCTGCCGGTCTCCCTCCATATCCGGTAATGTCGTATACAGGTACAAGGCCGTGTTCAGCATCAGATATGGCATGAGATCGGCAAAAAAAACGGGATCAAAGGACTGTTTCCAGAACCAGCCCAGCGCAAAAGCAAAACATCCCATGGCGGCATTGGACAACAGGCTTCCCCAGGTATGATCTTTAAGATTAAACGGGGCAAAATTATACAGGTATCCCGTCAAAAGGATAAATCCGGCCACTATGAAGAAAAGTCCTTTACCGGCCCACAGTGCCGGAATAAGCGAAAGCAGGCATAATAATCCAACCTCGATCAACGCAGACCGTTTTGAGATATACCCTTTACTTATGATAAAGAGTTTTTCGTTTTTCAAATCCCCTTCTATATCCCTGATCTGATTCAACAGAAAACTGGCGCCCATAGCTGCGCCAAAAGATATCAGCAATATGCCCAGTTCCGGATTGGTCTGCAACGCCAGGCTGTCACGGCTGAAAAGTATCTGCTTATTGTAGGGAATCAATGCACCGGCAAGCATCGTGGACCAGCCCGGGAAGAAGAGCATGGGACGCAGGACGAAGATATAATCCAGATTGCTGATACGAAGCATTACGTATCTTTACCTTCCAGGTCGTCAATTTTTACCGGATAGTGCCCGCTGAAACAGGCTGTGCAATAGTTCTGACCGCGGTCTTTTGGCATGGCATCGACCATACCTTCCAGGGAAAGATACCGGAGTGAGTCCACACCGAGATATTCTTTGATTTCGTCCACACTGCGATCATTGGCAATCAACTCTTCCCGGGTCGGGAAATCCATTCCGTAATAACAGGGATTTTTAATCGGCGGCGAGCTTATGCGTATATGCACCTCTTTGGCACCTGCAGCACGAACGGCACTTACCAGCTTGCGTATAGTCGTACCCCGGACAATGGAATCGTCCACGATAACGACACGCCGGTCCTTCAACACACCGCCGACCGTATTGAATTTCAGTCGCACCGTTGCATCTCTTTTCTGCTGGGAAGGGTGAATAAAGGTACGTCCGACATAATGGTTCCTGATCAGGCCGATCTCGAATTTCGCATCACTCCGTGCCGAATACCCCAGAGCGGCTGTATTGCTGCTGTCAGGAACCGAGATCACGATATCGGCTTCCTCTGTTTCTTCCAGGGCCAGGTTTTTGCCGAGTTTACGGCGTGTTTTATCAACATATTCACCAAATATCTGGCTGTCTGGTCGGGAGAAATACACAAATTCAAAAATACAGTGCGTCGGATCCCGCTTTTCAAAAGGAGAATAACTTTTGATACCGTTTTCATCGATCACGAGCATTTCACCACAATCCACATCACGAATATATTCGGCTCCCAGGAGATCAAAAGCAGTTGTTTCCGAGGCGACCAGGACGGTTTCACCATTCATTTTCCCCAGTGCAAGCGGCCGGATCCCGTTCGGATCCCGTACAACGATCAGCTTATCTTCGGTAAGGAAAACCAGGCTGAATGCGCCCCTGATCCGCTTTACGGCATCCTGAATCTTATCTATCAACGCTTCCTCTTTGGATTTGGCGACCAGGTGTAGAATAACTTCGCTGTCCGTCGTTGTTTGAAAGATAGAGCCCTGGTCCTCGAGCTGCTTTCTCAGAATTTTTGAATTTACCAGATTTCCATTGTGCCCGACACCGAGAAAACCATGTTTATGATAAATAACAATCGGCTGGATATTTAATACAGCCGATCCCCCCGTGGTGGAGTATCGGTTATGTCCGATTGCTATATGACCCTGAAGCTCTTTCAGGTTCTTCTCGTTGAAAACATCCGAAACCAGGCCCATCCCAAGCCGTTTCTTAATAATGTTACCGTCACTGACGGCGATACCGGCACTCTCCTGTCCGCGGTGTTGCAGGGCATGCAAACCAAGGTAGGCGGAAAAGGCAGCGTCAGGATCGCCGTAAACGCCCATGATTCCGCAAAATTCTTTTGGTCTGTCTAACATCTCATCCATACTGAACGTTTACCTCATTTATCGGATTTTTCATTATTGTTTATTACTCTGAAATGATTTGTATATATCCACGGTCGCTTTCCCCGGAAAACTTCCAGCCGGTATATTCCGGGTTCCTCCAACGGAAAAGCGATTTCATTATCTGTCACTTTTCCGATAGTGCTGCCATTGTGTATGAGCCTGACCGTTGCCGTTCTCGGTAGCCGGACATGCAATTGTGTGGTGTTTTCTTCGTAGGTAATGGTTTCTCCCATCCCGGCTTTCTCACGAGCGTTATCGATCCAGGCCCTGAAACCTGTTGCATCACCGACGTCGTAGTTGGAAATAAAACAACGCGCCTTTTTAAGCGCATTGTAAATGGACTGCAATGCGGATTGATAGTCATTTTCCGGAGAAATCGGTTCTTCAAGCAATACGTGGGTACGAATCGTTTTGAAAATTACTTTATAGCGAAAGATACGGTACCTGATAAATCCCCAAAGCTTATAAATATGGGCGTGGGCGTCGACACCGCCTATGCCTACGACGTTACGGGTCATGTTAATCTTATCCCACTTTCCAAGCGTTTCCGACGTTGGCCCGAGAATACTCTTCCGCGGATGCATTGCCCGCCAGTATTTATTCCTGGGTGTCAGGCCCTCCATCCACTCAGACATCTGGTTCCAGATCTCGATACCGTCAAACGCATCACTTTCCCAGACCTTCCAGGGATAGGGTGGGTATTCCGGCATAGCCGTACGTTTTTCATCCGGATGGGCAATGATGCCGAAACCGCCCTGCTTTTTTACACGACCGATATATTCCTGCGGCGGTAATTCACTGCTGACCTCCTCATCGATATCAAAGGCCAGGTAATGATTCAGGTCCGACGCATCATTCAGCTCACATCCGATACCGACCAGAATTTTATCGTACCATCCCTCCAGTCCATCGTATTTCGGTTGCAGTGTATTATGATCTGTAAAAAGAAGAAAATTCAAATCCAGTTCATTGGCAATCCCGGCTATTTCAGGAATGGACAAAGAACCGTCGCTGTAAGTGGAATGGATATGAATAATCCCGGAATATTGATACGTCCTTTTTAATGTATCAGTCACTGTTCAGTAACACTCCTCCGACAATAGCACCAAGTATATCGAAACAAAGATCCTTGTACGAGAACCTGTTGTTAACTTTCGAAGCATCCCAAAGTTCCTTGGTTATGCCCGTTATGAGGGTAAACCCGACAGCCGTGCGTAACGCTTCCCTGTCATCAAATCCGGCAAAGCGCAAAGACGTACTACCCACTGCCGTCGTGAGAATAAGACTCCCTGAGAAATGCAGACCTTTATCGCGGCTTGTCCATGGATCATTGAATACCGGCTTCCGGGCCGGCTGTTCCCTCCCGGTCAGTATTTCTGTTGAAAAGACGGGTTTATGCAAAAATGGTTCTGCAGCCAAAACGGGAGAAAGGAGTACAAGGACACATATAATGTTTCTAAAATGCAACATATATACGGATTCCCGGATTTTCATGAATCAGTGACGGACTGACGGCTAACTTCATGGCATCGTCAAACCGGTAAAGGTAGGCGCCGACCTGGGCATCCATCAGTGTGATCAGATAAGCCAGTCCGAAGTACCAGCTATAACGGGATCGCCGGTCCTTAAATTTCCCGATACCGGTGGAGGCATAATTTCGGTCCGCCTCCCTTATTTTATACACCAGATAACCATCGATCGCAAAATACAGAGCCGCTTTTACGTAAGTCTCGTTATAAATTTGTCCCCAACCCGGTAATATCGCAGAACGCAGCGTGGCTCCCCAGGGTGATTTGAGAGGTTTATCTCCCAACAGAGAACCCTGCCATCCCACCGGTTTCAGGAAGACACCGGCGAGAGCGGCATCGGATACACTCACCACATGCGACAGCAACGCGATACCCAGGTTTTGGTATCCCCTTTTACGAAAAACGGACCGGTCATTTTTACGAAACCGGTCAAAATTATAAAACGCCCGGTAATAAAATATGGCTGATGACACATAGTATGCCATCCCAGGGACCAGCCGTTCCTGGAAAATCTGCCCCCATCCCGGCAGAACGGCGGAACGTATTACCGCGGGCCGGATCGGGAGCGGACGCAGTGTATCAGGTTGTACTTCCTGCGACAGAGCGGCCTTTACCTGAAAGGCTGTGATAGCTGCAATTATGTAAACGTAGAGAAACCTCGAACCACTGGCAAGTTTCAATGCATTACTCTTTTCAGGCGATCGCAATACAGTCTATTTCGATCAGTACATCTTTCGGCAGACGGCTCACCTCGACGGTCGATCGTGCCGGCACTGATGTTTTAAAATAGGTTGCATAAATTTGGTTTACTGTCGAAAAATCACCCATATTTTTAAGATAGATCGTTGTTTTGATTACCTTCTCCAGGTCACTGCCGGCTGCATTGAGTACGGCTTTCAGATTTTCCAGGACTTTTTCCGTCTGTTCTTCTATTCCGCCGCTGACAAGTGCATTCGTTTCTGCATCCAAAGCAATCTGTCCGGACGTAAAAATCATATTCGAAACCTTTATGGCCTGTGAGTAAGGTCCGATCGGGTCAGGAGCCTGATTTGAGAACACGATATCTTTTTCCATTCTTTCTCCTTTAAAATCAGGTTTTAAATTACCACCCCTCTCTAATAATGTCAAGGTGAGGTCCGGCTTAAAATGACTTTGAAATGTTAATCGTGGAACATTTTTGGTGTACATTTTTTCAGTTCGTTTGCATTGGTAGCACGACCCGTTTTATATTGCTGCGCTTTTGTACTCCGATGAAGGTTGCCGGATGTAAACATCAGGCCTTTTTTTTAGCCCCGGGAGAAAAAATATTGAGAATTATTTGTGTTTTGCTTGACTTTTATGAGCATAATATTTTAGTATTAAAGAGAAGTGATCAACGAATGTGAATAACTTGTGTATAACTTCCAGATATTCACAATTCCAAATGATCCTTATTATGGGGTCCAGGGCTAATCCCCCTATAAACAATCGCCTTAACTTACTTTATATCAATGGTTTATATAAAAAATAAACCCGGATTTTGAACAGGGTACATGCAAAGTAGTTTGTGTTCTACTTGAAAAGGTTTTAATACGGGTATGTGGATAATTTTTGCAAATTTAGGAAAAGACGAGCATGTTTGGTGAACCCGTTGAGCGCATATCGACACCGGAAGCGACATGGCAGGCAGTACTTGAACTGATTAAAGAAAACATAAACATCCGGAGTTTTACAACCTGGTTTGCACCGACCAAAGCCGTCGGTCTGAACGAGGATTTCATTGAAGTTTCGGCACCGAATCCGTTCTATTATGAATGGATTGAAAAGCACTACGCTAAATTAGTACAAAACGCCATTACCCAGATTCTGGGCGATACAAAAAAAATTAAATGGGTCGTCCATAACGATGGTTTGAAAAATAACCATTCGGCCTATGAAAAAACAGATTGGGCAAGTCCTTCCAGTTCAACACAGAGTAAGGTCGAAATCGATTCCCCGTTTTACACGCGTATCAATGACCGTTACCTCTTTGATAATTTTATTGTGGGCGACAGCAATCGGTTTGCCTATGCCGCGGCCCGTGCCGTATCCGATGCACCGGGGATGACCAATTATAATCCGTTGATCATCTACGGAGGCACCGGACTCGGAAAAACGCATTTAATCCAGGCTGCCGGCAATAGGGCCCGGATAAAAAAGCCGGGGACACGCGTGTTCTATGCCTCCAGCGAAACCTTCACGTCGCATTTTATTAATTCCATTCAGCAGAACAAGGTTTCCGAATTTTCGGCTTTTTACCGCTCTTGTGACGTTCTGTTGCTCGATGATATTCACTTCTTTTCCAACAAAGGAAAAACCCAGGAAGAATTTTTTCATACATTTAATGAACTCCATCAGAATGGAAAACAGATTATTCTGAGTTCTGACCGGCCGATTAATGAACTGGTTGCCCTGGAAGAGCGATTGATTTCAAGGTTTAAATGGGGTCTGGTCGTCGATGTGCAAGCACCCGATTTTGAAACCCGCCTGGCCATTCTGCGTAACAAGTGTGAAGAAAGTGACCTCGATATCCCCGGCGATATTCTCGAATACCTCGCCGTCAACCTTATCGATAACGTCCGCGAACTGGAGGGTGCCCTTACACGTATCATGGCCCAGGTTGCCTTCACAGCTGCAGAACCGACACTTGACCTTGCCCGGTCCATTGTATCCGAAATAGGTAAACCGGATAAAAACATTCTCTCAATCGAAAAAATTATGGATCATACGGCCAAGGTATATGGTGTGACAATTGACCAGTTGCGGGCCAAAACAAGGAAAAAGGATATCGTGAAAGCACGGCAGGTCGCCATGTTCCTGGCCAAACAATTGACCAGTCATTCACTGGTGACAATCGGTTTGCATTTCGGTGGCCGCGACCATTCCACCGTTATTCATGCTCTCGATCTGGTTGAGAATCAGCAAAAGACGGATGGTGCTTTCAAGCAGCAGATTGCCTCGATGAAACGCCACCTGGAATACAACAAATAGGTATTCAGGACGATTTTCTGTACTGCCTCAATAACGTCATATCTTCAGCAAACGCTTTTTCGCCGCCGGGAACCTCTAACAAACCGGGTATTTCCTGCACTTCTGCCCGACACATAAGCGCTTCAAAGACTTCGGGCCCGATCATTCCCCGTCCAATCCGCTCATGCCGGTCTCTCCTGCTGCCGTAAGGTTTTTTTGAGTCGTTAAGATGTAACGCACCGATACGGGCAGTGCCCAGCGTCCTCTCTACCTTTTCGAACATGGCCTCAACTTCACCGGCAGCCGCCAGTCCGGTCCCTGCAGCATACACATGGCAGGTATCGATACAAATCCCCATTCTGTCTGAATCGTTGACACGATCGATGATGTCCCGCAGGTGCTCAAAACGGTAACCGATACCGGTGCCCTGACCGGAAACGGTTTCCAGTAGTATTTTTGTCGCTCCTCCGGCGGAAGCCAGTACAGCATTCAAACTCTCCGCGATACGCGCGATTCCCCACGCTTCGCCCTTTTCACCATGAGAACCGGGATGTATAATGACATTTTCAATTTCAAGAGCCGCACAGCGGTTCAGCTCCGAGACCAGGGCTTCCAGCGATTTCGTTCGTTTTTCCTTTTCGGTGGCACACATATTAATCAGGTAGGAAGTATGGGCACAAAGCGTTGCATCTTCATAATCATACGCTTTCCGCAATGCCTTAAACGATGCTATCTCTTCGGCGGTGAGTTCTTTGACCTTCCATTGCCGCTGGTTACGCGTGAAAATCTGAAAAGACTCACATTCCAAATCCCGGGCTCTTTGAAACGCCCGGGAAAGACCACCGGCAACGGATATATGACAACCAATCTTCATACCCGGTTCCCTTAATGGGCTTCAGCAAGCAAAACAAGCAGCCGTTCATAGATAGTGTCGACCCGCCGGGAAGATCCTCTGAAATTGTTACAAATAAATGAAAAAGCCAGCTCTTTACCGGAGCGTGTTCTGGTATATCCGGAGAGACTGCGCACGCCGGTGATTGTCCCCGATTTCACCCTGGCATTCTTCTCCAGAATGGAATGCCTGCCAAAGCGTTTAAAATAACCGATGTCCTGTGGATCCCCGCATACAGCCAGTGAGTTATTGAATTCTTTAAACCAGCTTTGCCGGGAGGCAAACTGTAATAACCGGACCATACTCTGAGCGGTAATCACATTGGTTCGTGACAATCCGGAACCGTCATACAGATCCATTCCTGCCACCGGTACATTATTTGTTTTGAGTAAATTCTTAAGAACCTTGAGCCCGTTTTCGCGGGTAGCCGGTTTTCCCTTTACAAGGGCCAGGTGCGACAGAAGTTGTTCTGCGTACAGGTTAAAACTCTTTTTATTGGTTACAATCACAATCGCTGATAAAGGCTGCGACCGTGTTGTGACAATCTCCATCTTTCTGCCGGCGGGAAGAAGCCCTGTTTCCGCATGACCCTCAACGTATATTCCATTTTCCAGAAGTACTTTTTTAAGATATTGTGCACAGAACAGTGCGGGCTCCGGTATCACCCCCTTTATGGAGAATGATTTACCTCCGGCCGGAACGGTACCTTTCAGATAGGCGTGGTATTGCCCGGGAGCGGCATAAATATAACCGTTATCCCCGGAACCTGGTGCACCGGTACGCATGCGGTTGATAAACGTTAAACCGTTCATGACCGGTTCCGTACGAAGCACCCGTGCGGGTTCACCGGCCTGTTTTCCCGGTTTGAAATACAGGTAATACAGGTTATCATGAATACTCAGCGCATCGGTTCCGGCCGCATAATAGTTACCCATATCTATCCAGGGCCAGTAATCGGGAATGACATGGTCATCAAAAAGGCTGTTATCCGCGACGATGCTTCCCGTCACGTTCCGGATACCGGTTTGCCGGATAGCATCTGTCCACTTTTTCATTAACGTATCAAGCGGATCCGTACCCTCGACCCTGTCCGAACCCAGGGTTGGATCGCCGCCGCCCACAATGTAAATATTTCCCTGTAGCGTCCCTTTATTGATGTCTCCGGTGTAATAAACGCCTGTTTCAAAACGATGATCCGGACCCAGAACATGCAGGGCCGCGGCTGTCGTAAACAGTTTCAAACCGGAGGCCGGCGCCAGGAGGTAATTGCTGTTGACATCCAGGACCGGTTTCCATTCATCGAGATATGCGGCATAAAGGCCATATTGGGCCTGATTGAGAACGGTATCATACCGAACAAACTCTAAATATTTTTGTACAGGATCATTTCCACTGACTCCTGAAAAGGTCAGCAGACAGAGGATCACTACCAAAAACCGTACCTGTACGCAGCGGCCCTTCACAGCACCCCCCATTCGCGGAGCTCACGTGTAACCTGGGATACATCCAGAAAGTGAATTGCCTGCATACCCGTCTTACGGGCACCTTCCACATTGATGATCCGGTCATCTATAAACAGGCATTTTTCAGGATCTTTACCCACATTTTCCGCCGCTTTGAGATAACACAATGCCGCCGGCTTCATGGCACCGATTTCAAAACTCAGCGTAGGTTTCCGTATCTGCTTAAGAAAGGAGTAGTGTTCTCTCACAAAGTGCCAGTGCATGGGATCGGTATCAGACAACAGCCCCAATGCCAGCGGTGAAGAAGCTATTCTGCTGATGATCGTTTCCATACCATCCATCGGAGAAAATACATCGCACCACAGATGCCGGAACCTGTCAAAATCCATATCCATTTCAAACATTGTTTTAAGGGTCCGGTACATTTCCATCGCATCGATCCTGCCGGTACAGAAATTTATAAGCGCCGGATGGCGCAACACTTCCTCAAGGATATCATCATCTGTTTTACTTTTATTACCATCGAGATGGGGAAAGAGCCCTCTTGTAAAATCTACCTGGACAAGAACCCGGCCCAGATCAAAAATAACCGCTTCAATGTGCATCATTTTCTCCGGATTATGATCAGTTACCTGCCATATTACGTGCTTTGTGTAGTATTTCGGATGCTGCTTTCTCATAAGCCCCGAGAATCGCCGGAATGTCTTCAGCAGGCGTTTCGCTGACATATTCATAATAATAGCGAAACTTCGGTTCCGTGCCGGAAGGTCGCAGAAGGATCCAGCTTTTATCTTCGAAAATAAGTTTCACACCATCTGTTGTGTTAATCGTGCTGATTGTTTTGTCCTTACCTGATATGGTAATGATGTCGCCTTTGGCAAACAAACGGTTCTGAAGAATATCCAGTACTTCAGACTTATAGGCCTGCCATTCTTCAACGGAAACGCCTTTTACTTCGGCTCCGGACCGTTCCGGATAGTAATAGCCGTATTGTTTCCGGAGCTCCCGGTACTGAGCCGACAAATTCTGCTCATGTGTCGCCATGGCATCCAGGGCCAGCAGGAAGCCGGCAAGAGCGCATTTTTCCAGTGTATGGCCTTTTACGGAGATACCGTCGGATTCTTCGAAGGCCACCAGTACATCACCGGAATTTAAGGCTTTTCTGAAATGCTTGAATCCTACAGCCGTTTCATGTACTACAAATCCGTTTCTGCGGGCAATTTCCAGTGCGAAATCCGACGAAGGTACACTGGAACAGATCCCCCCTTTCATTCCCCTGGATAACAGGTGGGCATAGGCAATAGCCCCGAAACGGTTCATATCGATATCCATATCCGCATCGGCATAGCGAATACGGTCGGCGTCTGGATCCAGCGCCACAGCCAGCGTAAATTTACGCCGGTTAGTCTGGATCACATCAATTAGTTTTTGCTGGTTTTTAGGATTAGGCTCCGGTTTTACGCCATGGAACGAATAATCATCATCCGTATTCAGCATTTTCAATGCTCCCGATTCCTGCAGCGATGTTATGACATCATCGCCCAGCAATTTTTCTATATAGCCGCGTGAAGCCCCGTGCATAAAATCAATGACAACAAACAGATCCTTTCTGTTTTTTATCAGCCAGGACCGGATGGAATCCAGGTTGAATACCGGACTTTTACCTGTAATAAAGGCTTCAAACATGGACGGGCCATCAATACGTTTCAGTTGCGCACCGCTTTGATCGCCTGCGGATTCGAACACGGAATCAGGGGACATATATGCATTGGCTTTCTCCTCGATAATCATCGTCAGGTTTTTATCCGCGGGTCCACCGTCAGAAGGATTAAATTTAATGCCTGCATACTCCATCGGATTATGGGAAGGTGTAAAATTAATCGAGCCTGCCGCCTGTAGTTCCGTCAGCAGCGCCGAACCGACACCGGTAGGACATTCACCTGCGTTGTATATCCGGATACCGGCACGGGCGAGTTCATTGATGGCTGCCTGCATAAAAACATCCCCCATAAACCGGTTATCGCGCAGCAGCAGTATCCCCCGGTTCCGGACCTCGTCGAACGTCCCGTAATTATTTGTTTTCAGGAATTCATCCGTCTGCATCATTTCAATGATACCGCGTACGACTTTATGTACGTTAAGAACCGTGAAATCCTCTCCGATCACCCCGCGCCAGCCGGATGTTCCGAAAACGACGGTCGTTGCTTCAATATTTGTTTCGGCTTTCCGGCCCTGAAACAAGCGTATCTCATCAATCATTGCCCGGCAACCGGCTCGAACGGTGTCTGAAATAGCATGATCATTATAGAAGTTCCCGATCGTATTGGCTACTTCCCAATAAGAAGGTTTTACGGAATCCAGCTCTTTCACCAGGATTGTCACGGTATCTGCCGGCATGGAACCAGAAATTGTTTTTAACATTGATTTCAATTTCTCTGAAACGGCTGCATAGTCTGCGTCAGCATTCATATAGCGTCTCCTTTTAAGGATTAAACGGAAATATAGCAGAGGGGTTTAATGTATAAATTTGCAAGTAATGATGAAACAGGTTTATAGAAGATTATTCAATTTAGCCGCAAGAATTTCCGCCTTTTCCCTGTGCCCGGTTTTTGCATAGAGCCCGGCCAGCCGTTTCAGATAGTCATTATTGTCGGGTTCCATTGTGTACAAACGGTCGAACACATCCAGAGCTTTATCAAATTCCCGGAGCTTTATCAGGAGCAGACCGCTTAATTCCAGATGGGAGCGGCTGCCCGGTTGCTTCAGGATGAGTTTATCGAGCAATTTGTAAGCCTCAGGAATGCGGTTCAGTTTGAGCAGAGTATCCAGTTTTCGTTGCATAAAAACCGGATTATTCCCCGCGGCCGACCGGTCCGGGACCTTTTCAAACATATCGAGCGCCCGTTCGGGCCTTCCTGCCTTCAGATAAAGAGAACCCATCGTAAAGGCCAGTTTATCGGCATCGATAAGCACATCACTGGAAATCGATTTTACACCATCGATGCTGCTATCGTTTTTTTCACAAACCTGCTCGAGCCAGGTGATCGCACCGTGCAGATCGCCGGTCGCATCACTCACACGGTACATGAGGTAATAAGCGCCCACTTGTTGCGCGATCAGGGCGATGGATTCCCGCGCGTATTTCGAGGCAGCCTGATATTCATTGAGTTTTATACGGTTTTCCGCCATCGTATTCAGAAGCGATGCCTTCATATCGGTATCAAACTGGTTAAGATCATAGGCTGCGCTGTAATGTTTCTTTGCCAGACCGGGTTCATCTGTCATGGCATAATGCTGGGCCAGCGTATAATGGGCATAGGCGCTGTCCGGTTTTTCCCGGACGAACCGTTTCAGCAGTTTCCGATTGCGCAGATTCTTTTGCGTTTGTGCGTCATCCTGCAGGGCGTATCCGTAATGATCGAGAACAATTTCGGAGTCCCGCTCTTCACCTTTCAAAGCTGCGGCGCTGGGTGAAACCTGTTCATGTATTCTGCCGCTGAACTGAATACCTTTATGATTCGTGAACAGGCGATGCGCGGTGGAAAGCTTGAAACCACCGTCATCCTTTTGATGATTGCGAATATGGACCCTGTAAATAACCGGTCTGTTTTCCGGTTTGAGCAGTTCCTGCAGTTTCTTTTTTGAAGCGGGCATCATCCGTTCATCAGCATCCAGCCAGAGTATCCAGTCACCGGTGGCATGCTGTATGGACGCATTGCGCGCTGCTGAAAAGTCATCGCACCAGTCGAAGCTATAAATGTCGGCGCCAAAGCGACGGGCGATTTCCGTCGTTTTATCCGTCGACCCCGTATCCAGAATAACGATCTGGTGCACGACCTCCCGTACACTTTCCAGACAGCTTTCCAGAAAGGCTTCCTCATTTTTTACAATCATGCAAAGCGAAAGGGTCGGCTGTTTACGCTTCCGGTTCTGTTTCGGCCCGGTTTTCATATTGCCTTTTCCCGGCATTTCAGTGCGCTACAAACGGAAAGCAGTTTTTGAATATCAGTACGGGATATGATAGCCTGCCGGTCAGCGCTAAGGATCCGGTTCAGATAGCCTTCCGCTTTTTCCAGCTCCCCGAGATATACCAGTGCAATACTGAGCACATACATCGCTATGACATTGCCAGGATTAACCTTCAATGCTTCCAGGCAATAACGTAATACTTCCGGATACCTGTCACGTGCAAGTTCTATCTGTCCGAGTCGCAGATATAGTGTATCGATTATCTCCGGAGCAAGTGATTGAAAATGACAGTCAAAAACCCTCTCAAAGGCCAGGCGGGCTTCCTCGAAACGGTTCATGGCCTTCAGGGTTTCCCCCATTTTAAAATGCAGATAGGCATCATCGGGATTTTCGTCCAGCGCTGTCTGCAGAAGCGGTAAATTCCGTTGCGCCTTTTTTGCCGGTTCCTCCGTGTAACCAAAATGCTCAATAAGCAGTCCGGTATTCTCAGTACGGCCGCCGGAACGTGTTATCGACTTTCCGATCTGCTCATGGACGGGTTGTTCATATCGATAGGAGCGATCGCCCCTGAAAAGCCGTATCTGTGGATCATCCAGCCATTTAACCAGATCGTGGCCGGTTTGGAAATTTCGGACATTGACCATCAGGGCATCAGCGGTTGTCCGCTCTATAACACGTTTTACAGCAGCAGCCGATTGATGTGTCAGTTTTTCATCCGCATCCAGATGTAAAACCCAGCCATCATGCACCTGTCGCAATCCTTCGTTCCGGGCATCTGCAAAATCGTTTTTCCAACTGTACTCAACGATCTGCGCCCCGAAACGCCGGGCGATGTCCATCGTACGGTCTTTGGAGCCCGTATCCACGATCAGGATATCATCAACCGTTCCTTTTACACTTTCCAGGCAGCGGTTCAGGTTTTTTTCCTCGTTCCGCACAATCATACAGAGGGTCAGCTTTACACTTATAACGATAACTCCTGTTTCACTGTATTGGCCAGTTCATTACCGGGATCCAGTTCCAGCACTTTTGAAAAATAATTGCGCGCCTCCTCATTTCTCTGCACTTCCAGGTTTAATTGTCCCATGCGCGTCAGCGCAAAGATATCATCCGGATCCTGCCTGAGCACATCCTGAAGCAATAGAAGCGCTTCCTCAAACCTGTCTTCATTCAACAAAACTTCAGCCAGCGTGCTTTTGGCATTCTTGTGCCCTGGATCTGTTTCGCTAGACTTCGTCAACAGCTGTATAGCCTTGTTGCTATCCTGTTCATGCATGGCAATCAAACCCAGATTGAAATAAGCCTCTGCAAAATCCGGGACCTGGAGGGTCAGATATTCAAACCATTTTTTCGCTTCCATATTGTTCTTTATAACCAGGTACGCCAATCCCATTCCGTACATAGCCCCGGCATTCTCAGGGTCGATTTCAAGGACCTTACGGTACAGACTGATAGCCTCCCGGGGGTCATTTTCTTCCAGTTTTTTATGCGCCTGACCGGTCAACTCTTCAGGATCATACTGCGATTCCATGCTTTGCTGGTTCAGGTACTGCCCAACCAGCTCCTGGAGCTTTTGTGCAATCTCATTAGATGGATCCAGTTCCAGAACCCGTGCCGTATAAGCGGCGGTTTCCATGTAACGTTCGGCATCGAGATATAACTGCCCCATATATAGCAGGGACGGTATATCATCGGGATGATTTTTCAGAATGGTATCAAATACACGCACACCATCTTCATACTTTTCAAGCTGTATGAGAATATCCCCGTAATTGCGCTGTGCTTCCACCAGGGAAGGATCTTTCTCGATGGCATTAACCAGAAAGGCCCGGGCCCCTTCGCCGTCCTTCATCTCCCAGGATACGAGCCCCAGCAGGTTATAAGCCGGCGCATAATCCGGATTCCTCTTAATGAGCTGGTTTAACAGCGAGATGGATCGTGCCGTATCACCTTCGTTTTTCGCCTGTATGGCCTGTTCAAAGAGGACATCCGTCTCATCTTCTTCAACAGGTGCCGGTATGTCCTCCGGTTGTAAAGCCATGGATGAAATCAGTGTTCCGGCCGCTTCGTTTTCCGGATCCAGCTCGTTAACTTTGCTTAAAAACGGCAGCGCCTGTTCATGGCGTCCGGCCTCGATATACAGTTGAGCAAGATAGAGGAGGGTTGGTATGTCATCGGGATGATTTTCCAGGATTTTAACCAGCGCATTGACACCATTCTGGAAATCACCCTGCAGTATGAGCAGATCGGCATAATTGCGCTGGGCATCCACACAGGCCGGATCCAACTCGATCGCTTTTATGAACAGGTCCGCGGCCTTTTCCCGATCACCTGTTTGTACAAAAACGGTTCCCAGTTCATTATAGGCTATGGCATTGTCCGGGAAAATCTTCAACAACCTGGACAGATAGCGGACACTTTCATCGGCATTCCCCAGGTTTTTACTCGTGTAAGCGGCACCCAGAAGGGCGGCACCCTCAATCGGATTATCCTGCAGGATTTGTCGGTACAATGCTCCGGCTTCGGCCATCTGCCCATTCAGGAATAATTGTTCCGCCCGGTGTAATTTTTCTTCGATCGCCTGGACCAGTGGATTTTTCAGTTCGAGCAGTTCTTCGTAATCCACTCCCGGCCATTTTTTTTCAAAAAGCTTTTCCCGGTCATCGAGTGATTTTTTATAATCAATCTTATTCGCGACAAAGGACTGACTTCCGTAATGGTGAATGAAAGTGCTTTCGTCGACCATGAGCGCATAGCCCGCTTCCCTGACTCTGAGAGAGAGATCATCGTCCTCGAAATTACCGAGTCCGAAGGTTACATCCAGGCCGCCGACCTTCTGATACACGTCTTTCCGCATCAACAGTGCAAAACCGGCAAGACGTCTCCTCGGTGTAATAGTACCAGCATTGATTTTTCGTACCTGTTTCGCATATTCATGGAATCCTTCCAGATCTTTATAGGGCACATCCGCGACAAGCTGCCGTCCGCTGATGCTGTTGGTCAGCGGTCCGACCATGCCGATATGGTCATCCAATTCAAGGGCATTCACCATACTGGAAAGCCAGTAGCCGGAGACATGCACATCATTATTCAGCAGCAGGACATACCGGCCGTTTGCTTTTTCGACGCCCTGATTATTGCCGGCGGCGAAACCCAGATTTTTCTTGTTGGAAACCAGCGAGAAGTTGTCATTCTTTTTAACAAGTTCCCGCAGGTATTTTTTTGTACCGTCTCTGGAACCGTTATCGACAAAGACAATTTCATAGGGATAACGGGTATGTTTCTGAATGGAAGCAATGCATTCCCTGGTAAATTTTAATGCGTTACGGGTCAGCATGATGATAGAGACAAGAGGTTGTTTTTTCGTCGTTACATCCTTTCCGGCTGACTGAGAGGGTCTGTTATCATTTGTTTTCAAACCTTCTTGTGTCCCGGCCGGTTTACCATCTTCCTGCCAGATCGCTTTAAATTCATCCAGGATTTGCTGAATATTCGGTATTTTGCGAATATCGGCGCTGTTTTTCTTATAAATACGTTCTCTGTTGACCTGAAAATCCTGCTGACGGGAGGTCGTAAGCGTTGTTCCGTCCGTCCGCCAGTTGACCTGAACGGTCGGTTCGGGAATATGCTTAAACGCAGTGAATCTGGAGAGTCGGATCCAGAAATCCCAGTCTTCCAAAGTCTGCATCGATTCATCGAACAGACCGGCTTTTAGGGCCAGCTCCCTGCTGAATACAAAGCAATTGATCGGTGAAATGTTACCGATCAGCAACCTGTTACGGTCATAATCGATAGAGTATGGAACACGTTTATCCACCAGTTTATAAGTATTTCCATCATTGTGATACGTTGCCCGTGTTGCATCCGTATAGACGACAGGGATCGTTTCACTTAAATGTGTCAAAGCGGTTTCAAGGTGATTTTCGTAGAATTCATCGTCATCATCGAGCAGCGCGATATATTTTCCCAGGGCTGCCTGAATACCCGCATTCCGGGCTGCAGCCGGTCCTTTATTCGAGGCCTGATTTATATAAATAATTTTATCCTGTTCTTTAAAAGATTCGATGATATGCGTGACATCATCGCCCCCATCATTCACAACAATCACTTCAAAATCATTAACATTCTGTTGCAGTGCACTTTCAATTGCTTTCTCAAGCTTTTCCGGCCGGTTACGTGTGGGGATGACAACAGAGAATGTCAGGCTATTTAATTCCTTACCTGAGGCGCATTCCAGCTCATTTAAAAGTTCAACAGCTTCTTTACCGGGAAATTCCCTCAAACTCTTAAGAAGAACCGAATAACTTGTTTCAGTGTCACCAAGAAATTTCAGACGATGTGCAATATTAAGATACGCAATCGCCTCGCAGCGGTTATCCTCGTTATCGTTCCAGGGTAGTTGGGGGAATAAACGGTCAAGGGAATACCTGCTCATCATGTTCATCGTAATCTTTACGTCATACGATTTATCATACTGAACCGATTCCGAGGACATATTGGTATCATGCCAGCGCCATTTGATGGAGAACGCGTTCAGTTTCTTGAAAATCACCGACGCTGCAGCTCTCGAATAAAACTCATAATCATGGGCGCGGTTAAATGTTTTATCGAAAAAGCCGAAATTTTTATAGATCTCTTTTCTTACAAAGCTACCGCCATTCGGAATATAATTTCCGGTGATAAGTTTCGAAATCAGCTCCGGATTACGGTTATACCAGTCTTCATAACGTAACTCCTTCTGAACATTTAAATTCTCATCTGCGATATACAAATCGGCATAGTAAATACCGGCATCGGGATACTCTGCTGCAAGTCTGACATATTTTTTCAGAATACCTGGTTCCATGACATCATCCGAATCCAGCCAGAAGAGGAATTCACCGTTTGCTTCCCTGATTGCCCGGTTACGTGTATCCGGCGCATTTGTGTGTTCCTTCAGGATGTAGCGAACCCGTTCATCCTGAACAGTCTTGAGGACATCAGCTGTCTGATCGGTTGATCCGTCATCGCAAACCACCACTTCCAGGTTGGAATAGTCTTGAGAAAGAGCGCTTTCCAGGGTTTCCCTGATATAATCAGCCCGGTTATAAGTCGGCACAAGGACGGAGACAAGCGGTTCCCGGCTAACCTCTTCCTGCTGCTTTTTATGCATGTATTGTCCTGTAGATGCGTTTAGTAATGCAGCCAGATTATTATTCAGCTTTTCCAGATCAAATTCATCTTCTGCAATCTTCCTTGCTTCCCGTGAAAATGCGTTTCTTCGCTTTTTATCACTGATCAGCATCTCCATATGTTTCGAAATCTGATCAACGTTACGCTCATCACTCAACAAACCGGATTTTTTATGAGCAACCAGCTCAGGAATACCGGCATGGATGGAAGATATAATCGGTATACCCATGGCATGTGCTTCAATCAGTGAAACAGGAATCCCTTCCTGGTCGCCATCCCCGGCCGTAACACTTGTTAAGACATAGACATCAGTCTCACCCAGTGCTTCAATAATTTCATCTGAATCCCGGAAGGGTTCTATTCGGATTCTTTCCTGCATCCCCAGATCATGAATCAGTTTTTTAAATTCCGGCAGCAAGGGACCTTCGCCGATTATGACATATTCCGTATCAGCTTTGTCGTTCAAAGCAGCAAATGCCCGAATAGCATACTCCAGACCTTTTTTGGGAACCAGGCGCGCAATAGAGAGGAAACGTACCTTCCTGCCATCCTTTCGTTTCTTAACAGGTTTAAATACACTCAGGTCTTTTCCATAATGATGAACGATAACCTTATTCGGATCAGCACCCCTGCTCGTTAATTTCGACTTCATATAGTTACTGGGTGTCGTAATATGATTTGCCCGTTTAAACAGGTATTCATAACAGTTATCGCCATGCTCACGGAAATATTTCGAGGCGTCATATCCATGAAAAGAAACCAGCACATATTTCCCGGGATATGCATGGAACAATGGCCATAATCTGTTAAAACTTGGTCCAAAGTGAACATGAAAAGAGCTGATATCGTTCAGATAATCAATGTGATTCAGGTTTTCAAACTGTTTTAACCAGTCTTTTTCGTCTTTTACATTTTTTGGATAAACGATATAGCGGGTTTTTGCAGTGAGTTTATACCGATCAACATCACGGTGGACCTGCTTTTCTTTAAGATCCACAGCGGCCCAGATTTCAACATCCAGCCCACGGTCAATAAGTCCTGTAATTTGATTGAGAATAAAAGTCTCAGTCAATGCAGGAAATGCCTCCGTTACGATTACTGTTTTTGTTCCCGCCTTGTTCGTATTTTGCCCGGTTTCCGGCATTTTATTTATCTGGTTGTGATTTAATCGTTCATCAATTATTTCATCTGCAATACTTTGAAGGTCCTTTTCAGTACTAATGAATGTGCTCAACATGCTAAGGACATCATTTTTCTTCGAGCTGAACAAATCTTCATACCGCACCTGTATATGCGGATAGTCTTGTATAAAATCCTGCACAGAATCATTATAATAAGTACATAAATCTGCCATTTTTTGAGGGTCAAACGATTCACGTTTTACCAGAGATCGTATTACAGCATCGTTTTCCCGGGTTATGTAGACAATTTTTAGATTAGCTGGCAGAAGATGCCGCCATACAGGGAATGTTAAACAAAACCGGGGATCTTTAAGTACGACCCTGGATTTATCCTTATAGACATCCAGAAGCGGTCTTAGGAACGGATCAATACGAACCTGAGTCAGGGCCTCCTTTTGCGGCGGATCATACCATGTTCCGTTACAGAGATTTAGAATCACATCGTTCGCTTTAAAAATTGATTTTCTCTCAAAATATCCTTTTTCATTTGCCCTGCTCGGGGCCATGAGATCATCCGGTTCACCGACATAATAACCCGCGGAATTGATGATGTTTGCCAGCATGGACGTACCGCTTCGGTGCATGCCCAGAATCAGGACAAATTCCTGTTCCGATTGTTCCCTCTCCCTTATTCTTTCATAAATACAAAGGGTTCCGTCCTCATTATCAATTTCCTGATCTATTTTGCTAACACATTGGAAACCATTGGCTTCAACTTTGGAGCTATCGTACTCGAACGCATCAATAGTTCTCACACCTGCATGTCTTGCCAAGTACAGACCGACAAGTCCTTCGACTGCACCAACATCCAGAACCGAATGATCTTTTATTTTATCCAGCAGGAAGTCCAGGCCTGCAATTCTGTCGTTAAAATGTCTCTTTCCATATAATCCAAGAGAGGGCTTGCGATAATAATGCTTCCATTCCGGTTTTCGAATTAATTCTAAAAGATCATTCGAATACTTTTCCCAGGAAAATTGTTTCATTTTTTCGGCAGCATTTTCGGACAACCGCTTCATCAATTCCCTGTTTCCGGTCAGTTCCTTGAGTTTTGATTTAATCTCTTCCGGATTGACTGACTCCATCAGGAGACTATTCTGCTTATCCTCTGCAAAATCAATTGTACCCGCCCGTGAGCAAATGACAGGAATACCATGGGCCATTGCCTGTGCTGCTGTATTGCACCATCCTGCGAATAATTCCGTCGTTACAACCACATCCATCTTGTTATAAAAATCGGCCAGCTCCTCGTCATACACATTTCCCCAGAATGTCAATCGCCCCTGTTCTTTCAGTATTTGCGCATTTTCACAAGGATAATCTGAAATACCATATAAATGCAGTTTGTACTTTTCAGGAAGGTCCCGTATGGCCGCCATCAGAGGCTCCGGATTTTTTCTGCCATACCCGCCAATCTGCCAACTGTTTTTACTTATGGGAATCTGTTTGTTCTCGACCGGTCCGTGCACATTTGTATCTACACCTCCGGCAAGGATATGAAAAATATTCGCATCCAGGTTTACAAAGCTATCCCAGTGCGAATTATTAACGATAATGATATGAGGCTTCAACACACTGTTTACTTTGATAAATCGTTCTTCACGTGAGCGGTCATTTAAAATATGTTGAATACGCAGGCCGAACCGGGGATTGTTCAATACTTCAAATCCCGGTAATTGTTCATCACTTACACCTGCGCCGGGTATCATCACCGCATCCCACTGTTCCTCGAGAGCTTCTGCGACAGACATTATCTTTCCCTGAAGATAGGGCCACTCGGTTTCTTTTGTATTATCCAAAGAAACAAATTTAACGCTGTGCCCCTGCTTCTCCAGAACCCGGGCGACATGAATAAATCTTCCGATACCACCGTTTAATGAAAACGTGAACCAGGCGATGAGTATGTTTTTTGGGGCTGCCTCCGGTGTATCTGAAGTGTCTCTGTCAAGTCCGAAAACACTATTCAGATATGCGATATCATCATCCGAAAGCTCCTCTTTATACCCCCCCTTTTTCCCTTTTCTTACTTTAAAGGAATTATTCTTGGGACGAAGCCATGGTTGAGAAAATGAGTTGTTCTGTTCAACAGCCCTCATCTTTTCTAATGATGAATTTTCCACTGCCTTGGAGATACGTTCCTCACTGACATCAAAATCATAAAACTCCAGGATATTTTTAATAACCTGCACCATGTTTTCATGGCACTGTTCATAGTCAACTACCATGATATTGGGAAGAGTGGAAATCTCATCCCACATTGTCCGGAACTTATGTAAAATTTCAGCTCCAAAATACTCGTGACGAATAAACGCAGATATACTGCCGTTATAATTAAAAAAGCTCTTGAACCGCCCGGTGACCTGATGATACAAGCTGACAATAACATCTCGTGGATCACGTCGCAGGTAGACAATTTTGTCAATTTTTTTATAGTTTTCTTTTCTGATAGTTATATCAAAATTGTGGGGTGGTAACGTTCCGTCATTAAATTCAAAATTATCATGATGAAACGTGATTTCCTTCTCAAGGCCGAGTTGTGTCAGAACATAACGGATCCAGGTCCGTCCTGATTTAGGGAATGATATGAATTGTCTTGTCATTTTTGGACCTGTTACCGGTTTCGATACAGTATGTGTATGCGTTGCTTTTCGCAATAATTCCTGATGGGTCTGTACAAATTGATTCCTTAATGTGGTGTCTTTGTACCTTCCTGTCAGATCGATAAATTCAAACACACCTTCATCATTTTTCTCGATCAGAAACTGATTATAAGGCAGTGCAAATATTCTGGCAGATATCGCTTCTGCGAAATAGACGGCCATAGGGAAAATCAGAGTAGGTTCATATTCAAAGGAATGTTGCCATATATTACTGCAGAAATCATCGCCGGCAAGCCAACCACCGTTTCTTATTTTTGGAAGGATTGAAACCAGATCAATAGTAATTCCTCTCAGCGTATGGTCACCATCGATATAGGCAAAATCCAGACTGCGATCGTCAACCTGATCCAGGACTTCCGTTGTTTTACCCCGCAATATTTTTCGTTTTGCTGCAGCGAATTCTGTTTTCTGCAGGGTCTCGTTGTAGAAAGATTCGAAAGTTTTGTCGTCTTTATTGGCCGGTTTATTCCAATTGTCAAGGCGTTTCCAGGGATCGAGCATATAATACAGTTCAATAATTTCTGACGTTGATAATAGATGAGCAGCGAAATCGCCCCGGTATACACCAATTTCAATAACCTTTTTTAATTCGTAAGCGTTAATAAAATTAGACCATAGCTCCTGTCTTGAAGCAGAATTTCGAACACATTCGATTAACCTGGAATCCTTAATCATTACAATTCCTTCAAATCAATTTTAACTAAAGAGAACACATTCTGACGGGATGGCACTAAAAATAATTCAGCACACTCAGATTCATCACTTCGGATGTTGATTGCAGGGCAGCCTGGTAGGCCAGTTTTTCCGATTCAAAACGGACATATTCTTCCTCGTACTGCACATCCTCCTCATCGGAAATATACCTGCTCAGATAGAGGTTCGACTCTGTCAGACGGTTTTCCACCAATGTCACATTGTTTTTCATGGAATCCAGCGATGTTTTCAGAGTCGACACATCATCCACCAGTGTATTGATTGTATCAAAAGCGGCCCGGATCAAATCCTCATCATCGGCCTGCAACGCATCCCTGAGATCAAATAACGCCTCAAAAATACCGGTATCCATGATTGCCTGCCCGGTCACATTGATATCCAGTTCAATCGTATCCGAAATGGCGCGGGTGATCTGTTCATCATTTCCGTTATAAACAACCGCATCTCCGATAATTTCAAAGGGGTCAGCCAATTTTGTCCGTGTTCCGGCAAACAGGTTTTTACCCATATATTGCGTATTTCCAACCTCCACAGCCTGTTCAATAACGCTGTAGACACTGTTGGCCAGGTTCATTCGGGTCTCGGTATTAGCCATGGCATCGAGGCCGCGCTGGGCGTATTCTTTGGCATCGCGAATCAGGGAATCCATCTGCTGCAGCGAAATCGAACTGTTGTCCATCCAGTTATCGGCATAGGACACACTGCGCAGGAACTGCTCATTCTGCCTCAGTGAATTCCTAAGGTGGGATATGCGGGAGTAGCTGATCGGCGCATCAGACGGTTTCTGAACCTTTTTACCACTGGCAATGGCCGTCTGACTCTCATTCATCTGTTCCCGGTTCGCGTTTATCCGTGAAAACGTATTCCGGATGATCATGGATTGTGTAATACGCATAGATGCTCCCTGTTAATATGCCATATTCAGCAAGGTATCGACCATTTCATTGACCGTCGTAACCAAACGGGCCGATGCCTCATAAGCCTGCTGATACTGAATCAATTTCGTCATTTCCTCATCCATGGATACCCCGGTTACCGATTCTTTCTGATTCTGCAGTTGTTGAATGATCATCTCCTGGCTGCGGTAAACAAACTGGCTTTCCTGGATCCGGCTGCCCAGTTCTGTAAGCATGGATGTGTAATATTCGTTTGCCGAAACACCGTTGACAATCTGTTCGAACTGGATACCTGTGATGGCCTGGGCAATGCTGGCACTTCCCTCGCCTTCGCCCGATGCCCGGGTAGCAATCAGGGAAGGATCATTATAAACGGCTTCATTCAATTGCATATCTCCGGCACCGGTCAGATTGGGATTAAAAAAATTCACCCCGCTGACGCCGCTGATATTATAACCCGAGGCATGAACCTCATTAACCCGCTCAACAATGTTTATGGCCAGGTTGTTGAGTTTGTCCAGATAATCGGGGATAATCGTGTTATAGGTATCAATCATACTGGAAATTCCACCCGACCGGATGGTAGGCGAATGGGGCATATCCTTAAGGCGCACTTCAACAAAATTATCCCCATCCCGCGAAACCGTATCCACTTCCAGTTCGTTCACGACATTATCCTGCACGAGGATAAAACCGTCAACAAATATGCTGACTTCTCCGTTTTTCTTCTCTGTCACATTAATATTGATCATTTTAGAAAGCTCGGTAATCATCCGGTCACGTTCATCGAGCAGATCCGGTGAACTGGCGATCTTCAACTGTTTATTGATTTCTGAAATCTGATTGATCATCTGGTTTACTTCAGAAATGCTGTCGCGTATTTCGGGGATAAGCTTCGGCTTGAATCCCTTCAATTCCTTGTAAATGCGGTTAAAGCTGTTCGTAAGCATTGTAGCACGGTCCCGGACGATCGTCCGGGCATAAGAGCTTTCCGGGTCATTAGCCAGATCGTTCCAGGCACTCCAGAACTGTGAGAGAACATTGGAGATACCGGCTTCCGTGTCATCGGCAAAGGTTCCTTCCAACTGGGAAAGGACCATTTCCATTGTTTCATGACGGCCATAATCCTGATTTTCGCTCCAGAGCTGATATTCCGCAAATTTATGACGCATGCGGATGGCATCACGTGTATCAACGCCATACCCGGAAACGGCCGCCGGTATGTTTGTTAAATTGACACGTTTCCGCGAATATTCTTCCCTGTTTGCATTGGAGATATTATCCGTTGTGGTATTGATAGCCGACTGGTAGGCCAGTAAGGACCGCTTGCCGATTTCGAACAGTTTTGCTATTGACATTTTTTTTCTCTATATGTTAACATCCAAATGTTTTGAATCCTTCACATTCCTGGATACCGAACCATCCCTGGAATACAGTTGCATCATATCTTTTTCGTGTTCGGCATAGACCCGTTGAATCAATTCCCGGACAAAACCGAGAGAAACTTCGAGTAATCGTTTATTTTCCTGATTCAGTCTCTGAATTTCGGCCACAATTTCGTGTAATTGTTTGTCCACTTCCGTCCAGGCCCGGTCAAAATTCCCCGAAGAATGGGTAATGAGATTTTTAATGGTGATGGGCCTTTCTTTAATACCTTCTGACAGGTATACATGCTTGAGCATCGCATAACGCAGCTCAGTGAGTCCGTTCGCCTTTTTCACGATGGACTGCTCACGCGCGGTTGTCATCTGTAACCGGTCAATATCACCTTTAATAATCGCGACCTGCATTTCCCCCATCACTTCCGCCAATGAACGATACATATTCACTTCCTGGATCAGAACCTGATACAGTTCATCGGGCGATACATTTTTAAATTCCCTGGCTGTACTATTCATCATTTCCCCTTAATGAATTAATATGATACAGTGCTTCCACATTCGTTCCTGATTTGATCTTATCCAGCGGATTCTCGCCGGTTTCCAGTAACGATTTATAGATAAAGTCGGCCAATCCGATTCCACCCTGTTCAGAGATGGCTTTTCCCATAACCGACGAGAACATCATTTTCGCCAGATTTCCCGAACCGGAATTTTTATCCCTGGGTATGGTCTGTTCCATCACCTTAATCATCTGGCTGAGGAAGACGGATTCGAGTTGTTTGCTCGCATCCTGCAGCTCTTTATTCTTCTTAACCTCCGGGTCCACTTTTTGACCGGTAATATGTATGGAACGGGTATCGATTGTACTCATAAAATTATATCCTAATTGATAATCAGTTTAGCCCGCAGCGCCCCGGCTTGTTTGATCGCCTGGAAAATGGCTATAATATCACGCGGTTTGAGGCCCAGGGCATTCAATGAGGAAGCCAGTTCGCTTACCGTTGCCGTCTGTCGTATTACGGCATTCCTGGCGGTTTCCTCCTCTGCACGGGTGCGGGTAACCTGGGCAACTACCGTTTCACCCACTCTGCTGAATGGAGCCGGTTGTGAAATAACCGGTGTGCTCATGGTATGAATGGTCAGATTGCCGTGAGAGATCATGACTTCATCTATGGTTACGGTACCACCAGCTACAATGGTGCCCGTGCGTTCATTGATAACAACACGGGCTTCAACATCTGCCTGAACAATAAGGGTTTCAACGGCGGCAATAAATTCAACCGCCTGCGCTTCCGAGGAAATCGTGTCCGGAAAACTCAGTTCGACCACGCTGGGGCTGACGGATTGTGCGTAAGACGTTCCGGCAACCGGTATCAGGTTCAGATTAATTTCGTCGGCAATACGCTTCGATGTCACAAAATCCGGATCAATCAGAAAGAGACGTAACGGCTTGGTCGTGTCGATATTCTGATTCGGTGGCTGCACCGTGATGTAGCCGCCGCTGGGGACACGACCGACCAGCGCATGGTTCCGTTTCAATTTTTCTCCTGCATCCGTCTGTACATTGAAACCGCCTACAGACAATGGTCCCTGGGCCATCCCGTAATGCATGCCGGATGCATCCATAAGCGGGGTTACAAGTAAGACGCCCCCTTCCAAACTGGTGGCATCGCCCAGAGATGAAACAGTGACATCAAACTGCGAACCCACCCGGCTGAAGGAAGGCATTTTGGTCGTCACCATCACCGCGGCGACATTACGCGTCCGCAACTGTTCATTCGGAACAGTAATACCGAACTTATCGAGCATATTACTGATACTCTGAACTGTAAAAATCGCGCCTCTTCTGCCTGTTGTGCGGTCACCCGTACCATCAAGGCCGACAACCAATCCATAGCCGATGAGTGAAATCTGGTGGGCGTTCTCGATCGATACGATATCCTTAATGCGAACATCGGCAAAGACCTTTTCCGTCCTTAAGCCGATTACGATCAGGAATATCAGGATGCCTGATACATATAATCTGTTCAATGTCGTTCTCCCCTTTACAGAACCAGCAAGCCCCCGGCTACGGCAAGCGCGACCAGTCCGACGATTCCTGTGAATAATTTAGTAACGGTACCCGGCCCCATGACCTTGTTGGCCAGTCCGCCTTTGCGATAGGTAATTTTGGCATCCGCTACCTGGTAGGACAATACGGTATTGTTCGTGGTAATATCCCTTGGTCGGACATACCCCTCCAGCTGCATGAGATTGGATTCACCGTTTACCTCCAGCTTTCTCTCTCCTTTTATCTTAAACATACCGCCTTCCGATTTTTCCATGATCCGTACCGTCATTTTTCCGGTCAGACGGTCGCGCTGTTCACTCCCGTTCGATCCGTCGTACGATGATCCGCTGGATGCACTGGCACCGAACACGGGCAGAAAATCCGTCATGTTGCCATTGACAGATGCATCGGTTTTCATGTCGCTTTCCGATCTGTTCTTATTTTTTGATTCCTGGGAAGCGTTTGCCGACTCCACAATAATCACGGAAAGGATATCCCCAACATTTCGTGCCTTTATATCAGAATAAAGTGATTGGGCCTGTAAAAAGCCGCCCTGTAAACACGTGCACAATAAAAGTGCGGTCACAAATTTCATTATTATATCTCCTGATCAACAATCACCAGTGACGGCGAAGCCACCACGCCTTCGATGCGCTTTCCCGTGGATTCACATAAAACACTTATCGTTTCTCCCTTCGCTCCTTCCTGCTTGGCGATACCTGTCGTCGTTATTACCAGCCGGCTTGTTCTGATCTTCAAACGGACCTGGTCACCCACATTGATCTCAGGCGGTATGCGCACGAATCGCGACTGAATGATATTTCCCTTTCTAATCACACGCGTGCTCTGCATATTCAGGATTGCATCCGTTGTTTTATAAATCGTATCAGGGTCTCTTTCGATACGCCTTCTTTCCAGGCCGACATTCTTTGAGGAAAGGGTACCGTGACGGTCTATTTTTTCCAGCGAAACACACACGGGCATTACCAGGGCAATGTCGATGCTGACCGGCGTTTTGTCCGCCATGACAGGGCCATCCCAGGCTTCCACCCATACTGTTTGCCTGCCGAGCCTCGGTACATTGCGCTGCGTCGATACCCTGATTTCACGGTTTAAGGTTTCCGTGAGGAAAGCTTCGGGGACACGGTTCACGTTCAGGTCCAGCATTGCATTCTCGTCTTCGTATGCCGTTTCGAAGAATTTCTGAATCGCTTCATATACCCGTTCTTCAGGTGTTCCGCTCAATGAATGCTGAACGGCCATAAGTATCAGTACCACACTATAAAACAGAATTCTGGCTCGCATCTTTCCAACTATCGTTTCAGATTATTTGTCATCGCCATCAGGTCATCCGCCGTCCGGATCGCCTTGGAATTGATTTCATAGGCCCGCTGGGCAACGATCAGATTGATCATCTCCTGGGCCACATCCACATTGGATTTTTCCAGGTATCCCTGAATCAATGTGCCCATGCTCTCCTCACCGGGTACACCGAACATTGGTTCTCCGGATGCTTCGGTTACGCTATACAGGTTACCGCCCGTAGCAGCCAGGCCTGCAGGATTCATAAAACTGGCGAGCTCAAACTGTCCGATTTCTTCGGGTTCCGTCTGACCGGACAATAAGGCCGTAATCACACCATCCTGGCTGATTCGAAGACTGGTGATATTGTCCGGGAGTGTAATTTCCGGGTACACTTTCAATCCCGAATTCGTCACCAGGATACCTTCCGAATTGATTTTTAACGCACCATCACGGGTATAGCTGTAAGAGCCATCAGGCATCTCCACCGGTATAAATCCGCGTCCGTTAATCGCAAAATCCAGGGTATTACCTGTTTCCGCAATGGTACCTTCCGAAAAGGAACGATAGGTTGAGATCGGTTTGTTACCAAGGCCTATCTGTATGGGTGTGGGTTTGGCATCCCCCTGCCTGCGGTCGCGGTTCCCCGATTGAATGGTCTCATACAGGAGATCCTGGAATTCAATCGATGTTTTCTTGTAACCCGTTGTATTGACATTTGCCAGGTTATTTGCAATCACATCCACATTGAGCTGTTGAGCGGCCATACCGAGTGCCGCTGTCTTCAAAGCTCGTAACATATGTACTCCCTTCTAGTATTTACCAAGCTGATTAACGGCGGAATTGAAAATATTATCCATGGTCCGAACCATTTTCTGAACACTTTCAAACTCACGCTGTATACTGATAAGGTCGATCATTTCCTGGGCCGGATTGACGTTCGACCGTTCCAGAAAACCCTGCTGTATCGTGACCTGCCCGGGTTCAAAACCGACGGCCTCTTCCGTGGCCACAAACAGGTTACTTCCCGCTTTCTTCAGATTATTAAGATTTTCAAAGTCGGATATGAGCAGCTCGCCCACCTGTTCATCACCTACCAGCACCTCGCCACTTTGGGTTATTACGACATTTTCCGGTTCGTGCGGACCGATATTTAGTGCGATCATTCCTCCGTGGCCCATTACAGCATGGCCATCGGTTGTGCGTAAAATACCGTTCTGATCCAGCTTGAAATGTCCTTCCCTCGTGAAGGCCATGCCGTTTTCCGTTTCAACCGTAAAGAAGCCCCTGCCTGAAATGGCGAGATCAAGAGGATTATTCGTCTCTTCAAGATGCCCCTGACCAAAATCGGTAAGCTGCGCGGCATCCCGTGTTTCGCCGACCTTTTTATCCAGTACTTCGAAAAAGATTTTATCTTTCTTAAAACCAATTGTATTGATATTGGCGAGATTATTGGCAACGATATTGTTCTTGTCGAACTGATCTTTCATTGCCTGTTTTAAACCCGGTAAATTAATACGCATGCATTTCTCCCGCATTTTTGCATCGTAACATGCAAATAGAGTGCCAATTCATCACAGTTCATTTTAAGCGCTCCGAAGGCTCACCCGCAAAAATGAGAAATTGCACAACTATATGTTTTTATTGTAGTTAAGTTTTTTGTTTAAATACTTTTAAAAACGCCGGTTTTCGGATGATACAGAGAGGAGGAATTTTTATCCGTAAGGGGGGAATTTTTTACCTTATTTATTCACGAAGCATTTCGATCAGATTGAACAGCTCGTCCCGTTCTTCCTTCTGGTCCACCGGGATGCGAATGATATACTTACGTCCGCCGGAGGGCAGCGACTGCGCCTGAAAATCACCGCCCAGGGTATGAATAATAAGACGCGCCGTGGCCAGATGCAGATTCATCCCGTTTTCCCTGTTATTATCTGTTGTTTCCCGGTTGACCAATTTTAAGAAAGTCTGGACATCCAGATCGATATTATCAAACAAGATGACTTCAATCCATTTGTTATCATTGTCGGTGATATCGATAGAAATCCGTTTATCCCATTCCTCCCGCTCAATGCCATGAGGGCTGAACCGATCGAAATGTTCCCAGAAACTCCGGATGAGCGTCACGAATACCTGCTGCAGGTTAATAGGGTTGGCGAGAACGCCGGATGTTTGTGATTTTTCCGATACATCGAGGGTAATATCCCGGTTTTTTAGTTCATAGGATACAAGTTCTCTGGCTTCGTTTATGGCATTGATCAGTGAAACCGGTTTCACGGATTCATCCTCGGCCTGGGTAGCAAAAGTCCGTACATTGGAAATGGACCGTGTCATATTGGAAACCAGGTTTAACATTTTGTCGATATTTGCCCGGACCTGTTCCTTTTTCTCTTCCCCAATGCCGGCAAGTTTATTAGTCAGTTCAAGAGACAAGCGCAGTGTGGTCAGGGGCTGACTCAATTCATGCACGAGGCTCACGGCCATCTCACCCAGTTCGCGGTAGCGGTCCCTGGCAATCGTCAACATTTGCTGCTGGCTCAGTTTGTGTTCGAGATCCCTTCGGACTGTAATATCCTTCGCGCTGACAATGATAAAAGAAATATGATCCCCGGCATCCCGGACAACGCCGAAACTGATAACAGCAGGTGTTTTATATTCATGATACACCAGATCGATTTCCACATTCTGCAGCACTCCGCTGTTGATTTTCTCCAGGAAACTATTCATTGGGGTTTCCTGATCCGGCATAGCCCTGCTGTATTCCGGATCAAGGATATCCAGGAAAGCGAGACCCCGCAGTTCATCAAACCGGCTCCCAAGGATATCGAGCGCCATTTTATTGGCATATTCAATGTGTCCTTCGCCATTCAGTATGAAAATCGCATCCGACAGATGCTCCAGGATAGTGATGGTCGTCTGGTAATCTTTCAGCCGGGTGTTCTCTTGTTTCTGTGATATGGACATGAAGACGTGGCCCTGTTTAATAAGAAGAGGTCAGACTAAAATATCTGTTTTGCCGGGAAAGTCCGGGCTTCCCGGTTGTCCCCTGTCTGAAACTCTGTACTGTAACGCTAACTGCAATTTTGGGTGCACATTCTGCACTCTGACTTTGACTTCATCAAATCGTTTAAACCGTAATTTTGATTCCATGACCAAATTAACGCCCAATATGCGAAGCAGGTATTTATGTTCTGATAAAACCAGAACGATGCGTCCGTCGAGCATCTGTCCTTTCTCCAGACGCTCCTGCAACTGGCGTATATTACATTCAACAATAAATGTTGCCGGTTCCTGCAAATAATCCTTCATTACCGGATTCTATCCAAGTTGGGTTTTCAATTCCAGGAGTGTCTTATTTAAAATCTGAGAAATCCGTGCTTCACTCAGGCCGACCACTTTGCCGATATCGGCCAGTGTCAGCTCTTCATAAAAATAAAGTGCCAGGATCAGTTTGGGCTTTTCGGGCAGTTTTCCGATAAGTGTTTTCAACTGGGCTTTGAGATTTTTTTTAATGAGAATCTCATCCGGCGCATACTGGTTCTCATCCACAACCGTATCAATACGATAGATAAAATCTCCTTCGGCGTCAGCGATCCGGGTATTGAGCGATGTCATATACGTCAGTTGCGCGGCATTGAGATTGGAGTAGTACTCATCTTCCGTAATACCCAGTTTATCACAGACTTCGTCCACAGATGGTTCTCTCCCGTAGACAGCGGTCAATTCATTGATAGCATTTTCCAGCTGTTTAACTTTTTCATACTTATCCCGGCCGATCAGGCCTTCTTTCCGCAGAGCATCGATGACTTCTCCATTGATGCGTTTGTAGGCATAGGCCTTGAAGGGCACACCGCGGTCCGGATCAAACCGGTCCAATGCTTTCAGTAAACCCAAGATACCATATTGATAGAGGTCGTTACGGTCCAGTGTTGCCGAATAGGTGACATTTATCCGGCCGATAATGTATTTAACAAGCGGTGCATAGACAGAAATGATTTTTTGTTTCAGAGCCGGATTTTTGGTCCTGGCAAACGATATAACCAGCTCTTCCCCTTCACTAAAATTCTGCTTTTCTGTCATCTGCATCATTTGCTACCATTCTCAATATCTGTTGAGGAATTTGTTGTATGAATCAAAACACGCCTGATTACATTCAAAACGAGTATTACAATGATCAGGGTAAGTAAAAAAACGACACCGCTCCGAATCAGGCTTGTATACAGGGACACACCACTGAAAAAGCTGGTAATCAGACTGACAACCGCTACGAGTATGGCAAATCTGTAAATAATCGATTTTAATCGTTCCATTCGTAGTCAATCTTTCTGCTTGTGATCAACCGGTTAAAGATGTTATCTGATCCTGTACTTCCCATATCGGACATTTGCAGCAAACGTCGGTTAAAAACACGCAGCGCATTTGCCGATACGGAATTCGGATAATCCAGGACAAAGGGGCGTTGTTTTTTTATCGACCGGGCAATCAGATCATCTCTGAGCAGGCTGCCGCCAAACTCGATCTTACTATTCAGAAACTTACGCACCATCAGATTCATTTTTTTATGAATGGTTTCTGCTTCCTCCTGCGAATGCACCATATTGGGCACTACGATGACAGGAAGATCCGGTTTAATGTTTTTAACAACCTTTATTACTGCATAAGCATCGGCAATTGAAGCGGGATCTGGAGAAATTATTACAACAATTTTATCAGCACCGAGCAAGAAGGAAATAACCGTTTTTGAAATACCTGCGCCGGTATCGATTAATATGATATCATAATCATGGTCAAGCCGGGCAAAACTGTTTGACAAACTCCGCAGAATATTCTCCTCCATACCAATCAGTTCAACGGATACGGAAGAAGCTGGAAGGATATCGATATCACCCGGTCCCTTCACGATTATATCCTCGAGAGCGATATCCTTATGCATGACATCCGCGATAGTATATTTTGTTCGCAATCCGACCAGCAGGTCCACATTGCCCAGGTGCACATCCGCATCAACCAGGAGTACCTTTTTCCGCATTTTCTGTAAAAGAATGGCCATATTTACACTCACCGTTGACTTTCCCACACCGCCTTTTCCGCTGGTTACGGCCAGAATCTGACACTCTTTTTTCGTGTTTTTACGCGCCTGCCTGCCGATGATACCGTTTCCGAACCTGTTATTCATAAGAGCTTTCCTGATTCTCATCGAAAATCTTGTTGTACAGATATTCGATGTGAGCGAGTTCAATATCAATAAAAATACGTTTTCCGTCGCAAAAACAGACAACCGGCAGTTTCAAGGTATCGAGGATTGAAAACACCTTTCCCGGCTGCGTGGTTTCGTCAAATTTTGTAAAGATGACACCGGAAGGTTTCAACATCAGGTATAATGCACAGGACAGGTATAAATCCTTAATATCCGACGTCATACCCAGCACCAGAAAGATATCAGTGGGATTGACATTTTTAACATAGCTTTCCAGCGTATCCAGGTGATTCGGGGCAAAGGGGCTTTTACCCGGTGTATCGACAATGATGACATCTTTTGATTTGAATTTATTTATCGTTTCCCGGAGTTCACTGACATTTTTTTCTTCATGTACCGTGGTGCCATTCATTCTGGAGAAAGATTTCAGTGCTTCGGACGGGCCATAGGGATCAACGGATATAATGGCCACATCCTGTTTGCCGAACATATCCGGATGCGCCGCAAGTTTCATGGCGGTCGTCGATTTCCCGACGCCGGTTCCGCCAAGCAGCAGGATAACACGCTGCTTACCCGGGTTCAGCGGATCGGTCTCCAGCGTATACGTGGTCAGCATCTGATTCATTTCCATCATCAATGCATCCCTGATATCGTTTTCTCCGACACCTTTTTCCTTACCCAACAGCCGGTAAACGCGTTTTACAAAGCGGTCAGCCACCTCATGCTGCACACCTTTCTCCTTCAGTTCGGTAAAGGACCGGGCAAACAGTTCCGGATAGTCCGGTTTATCCTCTTTTGGTCCACTGTGTTTGAGCTGGGTTATCTCCTGGCGTAACAGGCTGAGTTCCTTAAGGATTTTGCTGTTATCTTTATCCCTGGATTCCTGCTTCCGTGACGTCCGTTCTTCAACTGCGTTGCGGTTAACAACCGGTTTCCGGGGTTCCGGATCAGGTACTGAATCCGTTTTCGCCGGTTTCTTTGTAAGTATTTCATTGACCAGGGAGGTAAAATTGTCATTTTTTTCCGCAAACGCGGGTGTTTCATCACCAATCTGGGTATCAATTTTTGGCGGGTTCCAGCTTTTAACCGTCTTTCCATTCGTCGGTTCATCGATACCGACTGTTATTTCAACCAGGGTCTGCCCCGGTCGGCTGATGCCACCATCAATTTCCCTGGATTCGAGAAGGACCACTTCCCCGCCCAGATGCCGTTTTGCGATCTGTAAAGCCTGCGGTAATGATTCACCGACAAATTTTTTAACCTGCATTTGGATAACCTATCACTCCAACTGATTTGAGTTCTGTATCACTCGTTAATTCTGAATACGATATTACGAAAAGATTGGAAAATACGGATTCTATAAATTTTCGAACCGCCTTACGGATTTGCGGTGAAACAAGAAGTGTCGGGCGTACGCCCATAGATGCCAGTTTTTCCACCTTATCTGCGACATCCTGAAACAGGGCATTTACCTGCTCCGGTGTAAAACCGAGATTTTGTGTAATGCTTCCGCTGTTTTTTATATTTGTCATGATATGATCCTCCAACCGTGGTTCCAGCATGGCAATAGTCACCTTTCCATCCGGCATTTTCAACATATCGGTTATTGTCTCTACCATCGCGATACGTACATATTCGGTCAAAACTTCAGGATCTTTCGAATAAGGTGCATAATCTGCAATCGTTTCTAAAATTATAACAAGATTACGGATGGGAATTTTTTCCTGAAGGAGGGATTTCAACACCTGACGAACTACGCCCAGGGGTAATATATCCGGCACCATCCCTTCGACCAGCGCCGCGTGTGTTTCTTTAAGGTGATCCAGCAGGCGCTGTGTTTCCTGGCGATCAAGCAGTTTATAACAGTTATTGCGCAGCACTTCCATCAGGTGTGTTGCAATTACGGCAGGCGGTTCGACAACCGTATTACCAGAAATTTCCGCTTTTTCACGCTCTTTATCGCTTACCCAGAGTGCTGGCAGTCCGAATGTCGGCTCCGCCATCTCGATACCCTCAAGGCCGGCTGAGGGATCCGGATTGACAACCATAAAATGGTTCATCATTACCTCTCCTTGTGAGGCTTCGATTCCATAAATCTTGAAAACATACTGGTTAGCGCTCAGCTGGATATTATCCCTGATACGAATCGGAGGAATCAGCACACCCATTTCAATGGCCAGGCTTTTACGGATGGTTGAGATTCTTCCCAGCAGGTTTCCTCCCTGGCTGCTGTCCACCATTGGTATCAGGCCATAACCGATTTCAATTTCAAAGGCATCCGGATGCAGAAATTCTTCAATTTTTTCCTCTGGTTCCTGGAGTTCCGGAACCTCTTCTTCCTCTGCGGCCAGCTGTTCCCTTTCTGTTTTCTGTATCCGGGTGACCTGCTGGCCGATAAAGGCCATAATCAGGGCCATGATACTGAATGGAACGAACGGCATGCCGGGTATAATCCCCATCATCCCCAGCACGATGGACGTTGCAAAGATCGCCTTGGGCTGACCGATCACCTGCTGGGCAATATCGATCCCCAGGTCAGCCCTTGAAGATGCCCTGGTTATCACGATACCGGCGGACGTTGAAATGATAAGGGCCGGAATCTGGGCAACCAGACCGTCACCAACCGTAAGCAGTGTATATAGCGATGCGGCATCACCGATGGCCAGTCCCCGTTGGAGTGTGCCGATCAGCAAGCCACCGACAATATTGATAGCCGTAATCAATAAACCGGCGATGGCATCACCGCGAACGAACTTACTGGCGCCGTCCATCGCTCCATAAAAATCCGCTTCCTGGGAAATATTTGCGCGACGCTGCTGAGCCTCGACATCATCGATCAACCCCGCGTTCAGGTCCGCATCGATGGCCATCTGTTTCCCCGGCATGGCATCCAGGGTAAACCGTGCCGATACTTCGGCAATACGGGTGGCCCCTTTTGTAATGACGACAAAATTTATTATAACCAGAATAAGAAAAATGATAGTCCCGACAATAAAATTGCCACCGACAACAAAATTACCGAAAGAGGCAATAATTTCACCGGCATACGCTTCACCAAGGATCAGTCGCGTCGAAGCGATATTGAGTGACAGGCGGAACATGGTCAGGATGAGCAGGATTCCCGGGAAAACCGAAAAATCCATCGGCCGCATCAGGAAGAGTGTAACAAACAGTACGACGAGTGCGCTGGTAATGTTCATGGCCAGGAACACATCCAGCAGGAATGTCGGCATAGGCAGAATCATGACGGCGAGTATAACAACGATACCGACGACCAGCGCTATCCCGCTGTTTTTCTCAATGGCGTTTGCCGGTTTATTAATTGCTTCGGTTGCCATGCATTGATCCTGTTATCGATTTAAATTTATTCTTGTTAGCCTGGTAGATCTGACTGAGAATTTCGGCAACTGTCTGGTAAAAGTTAAGCGGAATTTCCATGCCGATTTCACAGGAGTCATAAAGCCCCCATGCCAGTGGTTTATTCTCAACGACAGGTACATCGTGTTCTTTTGCAATTTTGATAATCTTTTCAGCCACCTTCAGTTTACCTTTGGCAATAACTTTTGGTGCGTCCGTACTGGTTGCCGGCTCGTATTTCAAAGCGATGGCAATATGCGTCGGGTTGGTTACCACAACCGTGGCTTCCGGAACGGCTGCCATCATCCGTTTTGAAGCGATCTGCCTTTGTGCCCCGCGGATACGACTCTTCAATTCCGGATTCTCCTGCTGTTTATTCTCATCCTTGACCTCCTGCTTGGTCATTTTGAGATCCTTCGCATGTTTCCATTTCTGATAGGCAAAATCCGCTATTGCCATCAGGAATAGAGCGATGGCGACTTTGACAGTCATTTCAAATACCACATCCATCGTAAAACCGAAAATCTCGGATGCTCTCCGCGTGGAAAGCAGCAGGTAGCCGGAGAGATGCTTCGAAATAACCTGATACCCGATCAGTCCCAGGATGACAATTTTCAGGAGTCCTTTCAGCAGTTCAACGACTGACCTGGATGAGAACATGCGTTTGAGACCGGACATCGGGCTGATTTTTTTTAATTCCGGCATGAGGGCTTTACTGGCGAAAATAACGCCGACCTGGGTATAGTTTACCACGAGACCGGCAACCATTAAGGCAAGCATCAGCGGAAGGAGAATCGCACCCATAATCTTTCCGAAAAAGAGTGACTGTGACGGAAAAGACTGCACCGTAATGCTGATTGATGAAGAATCGATATACGTCTGCATAATGAATTCTTTTATTGTGCTGCCGAATTGACCGGACATTAAATTGAAGATCATCACGGCAACCACCAGCACCATGACTGAGTTTAATTCCTGGCTTTTTGCGACGTTACCCTTTTCCTTGGCATCATCAAGCCGTTTGGGGGTCGCTTGTTCGGTTTTATCCTGGCCGGTATCGTCCGCCATCAGCTACTCCCAAATCCCGCGATAAGTGTACTCACAAACATTTCCAGTTCCGTGTAGATATATGCAAATAGTGTCTGAAATATCTGAAGTGAAATCACCAGCAACAAAATTCCTGTACCGATCTTCATAGGAAGACTGATAAAGAAAATATTAAGCTGCGGCATCACCCTGGCCATAAAAGCGACGGCAACATCGATAATCAGCAGAAAAATCATGACCGGTGCCGCAAAACGCAGGGCCAGATCAAAGATCAACCGTCCGCCGTTTACCATCGTTTCGCCAATAACCGGGCGAAAAACGGCTCCGGCCAGCGGCACTTCCTGAAAATTGAAAAAGAGCGTACGTATCAGAAAGTGATGGCTTTCCGTGACCAGGAAGAATATGATAATAATCATCAACCAGAAATTACTTATGATCGGCTGCTGCTGCTGACTGGTCGGATCGAACACGTTCATGATCGCCATACCCATCTGCAGACCTATAAATGAGCCGGCCATGGAGAATCCTTCAAAGATAAGCCGTGCTCCGAAACCGATCAGCAAACCGATCATAATTTCCCGGATGACATCCAGAACGAGTACGCCCATGGACGTATAGGAAAGGGAGTAGGAGTCCGCCAGAAGCGGTGCGATGAGCAGGGTGATGATAAAGCCAATGGCCAGGCGAACCCTTACCGGTACGGTATTATACCCCAGTATCGGCAGGCTGGATACCATTGCCGAAATACGCGCAAAAATGAGCATATAGAGCGGCATCCACTGCTGTACGTTTGTAATAAGGTCATTCATATCAGTACGACATTGCCGCTATCTGGTTGAAAATCTCAATTGTAAACCCCATCATCAGGTCCAGGAACCAGGGCATCAAAATAATAATGATAAAGAAGACAATGAGGATTTTTGGAACAAAAGTCAGCGTCATCTCATTGATCTGCGTAGTCGCCTGGAAAATTCCCACCAACAAACCGATGACAAGACCGGACCCAAGGATGGGTAACAGGATCAACAAGGCGGTTGTTAAACCTTCTCTGCATATATAGATTACAAAATCCGTCGTCATGCTAAAATCCTTTGATCAACGATTCGACAATTAAATACCAGCCATCGACAAGCACAAACAACAGCAGCTTGAAGGGCATGGCAATCATAACGGGGGGCAGCATCATCATACCCATGGAAAGCAGAATACTTCCAACGACAAGATCAATCAGCAGCATGGGCAGATAGAGCAGGAATCCTATCTGAAAGGCTGTTTTGAGCTCACTGATAATAAAAGCCGGTATCAGCGAGACAATCGAAACGTCCTCTGGTGTTTTTGGCTGTTCACCACCCTTGAGATCTACAAATAACTGCAGATCATTCTCACGGGTTTGTTTCAGCATAAAAGCCCGTAAAGGTATCACCGCCCGGTCCAGAGCCTCCTGCTGAGTAATCTGATCATCCAGGTAGGGCTGCACCGCTGTATCATTTATCTCTGTAATAACCGGTTTCATAATAAAAAATGTGATGAACAGGGCTAACCCGACCAGTATTTGATTGGATGGCACCGTTTGTGTCGCCAGACTCTGTCTGAGAAAATGAAATACGACGATAATGCGTGTAAACGAGGTCATCATAATCAATACTGACGGTGCCAGCGATAATATGGTAATCAAGAACAGGATTTGAAGTGCCGGAACGAGTTCTGTCGGATTTTCTGCTTCATCGACACCAATGGTTATACGGGGTACCGCCGATTGACTGCTGACGATTGATGGCAGAAGGATCAGCAGAAAAACGGTCAGAGGTATAAGCATGCTCAAACGAGGTATCGAAATATTACGCATTACGCTCCCCCGTTACCTTTTTAAGCAGATCCGCAAATGCTCCGGGCCGGCGAACGTCCCCGCCGGTATCTTCGGATTCATCCAGATCACCCAGTCCGGTCAGCATGTTCACAGCCTGATCGGTCACTCCGAGGGCATATTTTTTACCGTCAATTGCTACCAGCACAACAAACTGTTTCGGTCCGATGGCTTGTCGGGCGATAACACGTATCCTGCTTTTCGACGCACCGATATTCTGATAGACATACTTTTTATAAAATTTTGCCCCGAAAACAATGATTGCGATAAGTATCGTGGTAACAACAATCACGCGCACCAGGTATCCGAATATGGATTGCTCATCGTTTTCACCCAGAGAGGGTGTTTTTTTGTAATATACATCGGATTCCTTCTGCAGCGTATCAGCCGTGACACTGTCCGGCTTATTTCCTGTAACGCCGGCAGGAATGCTCAGGATGATGAATGCAGCCAGAATGAGGACGTTTAGATTCAATTTTTTATTT
Organism: uncultured Calditrichota bacterium; assembly: GCA_964410215.1. Taxonomy (GTDB): domain Bacteria; phylum Calditrichota; class Calditrichia; order Calditrichales; family CAYPHA01; genus CAYPHA01. Next base: position 35,920 of record CAYPHA010000003.1, on the reverse strand, counting down.
ATAACGGTCATGTATATGCTTATCCCAGGCTCTTGACGCGTTCTTTCGGACTCAGCAGCTGCGTAATGCGGATACCGAACCGGTCATCCACCACAACCACTTCCCCTTCAGCAAATTTTCTTCCATTGACGAAGATGTCCAGCGGTTCACCTGCAGATTTTTCCAGTTCAATAATCGATCCTTTTCCCAGTTTGAGCAGGTCTGAAATCAAGATCATCTTCCGGTCGATTTCCACCGACACTTCCAGTTCCACGTCCATCAGAACGTCCACATTGCGGTCTGAACCATTGCCATCGCCGAAATCTGCCAGCGTACTGAACTCTGCAGGCATTACATCGACCGTCGCATCCGGCTCCTGCCCGGTTTCTTCAGGTTCACCTGATACAGAATCTTCCATATTGGGCAACCAGAAATAATGATTGACAGGATAGGCGGCTTCTTCGACCGAGACATAGTACGTGCAGGCGATACCGATTTCTTCCGGCAGGTAATCAGCCAGGTCTTCCGGTGTTTTAGCAGCGAGCACGTTCAGGTTGTTCAACTGAAACGAAGCCTGATCATCCGCGACAGCCATTTTAAGCTGGCCGAAAACCTGCTGCACGGATTCGGATAGCCCGTCCAGATGGTCATCTGCGATACTTTCCGCCGGCTCATCGGCAATCATCCAGGCATAAAACTGAAGCACAAACTCTTCCTGCAAAACAAACAGGTTCCGGGATTCATTGGGCCCGATACCCGATGAGAAGCTGATAAAAACCCGCGGGAATTCCTCGCCGACCACCATTGACTTCAGATCATTATCCTGCAGGGTCTCCTTCTCAAGTGTGATTTCCTTCTGTATAACCTGGCTCAATGCCGTTGTAACCAATGACTGGAGTTCATTGAAATTTGCGTCATAATTCAATTTAAGTGTATCAATCTTCATTTTGTTCTTCTCCCTCTCTCACGGATACAATACGAACAGCATAACGCTGTTTTCTGGTGCCGATGAGTGCGTCAAAAACGTGTTTATTTTGAATATATACCGGTAACGGATTCTCTGTCCGTGTTTTAAGCTTAATGACATCGCCGGCTTTTAAATTTATGAAGTCACCGATGGAAAGAACGCTTTTCCCAAGCACGGGCCGGATAGGTACCTTTGTCAGGTTTAAATTCTGTTCAACGGCATGGCGTTCTTCCGGTGTGGATTCTTTGGACCCAAACGAAATTTTTTCCTGTACTTCCTGGCTGGAGACGATACTGGAAATCCACATATAGGGATAGCAGATATTCATCAGTGTGGAGTTCCCGTGAATCTTAATCTCCATCGATGCCACGACCACAGGTTCTGATGAGGGCAGAATCTGAACAAATTCAGGATTGCTCTCAAACCGGTTCACCTTACAGTTAAACTTAGCCACCTTGGACCAGTTTTTTTCTACTTCAACAGCGATGCGATCCACAACCCGCTTCATGATCCGTTGTTCAATTACGGAAATGGGCCGGACTTCCGGAATGAAATTACCACGGCCACCGAACAATTTTTCCACGATGAATATGGACAACTGCGGATTCAACTCCAGCACAAAATGTGAGAACGGATCATCGATTTCGCATACATAAATACTGCTGGGTGCGGCAATGGACATCACAAACTCGGAATACATGATCTGATCCACCGCAAGCAGGTTCATTTCCACAATCATGCGTAATTGTGCGGACAGAAATACGCCAAAATTTCTACAGATGCCTTCATGAATCGTTTCGAGAAGACGCATCTGTTCTTTTGAAACCAGATTGGGATGTTTGAAGTCATACAGGGCAACCTTCTGGGTCTGCTCTATGACCTCCTGCGCCTCCGTTTCACCGGAAACATTCGACAATAAGGCATCAATTTCGTCCTGCGACAGGATTTTTGCCATCCTGTTATATCCTCTCTTCTATTCTAAAACAAAACGGGTGAAATAGACATTCGTGACCTTCTTATCGACCAGGATATTGTTGACCACTCTCATAATTTCTATTTTAATGTCCGTAGTCAGATGATGGAAGGATAGTTCTTCCACCGTTTTCGTTCTTAAAAAGCCCAGCAATTGGTCAATGATTACCGGTTCATACTGGCTTACCAGCGTTTTCGTCTCTTCGTCTTCCAGTTCAAGCACGACTTCGAAAACGGCAAAGCGATTGCCCTGGGTATCCTTCGGATTTACAGTCAGTCCGGATATCGTATAGAGCAATCCCAAAGGTTTTCGTTCTTTCTTATCCTCAATCTTTTCCTGCTCACCCGTTCCCTGGGCCCATTCCTGATACTTTGGATAAATGATAAAATAAACAAGAACAAAGGCTATTATTATCTGAACAAGTCCTATCCCACCATAAATAAGCAATTTTTTACTTTTGTTTTCCTTCACCTCCGGTGGCGACTGGATTTCTTCATCAGCCATTCCTGAAACTCCTTTTTTTCATTCTTCCTTTACCATTTAATGCTGATTTCAACACGCCGGTTTTTTGCCCTGTTTTCACGGGTCGTGTTGGATACAAGCGGACGGTGCTCTCCATGGCCGACAGCCGCCAGTTTTGTGGCATCTACATGCCGTACCTGATAAAAATATTTTACCACGCGTAAGGCCCGCGCCGTAGACAATTCCCAATTTGATGGAAATTCCTTTGTATTGATAGGGAGATTGTCTGTATGACCTTCCACGTATAACGTTTCAAAATCTTTTTTCAGAAGTTCAGCGATACCATCCAGAACCTTCAGGGCTGCCGGTTTTAAATCGGCCTCTCCCTCATCAAATAACAGCCGGTCACCCAGACGAACCTGCACACCGGATTCGGTGATTTCCACTTCAATCATTTCCGCCAGGTTCTCCCGTTCAATCATTTCCTCGAATTCTTTAATCATTTCCAGTTTTTCCATAAAACCACGTTCGAAAGTCTGGGTTTTTGTGTTATCGTACGGATTCATTTTTATTTTTTCATATACCGCCTGATGTTCCGGCATAACACCAAGTGCACCTTTCATGGAGCTCATGGCTCCTTTAAATTTTTCCAGTTCAATCGTGGAGAAGGAAAGAATCAATATAAAAAACACGAGCAGCAACGTGACCATATCCGAAAAGGTGGTCATCCAAAATGGTGCCGACGGTTCCTTTATTTCTTCCTTCTCCTTTTTCATAGACGCTTACTCTTCCGGGATTTCCCTGTCCTTCGGCGGAATAAAATTTAACAGTTTCCGTCGTATCGTATTGGGATGCTCGCCGAATTGAATAGCGAGTACGCCCTCCATAATCATTTCTTTTATCATGATTTCTTCATCGGAACGGTTTTTCAGCTTTCCGGCAATGGGTAAAAAGATCAGGTTCGATGACAACGCACCATAAAATGTCGTAATCAGTGCGACAGCCATACCACCACCGATCTGCGTTGGATCATCCAGCTTGGTCAGCATGGCGATGAGCCCCATCAGCGTTCCGACCATACCAAAAGCCGGCGCATAAGTTCCCAGCGTCGTGAAAATCTGCTGTCCTTTTTTATGACGCTCCATCAGGTATGAAAGCTCGGTCTCCAGCACACTACGGATAATTTCGGGTTCCGTACCGTCAACCACCATCTCCATACCGGTTCTAAAAAAGGTATCATCGATCGTTGTAACTTCTCTGTCAATGGCAAGTAAACCTTCACGGCGGGCCGTCTTGGATAGCGCGACGATCCTGTTAACCAGATCGATGCTGTTGGTTTTATCATCAAAGAAGGCTTTCTTTACCACACCGACCACGCCAATGAACTCGGACATTTTAAAGCTGATCAATGTGGACGCCATCGCACCACCTCCCACGATCAGGATGGAAGGGAAATGGATAAAAATGGCAACATTACCACCTAGGATAATGGAATAAATTACCAGGACTAAACCGGAGATGATTCCTATAATCGTTGCAAGATCCATTAAAACCTCTATAAAATCAGAAAGATCTAAAATATGGCCATGGACGCACGCCATGGCCATATATCATCGTCCGGTACGGGTCGTATCAGGATTAACGTTTCAGATTCATCAACTCATTGAGTAGCTGGTCTGAGGTCGTGATCACCCGGGCATTAGCCTGATACCCCCTCTGCGCGGTAATCATCTCCGTAAATTCCCTGGCCAGGTCTACATTGGACATTTCCAGAGCACCGGATATGATGGAAGAGGGCAAGTCATCATTTAATCCGTATGTGACCGCTTCACCGGAACTGAAATTTGACTGATAAAGACCTTCTCCTATTTCTACAAGACCTTCATTGTTTGCAAACTGCGCCATTGCCAGTTTGGCCATTACCATGCTGTCATCGTTGCTGAATGTGGCCCTGACGACACCTTCGCGGCTGATGGAAATACCGATAATTTCACCCGTAGCCCGGCCATCCTGCTCGCGTGTGTTCAGGGTCGTTACATAATCATACTGGGAAAGACCGGAGAATTGCTCATCACCGTCGGCGTGCAGCGCAACTTCCATAATATTCGCATCCTGCCCCGGATCAAACCGCAGGGAACTGACACCGCCGTCATAGGTAAACGAACTTAAGTCACCGGTTTCAGTGAACCGAACCGTACCCGAACCGCCGTTCAGGATCTGTTCGTCCCCGGATGGAATGACCTCCCAGGACCATTCACCGGGATTTTCCGTATTTGTGAATTCAAAGACCAGGTTGTGACTGGCTCCCAGACTGTCATAAACGACGACAGATGTGGAAACTTTACCTGTAAAACCTTTTTCTGTATTCAGGAATCCGGGCATACTGATCTCACCCGTATTACCGGCACCGTTCGTCAGGTTGATGCTTGTTTCGCTCTCACCGCCGACGGAATCGGTTATAACTATTTTACTGTCTTCCAGAGTTGCTGTGGCACCTGTAAAAGCGGTGTTGATCGCATCGACAAGGTCCTGAACGGTGTCCCCGGGCGCATAGGTGTATGTCGAATTTACTACGCTTCCATCGGGATTGAAACCTGATATCTCAATGGTATCGCCGGCAACAAGATCCGTGTTCACCTGTTGCATCTGGTTCAGGTCCGTGGCGGCAGTCAGAACGGAATTACCTGTATCTGCTGCGCCATCTGCAAAGCCGAGATCACCAAGAACACTGTTGGCTGCGCCGTCATTCAGGGTGATCGTCGAACCGAGGTTACTGTCCTCATCGAGTACACGAAACGTGATGTTTGTACCATCTGCGATCGCCTGGACACGTCCCGAAAGACCGGAATCATTTGCAATCTGCGAATTAATTTCGCTGATCAGGCTGCTGATGTTGGCATAGGAGGTTTCAGTCAGTACAATATTTCCTGTAACAGGGGCTCCACCGTCACGTACAAGCGTAATATCAAAATTATTATTCGCTGCCGTCACATCAACCGGAAAGGTCAGGCCCGTTCCCGAAAGCTCTGCCCGCTTTGTGCTCAATTCACTGGACATGGTCCAGACTTCCGTGACCGGACGCAACCCGGCATTCAGATTACCGGTCAGGTAAACATTTTCCGTGGCAACCGCTTTGGAAATCAGGTTGGAATTCAACGTAATGTCGCCGAGCTGTGTGGACGCAGGCTCGACAACGCCGTCTTCATTTTCCTGCAGCATCCAGCCTCTTACGGCCAGATCATTATTATTGACCAGCACACCATCTGCATTAAAGGAGAAGGAGCCGGCCCTGGTATAGAGATTGCCACCTTTTGTATCGTTTGATCCCAGAATAAAAAAACCGTCCCCATCGATAGCCATATCGGTGATATTGTTGGTCTGTTCCAGTGAACCCTGATTAAAGAGTGCATTGATGGAACTGACTTTCATACCCAGACCGACCTGCATCGGATTCAGATTTCCGCCTCCGGCAACCCGTGAAGATCCGGACAGGGACTGGTTCAGCGTAGCCGTAAAATTGATACGGCCGCTTTTAAAACCAATTGTGTTTACATTGGCAATGTTATTACCCAGAACATCCATTTTTAACTGATGGCTTCTCAAACCTGATACACCTGAAAACATAGAACGTAACATAATTAACTTCCCTCCTAAAGGATTCGTACCCGCGTCATTCGTTCGGCGGGTGGAGGGCCTCCCCAAAGGGGACCAGCCCGGTTAAACAATTGCTACACTATCAATATTTGTAAATACTCTGTTGGCGGTATCCGCTTTGTCGACAGCCGTCACAACGGTGTTGTTTTTTACACTGACAACAAAAGCCGTTTCACCAACCAGGATCAGGGAATTCTGTGACCCTTTATCCTGTACCTGTTTCATCCCATTACTCAGACGCGAAAGTTCGTCAACGGTCAATGCAACCGAGCGTTGCTGTATGCGGTCGATGGCATGTGCCGAAAACCGGACTTCCGTTCCGGACTGAAGCTGGGTGCGCAGCACCTCACCAAATGACAGGTGTTTTCCCGCCGGATTGACGTCAGCTCCCTGTCCCTGTTGTTTCCGGATTTGTCCGGGATCAACGGGATGAATTTTCGAGTTCATTTGAAGATCAGCGACCTTCATAACATTCTCCTGATGTTTACCTAGCCAATTTCCAAAACATCGTTAAATTTAATTTCCCTGCCGTTAACCATGAGAACGGCGATGCCATCTTCATATTTAACGGAAGAGACATACCCGCGGCTTATCGTGGCGGCATCTACCGCATTGCCACTTTCATCTCGTGCACTGATGCTGAATGTGTAACTGCCATCGGGCATTCGTTCACCCTGATTATTTTCACCATTCCAGGGAAATGAGTGCTCACCCTGTTTAAGACTATTATACGTCATCGTCCGGACAACACTACCGTCCGGGCCATAGATCGTAATATCCACTTCTTCAGCCGGCCCGCCCAGACGGAATGACATATCCGGCTGTGCGCCATCCTTCATTTCAAAGCTGTTGCCGTAAGCAAGCACCTGCTTTCCGATGAGGGTAGTAGCCAGGGTATTGTTGATCGCCTGGGTCAGAACCAGGTCTACATCCACACTTTCCGACACGGAATCATCGATGCTGCTTAATTCCTCGAGTGAACTGAACTCAGCCAGCTGAGAGGCAAAATCCTGGCTTTCCATAGGAGAAAGCGGATCCTGGTGACGCAGTTGTGCAACCAGCATCTGAAGAAATTCATCCTTTCCCATCTCACCTGTCGGAGAGGCGCTATGGGAATAGTTGTCGAAAATCATCGTGTGGTTTAACGGACTCATTTGGTACAATGCATACCTCCTTTACGGTTAGGCTATAACTTCAATTGTGTTATAACCATAATCTCTTTTATTTTCGGTGTGTGCTATGTTCTCTTCATAGTCCTCCTTTCCTGTACGGTTTTGAAAATTTCCCTTTTCCGATTTATTTTCTGTTGAATTATCCTGTTTGTCGCCGGAATTGTGGACATCGACCTGAATGGTCTGTGGTTCGATGCCTTTTTCCTGCAAGCCCTGCTGAATCACAGGGATAAATTTCTGCAATTCTGATTTAACCAATTCCGATTCGACAAGAATCGTTATTTTATTCCCGCCGTTTCCCCTGTAAAATGAAATATCCATTTTGCCCAGGGGCCCCCGTTCAATGTGAAAATTGGTTTGTACGGCACCGCCTGCCCGGACCGAATATCGGAGTGCGATCGCTTCGCGTATCTGGTTTAACTGGTCGGCATACCGCTGAGGAACAGGCTCAGTTAAAGGTTTCATATTCGATTCCGTTGAACGCTGAAACCGGCTCGCCATGCCGGTATCCGAATCCTGTTTTTCCGTTTTTCCATGAGAAGAGGATGATTCCTCCCTGGAAAAGGATTGGTTTGCAGAATCTTTCAACGTTTCTTCGTTACTCATTGTGCGTTTAACGGACTGTTCTGAATCCATTTGTTTACTTCTCAGATGTTCGTTTTTATCAACATCTCTTTTCGTTGCAGAAATGGTTTCGGTCGGATTTTGTGTTGTTGCTCCGGAAGTCTTTTTGTCCGGATAGGTATCAGAATCTGTTTTCGAAGCAGTATTGGTTTTTTCACTGCGTTCATCGGGATTCTGAATGGAACCTCGGCCATTTTCTGTTCTGATTTCCTTATCCCGGTTCCTGTCCGGTATGGTTCTATCATCTTCCCTGATGACGGTTTTATCTTCGACTGTTTTTCGTACTTCTGAACCCGGATTTTGATTTTCTTTTACTATTTTTTCATCGGTTCGGAACGCTTCCCGGGAGACGTTTACCTGCTTTTCCCTGTCAGAAAATGACGCCTGCATATGGTCACTGTATTTGCCGGCAGGTTCCGGCTTAATAACATTGGAATCTTTACCTTTCACAGATTCATCCGGTTTTACTACCGGATCATTATGGTATCTGGTATCCGGTCTGGCTTCCTGTTTTTGACCTGGTACGTCAACACGCTTATTGGCCTGCAACTCTTTGGGCTCGTTGCTCCCACCTGTTTCCCTGCTATGCACCGTGGCTGTTTCTTTCGAAATGTTCTTCGGTTCTGTGGCCCGGTTAACATCCTGTTTAATGGCCTGTTCGAAAGCCCTGTTTTCCGTTACCTTTTGGCGGACGAATGAACCTTCCGGTGTTGTTGATGCCCGTGTTGATACCGCTGGTTCCGCATTTTTTACTTTTCCGGCGCTCGCTAACGGTTCCTGCCTGGCTACATTGTGTTGGTTACGTTCCTGAAGACCGGATTCCGGTCCTCTCTGCACGTCGGTTTTACCTGCCCGCGCTGTATGATCTGCGACCGGTGTTGTCCGGCTGAATACCGGTCGGGGTTCGGGCATCGTTCTTTGAGCCGTTTTCTGTTCAGGAACATGTTCAGACCGGGAGACTTTTATGTTCACCTGTTCAGGATTTAAGCGCACTCCATGTGCTTTTCTGGCGCTGGACGACATCTCGTGATGGAAGGTCTTTTCTCCAGCCTGACGGAACGGGTGAGCGGTTTTACTATCATGCGTCCCCTCAACACGAACGGTATTTTTCATAGCGGTCCGGACGTTTTCCGGGACCGTTTGCTTATCGGCAACAGCGTCTGCCGGTTTCTGCGGAGTCGTTCCTGCATGCTTTGTTGTCTGTTGCGCAGAAGACTGCTCCCGTGAAAGAGGGGGCATTTCTTTAACCGGTGTTGACCGGTTCTCCGCAATGGTCCGGTGCTGTTTGCCGGACGGGACCTGGTTGTCAGCCGTTATCGAAGCCGCCTGCATGCCCGAAGACTGCCGTCCTGCCGGTACAATCGGTTCTTTTACCGACAGGGTCGGTGCTTCCATTTTAACCTGTTTCGTAGCCTGCGCATAATTTTCTCTGACAGCACCAGCCGGTGATTCCACTTTTACATTATGCGGTATATTCGGTTTTCCGGGAGTAACCGCCGGTTTTTTCTGTGCGCTCTGGCTGTCTCCTGCAGTATCTGGCCTGGCGGATATGCCGGTCACATCCACTTTCCGCGAATGATCCCGGAATGCTGCCGGAATTCCTTCCCGGGACTGTTTAACCGGAATGGGCTCCTGGACCGGTGCCTTATTTATCCGCTGGTGGCCCGCTTCCGTGTTCGCGGCAGCCTTGTCATTCACCGGCGCATTCGCTTTCGTACGCATGGTTCCGGCTTCATTCATTGCTTTAACGGGAATATCCGTTTTATGCTGTCCTTTTGTACTTCCCTGTATCACCTCTTTGTTGTCAATCGTTGCGGTTGCTTTAGAACCTTCCTGCCGTTGGCTATCCGCGAGAATCCGTTTATCCGTTTCCGGCGGCACAACTGTTTTTATTCGTTTTGCTTCCCGGAAAGAAGGATTATTATGCATTTCCCTGCTAACAGCCGCATTATGTTTCAGACCAGCCTGTTTATCAACACCCTCCGTTTGCCCGATGATATGTGAAGCATCACGTCCCTGCCACTGAATCCGGCCCTCTGCAAGCGATTCCTGCTGTTTCTCCCTGCTTTCTCTTTTTTCCGTATTATTAACTATTACAGCGGTCTTACCTGAACGAACCGATTCTTTGCTATTTTCCGAAACAGTGTGCGGCTTACCTGTTTTTCCCGTTCCGCTCAGGATTTCCTCTATCGATTTACCACCTTTTTTACTTATCATCTGACTGTGGATATGATCTTCCTGAACCGGATAGGTTTGCGCGGCGATGTTCTGCGGATGCACAGGTTGTTTTGTTCCGGCCGCTTTGTTTTTGATGATAATTTTTATAAGGGGCGAGTCTGATACTCTCTGACCGGCCGGATTACGCCCGGGCTTACTGCCGGCGACAAAATAATTTCCGCCAAAAAGTTGCATTGTTCTGTTCAGAACCGATCCGAAAAAAATATTTGAAAGCCCGGAGCCGATTTTCACGTTTCCGCCGCCTATTTTCAGATTAAGGTTTTTAAGGGCCGCAATTTCTTTCATTTTTTACTCGCTTGCTAAACTCATCATTTTTTTGGTCAAACGCGAAGCCCTTTCACCGGAAAGAGCCATCAGGAGGTTCTTCCGGTGCCGGCTGTTCATTTTATAATAAATCCGGATAAGAGCATTGTCATTCAGACTGGCGACAGATCTGGCGATTTCCGGTATTTTCATCGTCTCAAATGTCTTCGCAAGTGTCTTTGCATTATCATCTTTTGCCCTGTCATTTTCCATTTGTTCTTTGAGGTCGTCGATCTGGCTCTGATAGGAGCCGGCAAGATCATCCTTCTCTTTTAGGACAAGCGTCAGGCTATCGATTTCCTTTTGTTTCTCGGTCATACTATTTTTCAGGATCGTGATCTCATTACGGAGACTGTCCTCATTGACGTTGCTGACCAGGGGCATCCGGGCAGGCGGCATAGTTTCGGCAGCCTTTGCGGCGGGCGTTTCCTGCTGTTTTTCATTATCCGCCGTTTTCTGTGGTGGCTGCAGAAAGTAGAGTAACGCAAACATGAGCCCGATTGAAACAACCAGAGAGCCCAGACTGACCAGTAACAGTTTCTTTATATCCATACCTATTTATCACCTTTGTTCTTCATCGCAATTCTGAGCGCGATTTCACTCTCGTTTTTACTTGCTTCCAGATTCTTCATTTTCCTGAACTTCTCGGAATAACGGTCCTTAAGCAGCTCGACCACCTTTTTATCTTTAACCGCAGAAATTAATTTTTCCCGGTTATCGTCCACCTTTTGTCCGGTCTGGCTCACCTGATCCTGCTGCCGTGTGATATCCCTGTTAAGCTGATCGATATAATTATTCGTCACTTTCAGACTGTTCAGGGAAATTTCAACCGGACTGGTTGTTTCGAAGTGGTCGGTATTCAAGACTTTTGTCTTATTTTCGTTCAATGATTGAAGCCGTTCCTGTTCCTTTCTAAATTCCTGCTGGGCACGGCTCAGCTCAATGGAGCGCTGGTTTTCCGTATGTTTACGGACATCAAGCACTTTCTGCAGCGAGAAGTTAAATCCCTTTGCCATACTTATTCCTTACCCGTAAGTTCTGACAACTTCGAAAGTGTCATCTCAAATGCCGAGGGTTCATTGATATCCTGTCGTAAGAAGGCATTAATTTTATCAATTCGGGCAATCGATTCATCCACTTTTGGATTGCTCCCCTTCTGATAGGCCCCGATATTGATCAAATCTTCCGATTCCCTGTAAACGGCCATCCATTCCAGTACTTTAGACGCCTGTAGTCTTTGCCCGGGACTGACGACTTCGTTCCTGACACGGCTTACACTTTCCAGGACATCAACAGCGGGATAGTGACCACGCGTCGCGAGACGTCGCGAAAGGACGACGTGTCCGTCGAGAATCGAGCGGGCCGCATCGCTGATCGGCTCGTCCAGATCATCACCTTCGACGAGAACCGTATACAAACCGGTAATCGTTCCCTTTTCAGAATTTCCGGCTCGTTCCAGTAACCGCGGCAGCAGCGCAAAAACCGAAGGTGTATACCCTTTTGTCGTAGGCGGTTCACCGATTGCCAGCCCGATTTCACGCTGGGCCATGGCGACACGGGTTAATGAGTCCATCAACAAAAGCACATCCAGCCCCTGATCACGAAAATATTCGGCAATACTGGTTGCAATCAGAGCCCCTTTGATCCGGACCGTAGCGGCGGTATCGGACGTGGCGACGATTACCACGGATCGTTTCAAACCTTCCTCTCCCAAATCCCGTTCAATAAACTCCCGCACTTCACGCCCGCGCTCACCGATCAGGGCTATCACGTTGACCTGCGCATCCGTATAGCGGGAGATCATACCAAGTAAAACACTTTTTCCCACGCCGCTTCCGGCAAATATGCCTGCCCGCTGCCCTTTTCCGAGAGTAATCAGTCCGTCAATCGAACGGATACCCGTCGTCAGCGTTTCACTGATCCGGTTACGCAACAGCGGATTGGGAGGATCATTATACACACTGTGAACATCGTCTGCCGGAATGGGTCCTTTGCCGTCGATCGGCCGTCCCAGGCCGTCGATTACCCGTCCGAGCAGATGGTGGCTTACCGGAACCGTAAGCGGTTGTGTATTTCTGCGTATCCGGCTGCCCGGAGACACACCCACCGTTTCCCCCAGGGGCATGAGCAATATTTTATTATTACGGAATCCGACGATTTCAGAATAGATTTTTTTATTGCGGTCGATGGAGATTTCGCAGACATCACCGACCGTCCCCCCCCTGGAAGTTGCTTCGATGACCAGTCCGGCAACCTGGGACACCTTACCATCGGTTCGCACACTTTCCATTTCATTCAGCCGCTGTGCATGTGCGGTGAATCGTTCTTCCAGTACGCTCATTCCACAACCTCTTTTGCAATCTGATCACGAAGATGATCCAGTTGGGTTGAATAGGTACCGTCAACAATATAATTTTCTGATTCCAGAACCGATTCGCCACGCCTGAGATTCTTATCGCCGATAAGATTAATATCCATGTTTCCCTGCAGATTCTGCTCCTGCTTTATATCCCCGGAATTTAAGGCTTTCAGTTGTTCCGGGTTCATTCGGATCAATACGTTGTGTTCATCGATCACTTCCTGCAGGCCCTTGCGGATGTTTTCCAAAACGACATTATCGGTTTCGATACCGGATTCCAGTTCTTTCATAAGCACTTTTTCGGCCATTTTTCTGGCCAGGCTCAGCAAGGGCAGTTCCATTTTCAGCAGGGAATCCGCAAAGCGCTGTTCCATCGCATCTAATTGCTTCTGCAGGTTTCTGCTCTCTTTCGAGGCTTCCGCAAATCCGCGCTCCTTCCCCTCATCGAAGCCGGCCTGGAACGATTCCTCACGAGTATTTTGCAGTTCCTGCTCGAGCACCCTGACGCGATCAGCCATGTTTTTAACAACCTGTTCATCATTCTGACCTCTTTCCGCGAGCTTTTTTTTGTATGCCTCCGCATCATATGTATGGCTGAGATGCGTATCGGAAACCGGTTTATGAGTAATACCTACAATTTTCCTGTCTATTTTGAGATTCAGTTTCACAGTTGTTTCCTATTCAATCAATTCTTCTTCTTCCAGTGTCAGGACAATTTCACCGGCTTCTTCAAGCCTTCTCGCAACATCCAGGATCTCTTTCTGGGCATTTTCCACATCTTTCAGTTTAACCGCACCGAGATATTCCAATTCTTCCTTAATCATACCGGCAGCACGTTCCGACATATTCTGATAGATCTTCTCCCGCAGTTCGCTGCTGGTTGCTTTGAGTGCCAGAGCAAGGGCCTTCGAGTCGATCTCTTTGAGAATCTTCTGGATCGTGGAATCCGGAAGTTTGACAATATCTTCGAAGATAAACATGAGGTCATGAATTTCGGCTGCCAGTGTTTCATCACGCTCTTTGAGATTCGTAAGGATATTCTTTTCAGACGTACGGCTGACGGAATTAAGGATCTGAGCAACCGATTCCACACCTCCCGTTTTGCTGAGGCCACCGCCGAAGACTGTACCCATCTGGTCACGCAGCACATCCTCAATATCTTCAATCAGTTCGGGCGAGGTCTTTTCCATAGTGGCAACGCGGTAAGCGATCTCATATTGGTAATCTTCAGGAAGCTCCGAGAGAATCGAAGCGGCCTGCATGGGTTTCAGGTTAGCCATTATCAAAGCCGCTGTCTGCGGATGCTCGTTTTGCAGAAAATTCAGTAGTTGTTTATCATCCACGGTCTGCAAGAGATAAAAAGCACTGACCTCCGTAGCTGCTTCCACTTTTTTAAGGATTTCCTCAGCCCGTTTCATTCCCCAGGCTTTTTCCAGAACTTCTTTTGCGTACCGGATACCACCCTGTACGATATACTGGTTAGCCGTCATCATCTGGTAGTATTCCTGGATGACGGCACTCAGTGTTTCAGCCTGCACATTTTGCAGCTTGGCGATTTCTATGGATATTTTTTCAACATCCTTATCTCCGAGATTCTTAAGTATTTCCGAAGCGTTTTCAACACCAAGTGCAATTAATACAAGTGCGCACTTCTGAACCGGATTCAACTCTTCAAACGTCATGTTACCTTCCCTGTTGCGTTAACCATGAGCGCATAAGTTTCGTGGCATTTTCGGGGGACTCTTTGGCAAACTGGATGACTTCCTCAGTCATTTTATCCTTTGCCTTCAATTTGGCCCTGGCTTCGGGACTTAATTTTGCAATATACAAATCTTCATCAATTTCCGATTCTTCCTCCGGGGCTTCGACCGCGCGGGCACTCTTCCCTTCCAGTTTAGCGGTACCTTCGCCGCCGCCTTCCACGAGGTTTTTTTCAGCACCGGGAAGACTCAACCCGTTAACGCTGGTCTTCAGGAGACCGCGAACCAGGAAAAAGGACAAGATCAATCCCAATCCGATCAAAACATACGTCATAATGGTCTCCCATTTTTCACGTTGCATCATATCATTAAAATATTCCTGATCGTCATTCACCACAGTATCGACGAATTGCATGTTCTGAACGTCGACAATATCCCCGCGATTCTCGGAAAAACCGACAGCCGTCCGTACAAGGGAGGAAATCTGATCCAGCTCCTGTTGTGAACGGGGAACATACTCTTTCTGAACTTCTTCGGTACCTTCGCTGCCGGGCAGTGTCTGATATCTGCCATTGACCAGCACCGCAACGGTAAGGCGCTTTATATCCCCTGTGTTGGCAATAAACCGCTCGACACGCTTACTGAGTTCGAAATTTGATGTCACTTTTTCCACATTCAGATTAGATGAATCCAGACCGTTCGCAGAGGTTTCCGTGTAGCGCTCTTCGCTCAACAGCACAACATTTTCCGGATCCACTTCTTCGATCGTCCGTTCAAGCTGATCGAAATTAAGCTCGACAGCGACTTTAACGACGGAATTCTGTTTTCCGACGATGCCTTCAACCAGGGCTGTCACTTTTCTCTGTAATTCATTTTCAACAGACTGCTGCAGTTCCCATTGATTTCCGACCGCACCAATAACGCCGTTGTCTTTCGGTTTCTCAATCAGGATATTACCCTTGGAATCCATGACAACGACATTTCCCACATCGATACCTTCCACACTATTGGAAACCAGCGCAGCGATTCCGGAAACCTGGGCGGGTGCCATGCTGGTTCCGGGCTGCAGATGCAGAACGACGGATGCGCTTCCATTCATATTTTCTTCGAACAGGCGGTGTTCCGGCATATTCAGATGGACGCGGCTCTGGCGCACTTCCGGAAACTGGTTAATGGTACGCATCAGTTCCCCTTCGAGGGCGCGTCTCAGATTGAGCTGCTGCATGAATGTCGTCATGCCCATCGTATTTTCCTCAAACAGCTCATATCCGGAAACGGCATCTTTCAGGTAACCGCTCTGAACATATTTCAGACGCAATTCAGCCACGTTATCGCGGGCAACATATACGGTGGTTCCGCCGTTGTTCAGGCGGTATTTGACATTACTATCCCTCAGGTCACCTACGATGGAGCTGGCGGCGGATGGTTCGAGATTCGCATAGAGGAGTTCATATTCCGTGCGGTTTGCCCACAGTACCAGGGCGATGATTGCTGAGACAAAAGCCACCAGAACACCGGCCAGGATCAGTCTCTGCTTCAGCGGATACTGCATCATGAATTGGGTTAATTGCGAAAAAATGTGATTCATTGAATCGTTCCTGTTCTAGAGGGTTAGACCTGCATGCGTTCAATTTCTTTATAAGATTCCAGCAGCTTGTTGCGTACTTCCACCATAAGCTGAAAACTCAGCTTTGATTCCTCCATGGCAGCCATGGCCTCATGCAGATTCTGTGAGCGTCCCTGAATGATATCAGCCACTTTTTCGGACGATGCTTCCTGTTTTTCATTGACCGCTTTAACGAAATCGGAAATCGTCTGACCAAAGTCCTTTTGTCCCTCAGGCAGTTGTATTTCCTGCGTTTTAGGCATTCTGCTTTTATCTGAAATCTGTTGTAACTGCAATGCTGATAATTGATTAATTTTTGACATGGTATCTCCTATCCCTTGACATCCAGTAACATTCCGGACTGTACATTCCGGATTTTATTCCGGCCGTAGAGATTAAAATTTTCCTGATTATCATAACCGAAAAAGGCTTTGAGCGCTGCCAGTTCCTGGTTGGAAAAAACCGCTTTTGTCGATGGCTGCTGTTCCTGTCTGGCTGCAGTAATCGTTTCCTTCTTTATGGCATCGGCTGCCGATTGAGAAGGTTTGAGCGGCTCATCCTGTCTGACTTTGTGTTCAAAATTGCGATAGCTTTGTTCCGCGCTGTAAATACCCGGATTATTTGATGGAATCTTCATGCCTGGAGCCCCTAAATTTCAAGTGTGCGCTTTGCCATCTGTTTTGCCGCATTCATGACCGTCACATTCGCTTCATAGGTCCTGCTGGCTGAAATTAAATCGACCATTTCTTCAACCATATTAATATCGGGCATTTTGACAAACCCCTTTTCATCGGCATGAGGGTGATTGGGATCGAATACGAGTTTTTCCCCTTTTTCTTCCACAACCTTGAAATCCTGCACATGACCGTTTCTGCCGGGACGTTCCACCGATGTTGATTGCATGTGATCGGTATGTGTTCTGTTCATACGCATCCCCAGTTCGTCGCCGAAACGCCTGGTATACGTACTGCTGCCTTTTTTCGTCTCCAGAACCTTGCGCTGATAGATATTGCCATCCTCATCCGGTGATTTCTCGGCATGGGAAATATTTTCCGAGATGACTTCCATTCGTTTCATCTGCGTTGAAAGTCCGCCCAATGTTGAACGAATGGCAGAAAAGATACCTTCTACTTTCATTTGCAACCTTTCTAACTGGTCCGACCGGTAATACTGGTATTTAACTTACGGTATGTCCGGTTGAGCACCCGACTGACAAAATCGAACCGGATCTGATTTTCAGCGAGTTCCGACATCTCCCTGGAAATATCCACCGATCCCCTGCCCGTTTTAGCGTCACTGCGTTCCGGCTCTTCCGTGCTGCCGATATGTCTTTTATCCGATGTTTTCAACCGTTGGTTCTGAACCGCGTGCAGGGATTCGGAAAAATCGGTTTTCAACCGCTTAAATTCCGGATCGTTCGCATTGGCAATATTTTTTGCCAGCGACTCATGCTGTTTGGAATAGACATCCAGGCTTCGTTTGACCAGATTTACCTGTTTTGTATCAAATATTTTCATAGCTACACCACCTCGCCCTTCATTCTATACAAAGGTTGTGCCAGTTTCTTTCAGGCCACCTCACGGCCTTTAAAATGAGTATGGCGATTCATGATAACTTGTTTAAATATCGCAACTTATCCATGAGGCCGGTTTCTGAGCCGTAAACGGTCATTGAAACAGCATAAAAAACAAAGAGGTAATTATTTCCCGTGCAGGCTAAAAATATTTCCCTTTTAGCATGAAATGGATCTTTTGGTTGCTGGTTTGCATTCAAAAGGGTATATTTTGCAGAGGGTTTTCCATACATAGCGGGGATATTGTGAAATCGTTTTTACAGAAAGCAGTACCTGTTTTAATCACAATTACAGTTATCCTGTTGATGGTGCAACCCGGCCCGGACAGGCCGCTTTCTTCTTATCCCCTACCCGAACCGCCTGACACAGTCAGGGGTCCGTCTTTCCGCCCTTCTGAGTGGATCTGGCTGCAGCGTACCTTTCCCCACGGTCATGCCGATGCGGACGTCTATTCACAGGCTGTCAAACAAACGAGAGCACTGCACAAAACGGCCTCCACCAAAGAAATAGAATGGGAATTCGCCGGTCCGGAAAATATAGGCGGCCGTATTGTCGACATCGCCTTTGATCCCGAAAATCCTGAAATCGTATACGCCGCTGCTGCCACAGGCGGTATATTTAAATCGGTGGATGGAGGATATTCCTGGTTTGCCATATTCGATGACCAGGCGGTACTTAGTATCGGTGACATCGCCGTCGATCCCGTCAATACGGATATCCTGTATGCCGGTACCGGCGAAGCCAATGGCGGACACAATAACTTTCCCGGAGGTGGTGTATATAAATCAACAGATGGCGGCCTGTCCTGGAATTATATGGGACTGGAGGCTACCCGGTCTATAGGCCGTATTCTGGTCAATCCTGAAAATACAGACCAGGTATTTGTCGCGGCCACAGGCTCCTACTTCGGACCGGACCCCTACCGTGGTGTTTTCGTTTCAAATGACGGTGGGATAAACTGGGAGTATTCCCTATTTGTATCGGACAGTACCGGTGCCATTGATCTTGTCATGGATCCGCAGAATCCCTCTTTTATGATGGCTGCCATGTGGGAGCGGGTTCGCCGCCCGGTCAACGCCGACGGTACCCATTTATTCGGACAAACCAGCGGGATTTACCGTACCCGGGATGGCGGAATAAACTGGGAACGTCTCGGACCGGAAAACGGTCTCCCGAACGCTGCCCGCGAACCAGTCGGACGTATCGGACTGGCAATGTATCCGGGAAATGCGGACAGCATCTATGCCTTTTATTCCGATGGGAGTAATTATTCGGGTTTGTTTCGAACGACAGACGGGGGGGATCACTGGGAAAAGCGGGATCCCGGCAACCAGATTGCCGATGGCACGGGCGGATTCAGCTGGTACTTCGGTCAAATTCGGGTAAGCCCCGTTAATCCGGAAACCATCTATGTGATGGATGTCGCCTTTATGCGGTCAGAGGATGGGGGTGAAAACTTTCCGTTGCGCGACGGCTACGGTAATACAAAAAACCTGCATGTCGATCATCATGCCCTGGCCTTCCATCCCCGAAATCCGTCCCATATTATAAACGGTAATGACGGTGGTATTAATATTTCCTATGATGGTGGTGACGACTGGTTCAAGGTCGCCTCCCTGCCGGTTACGCAATTTTACGAGATCGGCCTGGATCCGCAGAACCCGGAACGTCTGTACGGCGGCACCCAGGATAATGGGACCCTGCGTACCCGGGATGGCGGGCGCGATACCTGGGAACGTATACTGGGTGGAGACGGTTTTTACGTCATCGTCGATCCGCAGGATCCCGGCCTGGTCTATGCGGAATACCAGTTCGGCAATCTCTTTCGTATTGAGGACGGTCAGAGTACCCGGATTACGAATGATGACATGATGGCCGATTCCAGAAACTGGTCCACACCGGTGGTGATGGATCCGAACAACAGCCGGGTTCTTTACTACGGAGGCAGCCGTCTTTACCGAACGGAGGACCGGGGCGATAACTGGGAATTTATCAGTGACAATCTGACCCGGGAATTACCGGACAGCCGTATCGGGACCATTACGACCATTGCGGTATCTCCGGTTAATTCCGATATCATATATGCCGGTACGGATGACGGTATGGTCTGGGTCAGCTTTGATTATGGTGAAAGCTGGAATGATATAACCGGGAACCTGCCCTTCCGCTGGGTGACCCGGGTTGTGGCCGATCCGGAAGACGCCGGCACCGTCTACGTCACCTTTTCCGGTTTAAAATGGAAAGAAGCCCAGCCTCATGTTTTCCAGAGCACGGATGCCGGATCAACCTGGCAGGATATTTCCTCCAACCTGCCGGACGCGCCGGTCAATGCCTTCGCCATAGATCCCATGGATACGAATATTTTATATTGCGGAACCGATGTCGGTGTGTTTGTCAGTTTCAATACCGGCAAGAATTGGGAACCACTGGGAAGCAACATCCCCGTCGTCGTTATTAATGATATGAAAATTCACCGTGGTTCATACGAGTTGATCGTTGGAACCCATGGACGGTCGATGTACCGCCTGGACCTCGAAAAACTCACCGGTCTTTCTCAGCCCGTGGCTTCTTCCACGCCGCCTCTCGCTTTTCAGTTATATCAGAACAAACCCAATCCGTTTAACGGCACCACCGACCTTTCTTTCTATCTTTCCCGGCCGGGCCGGATGCAGTTGCAGATCTTTGATGCACGAGGCCGCCATATTCGTGAATACGCGGGCTTTTTCAGTGAAGGCAGTCATTCGTTGCGCTGGAATGGCCGCGATTCAGCAGGCAAACAGGTCGCAAGCGGCATCTACTTCTACACCCTATCCCTGAATGATCCTGCCGCCGGCGTTGATACGAAAAAAATGATCATATTGCGTTAAAAATATCAAAAAAACTATTGTACATTTATTCTTCACCGATAACTATTATCATAGACAGATTTATACGGTCATGCATCGATGATAAAAAAAGTACCGATAAATAAATTGAAGCCCGGGGTTTTTGTCAGTGACCTGAACGTGGACTGGCTTCATCATCCCTTTCTCAATGGTTCGGTTTTTCTAAAAAACGAGCAGATGATATCAAAAATCAAGGGCTATGGTATCAAGGAGGTATATATTGATACCGAACGCGGCCTCGATGTGGATGATGCCCCGACAGCCGAAGAAGCGCTTCGCAAATCAAGGAATCAGTTAAACCGCAGCATCAATACGAAACCCGAATTCGAAAAACCCGAACCGTTCCGGCTCGAACTTCCGAAAGCGCGAAAAATAAAAGAAGACGCTATTTCCATCGTTCAGAAGTTCTCGGAAGACATCAGGCTCGGCAAACAATTACAGCTCGACGGCGTGGATGAACTGGTCGATAACATGGTAGACAGTATTTCCCGTAACAAGGATGCCCTCCTTTCCCTGGTTACCATTCGGAAGAAAGATCAGTATACCTTCATGCATTCGGTCAGTGCAGGTGTTCTGATGATCGCCTTTTGTAAATCCCTGCAAATGTCACAGGATGAAATTAAGACTTACGGTGTCGGAGCGTTAATGCACGATATTGGTAAAATGGCGATTCCCGTGGAGATGATCAATAAACCGGGGAAATTGACCGACGAAGAATTTGAGCTGATGAAGCAGCACGCTACGTTCAGCCGCGACATCCTTCTTGAAACCGGGGATATTGCAGAGGAAGTCATCCAGATCGCCTACCAGCATCATGAGCGTATTGACGGCAAGGGGTATCCCAACGGCCTGAAGGACGGTGAAATAAGCCGGGGTGGTTTAATGACCGCCATTGTGGATGTGTATGATGCCATCACTTCCGTCCGGAGCTACAGTAACGGTGTCGAACCGATAGAGGCGCTCCGGAAACTCTTTGAATGGAGTAAATTCCATTTCGATGAGGAACTCGTTCATAAGTTTATCAAAACGATGGGTATTTATCCGGTGGGATCACTGGTCCGCCTGGCCAATGATCAGTTGGGTGTCGTTGTGGAAACGGGACGTGAAAGCCTGCTGAAACCCATTGTGCGCGTTGTGTATGATATCCGACGTAAAATTGCCCTCAGTCCCAGGGATGTTGACCTCGCCATTGGAATGACGGAAGCCCACCAGATTTTATCCAGTGAGCCGCCTTCCCGCTGGAAGATCAATCCGGCCGAATTCCTGCAAATGAGCTGGTCCTGATTCACAGGTACAAATCGGCTATTTTCTCTGCAATCGGAAACAGGTTTGGTTCACTTCTGTTGGCCAGTATTATCACCGTTAGTTTGTCATCCGGAAAACGCAACAGGGCGGAGCGGAACCCGGATGTGCTGCCGATATGATGTATCCGCCTGTGTCCGTTGTACCGGTCAATCCGCCAGCCGAAACCGTAAATTTCCTTCGTTCCATCGGGCAGCGTTAACGGCGTAAAGGCTTTCTCCAGTGAAGCAGCAGATACCAGTGTATCGCTGTACAACGCCTGGTCCCATTTAAACAGGTCATTCACAGAGGAATAAATACCTCCATCCCCCAGAACGGCGCTGGTAATGCTCTGATCAGAAAACGTAATGGTGTCGTTTTCGACGGTATAACCGAAGGCCCTGTTTTGGACTTCCGATATCCCCTTTTCGAATGCCACAGAACGGCGCATACCCAGAGGATCGAAAATATTATCTTTTAAGAACCGGGCAAACGTTATTCCCGATGTTTTTTCGATGATCATTGCCAGAACGGCGTAACCGGAGTTACTGTAACGGTATTGTTTCCCCGGCTCAAAATAGGTGGAATCGACTTTTTTCATCATATCCAGGACATCCGCATCACGTACCTGTACGGTAGCGGTATCCGGAATCAGGGATTCATAATCCAGCAAACCGGATGTATGCTGCAGTAAATTACGGACGGTGATGCTGCTGCCGTATTCCGGAAAATCCGGAAAAATTTCAGTCAGTGTCTCCTCATACGCAAGCTCATCCTGCTCTTCGAGAATCATAATGGCCATGGCGGTAAATTGCTTGGTCACCGAAGCCAAACGAAAATTGGTTTCCGGAGCGACGGCTTTCATTTCTTCCAGACGGGCCATGCCGTATCCTTTACGGAAAACCGGTATACCATCTTTAATAACCATTACCGCAGCGCCGGGACGATCACCGCTGTATTCAGCCAGCAGCCGATCGATTTTAGTTTCCGGACCTTCCTGGCAGGAAATCATGACAAACATCACACCAAGCAGGGCCGATAAAAACATATAGTACATAGTCACCTCTTTCAGACCAGTTTATCTCCTGTTTCTTCCCTGACTATTTTAACCAGCTCACCGGAATGCACCAGTTGCCGTGCTTTTTCCAGATCCTTGTACATCAGCCGGTCCTTGTCCCAGTATTCGATCTCCTCACGAACACGTTTCAGAATGGCTCCGGTAACCGGAGAGGGTACAAGCGGAGCCCGGAGGTCGAAGGCCTGGCAGGCACAAATCAGTTCAACGGCGAGCACTTTCTCCGTGTTTCCGGCTATATCCCGTGCTTTTCTGGCCGCGTGCATGCCCATACTGACATGATCTTCCTTGTTAGCCGACGTCGGGATGGAATCGACACTGGCCGGATGGGCAAGCACCTTGTTTTCCGAAACCAGTGCGGCTGCGGTGACCTGTGCAATCATGAACCCGGAATTTAGTCCGCCCTCTTCGATAAGGAAGCCCTGCATCTCACTGAGCGAACCATCCATCATATGCTCGATCCGTCGTTCCGATATATTGGCCAGTTCCGCCAGCAGGATACCCAGATAATCGGCAGCAAGGGCGACGGGTTCGCCATGAAAATTCCCCCCTGAAAGCACATCCTTATCTTCCGTAAAGATCAGCGGATTGTCGGTTACACCGTTCATTTCATTTTCGAAAACCGACGAAACATAATCGAAACCGTCCCGGATGGCGCCGTGCACCTGGGGAATGCAGCGGAGACAATAGGCATCCTGGACGCGATGATGGGAGTGTTTGTGCGAATCGACAATGGGACTGTTTTCCAGTATCGTCCGGACGTTGGCAGCGACCTTTACCTGTCCCTTATGGCGGCGAACCGTTTGAATACGCGGGTCAAACGGTGTCAGTGAACCGAGTAAACCTTCCAGGCTCATCGCTCCGATAATATCCGCCGACCGGACCAGGTTTTCCGCCCTGAGCAGCGTTGACAGTCCGACAGCCTGCATGGCCTGTGTTCCGTTCAGCAAAGCCAGCCCCTCTTTCGCAGCCAGCACAATGGGTTCCAGTCCCATGGTTTTAAGGGCAATCATGGAAACCATCTGCTGGTAGCCTGTAATACTTTGAATGAACACTTCACCTTTTCCGATCAGCGGTAACGTCATATGTGCCAGCGGTGCCAGATCGCCACTCGCTCCCACCGAACCCTGTTCCGGTACGACAGGGATGATGCCCCTGTTATAAAGCTCCGTCAGTAAGGCGAGGGTCTCCGGACGAATACCGCTGTATCCCCTGGACAGATTTTTAATTTTAAGGGCCATCATCAGGTGTACGACATTCGGATCCAGCGCCGTGCCCACACCGGCGGCATGGCTCAGCACGAGGCGACGCTGCAATTCCGCCGTTTCGGTCTTTTTAATCCGTACATCCGAAAACTTCCCGAAACCGGTATTTACGCCATAGACCACCCGGTCGGATGCGACGATATCATCGATCACCTTGCGGTTTTCACGGACACGCCTCAGTGATCCGGAATCGAGTTCAAGGTGCACCCTGTCGTACAAAATCTTTTTGACTGTATCAAGGTTCCAGTCATCCCCGGAAATGGTAATCACATTCTCCGGCATCATGCTACAACTCCTGTCACGGTTTTGTCAGGAACGATGCTGTATCGTATCCCTTATGATTCTTCGGTGGCCTGTTCCGCCTGCTCCGGTTTCTGAAGGAAAAACCACTCTTCCAGATCCTCCAGCAGATCCTCTTTTTTATGGTAGATATCTGCATTCACGGGCAGACTGTTTAGGAACTGCCTGCCGTACTGCATGCGGCTCAACCGGTTGTCCGCCACGATAACCACCCCGTGATCGCTTCGTTTCCGGATAAGCCGACCGAAACCCTGCCGGAATTTTATGATCGCTTCGGGAACGGCGTATTCGAAAAACGGATTGCCGCCATATTTCTTGATCTCTTCCATCCGTGCCGCAATCACCGGTTCGGAAGGAACGTCAAAGGGAAGTTTCGGAATAAACAAAATTTCCAGGGCATCCCCGGGGACATCGATTCCTTCCCAGAAACTGTCGGTTCCGAACAGGATGCTGTCCCTGTTTTCCCTGAACTGGTTGATGATGTTATTCCGGCTGCCGCTCTTACCCTGGGCCAGCAGCAGAATCCGTTCGGAATCGAAATACGGTTTCAATTCCTGGTAGGCCATATTCAGAAGATTGTAATTGGTAAAAAGTACAAGCATACCCCGTTTATGAGCCGTATGGATGTCTTTGAGCAGGTCCATCAGATCCTGAGCAAATTCCGGATTGCGCGGATCGGAAACAAAATCCGCCACCATCATTTTCAACTGCTCGTCATAATTGAATGTAGAACCGAGAATTTCTGAGTACACCGCCTTGTCGGTCAGCAAATCCAGGCCGATACGGTTTTTAAAATAGTCAAACTTTTTATCCACAGCCAGTGTTGCCGAAGAAAACACGGCGGCATTGAGTTGCTCAAACAACTGAAGTTTGAGCAGCTCGGCAATCTTCAGGGGAACCGCGCTGAGCGGAATATCGATATTTCGCTCGCTTCTGGGTATATCCAGCCAGTAGACATAATGTTCCTCTTCCGCATCCAGGCAGAAACGAAACGCTTCACGTAATTCAGAAGTGTCCTGCTGAATAGCCGTCAGTTCCCTCAGAATCTGATCCTGAAAATCAAACAGCCCTTTGTTCAGGTTAAAGAGTTCGTCGATCAGCTGCTCAACAGACTTTTCCAGGGAAATCAGCGTCCGGTCTATGTCAGCAATTGTCTCGCTGAACTCTTTGAAAAATTTAAAATTCTTAAAATACCGGACCCTGTATTCATCATTCGCCGGATTTTCTTTTTTCACATATTTCGCCTTCACGGCGGCATTGAATTCCCTGTAAAACAGGGAGACCAATTGTTTCAGGTGCAAACTGTTCTTTTTAACCGGGTTTATGGCCCGGAACAGACTGCTTTGCACATCATCTTTCAGCGTTACCCGGCTCATCCGGTATTCCAGTTGCAGAATGGTGCCGTTTTTGCGGGGTTCATCTTCATACAGCTTGTGATAAATGTTCCGGAAAGACCAGTAGCTCACACGGGTCCCCAGGTATTCGGCCGCGGTCTTTTCAATATTGTGTGCTTCATCGATAATCAGATTATCGTATTGCCCCAGGATGGAGTGTCTGGCGGCGAGGTCTGAGAACAACAGGGCATGATTGACGATAACGATATCGGTTTTACGGGCATGCTCGCGCGCTTTCATGAGAAAACAATCTTTATAATAGGTACATGACCGGCCCGGACAGTAAGATGGTTCGGCAATCAGCTTAAGCCATAATCCCAGGTTGTTTTCGAGCTGAAATCCGCTGTTCTCGGCGATGTCACCGGTCCTGGTTTGTTCCACCCATAGCACCAGCGGCAAAATGCGCGTTCGCTCGTCCTGGGATAAGCGCTGATTCATGTCGGTCATCAGGGTATGCCACTTATCCAGGCAGAGGTAATTGGACCGTCCTTTGATCAATGCGGCTTTAAACCGCCCGCCCCGCGCCGAGTAAACCGTGGGCAGGTCCTTGAAAAACAGTTGTTCCTGCAGGTTCTTTGTATTGGTCGATATGACGACGCGCTGACCTTTGTTGCGGTTTTTCAGCGCCCATTCGATAGCGGGTATCAGGTAGGCCATGGATTTACCGGTCCCGGTGCCCGCTTCCGTAACGACGAAACTGCTGCTGTTCAGGGCATCGGAGACCATATAGGCCATCTGTTTCTGCGGCGGCCGCATTTCATGTCCCGGGATCACCGAAGAAAGTTTGCCTCCGTCATCAAAATACGCTTCGATAGCGGCGTTATCGACTTCTTCGAAAGCGTCGTCTTCCGTATCCGGATCCAGATGGTATTCCGATTCGCCGATCACATTGTAAAATTCCTGCGCGTTCCTGGCATCGTCGACCAGGGCCGTGCCCGTCGCATCGATATGCCGTTCCGTTTTAAATTTGAGAACCGGAACAAAAAAGGTTTTTGCCCGCTTTGAATTCGAAAACAGGAGATTAATGATATTTTTCAACGCGTCCGGTTTGGTTGCCAGCGCTCTGTCTACCAGGTTCAAAAACACCAGACCGGTCGCGCGGGCATCCTCGATGGCCCGGTGGGCCGATTCCAGGTCGATACCGAATGCGCCGGCTACGGACGCCAGCTTATGGCGCGGCAGAAAGGGCATCAGGATGCGGGAAAGGAACAACGTATCCAAACGGAGGTTGTCCACATACTTAAACCGTTTGACACGATCTTCCCAACTCTCAAAATCATTATGCATGATGCGGAAATGGTACTCCAGGAACGATGCATCGAAATTCACCTGATGACCGACAATCGGCGCGTCGCCGATAAACGCGCCCAGTTTGGTAAATACTTCATTGATTTTCGGCGCTTTGACGACATCGTCGTCCGTAATGCCCGTCAGACGGGTGATAAAATCGGGAATCGGTCGCTGCGGATCCACCAGTGTTTCGAACGTTTCCGCCTCTTCGCCCTTACTGAATTTGATGGCCCCGATTTCGATGATCCGGTCTGTTTCCGGTTCAAGACCGGTTGTTTCCAGATCGACAACAATAAATGTCGACAATCCCAGCACATTTAAAAGGTCTGTGCGAATATCCATTCAGGATTCCTAACGTGTTTTGAAATAAAAATAATAGTTTACAAAAAGGGTCGATGTCAGGCAATGGATTTCAACTGTTATTTTCGATCCTTTTCACGGGGCTTATCAGTTTCTGAAAGATAAGGAACATACCAACACCAAAAATAAATACACCGAAGCCCATGCGTCCATACAAATTCCAGGGCGGACTGGTTCGAATCCGTGAATCTGACGGATCCGCCGGGTTTGTAATAATGGCGATCTCTTTTCCGGCCGGGTAATCACTGATGATGATCCGGGCTGTCTGATCCCGGCGTTTTTGATTGCCGAATCCTGGAATATCCAGGTTGGTTTTATTCCTATACCGTTTCCCGTCGATTTCATACTGATATGCGACCTCGGGCAGCACAGCACGGTCTCCCACCACCCTGCTGGCAACGACCGTAGCCGTAACCCGCTTCCAGCTCTTCAGTGATTCGTAATATTGTACACCGGGCTCCTGCATAATGGCTAATATAAAACCGATCACCAGCAGGAGAAAGGAAATGATAAAGAGGGGTCCCGGGATACGCAACGGTTTCTTAAGCAGACGGAGAATCAGGACAATCAGGAGTGAAAAAACAGTTACGACCGATAGCAAAGATACGGTTATCATGATGTTACATCTCCAGCGAGGCTTACCTGTATTTCATTAATTTAAGGCCGTTGAAAATAACAATCAAACTGGCTCCCATATCGGCAAAAACCGCCATCCATAACGTTGCCATGCCGGGTATGGCCAGCGCAAAAAACAACGCCTTCAGGAACAGCGCAATAAAGATATTCTCTTTGATAGTGCGTACTGTTTTGGTGCTTAACCGGCGTAGATAAGGCAATTTTTTCAAATCATCATGCATCAGGACAATATCGGCTGTTTCCAGGGCCAGATCCGTGCCGGCGCGTCCCATGGCCAGACCGATGGTCGCCTTTGCCAGGGCCGGAGCATCGTTTATACCGTCACCAATCATGGCGATGTGTCTGTATGTTTGTTCCAGCCTTTCCACGGTTTCCAGTTTCTGATCCGGCAGCAGGCCTCCGACATATTCATCCATACCTGCAGCACGGGCAATCCGTTCGGCGACTTCCGGCTGGTCACCGCTCAGCATAATCAGGTACCCGAATCCCAGCTTCCTCAATTCCCGCACCACCCCGGGTGCCTCGCTGCGCATCGTATCCGTCAGCAAAATCATGCCCAGCAGTTTCTCACGCGTTCCGATAATGACATGTGATGATGTATCTGACCATTCCGGTCCCAGTTTCCCGATCTGATCTTTATAAACCGGATCGTCGATATACAATTCTTTACTGCCCGCCCGGTAAGTCTTACCATCCAGTTCACCTTCAATCCCCAGACCGGGCAGGACATTAAAATGCCGCGGATCGCTGTAGCTAATACCGGTTTTACGGGCCTGCTCCAGAATCGATTGTGCCAGAACATGCTCGGAGAAGGATTCCAGTGAAGCCGCGATGCGCAGAATCTCCTCTTCCGGATACCCGTTTAATGATATGATTCGCTCAACCACCGGTTTTCCATAGGTAATCGTGCCGGTTTTATCAAATGCCATCGCTTTCATGCGGCTGAAACTTTCCAGGTAGACGCCGCCCTTGATCAAAATGCCGTTTCGGGCGGCTTTGTATAAACCGGATGTCACGGCCACCGGCGTGGAGATCACCAGGGCACAGGGGCAGGCGATCACCAGCAGGACCAGCGCCCGGTAGAACGCCTCAGAGAAAGGCAATATATTGAGTAACGGGAAGATCGCCATAACCGACAGCGAAACGGCCACGACAGCGGGCGTATAGTATTTTGAAAAACGATCGATGAATTTCTGGGCCCTGGACTTTTTCGACTGGGCTGTTTCCACCAGTTCGATAATCCGGGCGATAGTGGAATGCTCATACCGTTCCAGTACGCCCATTTCCAGCATGCCGGCATGATTCAGTGTTCCGGAAAACAGCAGGTCATCCGGCCGTTTTTCAACAGGCACGCTTTCACCGGTAACCGAGGACTGATCCACCGTTGACTGCCCCCGGATAACTTTGCCGTCCACGGGAATGCGGGCACCCGGTTTGATACGGACGGTCATTCCCGGTTCGATGGCATGTACATTCATTTCCACTTCCCTGCCGTCCACGAGAACCAGCGCCGTTTCCGGTACCACATCGAACAGGGATTCTATCGATTTACGGGCCCGTTCTAATGAAAACGATTCCAGCCATTCCGCCAGGGCAAACAGAACGATAACGACGGCCGCCTCGAGCCATTCATCGATCAGCATGGCTCCGGATACGGCCAGGGTCATCAGTACATTGATACCGAGATGGAAGGTGCGTAATTCGGCAACGGCTTTTTTAACGATACGGTAGCCGCCGGTGATCATGCTCAGCAGCAGCAGCGTCAGCACCGCTTCCCCCGGACCGTCAAAGGTTTGTGTGACAAGGGCACTCACAATAAAAACAACAGACAATATAAATTCTACCAGCGGACCGTATGTTTTGTAGATGGTATATTTCAGTTTATCTGATGATTGATTCATAGTGTTCTTCATTTTTCTGATACATGTTCATGTGCGACGGTAATGAGTTGGCGGACATGGTCATCATTCAGCCGGTAAAAGACATGTTTACCTTCCTTACGGAACGTCACCAGCCGGGCTGTTTTCAGCAGGCGCAGTTGGTGTGAAACAGCGGAACTGGTTAGATGCAGTTTTTCGGCAATTTTATGCACGCATAACTCCCGCTTGGAAATCGCGGCAACGATTTGCAGCCGTGTCGAATCACTGAGCATGGCGAACAGCTGGACCATGTCATTTTTAACCGTTTCCGATTTAAAAACAGGATGCGTTTCGATAGGTTCCTCCGTCCTTTATTTCAGAACTTATAAAACATTTGAGCAACTATTCAAGTATTTTTTCAAAAATGAAATTATATTGAAACTTTTCCCGTTCCCTGTGGTATATCCAAACAGATTGTAAAACGAACCATTAGGGATCGAAAATCAGCATGTTACTCATTGGTATTTGAAAGCAGTCCGAAAAATATAGATTTTTGCATTGAGCACCTACTTCAGTGCATGGCACCGACACCCCACCTCAAAGAGTCGTTGGCGCAACCCTTTGAAATCGTGTCATGCACTTCTTCCTTAAATTCGAAATCCGAAGTACTAAATCCGAAACACAATCAGGTTCGCGCTGATTTTAAGATACATCTGTCGCCCTTACCCAGGGTGATGATAATGTACTTTCCTTTTGCATCATACGGCTTATCGCAGGAAAATTCCCTTTCGCCGAAAGGATTATAAAGCGTCAGTTTTCCGGCATTCTCAGAAGTGACTTCCACTTCCGCGACCTCTCCGTTATTCATCACAGCAGAAACAAGGAACGCGCCGTGTGTGCGAAGATTTGAAAACGACACATCCTTCCAATCGGCTGGAATAGCCGGGAATACCTTTACCACACCGGTGTGGCTTTGAATCAGCATTTCCTGGATGGCGGACGCAAAAGCAAAATTGCCTTCCAGGGTAAATGGCCGGCCTCGAACATTTGAAATGTCGGCTTTGCACTGGTCCCAATTGACATGGAACGAATTTTTCAGGCAAAAACAGCGAGCAAAGATCCGTAACACTTCGGCGGCCTTATCTCCTTCGAAAGCCCGGGCATAGAGATTGCCCTGCCAGCTGTAGGAATACCCCGTCCATAAAGAAGGTCCCTGTTTTTCCAGATTCTTCAGTGTATTTTGAATGATCTCCCGGGCCTCATCCCCTTGCGCAAAATCGATTAGTCCCAGGGGATGAAAGGCCATGAGATGCGAAAAGTGGCGATGCGATACGTTATGGGGAAATCCGGGGGCAAACATCAGTCCCGATTCCGGATCAACCGCAAACGCCGGCCATTCGTTAAGGATCTGCTCCCATTGTTCCGCTTCAACCGTCCGGTTCAGTTCCCGGGCCATTTCAGCGGCTTTCTGATAGGTCCATTTAATGAGGGCCAGATCGAAATTTGTGGTTTCTGCAAACCAGGCTTTCTTTGAATTATTGTAGATTTCCGGACTGGAACTGATGGGCAGTTTTCGTTTACCGTTTTCCTTAACCGCAAGCTGATCGAGGTATAAGGCCACATCTTTTATCCATGGATAAGCCCGTTGTTCCAGGAATTCCCGGTCCATCGAAAAACGCCAGTGCAGGTAGAAATGGTGCGACAGCCAGCAGGCAATGGTGGGTCCCATGGAATACTGAATCCAGCTGCCCATGGGCTCCCCTTCCAGGGTGGTCACACCGGGAACATTCAGGCCTTCTGTTTCAAAATAGTTGCGTGTGTATGTTTGAAACGTCGGCCGGTGTTTCCACAACCAGTTTACAAAACCGCTTTCCAGCTCCAGGTGGTTGCCGGCATACGCCGGCCAGTAACTCAACTGCGTATTCAGGTCATGATGGAAATCGCCTTTCCACGGCGGCAGTTTCCCATGATCCGCCGTCCAGACGGCCTGCAGCGCAATCGGCGGGGCATCGGCACGGGCCGCTGATCCAAACTTGTACATTTCCATATAATACTGTTTTTGCAATAAAGAATCGGGAATGGTGACATCCGACTGTGTCCAGTACCCTTTCCACCAGGTATGGTGCTCATTACGGGATGTATGTATTCCCTCTTTTATCGCTTCGCTGACCACTTCCCGTGCTTCCGGTGTCGGTTTCCATCCCGTGTTGGCTGACGACACCGACCAGCAGCCGGTCAGGCTTTTACCGTCATCCTGCCATTCCGTATGAATCTGGTAGGAAAAACCGCCCCAGCCTTTCTGGCTGTAAGTATAGGAATTGGATGTTTGATGAATAGCGCCCTGCTCATAGCCCAGCAGGTTCAATTCGTCCCTGGACTGGTCTGTGGGACCTTCGTCGCTTGGCCGGTTATAGGCGGGTGATTCCAGCGAAATGGTTACCGGCTGGTCCAGGTTTTCGAAGCGGTACCATCCCAGCGGTTTTCCGGCATGGACGAAGGTGGTCAGCCGGGCCCCGTTCTCCCATTCCACGATACAGGTAGCCGTTTTGAGATCCAGCCGGACCGCCTGCACATTGCCCAGCGCTTCGATATCAAATTCCAGGGCCCCGGCCGGTAATTTGGAGGGTGCCGGGTTTTGGTTGGAAGGCACATGAAAGGCTTTTTTAACCGTTCCGTAATCGTCCTTTTTCCAATGCTGGTAGACATCCCTGAATTTCCAGGTATCGAAATCGATATTGGCCATAGGGCGCAGATCCCACAGGTCGGCACGGTCGAGGGAAAAGCGCAATTTCCCTTTTTTCTGCCAGACCAGGTTGCCCACCATACCGTTTCCCAGCGGCACGGCTTCATCCCATCGCGTGGCCAGTTCGGAAAATGTTAGATTATATGCCTCATCCGGACCGGTTAATGTATCTTTATCCGGAAATGTGTTACAGGAAAAACATACAAAAACCGTCAAAGCGATAAATAGAATTTTCATGATATTCCAATCTGCATGTTATGTTGTATTTATTACATCCAGTTACTTCCGGCATCACGTATTTATGTATTATTATTGCATATTTCAATTAATTTTGTGATAATATCGCATAATACAGAAACACATATCAAATAAAGGAATCTGCGTCATGCGTATTTTAACACTATTCTTAATTTTTTTCATTATTTATTCCTGTGGTAAAAGCGAGGAAAAGCAGGCAGGACAAAACGATGCATCCGTCAAGCAGACCTATCTTCAAAAAGGCGGAGAGATTGCCCAGGCAACCCAGGCCGAGCTTTTAAAAAATGTAACAGAGGCGATGCAGGAAGGGGGTCCGGAATATGCCATCGAATTTTGCAACCTGCAGGCACTGGCTTTAAAGGACAGTTTATCCCGTCTGCACAACTGCGAGATCAGGCGTATTGCGACAAAATACCGCAATCCGGCAGACAAGCCGCAAACGGATCTGGAAGCAGAACAATTGAAACATTATGAGGCGGCGCATGAGAAGGGTGAAGTCACAGAACCGGTGGTTTATGTATTTGACGATCGTGTAGATTATTATAAACCGATCACAGTGGCCATGAAAGGGTGTCTGAACTGTCATGGTGATCCCGCGACGGATATCGCCGAAAGCACGCGGGAGAAAATCCAGACGCTTTATCCGGATGACCGGGCGACGGGTTTTGCGCTGAACGACTTCCGTGGTGCCTGGAAAATCACGTTCAGGAAGTGAATCATTACAATAGAGGGACAAAGGCACAGAGGGACAAAGGCACAGAGGCACAGAGTAAGATCGGAATTTTTCTATAATAAACATAATCTTCCAGGTAAGAAAGGTTGATATTAAAGGTCATTCTTTTTATATTAAAAGTTATTCTTTGAAATTTATGGGGATCGGAACTACAAGGCGGAAGTCCCAAATCCCAAAACACAAACCCCAACTGATCTGGCGGTTGGGATTTGGTGCTTGGAGCTTGTGATTTACATTGTTGGAGGATTAGGCTAAATGCCGCAGAGCGGAAGTCCCAAATCCCAAAACACAAACCCCAACTGATCTGGCGGTTGGGATTT
>CAYPHA010000003.1:0-1811 GCA_964410215.1 uncultured Calditrichota bacterium | reverse complement strand
GGAGGATTAGGCTAATTGGTAAGTCAGCGGTCTTGAAAACCGCCGCCCTTGCGGGCTTGGGGGTTCGAGTCCCTCATCCTCCGCCATTAGTGGGGTTTAGCGAGGTATTTCCGAGCTTAGCCCCACTTATGTCCCGGTGAAGCGTCAGCGAAACCGGGACCTGGTTTGCGATAAGCCCCAGTTATATCCCGGTAAGCGTCAGCGAAACCGGGACCTACATACACTTTTGGAGAGATGGCCGAGCTGGCTGAAGGCGCTCGCCTGCTAAGCGAGTATAGGGGCAAAACCTCTATCGAGGGTTCGAATCCCTCTCTCTCCGCAAGACTGTAAGTGTTTATAGATCAGATACTTGCAGTGAGCATACCCGACTGGTACGCACCGGTCGGGTTTTTTCGTTTGTGAGGATCCATTCAATTATTCACACCCTGGTATGAGCTCTTTCTTCAAACAGCGAGAATATGATAAACAGGTCGTGCTCCAGGGAGCTGTGGGACCTGATCCTTCAAGCGATGCTGCTATCATGTTTGCAACAGCCAGGAGTGAATATCTGAAGTACAAGCAGCAGAAGTTCACAAAATATCTAAACTCTCGCTAACTTATTTCTAAACGGTCCGATAAAACGTTCATCCTCAGACCAATCGGTGATGGCAAAAAGGACATGCTCGAACGCTCCTTTGTAATTATTCTCCAGCGCTTTCCGAAACAAGTCTGCTATTACTTCGCTATCGTTGCCGAATGCACCGCAGCCCCAGGCTCCCAGTACCAGACTGTTGTGCCCATGGCGTTCTGCAACGGCAAGAACTTTGAGTATCCGTTTCCACATGACAGGCGCAATCTCATCGACACGATCCGGCATATATTTATAAACACCCTTTGCATGTACTGCCGGTGATGTGATAATGGAACAGGTATAAAATGACTCCAATAATGCACCAGAATCGCTACGTAAAACAGGCACATTTGGTGAGTATATCACATAGTCAGAGTAGAACGGATCACGACGCTGCTGGTGATAAGAATACATGGGATTATCCTTAAGGCATGCCCACAGGCCGGATGACCGTGCCAGATACTCTTCCTGGGCTCTGGCACCACTCAAGAATCCACCCCCGGGGGAAGTAGCAGAGGCAAAATTCAACAAGACCGGATCAAATGCTTTTGACCTGAGGTATTCCGCTCCCTCTAAAGTGGTTTGGTTATGGACTTCAACGATCATCTTACCTTTAGAATGCGAAATTTCCGGCAACTTCGTTTCGGGAGGATAGGAAACGGTACCGGTAACAGCTTCTTCGAGCCGTTTTTTTATATCGATTCGTTTTCCTGATGGAGAGATGTAGTAACCAGCCCGCAAAATTTCTATCATCTCTCTACCAAGTAATGCAGCCTTTTCTCTGGAGATTCTTAAATATGGATGTTTCATATAAATAGTATGATTTATGTATGGTTCATCCCATTAATACATACTTTTTCAAATGGATACATACTGTACTATGTGAATATCTGTTTTCCTATTCTTTCACTTGCTCTAAAGCTAATATCTCTCGCTTAATATAAACCTTAAATACCTCCACATCAGTAAAATACAGAAATCCTGCTCTGTTTATCAGCTCTTTGGTTTCCTTTTCCTCATCAATAAGAAGCGCTACCGGCTCGCTGAAACCTTCCTGTAAGCCATCCGGCCAGGCCAGATCGATGATGGCAACGGGTTCTTCCGTATCCCCGTCTGGTAGTTCATAAGAAAATTCGCCTGAGGGTAAGCCCTGATCGATGACCCACTGATTGAATTCCTGCAGAAGCCTTTCTTCCTCTTC
>CAYPHA010000002.1:73156-185214 GCA_964410215.1 uncultured Calditrichota bacterium | reverse complement strand
GACCTGATAATTATAGAAACAATGATGGATCTGAATGAAATGCTTTCCGCTGTCAGAGCGGCCCGGCAATGCAGCCGGGAGATACCTCTTGTTGCCACGATGACGTTTGAAGGCAGTCCCGCCGGCTATTTTACTTCAATGGGTGTGGATCCCGGTTCGGCATTTCAGCAGTTATCGCGACAAGGAGCCGATATCATCGGGGCTAATTGCGGTAAAGGTGTCGATGAAATGATTGCCATCATGAAAGCATTCCGGGACGTAACGGATATGCCCCTTCTGGCGCAGGCAAATGCGGGTATACCGGAGGTGGATGAAGGAACACTCACCTATCCGGAAACACCTGAAGAACGCGGCGAAGCGGCTGAAGCGCTCATTTCACTCGGTGTGAATATTATAGGTGGCTGCTGCGGAACGGGTCCGGACCATATACGGGCCATCCGTAAGGTTGTCGATTCGAAATAAAACGGGAGATGCGGATTAAAGGTCCGCATTGTGTTCGCATCCAAAAATCCCTATATTCCTAACTTTTATCTCCACATCAGAATAATTCATATGTTTCAGGAGGATTTTTATGGATACGGATCGGGGGCAATGGAGTTCCAGAATCGGTTTTATCCTGGCTGCGGCAGGTTCTGCAATCGGGCTTGGAAATATCTGGCGTTTCCCATATATCGTTGGCGAAAACGGCGGTGCAGCCTTTGTCATTCTTTACATTGTATTCGTATTTGTTATCGGTTTACCTTACATGTTTGCAGAACTTGCCCTGGGCAGGTCCGTGCAACGTAATCCCGTCGGTGCCATAAACGCCATCAGACCGAAATCGGGCTGGCGCCTGGTCGGCTATATGGGTGTGTTCACCGGTGTCGGCATCTTATCATTTTATGGCGTCATTGCCGGTTGGACCTTCGCTTATATATTCAAAATGCTCAGCGGTCGTGTAGGCGATTTCGGTGCGTTTATATCTGATCCCTTTACCGTTATCCTCCTGTTTGGTTTCTTTATTTTGCTGACCGCGATGATTGTTTACGGGGGCGTTTCGGGAGGAATCGAGCGATGGGCAAAGATTCTGATGCCCATATTTTTTGTCTTGTTGATAAGCCTGATTATCTACGCGAATACCCTGGAGGGTGCCGGGAAAGGCCTAGCTTTTTATCTGAAACCCGATTTTTCAAAGATCACCGGGAAAATCATGCTGGCCGCCCTGGGCCAGGCCTTTTTCTCGCTTAGTCTTGGTATGGGATTGATGATCACTTATGGAAGCTATTTATCGAAAAAAGAAAATATAACCACATCCGGTTTTTATATCGGTATTTTTGATACAGCGATCGCTATCATGGCCGGATTGATCATTTTTCCGGCCCTGTTCTCGATGGGGGAAAGCCCGGCAGCGGGTCCGTCTCTGGTTTTTGTCGTGTTTCCGAAACTTTTTGCCCAGATGCCGGGTGGACTTTACGTCGGCGCTCTGTTTTTTCTTTTGCTCTCCGTTGCGGCCTTAACGTCCACCATATCGCTTCTGGAGGTCCCTGTTGCTTTCATGGTGGATGAGAAAAAAGTATCCCGCAAAAAAATCGTCTGGCTGGTAGCCCTCTTTACATTCATCATCGGATTACCATCGGCGCTGTCACAGGGGGCGAGTTCATTCTTTACGGATTTTGGATGGATACCGGAACGGTTAACCCAGCCTGATTTTTTAAGTCAGATGAGTTTCATTTTTGGCGATTTTTCCCTTGCTTTCGGGGCGTTCCTTTTATCCATATTCGTGGGCTGGGCCTGGGGTGCATCGCACGCGGCTGATGAAATTGAGTCTTCCGCTCCCGGTTTCAGGAGAATGCGTGGCCTCTGGATTTTCCTGATACGCTATTTTATACCGTTGGTCATTTTCATAATTCTGCTCAATCTGTTTGGAATATTTGACTGATAGGGGGACGCTATGAATTTCTTTGACCATTTTCTCCATTTTACATCGGAGCTGGATCTCTTTATGTGGGGCCCTTTTATGATCGCCCTCCTTCTGGGCACGGGTATCTATCTGACAATCCGTACACGCGGACTTCAATTTACACACCTGTTCGCCTCATTGCGGCTTATCTTTTCGAAAGAAGCGCGCTCGGAAGAGGGACGGGGTGATATTTCGCCTTTTGCCGCCCTTATGACAGCCCTGGCTGCCACGGTGGGTAACGGGAACATCGCCGGTGTGGCCACAGCGATTGCAATCGGTGGTCCCGGGGCACCGGTGTACATGTGGATAGCAGGTCTTTTCGGAATGGCAACAAAGTATGCGGAAGGTTTCCTGGGGGTATATTACCGGGAGGTTGCACCGAACGGTACCATGGCCGGCGGTCCGATGTATTATGTGCGTAATGGTTTAAAAAACAAAACGTTAGGCAAGTGGCTTGGTGCAGCTTTCGCCATATGCGGCAGTATTGCCTGTCTGATTGGAACGGGTAACATGGCGCAATCCAATTCGATGACCGCTTCGCTTGCCAACACGCTGAACCGTGCGTTTCATGGCGGCGTGGCCGGTGAACAGGCTCCCGCACTGTACTATTATGTTATCGGTTTTGTCATCGCTATACTGGTTGGGATGGTTATCATAGGCGGGATTAAGAAAATCGGCCACGTATCGGAAAAGCTGGTTCCTGCTATGATTTTCTTTTATATATTTTTTGCTCTGATCGTTGTTATTACCAATATAAGCCATGTGCCCGAAGCTTTCGCGGTTATTTTCCGTTCTGCATTCGGTTTTCAACCCCTGGTGGGGGCTTCGGTCGGATTGGCCATTCAGAACGGTGTGAGCCGTGGTCTGCTTTCCAATGAGGCCGGACTGGGTTCCGCTGCAATCGCCCAGGGGGCTTCCGCATCAGATGAACCGGCAAATAACGGATTGATTGCCATGACAGGCGTTTTCATCGATACCATTCTGGTTAATTCCATGACCACCCTGACGATTGTGCTGACCGGTGCCTACATGCAGACGCAGGCCTGGCAGGGCCTCGGTGTCGCGGATAATATAACAAGCATACTGGTGACGCAGAAAGCGTTCAATACTGTTATCCCTTACGGTTTAGGGGGAACGATCATAGCCGTGGCTTCATTTATATTCGGATATACAACATTGCTTGGCTGGTCATACTACGGTGAAAAATGTATAGAGTACCTGGGTGGCGACAGGGTGATTAAACCCTACCGGTATACCTTTATTCTGGTACTCTTTGTCGGGGCCATCCTGACACCCATCGCCGGCGAAAGTTTCGATTATCTGAATATCGTCTGGCATATAGGAAATATCGGAAATGCACTGATGGCATTTCCGAACCTGGTTGGATTGCTCTTCCTCGCCGGAACCGTATCGGCCATTACCCGTAAACGTCTCCAGTCCTGAATAGTGATATAATAATGAACGGTGTGATTATAGGCCCGTCGCGGAGGCCACCGCAACGGGCCTGCGGGTTATCCGGTTACAATCCGGAATGTGCCCGTCACAACGTGAGGCCTAATTTTTCAGCAATCTGTCCCCAATCGAATGCGGATACATTGCCGTCATCATGCACAGCGTAAAATGCGCCGTGTTCGAAGGGTCCGAACGATTCCTGTGTTAACCACACACCGTCCGTGTTTGTCGTATTCGGACCGCTGAATGATCCCACATGCATAAATTCACGTCGTGTAAATACATGAAAAACATTTTCCTTATGGCTCTGGTCCGTTATAATCCAGTAGCCGCTGCCGTTGGAACCCTCGTACAGGGCGATTCCTTCAACCTGATGTCTGAAAATGCCTTCACCGAATATCCTGCCTGTGAATTGTCCCTCCAGGTCATAAACTTTTACACAGCTTTGGGTCGTATCCTCTTCGGCAACCAGCAGAACATTGTTGGCCGGGTCCCCGTAAATGGATTCGACGACATAGAGGACGCCTTCACCTTCCGTCGCTCCGTATCGATCGACAAGTTTATGGCTGATGCTGTCGGATGTTATCTCAAACGTAAAGTGGTGCAAGCGGTAATCCAGGGCACCGGGATCGGGGATGCGGCCATCAGCCGTTTCATAATTGTCGCTGATAAATATGTGATTACTATCCGTTTCATCCGTATAAATGTAAACACCATAAGGTTTCATGAGCTGGTCTTCGGCGATGAAACCAAGGGATTTCAGCTCCGGCAGTTCAACGATCTGGATACGCCGGTTATCCCGTTCTATCACAAACAAATAGTCCTCAAAAACAGTTATTCCGTTCGGCCGTTTGAACTGTCCCGTATCAACACCGGTGCTGCCATAGATCCGGAGGTGTTCACCATTCGTCGCATCTGCAATATACAGTCCGTTCCCTTCTTTCGCGGTTGCAATCAGCCAATGTTCGCCGTCGGGACCATGCCATACGGTCGGAGAGTCGATATTAGCCGGTTCGTCACGTTCTGTCTGAAAGGTTTCCGTTATAACAACGTGGTTATGCAGCCTGTCGTTACAAGCGGTGATAAGAGTAAGAAAGAAGAAAAAAGAAAGAAGAAAAAAGAAGGTTTTCATAAGGTTTCCTTTCCGCTTTGTTGACAAAAAAAAGAGGAGATGCGTGAACACCTCCTCATAAATTTAAATCAATGGACGTTTACAGGTCAAATTTTAATCCGGTTGTAAACCGACGGTTATAGTACTCCGCCTGGTAGGTACGTTTGCTGTCACCTTCATAATAACGCAGCGGCTGATTCAGCAGATTGTTCGCTTCAAAAAAGAAACGCAATTGTTTGGTGATTGCATAGGAACCGTTAATATCCAGATAGGTGACCTTGTCATAATAGCGTTCCAGACCGGGTGTCAGATCCATTTCATCCGGATCGATATAAGGGCTTGTGTAATTGAACGATAATCCGAGAATCAACCGGGGTTAGGTTTGTTGCGTTGGTTTAAACAAAAACAGGATATTAAACCATAAATGTTAGAGATTTGTTAGAATGTAAATAAAAAATAATAAGGCGATACCTAACAGGGATGAAATGGAACGCATGGCGTAATTAATTTTGCATGGAATAAAAGTGTACAGTAAACTCTTTAAAACCAATGGACGTTGCGATAACCGGGTTAAAAAAGGAGTTGTTTCCATCAGAGATCTTATCAAACAAATGATACCGTACCTCATGAGGTACAAGGGGCGGCTCACACTTGGATTTATATTTATTGTTACGGGGAACTTTGTCGGTGTGTTAAATCCGATGGTGGTAAACCGGGCTATTGACTACCTGCGTGAGGATGTTGTTATTTCCCGTCTTCTCGAATACGCGGGGCTGGTTATCCTTATTACACTGGTGCTTGGTATTTTTCGTTTCCTGATGCGGCGCACCGTAATCGTGGTTTCCCGCCTGGTGGAAAACGATCTGCGTAATGATCTGTTCAGCAAGCTGCAGAGCCTTTCCAGGGCTTATTACCTGCGGAACAGTACCGGGGACATCATGTCCCGTCTTACCAATGACCTGAATGCCGTCCGGTCGGTCCTTGGACCCGGCCTGATGTATTCGGTGAACACCATCGCCACGTTTATATTTGTTATCATAATGATGCTTCGTATCAATCCAGGTCTGACAGCTCTGGCATTGCTGCCCGTTCCGCTGATGGCCGTAGTGGTCAACCGCGTGGGTTCAAAAATTCAGAAACGGTACCTGGCGGTTCAAAATCAGTTTGCCAGAATCAGCACAAAAGTGCAGGAAAATCTTTCCGGTATCCGCATCGTCAAATCCTACGTTCTGGAAGAACCGGAAATTGAAGATTTTAACAGGATGAACCGCGACTATATCACAAAAAATATGGCCTATGCAAAGATCTATGCCGCTTTTCATCCGTCCATGATGCTGATAATTGGTATGGGCATTGCACTGATTCTATGGTATGGGGGCAAACTGATCATTAAAGATGTAATAACCCTCGGCGAGTTCGTCGCCTTTAACCTCTATCTGAGTATGCTCGTCTGGCCTTCCATTGCCCTGGGCTGGGTGCTCGGTATATTTTTACAGGGCAGTGCCGCCCTGCAACGCCTGAATCTGATCATCAAAGCCGATCCGGATATTTTTGATAATGAGGGCGTGCGAAACATAGCAGAAATCAGGGGTGATTTACACTTTAAAGATCTGAATTTTACCTATCCGACGACCGATCAGCAGGTTATCAGTGATGTATCACTGGATATACCCGCCGGTCAGATCATTGCCCTGGTTGGTCGCACGGGATCGGGGAAATCTACGTTGATGCACCTGATTACACGGACATTTGACCCGGAGAGGGGATCACTGTTTGTCGATAACAACGATATCCTCGATATTCCATTGCACGATCTGCGAAAACAAATCGGTTATATCCCGCAGGATACCTTTCTGTTTTCCGATTCAATCCGTAATAATATTGCCTTTGGCGTGGAAGAAGTCACGCAGGAAGAGGTGGAATGGGCGGCGACCATGGCCCGCATGCATGACGCCATCACGGAATTTCCCAAGGGTTATGATACCGTCCTGGGTGAGCGGGGGATTAATCTTTCCGGCGGACAGAAACAGAGACTGGCTATTGCCCGGGCCATTATCAAGCAACCGCGCATCCTTCTGCTCGATGATGCCCTTTCCGCCGTGGATACGGTTACGGAAGAAGCGATCCTGAATAACATGCGAATCGTTATGCAGGGTAAAACCTGCCTGTGGGTATCACACCGGATGTCATCTATTCAGACTGCCGACCGCATCGTTGTGATCGATGACGGTGCAATCAGGGAGCAGGGCACGCATGATGAATTGATGGCCATGAACGGAATTTATGCCGATATGTACGAAAAACAGCGTCTGGAGGAATCTTTAAGCCTGGCCGAATAGTATACACATTATACGTTTTACCGGTTATGGAATGGTTGAATACATGAAATGCCTGACATCCTTCCTTTTTATTCTTTTATTTTTTGCAGAAATTCTCACCGCGCAGCATAGCGGTCACGAACAACCCGCACCTGATGATATGCTGCATGAGCATAAAAAGATGTTGCTAAACGCCTACCTGGAAACGAAATCCCGGGAAGCTGTTTCTTCACCACAGCGTCAATACGACGCGCTTTATTACCGCCTTGACCTGGAAATCGAATACAATCCGAATCTGTTGAAGGGAATGGTAACAGGCCGGTTTGTCAGTCAGGCCGATCCGTTGAACAGCATTTTTCTGGATATGGATGAACGACTGGAAATAAGCCAGGTGAGCGGTAATCTGCGCTCCTTCCGGCATGAAAACCAGAGAGTGATCATCGAGCTGGACCGGAACTACGGCATGGGGGAACAGTTTGAAGTGACGATCACCTATGCGGGCGTGCCGGGTGCCGGAACAGGTTACAACTATTTCCGCTTTGACACAATGGATGACGGATCACCACATGTCTGGACCCTCAGTGAACCCTACGGTGCCCGCTACTGGTGGCCCTGTAAGGATTCACCTAAGGATAAGCCGGATTCCGTAGATATCATTGTTACCGTCCCATCCGGACAGAAAGTCGCTTCCAACGGCATATTGAAATCAACCATGGAAAACGAAGACGGCACGGTTACCTTTCACTGGTTTGAGGGATACCCGATAGCGACCTACCTGGTCTCGCTTGCCATCGGTGAATATGCACAATTCCAGGACTATTATATTTCGCCTGAGAATGATACCCTGCTTCTGGACTATTATGTCTATCCTTCCAGGCTGGAGACTGCCCGGAGCGCATTTTCCGAGATGCATGATTACCTGGATGCGCTTTCTCATTATTTCGGGCCCTATCCCTTCATGAAAGAAAAATACGGTATGGCCCAGTTCGGCTGGGGCGGGGGGATGGAACACCAGACGATTACCAGTATAGGCCGGGTTTCTCCGGATTGGCGCTATGTATATGTTCATGAATTGGGACATCAATGGTTCGGCGATGCCGTTACCTGCGATTCATGGGAAGAGATCTGGCTCAATGAGGGATTCGCTTCCTACTCAGAGGCCCTGTATGCGGAGTGGGCGGGATTCGGGGGATATCCGCCTGGTAAGGAGGCTTTGCACGCCTATATGACCACCCAGACCTTTGTGGAAGGGGGTACGATCATCAGAGAGGATACCACCAGTTTCGGCAGTTTATTTAACCTGATTGTTTATGATAAGGCGGCCTGGGTGCTGCATATGCTGCGGCGTATCGTCGGAGATGACCATTTTTTTACCATTTTAAAGGCTTATGTAAGCGATCCCCGCTGGAGCTATGCATCCGTAAAAACGGAAAATTTTCTCGAAATCTGCGAGACGATTTCCGGAATCGATCTGGAAACGTTTTTTCAGCAATGGCTCTATTATCCCTATTTTCCGGAGTATGCTTATAGCTGGAAGGTAACCGGCCGATCGGCCGGACACGTGAATATTGAACTGACTGTACGTCAAAGACAGAATACCATTATTTATGACATGCCGTTGGATATCGCCTTTACATTTCCCACCGGGGAAGATACCACTTTGACGGTAGTCAATAACCGTTCTGATCAGTTGTATACGTTCCGGTTCAGGGAGGAACCTGAGCAGATGCATTTCGATCCCGATAACTGGATTCTTAAACAGGCTGAAGAATTCATCGATGCTGAATTTACGTCGGATGTGCTCATTGAAGAATTTTATCCGAATCCTTTTAATAATGAAATCAACATCGTTGTGCGAAACTGGTTTTTCAATAAACTGACATTACATATCTATGACATTGCCGGAAGGAAAATCCGTGAATTGGGACCGGTTTCGTCTTCTCAGGAACGGGTTCATGAGTTCAGGTGGGACGGACGCAGCGAAGAGGGACGGGTGGCCGCCTCCGGTGTTTATTTTGTGGTTCCGGCCGGAGATGATGTGACGGGTGTGCAGGCCGGGAAAATTGTTAAAATACGTTAGAAACAAAAAAGGGGCCTTTCGGCCCCTCATGACTGTAAAACGATCAAATCAGCCCATGTTTTCCACGATTGCTTTTCCGAATTCCGAGCACTTTACTTCTTCAGCGTCATCCATCAGACGGGCGAAATCATAGGTGACAATCTTACCGGCAATCGATTTTTCAATACCTTGAATGATCAGGTCTGCCGCTTCCTGCCAGCCCATATATTCGAGCA
This sequence comes from uncultured Calditrichota bacterium, assembly GCA_964410215.1. Classification (GTDB taxonomy): domain Bacteria; phylum Calditrichota; class Calditrichia; order Calditrichales; family CAYPHA01; genus CAYPHA01. Next base: position 176,099 of record CAYPHA010000002.1, on the reverse strand, counting down.
TGAGCACGCCGGACAGGATGACGGAACCGGGATTGACTTTATCGAGGTTCGCATATTTTGGTGCGGTTCCGTGGGTGGCTTCGAATATGGCATGTCCGCTGATGTAGTTGATATTGGCACCCGGTGCGATACCGATACCGCCGACCTGCGCGGCCAGGGCATCGGAGAGGTAATCACCATTCAGGTTCATTGTGGCAATCACGTCAAATTCTTTCGCACGCGTCAGCACCTGTTGCAGGGTGATATCGGCGATGGCGTCTTTCATCATCAGTTTGTTTTTGTACTGTCCATTTCCGTGTGTCGGCATGAGTTTCAGGGTTTCTTCCACTTCGTGACGTAGCTCAGCCTGTTTCGCATCATTGAGCAGATCATAGCCTGGTTCGATCATACGGGCATTATCCTCAGCGGAGAGATCAGGATTGGCATCCTTGTTACCAATAATCCAGCTTTCCCTTTGTGTGATCGTTTCCTGGCGGTACTCCTTCTGAGCTACTTCATAACCCCAGTTTTTAAAAGCGCCTTCCGTAAATTTCATGATATTGCCTTTATGTACAAAAGTAACCGATTTACGGTTGTTTCTAAGGGCATATTCGATGGCTGCACGGGCCAGGCGGGCGCTGCCCTCCCGTGAGACGGGTTTGACACCAATACCGGATGTCTCCGGAAAACGAATTTTTCCCACGCCCATTTCATTTTTTAAAAATGCGATAACTTTTTTGACATCTTCCGATTCAGCTTCCCATTCAATACCGGCGTATATATCCTCGGTATTTTCACGGAAAACGACCATGTCAACATCTTCCGGCTTACGCACCGGTGAAGGTACTCCGGTAAAGTAACGGACGGGGCGCAGACACACATAAAGATCCAGCGTCTGACGCAGGGCCACATTTAGGGAACGGATACCCCCGCCGACCGGCGTGGTCAGAGGACCCTTTATGCCGACTAGGTAATGCTTGAATGCGTTGACCGTATCATCCGGCAGCCAGGTGTCGTATTTCTTGAATGCCTTCTCGCCGGCGAGCACTTCAAACCACTCAATCTTACGTTTCCCGCCGTACGCCTTTTCGATGGCCTTATCGAAAACATACTGGGACGCACGCCAGATATCAGGACCGGTACCGTCTCCCTCGATGAAGGGAATTATTGGATTATCCGGCACGTTCAAGCTGTTGTCTTTAAGGGTAATGGTTTGACCTTTTTCAGGTGGGGTATAATGTTTAAAATTCAATGTAACCTCCTGTGTATGTATTATAGTCTCATTTATTTTGTACTTCAGAAACCGGAGTTTATATCTTAGATTCCAACAGGGCCGAATAGTGACAATTTTATTTATCAAAAAGGTATTTAAATAAGTCTTCAAAAATAATCATGGGAGCAATAAAAAACAACCGAATAAATAGCCCGCTGTGTATTAAACCTGTTTTAAATCCTGTATATGATCTGAAGGACGGATGTTGCATGCATCGAAGAGGGGCTTTAAAAATCATGGCATTTTCCTGATTTTTATTTGACAGTGGCAGGGGGTTACTGTATATTTTTTTGAATTGATAGAGAGAGGGAGACATTGGCTGAACGTTTCAAACGGACCTATATTTCGGCATGGGAATTTGTAAATTCCTGGGAAAAAGAAATTTATGAGTTGAATAACCTCGATTATTTTATTTTTCTGATGATGAATGATCTGGGTTCGCTCGTAGAAAAAGACTTTTTTGAAAAATCGGACCGTAAAGAACCGCTGTTCCTGAATGGTCATGAGATTGGCAACCTGGTCTTCAACCTGGGGGACAGTCTGCAACTCTTTTTCGAAAAAAACTGTTTCGGAAGCTGTACACTGCACTGCCCCTCACGTCTGAACGAGTCCCTGGAGAATGCCGATCACGAATCACGGAAAAAAATTTTCCACGAATTTGATACACGTATCGCATCCTGCAGGACGAAAGAGCAATGTTTTTACCTTGACATCATGAATTACGTGGTGCTGGATACGCTGATCGATTTCTATAATTATGAGATGAATGTCATCTTCGATGAATCCGATCTGCGTCTGATGCGTCTGGCCGAATTTATCATGGAAATTATTGTTGATTTTACCCGGAAAAAGGGCCGGCAGCTTTTGGATACACCACAGGAAAATGCCGGGGACCGTTTTAAAGACAGTATGCAGGCCGATGAAACGCCCTGGACGGAAAATCTGCCGGATATGAATGAGGAAGAGGAAGAAGATATTGATTTCTGGAAAACGGGAACCAACAGCATTAAACGGATCCTGAATGATTTCCGGGAAGAAAACGAGCAAAAATATCCGGACGGTGAATTGTATTTCGTCGATAAGTTCGAAGAATATGCGACGGATTTTCTGGAAGTGAAAACCATCGATGAAATCGATGTGCAGGATATCGAAGAATTCTTTCTGGTCATTCTTTTAAATGAATTATCAGATCATGAAAGCAGTATGACCGACCGGATTATGGATGTTTTTGAACATCTGTTTAACTATATAGAATTCCGGCATGAGTTTGATATTAAGTATATCTATGAGCAGAGCAGTGTTGATATAAACGCAATCAGACGGGTAACCGGTATCAATCGAAGCTACCGTCATGAGCATCCGCTGCTGGCGTATCTTCTTTCTCCCGATAGCTCCAATGAAACCATCATCGAAGGCTTCTTCGAGCTCGAAACCATGTCAATCGATATGCTTGTGCTCAGAGATGTCCACCTGAATACACGTTTTAAGCCGGTACATCCGGGCCCCGTCAAAAATCTGTCCCTGCATGTCGGTGATGTGCTTCATGTCCAGCTCATCGTGATGGGTACCGGCTGGCAGATCAGTCATCTTGAAATGTTATACCCGGGACAGAGCAAACCATATCTTTTCTAGGCTTTTACCACATATTAGAGAATTCCATACTACGAATATCCTACGCATGTCTTGCGGCTGTTGCTTATTTTACGTATAATTGTCAGCTCCGGAAGATAAAAAAGGATTAATAACCGTTCCCATGTCCCGTGTAATTACCAGCAACAAGAAAGCCCGTCATGATTATGAGATATTGAGCTCGATCGAGGCGGGAATTGTTCTGGCCGGAACGGAGGTGAAGGCCCTGCGTGAAGGTCGTGCGAACCTGACTGACGCATACGCCCGTTTCCGGCAGGGTGAACTCTGGCTGGTCGGCCTGCATATTTCCGCTTATACAAAAGCGGCCATGGAAGGGCATGAACCGACGCGGGACCGTAAACTTCTGCTTAACAAACTGGAATTGCGTAAGTTGTTCCGCCAGGTGGAAGAAAAAGGCGTGACACTGGTTCCGTTGAAATTATATTTCAAAGCCCATCTGGTGAAGGTGGAAATAGCTCTCGCCCGCGGTAAGCGGAAATATGATAAACGGGCAGCCATCGCCGAGAGGGATATGAAACGGGAACTGGACCGCCAGAAGAAGGTCAGATATTAAACAGAGAAATTCGGTAGAGGTACATATGGCATTTCCTTCGCTCAATGAACAGATGGATCTCATCAAACGGGGTACGGTGGAAGTACTGCCCGAAGAGGAGCTGGCTCAAAAGATAGAAACGTCGATTAAGAAAAATGAACCGATGGTCATTAAACAAGGATTTGATCCCACCGCGCCTGATATCCACCTGGGGCATACGGTCGGCATCCGCAAATTACGCCATTTCCAGGAGCTCGGGCACCAGGTGGTCGTCATCATCGGCGATTACACGGCTATGGTAGGAGATCCCAGCGAAAAGAACAGCACGCGTCCCCGCTTATCCCACGATATCGTCATGGAACATGCCCGGACCTACCAGGACCAGTTTTTTAAAATACTCGATAAAGAAAAAACACAGGTTCGTTTCAATGGTGACTGGTTTTCAAAACTATCGTTTGAGGAAATCATGAACCTGGCAGCGAAATTCACGGTAGCCCGTATGCTGGAAAGAGATGATTTCGCCAGGCGCTTTGACGGGCAGCAACCGATCAGCATTCATGAATTTTTCTATCCACTGATGCAGGGATACGATTCCGTCATGATCAGGGCGGATGTGGAATTGGGGGCGACCGAGCAGAAGTTTAACCTGACCATCGGAAGACAGATACAGCGGGAGTATGGCCAGGAACCGCAGATCGTTTTGACCCTTCCCGTTCTTACCGGTCTCGATGGCGTGCAGCGCATGAGCAAATCGCTGGGTAATTATATAGGTATTGATGAATCGCCGAAGGAAATTTACGGAAAATCGATGTCTATTCCGGATACTTCTATTTATAGTTATTTCGAATTGGTGACGGATCTGGATGGTACCGGTCTGGAAAAAATCCGCAAGGACCTTGAAAATCCTTCCATGAATCCACGCGATATCAAGAAGTTCCTGGCCCGTACACTCGTACGCATGTATTATACGAAAGAAATGGCTGATGAAGCGCAGAAGGAATTTGAAAATATTTTTGTGAAAAAGGACCTGCCGGATGAAATTCCTGAGTTCCGTATTTCTGACGGCGAAATCCGCATTGACGATCTGATGATTCTTACGAAAACTGCGGACTCAAAGGGTCAGGCCCGCCGGCTCGTCCAGGGCGGCGGTGTTTCCCTGGATGGAAATAAGATTACCGATCCGTTTACCAATGTTAAACCTGATCACGGGCATATATTAAAGGTAGGAAAACGCAAGTTCGTCAGGCTTCTCGTCTCCTGACCCCGGCGTGCATCAATGCATGAATTCCCGGTAGGTCTCCCGGTGGCGGCTGTCCATTTCAACAAGTTTTTCCAGCTCCGCTTTTTTTCCCGCGAATAACTGGGCCAGTTTACGGTAGTGTGCATCGAAAAACATACGCAGATAGCGGTTGTTCGGTTGCTGACTATATACCTTTTTCAGACCTTCCATTACCTTCTGTGCAAATTTTAACGCTTCCGAATAGTTATCTTCATTATAAAAATAAAGCGCCTCAAAAAAATCAGGTTTCACTTCCCTGAGGGGACGTGTGCGAACATTTGTAATTTTTTGAAGGTCCTGGGCCCGCTGGTTCCATCCCCGGGAATACTGACTCAGGATACCCTGGTTGGCGATATCCTGCGCCTTGTCATAGAGGGGGGTACCTAGGAGAAGACCATAGGTGTCGAGTTCGCCTGCCAGAACCATGTAAGCGTAAAAATCAAGCATGTGGGTCAGGGGATCAAACAAACCTTTGGTATGACTGAGGGGCGAAGCGGGCTCATAGGGAAAATCCCAGGATTTGTCGTAAAAATTTTCTCCGGAAGTGCTGGATATAAGGAACTGGGCTTTATATAATTTTTCATGGGATTTTTTCTGTACGGTTTCGATAATGATCTGAACATTAACTTCCACATCATATTCATACTCATCATCGATCCAGTCATAATTGTCATAATATTGCTCTACCTTATCAGCAAGGTCGACAAGATCATCCTGTTCATCGGAAGAAAGATGAGCATCCTGCAAGGTTACGGTTGCATCGATTACCTGTGCGCGCAACGGCATTGAAAACAGGAACAATAGGGATACTAATGCGATTAACCGTTTCATATAAACCTCTCTATTCATTAATACTATGCATTCTCGGAACACGCCGCGATGGCCAGCAGGTTATTTCATAAGGTATTGTATTCAATTGTCTCGATACATCAATAATTTTAAGATGCTCCTTTTGCTGTTCGCCGAACAGAACTACCTCATCTCCCACGCGTACCGGGCTGTCCGGACCGATATCGATCAGAATCTGATCCATACACACGGCACCGGCAACCGGCCAGCGCTTTCCCGCGATCAGAACATGGCCCCTGTTGGTGAGGGCACGGTTATAACCATCCGCATATCCGACGGGAACCACGGCAATGCGCGTGTCTCTTTTCGTATAATAACGCCGGTTATAGCTGATCGGTTCACCTTTTGCGACATTTTTTATCAATGTCACCTTTGAGATGAAGCGCATCACCTCTCTTAAATCCCAGGTCAGATCGAAATCAGGGGACGGCGGGTTACCGTATAACATAACACCCGGACGGACATAATCAAAATAAGTTTCCGGGAATCGCATGATCCCGCCCGAATTGGCCAGGTGAAACAGAGTTGGCGTATCGGCTACGGCGAGGACTGTATCTCTGATACGGTTAAATCGCTCCAGTTGAAGCAGGGTATATGCGGGATCAGCCTCATCGGAACTGGACAGGTGGGAATAAATGCCGACTATCTCAATCAATTTCCGGGTTAGGAGTCTCTCTGCGTGTTCCTTGAACGTGTCCATTTTGAATCCCACCCGGTTCATGCCGGTATCTACCTTGATGTGGACGCGTGCGCTTTTACCTGTTTCCTTACACAGATTTTCCAGATAATCAAGCTGTTCAAACGAGGTTAAAGTGATGTCCAGGTCATATTCCAGATGTTCCCGGAAAAAGTCGGGAAGCTGTGCGCCGAATACCAGGATCGGCGTTGTGATGCCGGATTTGCGCAGTTCAATGCCTTCTTCATGAAAGGCTACGGCCAGAAAATCGACACCCTGTTTAAGCAGCGTTCGGGCAACCGGGATACTGCCATGACCATAGGCATTGGCCTTTACCACGGCCATGACCTTTGCCGGCGTAACGGCCGAGCGGATTAATGCCAGGTTGTGGATCAGGTGATTGTGGTTAATTTCGGCTACTGTTGGTCCCATATATACTGGTTCATTATGTCTTCGATTGTTTGTCCCCGGAATATACATTGAGCATCATCACCATGAATAAGGTATTCCGCTATGGTGGGGCGCAGGTTATAATTGGAAGAGAGGGCCTGTCCGTAAGCGCCTGCACCGCTGACGGCGATGAGGTCTCCCGGTTCCAATCTCTCCAGCTCGCGTTCTTTTGCCAGAAAATCCCCCGTTTCACAAACCGGACCCACGACATCCACGACTTCCGCTGCTCTTCCGTTCATTACCATGGGAATAATTTCATGATAGGCATTATAAAGGCTCGGCCTGATCAGGTTATTCATAGCGGCATCGACGATGATAAACTGTTTTGCCGGGGTCTTTTTTCTGTATAGTACTTCACTTACAAGTAAGCCCGCAGAACCGACGACCGAACGGCCCAGCTCGATTACCAGCTTCAGGCCTAATGATGCCAGTCCGTTCAGGTATTCGGGAAGGATGGGTTGTATGAAGGTAGATGCGGCATGCGTATCCGTAAAGTTCTGATGATATTCGATGCCGATACCGCCTCCCAGGTCGAGGTATTCAACAGGAATGCCCCGGGCGTTCAATTTTTTTACAAATTCCGTCAAAAAATCAACCGTTTCCAGGTAAGGGCCGACCCGGGTGATTTGAGAACCGATATGGACATGAATACCAACCGGATGCAGGTGGTTGTCTTTAGCCGCATATTCGTAAAGTTCGAAAGCGGTCTCCGCAGATATGCCGAATTTGTTCGAGTGTAAACCGGTCGAGATGTAAGCATGGGTTTTCGCATCGATATCGGGATTGATGCGGAAGGCGATGCGCGCTTTCTTGCCCAGTCCGGCGGCGATCCGGGAGGTCAACGTCAGTTCTTCCGATGATTCGATATTCAGCGAATGAATATTATTTTCAAGAGCCAGTTCAATTTCATCGGCTGTTTTGCCGACACCGGCAAACACGATTTTTTCCGGGGGAAAGCCCGCCTTAAGCGCGAAAAGCAGTTCTCCTCCGGAAACGACATCGGCTCCGAAGCCCTGTTCAAGGATGATCTGCAGAATGGCCGGATTATAATTGGCTTTCAGTGCGTAGCAGGGCATAAAATCCAGCCCGGCCCCGGCTTCTTTTACCTGGCGGCAATTCCGTTCAATTTCCGTGCGGCTGTAGAGATAAAAAGGCGTGTCGTGTTTCTCCGCAAACGCCTTGAGATCCAGATTATCACAAAATAATATGTTATCCTGATAATAAAACGATTGTTTCACTGCTTTAACTGCTTTCTGATTGGCGTTATATGTAGACGTGAATTCACTGGTGAACTTAACCATTTGCCTGATATTTATCAACAGTTTCAGCGGAGGCCGGCGATAGGATCAGGCGATTTCGTATAAGCGCATTTTCTCACGGAGGGTGGTGCGGGAGATGTCGAGAATCTGGGCAGCGCGGGACTTGTTACCGTTGGTGCGCAACAGGGCATGCTGAATATGGACACGCTCGAGTTCCTTCAATGTGCAATTACCCAGGTAATCGATGTTAAATGATTCATCGGACCCGTTATTGAGGTTATCGGGAAGATCGTCCGGTAGTATCTGGTCGCCGTTGCAGATAATCACAGCGCGCTCGATGATATTCTTCAGTTCCTTGACATTGCCGGGCCAACGGTATTCTTTTAAAATTTTGATCGTAGACGGGGATAGGCTTTTAATTTCCTTGCCCAGCTGGTTGTTAAAATACTGCAGGTAATAATTGGAAAGCAGTTCGATGTCCTTTTCCTTTTCCCGCAGGGGCGGCAGAGTAATTTCAAAAGCCTTCAGGCGGTAATAGAGTCCGGAGTTGAAATTATAGTGCTTCACAAACCATTCAAGTTCATGACGGGTTAATCCGATGAGACGGGTCTGTGATTCATATATCGTACCGGATCCCAGTTGCCTGTACGTTTTCGACTCGAGAAACATAAGGAGTTTTGTCTGAACATCCTGAGGAAGTTTTTCAATATTGTCCAAAACAACAGTGCCGCCGGAACACTTTTGTAATAATCCGGGCCGTTCGGGTCCGTATAGTTCCATTTCGCCGGCTACACCGAAAATATCTCCCATGAGCTCGTTTGTGGTTGTGTTTTCACAGTTTATAATCTGAAATGTTTCCGTATTGAGATGGTTCGCCTGGTGTACTAACTGGGCGCAGAGACTTTTTCCGGTACCCAGTTCGCCGCGGATCAGGCAGGGTGTATTGGCGGTCTTGCTGACGATTTCGATAAATTCATTGGCGCCTCGTATATCCGGATGACTGCCGAGCAGATTTTTCAGGCTGTAGGATCGGGAAAAGGTATTTTTAAGATGGGCAAAACGATGGTGCTCCGCATAAATAAAGGCATCATGAACGATCTCTGTCAGATGCCTGCGCGATGATTCGCGGCTGATGACTTTAAAAATGCGGAATTCCAGTAATTCCAGAAGTTCTTCCGGCAGGGGCTCGTCGGAAATAAAGAGAATCTGATAAAAATAATGCTGCTGGGCCTGTTCACGGATCCATAATGGAATGGCCAGCCAGGGATCTTTGAGGTCAATGATAAAAAGGTCAAAATAATTCTGAAACACCGGTTTACGGTTTGCTTCAGAATGGGTCATCAGATCTATATTCAGGTTTAACAGATCATCGCGCTTGATAAAAGACTGATAATCCTGCAGATGATCGGATATAAACAGAATTTTTGTCGGGACCATCTATTTTCTTTTCTTTTAATATCGGCTCAGGTTACTAGAATCGGCTGATCATGAAATTACTCAAGTTTAGATCAAAAATTTTTTACGATTGTTTTATCAGCAAAACCTGTAAAAAGCGAAAGAAATGCCGATAAGTGATAATGGCCTTTGCAAAAGGTTTTTCCTGCAGTGTCACTGTGATGTAGGTCTCAATTTCTGGTTCATCCGTATGGTATACTCTTTAACAAAATATGAAAATGCCGTAAATTAGCGGTAATATGATTACTATTGAAAAAAGGGAGCTGTTGCATGCGATATGTCACTAAAATTCCGGGTATCCTGGTCATCCTCATACTCATTTTTTCAGCGTTCCATAAAGCTGACTGCGCTACTACGCTGGAACAGGTTCAGGATTCCGCAGGCATCGTGATCAATGAATTTCTGGTCATTAATGCAAACAACATAACCGATGATTATGGAGAATACGATCCCTGGATTGAAATATTCAATACGGGAACGGATACCTTCTATCTGGGTGGCGTTTATGTTACAGATGAAATGCAGAACCTTACCAAATGGCGCATTCCGGATACGACTGCGGCTGAAACCCTGGTTGAACCTGGTGGTTACCGTCTCCTCTGGGCGGACGGCGATTCTGCCCAGGGTATTTTTCACCTCGGTTTTGAACCCGATGCAAACGGTGATACGCTGGCACTGGTGATGCGGGATGGTATGACCGTCCTCGATTCCATCATCTTCGGTGCACAGAATGCCAACATTTCCTATGGCAGGGCTGTGGATGGCGGTGATCGCTGGCGCAGCTTCGCTGATCCGTCACCCGGGGCGGCAAATGATACAGAAACCGCTCTGCTACCACCCACAAACCTGTATGCCTACCCGACTCGTGAAGGTGCCCGTCTGAGCTGGGATTTCTGGCGACCGGATACCATGCTGTCATTTAACAGCGGATTTCCCATGGGTGTATGGGCTTTACCTCAGAAGTGGGGGATGGGTGTGATATTTGACCTCTCCCCATATCCCGGCGCAACGCTCGAACAAATTGATTTTTTCCATTTTGGCCATGAGCTGAATTCCGGAATCTCTTATTTTGTCGTACATATTTACGATATGGAAAACGGTGTTGAACTGGCGCAGACCGACACTCTCGTGGCCGATGATGCTTTCAACTTCCCGAACCAGGAAATTGGTGTCGCCCTTCCGGATATCGAACTTAAGGCGGATACAGTCGGTATCTTTGTCGAACCCCTCACTAAATTACCGGAAAGCCATATCGCGTTTCCCAGTCTGCTGACAGATTCTTTCGCTCTGGTTCCCAATACCAGCTACATAACGCTCGATTTCGACAATTTTTTTGAAACATCAAATGATGAATATGTGAACTTGTATGAAATCAGTATGGTCAGCCAGGAAGCTACCAACATATTACTCGATTTATGGATCAACCGTCCGGAGGGAGAGCCGTTTCGCATCAGTGGTATCGGCAAAACGGGGTATCCTTACGGTAACAAGGAACCACTTCGCGGCGTTGATTTTTTTGAGCAGACATTTGAATCATTTAAACCCGTACTGCAGGAAGAAATCCGTAAATCCTATGAGAATGTATCTGAATTTAAATTGTATCGTGGACCGCACAGCGGAGATCTGCAGCAATTTATGACACTGGACCGGTCGGAGAGAGCATATCTGGATGCCTTTGCGCCGGAGGGGAGCGGCTTTGTTTATGCCATTTCCACGGTTTTTGACTCGCTGGAATCCAAACGCACACTGTTCCGTTATTTTCACCCCGAAAACATGAGAATCGTGAGAGCGCGCACGGATGCGAATCAGGATTTTATCCCGGATCGTCTGGACAGTATTATTGCCGTTCAGGGGGTTGTCAATTCCATTAATTTTGCCGGCGAACCGGGCAGCCTGTTTCATTTGCAGGATTCGACGGCCGGAATAGGTCTGATGAGTGACAAAACACTTACATTGTCCATGAATGACGAAATCTATCTGGCCGGAAAACTGATACAGTATGACGGGGCTGATTACATTATGCCGCTCGATTCAAATTACGTTCAGATACTCGGAAGTGGTGTCCCTTTCGATACGGCCGCCGCTGGCCTCGCCGAACTCGACCTTAGTGAGAGCGGCGAATCAAAATTGGTTACGCTCAGAAATGTTTTTCTGGCTGCTTCACAGCAATGGCCGGTTGAGGGGGATTCCGGAATGGTCAGAATTACTGACGGAACGGATACGGTGATGCTCTTTATTGACCCGGCCACTTCGTTTGATGGTAATGCGCCCGACAGGGACCAGTTTGGATATATACAGGGTATTATAACCCAGATAACGAAAAACATCCCGCCCGATGACGGCTATGTGGTTAAATTGCAGGACTATGTAACCCATGTTGCTGTAAACGCGGGCAACATACCCGGGACTATTCAGCTGTCGCAGAATTTTCCTAATCCGTTTAATCCGGTAACGCAATTTGATGTTGCGTTGCCTCACCGGTCGGATGTTCATATCACGGTTTATAATATTCTGGGACAAAAAGTAGCCTCCCTGTTCCGCGGCAGGCTTATGGCCGGTTTGCATACCTTTTCCTTTGACGGTGCTGCCTTTCCCAGCGGTATATATTATTACCGCGTTCGGGCGGAAGGTTTTGACCGGATGAAAAAAATGATCCTCATCAAATAGCGCAATCATAAAAATTGTAACTATTTTCCATTTATCCAATCTAAAGAAGATAACGTTTTTGCAGGGGCACGATTAGCACCTGCCCCTGCTGTTTTTTTTGACAACTACATAAAATGGAGAATTGTTATGAACAAATATTTAGTTGGTGGCATCGGTGGTTTTATACTGGGATTACTGGTTATGATGTTCGCTATGTATCAAATGGCCCCGGGAATGATGCTTCTGGAAGACCAGGCATCCTATGATGATTTTGACACAGCGGTCGCAGCATTGGAAAAATCTGTTTTGGACCATGGCTGGAAGATACCAAAAGTACATGATCTGCAGAAGAGCATGAAGAGCTTCGGTAAAGATGTTAAGCCGGTTAAGGTTTTTGAAATCTGTGAACCGAGTCATGCAGAAAAAATTCTGAAACAGGAAGGTGAACGGATTGTGTCTTCATTAATGCCCTGCCGCATAGCGGTCTATGAAAAAGAGGGCAAAGTGTTTGTCTCGCGTATGAATTCCGGCCTGATGGCCAGTATGATGGACGGTGTCATTCCCGAAGTGATGAGCCAGGCCTCCAAAGAGAACGAGGAAATTCTCAAAGCCATACTTAAATAAAAAAAAGCCTTCCGGATGGAAGGCTTTTTTTTACCTTTACTACCATCTTCCTTTACGGTTCCAGGCATGCAGATGAGAGCTTGAACCGTGACCCTTCCCACCGCGTCCTGCCGTTGTTATAGCTTTATTGTGATGGTCATTCCACGCTTCGGGACTTTGAGATTTTTGAGATGTATCTTTTCGGAAAACAGAGGTGAACTTTAACGTTTTTTTGGGCCGTCTGGCCGGAATAGCACTGATCATAATACCTCCTTACATCGTTTTAATGCCTCCCGGAAAGGGAAATCAAATCTCCTAAAATGTAAGCGCTTTCTGTCAGGAGGAAATCCTCTTCATCTTCCTTCTCATTTGTTTCTTCGTTTTCCTCCCCGGCATTATCCTCTTCATTTTCTTCCCGTTCCGCTTTGCGCACCGTTTCATTCAGGGATATACGTTTCTTCTTCCGGGATTCTTTATGCTCTTCTATTTCTTCGAGGAAATGGTTGAATTCAGGATCTTCGGATATTCGCACGGTGTGACGGGACTTCAGTGTCGATACCAGGCCATCGGTCCAGTTTATATCCTTTTCGATCCGGGCCGGATCAATCTGGTCCCACAGAAGGGCGTTATCATGCGAACTTTCACCGATTTCCTTATGCTCGAACCGGCTCGGGAAAGTGACGTCCGGTATCACACCGACATGCTGTGTGCTGCCTCCGGTGACCCGGTAGAATTTTGCGATCGTCATCTTCAATTGACCATAATTCTGGGAACTGTTCGGGAAATAGCGGTTCAGATCAATGGCATTCTGGACCGTTCCTTTACCAAATGTCTGGTTTCCGATGACGACGCCCCTGCCATAGTCCTGAATTGCAGCGGCAAAAATTTCCGATGCGGATGCACTGAACTGGTCAACCAATACAGCCAGGGGGCCGTCATAGACCACTTCGGGATCGGTATCGGATTCTATTTTAATTCGATCCAGGGCATCTCTGACCTGGACGACGGGTCCTCTGCGGATAAACAGCCCGGTAAGCGATATGGCTTCACTCAGGAATCCTCCTCCATTGCGGCGCAGGTCAATGATGACACCATCGACCCCTTCGTATCGCATGTCGAGCAACAGATCGGCGACATCCCTCGTCGTACTTTTGTATTCGGGATCATTTTTACGATAACCATCGATGTCAAAATAAAATGTCGGGATTTTAATGACACCCAGTGTGTACTCGCGTCCGTTCTGATTGATTTTGATCGTATCACGCTTGGCCGTCTGATCTTCCAGGCGCACTTTATCACGCACGAGTCGGATCAGTTTCGGAACATCTGCAGGCGTGGCACCTGCCTTCAGCACCTGCAGGCGGACAATCGATTCTTTCGGTCCCCGGATCAACTGGACCACGTCATCAATCCGCCAGCCGATCACATCGACCATGGCACTGTCTTCTCCCTGCGCGACGCCGACGATACGGTCATTGGGCTGCAGCCGTCCATCTTTGTCGGCAGGCCCGCCCGGTATGATTTCGACGACCTTGGTATAATCATCCTCTGTCCGCAGAGAGGCACCGATACCTTCAAGTGATTTACTCATATGTATGTTAAAATCTTCTTTTGCCTTCGGTGAGAAATAACTCGTATGGGGGTCAATGCACGATGCAAAGGCATTCATAAAAAGCTGAAAAACATCTTCACTATGCGACTGGTTCATGCGTTTCTCGAGGTTATTATACCGCTTATCAATAACTTCAACGATTTTATCCCACTCTTTACCGGTAATTTTCAGGTTCAGGGCTTCGTGTTTTATCTGCTTCCGCCAGATACTGTCCAGGTCCGCGGTGGTTTTCCCCCAGGGTTTTTCACTGCGGTCCGGTTCGAAATATTCGTCCAGGGTAAAATCAAATTCCCGCGTCAGCAGCGCATCCACATACTGCATCCTTTCTTCCAGTCTGGTATGAAAGCGGTTATACATGGCGTAGCTGACGCTTAAATTACCGGACTTTATGAAGTCATCGAAAAAATAGCGGAATCGTTCAAATTCATCAATATCCGATTGCAGAAAATAGCGCCGGTTATGGTCCAGCATATCAACATACTGATCAAAGATTTCACTTGAGAGGGAATCATTGATATCAAATTTTTTATAGTGGCTTCTGTTGAGCAGCGTTGTTACAATCTGGCCAACCCTGCGGTGCTGATTTTCAGGTTCAAGTGCGGTGGTTGACTGCACGCCGGGTGTGTCTGCAGTCAATGGCAGTAATAAAAGTATAACGAGAGTGATAATATGGTAAAGTTTCATAGCTGTTCCTGTTTATTCCTGTATTAGTTAGAGGTCAAACCAAATTTAAAACCTGTGTGTAACTTGTTTTGTTCCGTAGATATTCGCGCAGCCGGATCGACATTTTTATAGTGATTCATCATTTAATACTTAAAATGTACTGTTTTCAGGATGAGAATCAAGGGCTTTTTACAGCAGAAAACGGACCTTTCTTCTAAAAGGCCTCACTGGCGTTAAATGCATTTAAAACGTATATTTACACAATCAGGGAAGATAATGACAAAGCAGACTTTCCCTCTGCGGTTGTACTGCAACTTTTAAGCCGGAAATTCGTAGATCATGGAGTAGAAAGCCCTGAAATTAACGAGGGAGGAATGAATGCAACATTTTTATTACAGAATAATATGGACAGCACTGTTGCTGACGTCCATAAGTGTTCTGTCCGTTGCACAGGAATGGGAAAAGGAGTCTGAAAGGCCCGGTGCCGGCAAGGTAGAGAAAAAAGCAAAATCAAAATATTTAACCGATGACGATCTTCAGGAGTACCGTTACAGTCAGGATACGGACGTTCCGGCCGATGAAGTTGTAAACGGAAATATCGTAGTGGTTGAAGCAAATCTTGTAATCCACGGGACCGTCAATGGTGATATACTTGCTGTTTACGGTGATGTATCCGTCAAAGAAGGCGCACGCATCAATGGCAATATAACCAGTGTGGATGGACGTATTTATCAGGAGATGGGCAGTGTGGTCTCAGGTAATCAGGTGGAAACGCGGGCGCGAAATCTCGTCGGCGATTCTCGCTGGGATGAAGCTGATGACCGGTCCGATGATGAAGACTGGGACTGGGAGTTCGGTCAACGCTTTCGTGGTTCCTACAGTACGTTGCCGCTTCAGGAATTTGATGAACAGGTGGTTGTGCGCTATAACCGCGTACAAGGTGTTTTCCTGGGAATGGCGGCGCCTAAAAGCATTCGCGGTAAATACTCATTTGTTACACTCCACGGCTTTTTAGGGTATGGGTTCAAGGAAAAGAAATGGCGGTATGAGGTTGGCCTCGACCGTTGGCTGTTTAACCAGAAGGATTACCGCTTTGAGATCGGTGGTAAAATATATGACCTTACGGATTCACGTGATTCCTGGATTTTAACAGACAATGAAAACAGTCTTTCCGCTTTTTTTCTTAATGAAGATTATTATGATTTTTACCAGCGCACCGGCTTCGAATTACATGCAAGCCAGAATCTGAGTATCTTTCTCAAAGGTACACTCGCCTACCGGAATGACGATTATTCATCTGTCCAAAAAAATACCGACTGGGCCCTTTTCGGGGGTAAACGCGATTTTAAGATTAATCCGCCGATCGATGAGGGCAATATGCGCAGTCTGTACGGTGAATTATATCTGGATACCCGCGATAATAAGGAATTTCCGCGCCGGGGCTGGTACGGTAAACTTGCCATGGAAATGTCCAATACAGATCTGAGTAGTGATTTTTCATTCAACCAGTACCTGTTTGAAGTCCGCAGGTACCAGAGGTTCGGTCGCGGGGAACGTGTCGATATGCGCCTGAAAATCGGCTCGGCACAGGGCCTGGTGCCGATCCAGAAACAGTTTGAAATCGGCGGGTTCAGTACCCTGCGCGGGTATGATTTTAAAGAATTTTATGGTGACCGGCTTATACTCGGAAATGTCGAATACAACATCAGCCCAAGAACCTTTTCTTCAAATTTCCTGTTCCTGGATGAACTGAATTACATTCTTTTCTTTGATTTCGGCAAGGCCTGGTTTGCCGCTGATGTGACGGATAACGATAACTGGTACGAAGGATTTTCCCATTTAAGGATGCGGGATATCGAATCGGATTTAGGCATAGCCCTGGCGTTAGATGAAGGCAAGGTCCGTTTTAATTTCGCCAAACGCCTGGACACGAACAAAAAACCTCTGGTGGCCACATTCCGAATCGTAAAACCATTTTAAGCAAGGTTAACGAATGAAAATGAAAATTATTATAAAAATACAAATCGTTGCCTTACTGATAATGGCGGTATGGGCGCGGGCTGATGTGATCGAGCTGAAAAAGAATGACGGATTCCAGATTCAGAAAGCCGGTTTCAAACTGGAAACGGACAAAACAGTACATATTCACATCATGGGTGCCGGCGGGAAAAAGGAACTGGAACGCGTCAATAGCCCTCACCACGGTGACAGGTTTAATTTGTTTACCTATGCCTGGATTATCGATGCCGTATCGCGTGAAATGGTTTGGCGGATGCGTCTGCCGGATTCTGAAAGTGACTGGTGGAATAAATGGAATGTGGAATATGAGGGTGATGTCGACCTGGCGAAAGGGGAATATGAGGTCTATTTCTCGATGGTGGAACCCACTATTTTTGCACTGCAGGATGGGTACATGAGTCTGGGTAAGATGTGGGATAAACTTTTAGGGGCAGACACCTGGTGGGATGATCATTCAGAGGACTGGTTCTGCCGCATTGAAAATGTTGATGTCGTTATGAATGGCCGTGCAGTGGAAGAATATCAGGAAGCGCTAAAAAAGCAGGCAATAATCAATCTTACTGACCTGGGTGACCGTGCTTATGAAAGCCGTGGTTTTTCCCTCAGAAAACCCATGGATCTCTACATATACGCGATCGGAGAAGGATTTAAAGGCGATATGTATGATTATGGCTGGATCGTTGATGCCGATACCCGTCAAAGAATCTGGGAAATGCGTGAACCGGGATCCGAATATGCCGGGGGTGGCGTGAAAAACCGCCGGTTTGCGGAATCATTACGGCTGGAAGCCGGGGATTATATTGTTTATTTCAAGACCGATGATAATCATTCAGATCAACTTTGGAATGCTAATCCGCCCTACGATCCTTATTTCTGGGGCATCACCCTGTTCCCCGGCAGCGATGACTTTAATCCTTCGGACGTAAAGAAATTTCAGCCTGTCGATGCTGCGGACAACGCCCTTGTCAGTTTGACAAGATTGGGGGACAATCAATACGAAAAACAGGGTTTTATCGTAAATAAATACGGTACATTCCGCATATATGCCCTGGGTGAAGGCAGGGGCGGTCATATGTATGATTATGGATGGATTACTAATGCGGAAAACGGGCGCACGATCTGGAAAATGCGCTATGAAGAGACCGTGCATGCCGGAGGAGATAAAAAAAACCGGGAAGTCGATGAGATCATCGGTCTGGGAGAAGGGAAATATATCGCCCATTTTCAAACGGATGGCTCCCACTCCTATGAAGGCTGGAATGCCCGCCGTCCGCGTGAACCCGATATGTGGGGTATCAGTATCTATCCGTTGAATGGAGAGGATCTGGCAGAACCTGCGGACTATACAAACCTGGAGAGCGCGAATCTGCTGGCGGATCTGACCCGCATTGGCGATGATGAATATGTGCGAAAACAATTCAGGCTGGATGAACCGACGCGTGTTCGGGTCTTATGCCTCGGCGAAGGTGACTGGGATGAAATGTATGATTATGGCTGGATCAAGCAGATGGAGACCGGTCAGACTGTCTGGGAAATGATCTATCGCAGAACAGAACATGCCGGAGGAGCCCGGAAAAACAGGATCAGCGATGTGGAACTGAATCTGGACCCGGGTGATTATATTGTCTACTATAAGAGTGATGACAGCCATTCATACCGCGATTGGAACATGACACCCCCTCATGATGCCGGAAAGTGGGGTATTACGGTGTACCGTTTGGACAGATAATTTTCAGAGGTAGCTATGCATCAAATGAAAATCTTTTTTGCGTTGACACTGATATTTGGATTATTTACAGGCGGTGCTCAGGCCGTCTCATTGGAGGAGACGGTCAGGAAGAGCATTACTGTAAAAGACCACACGCTGCTCTCACTTGAAAACAGGAATGGCAATATTGAGATTGAAGCCTGGGACCATGATGTGGTGGAGATTGAGGCCTATAAAAAAGTCAGGGCCGGTACGAAGGAAAAGGCCGAGAGGCTGCTTGAAGAAGTACACATTATTTTTAATGATGATGGTGATGAGATCAGTGTCGAGACTGTTTTTCCCCGCAATGACGGGGGCAAAAGCGGGTTCTTTTCCTGGATTTTCAATGGCGGAGAGCATGGCATATCGGTTGCTTATAAAGTACGGGTTCCAAAGAAATTTGATCTCAATATTCATTCAACGAACGGCAAGATTCAGGTTGCCGGCGGTGAAGGACGCTTCCGTCTGGAAACAACAAATGGAGCGATTGATGGCGAAGATATCGCAGGAGTCGCCCGTTGTTCGACGACGAACGGTTCTATCCGCTTTTCTTTCGATAAGGTAACCGACGGTGAAGAGATGCGTTTTTATTCTACCAATGGTTCGGTTAAATTATATCTTCCCGGAAATATCAATGCTGATCTGCGGGCAAAGACAACCAATGGATCCATTCGTTGCGATCTGCCTGTGA
This sequence comes from uncultured Calditrichota bacterium, assembly GCA_964410215.1. GTDB lineage: Bacteria > Calditrichota > Calditrichia > Calditrichales > CAYPHA01 > CAYPHA01. The sequence goes on along the minus strand of CAYPHA010000002.1, from coordinate 156,716 downwards.
CGCATCACAGTTCTTCTTCTAACCGGTTGAGTGGAAGTATAAATGGTGGCGGACCGGAAATTAGTATTAAAACAACCAACGGCAGTATACGTATCTACGAAAGCGGCTGATAATTTAAACAGATATGGATTATTTTTACAAACGACTGGTTCGACCGCTCCTCTTTCTACTGAAACCGGAAACCATCCACGATATCATGGTTATTCTGCTCAGATGGCCGTTTGTGTCCGCTTTTATCGGCATGCTGTATCGCTTTGATAAAAGTGGAATGGAGACGACGGTCTGCGGTATCACTTTTCCAAATCCGGTCGGGCTGGCTGCCGGTTTTGATAAAGACGCGGAAATTATCCCTGTCTGGAAAAACCTGGGATTCGGGTTTGTTGAAATCGGCACCATAACACCGCGTCCGCAACCGGGTAACCCCAGGCCACGGCTGTTTCGATTGATTCATGACAACGCGCTGATCAACCGGATGGGATTCAATAACAGCGGTGCAGAAGTAGTCCGGAAACGGCTTGCCGGGCAGCGCAGGGAAATACCGGTCGGCGGTAATATCGGTAAAAATAAAGTCACTCCGAATGAAGAGGCGGTCGAAGATTATTTGACCGGCTTTCGTATTTTATATGATGTTGTCGATTATTTCGTCGTCAATGTAAGCTCCCCGAACACGCCGGACCTCAGACAACTGCAGGAACGGGAACCTTTACAAAAATTACTGGAAGCACTGGTGAGGTTAAACAGGGAAATGCCTGCTTCAAAACCGCTCTTTTTAAAGATCGCCCCGGATCTCAATGATACCCAGCTCGACGATATTATCAACATTGTTGAAGAAACCGGTGTTGACGGTATTATTGCCACCAATACGACCATCGGACGCCGGGGACTGACAACATCGGCTTCGGAACTGGAGCGCATCGGAGATGGCGGATTGAGCGGCAGGCCCTTAAGGGATCGTGCCACGGAGGTGATACGCTATATTCACGAAAAGTCGGGGGGACGGATTCCCATTATCGGTGTCGGCGGTATTCATTCCCCTGAGGATGCTCTCGATAAACTACGGGCCGGTGCGTCGCTGGTGCAGATCTACACCGGATTCATTTATGAGGGACCGGGGCTTATCAAAAGAATTAACCGGATGATTAAGGATCAGAAAAGTGGCCAGAATTAAACTGCAACTCCCGGATGAATTTGTCTTCTCAATGGAAATACCCGTGCGTGTGACCGATCTGAATTATGGAAACCATCTCGGTAATGATGCCGTTCTCGCCCTTGCTCACGAAGCGCGCGTTCAATTCCTATCCGAAATGGGCTATTCCGAATCGGATATCGAAGGTGCCGGTATTATCATGTCTGATGCGGTTATTGTCTATAAATCCCAGGCTTTTTTAGGCGATCTGCTGCAGATAGATATAGCGGTCGATGACTTTTCCAGGCGTGGATGCGATCTTCTTTACCGTGTGTCGAAAAAAGAAACGGGCGATGAAGTCGCCCGTGTGAAAACCGGTATTGTATTCTTTGACTATTCCCGGGGTAAAACCGTTTCTGTACCGGAATCTTTCAGGAAACGGTTCACCTGAAAAACGGGACCCCTTTAAGGCAGGGCTTTGATGGATATCGTTACCAGTGTCTCCTTCAAAGGAACCCGCTCCTCGTAAACAATATAGAGCTCGTCGTTGCTTCCCGTTGCCAGAGGATTGTCGATAATGGTGAAGGGATCGTTATAAGTCGTGATAAGCGACTTGATATCATCAGCCATAAATGTACCGTTAACATGACGGGATCCTGTAAAAATCCATTCCGTTTCTTCCATTTGGGATTCGGTCGCCATATTCCATACCAATTCATGTGCCCTGTACCGGACATCCTCATCATCCTTTTCCCATGTAACATCAATTTGTACCGGATCACCCGTCAACGGGGCTTTTCTGTTCTGGTATTGATCAGGATCAGAAGGTTCCAGTCCAATCATCAGTAATGCCACCTGCAGGTAATAGGGAATGACATCGGTAACAAAAATACTTTCATGCACTTTACCACCCCTGGAGCAGAGAAATACTTCGATAAGCCCTTTCTGCATATTGACACGCGCAGGTAAAGTAACTGTACGCTCTTTTGTATCAATCGTCAATTGCTCCAGTTGATACACGTGATCGGAAATTTTCTTTACCAGGGAATCATTTTTAGCTTTATCCTGTGCTGAAGCCTGCAGAACAAACGAGATCAGCAGCAGTAACGTCATAAACACATTTCGCATTATCATATTCCTTATCCTATAAACCTTGACCCTTGATCCCTGGGTCTTGATCCTATTTTAACAAGACCATTTTACGGAAGCGGATAAAAGGCTGCTGCTGCCCGCTCAGCGGTGCCGCCTCCAGTACGTAGACATATATTCCCGAGGCCAGTCCGGAAGCGTTCCAATCATACTGATGGTAGCCGACATCTTTCACTGCCGGCGTGAAGGCGAAGACTTTCTCACCGAGCAGGTTGAAAATTGTAAGCTGTACGCGGCTTCGTTCGGGTAGTTCATAGCGGATGGTGGTTTCCGGGTTAAACGGATTAGGATAGTTCTGTGCCAGGTGGAACGCGGTCGGTTGCGGAGGCTCTTTACCGATCGATACCAGCACCACTTCCGCCTGCGCTTCATTGCTGTAATTGGACATGCTGAAATCATTAAAGGCCCTGATCCTGTAAACATACGTCGTTGAATCGGCCAGACCCGGATCGGTATAACTAATCTGGTCTGCAGTCACCGAATCGATGACAGCGAAGAGAGTATCGGCTTCCAGTTTGCGTTCCAGTATAAATCCGTTCTCATTATCGGAACGATCTTCCCAGCTCAGTTCCACATCTCCGGAGGGCTGTGGTGTTGCCGTCAGATTGACGGGTGCAGGAATCAGGACTACTGTTATGCCGAACGATTGCAGGTTGTTGCGTTCATCCCATTCAAATCGTTGATCTTTGGGATCCAGATAGGCATAAATGTTTCTCGGGCCCAGAGGGATCTGTTCAGAGACCGGAATCAGTGTTTCAATCGTATCGCTTTTGCCGACGGTCATGCTGACATAATAATCCGATCCCAGGCGGTTTCCGACGGTCAGCGGGTCTTCATCATAAAAACGAACCAGAACCTGGTCAGCATCCACATTGGATTCCGGATCATTTATGAGAACCGCCGTGATATGAAGAGAGTCACCCGGAATTACCGGGGTCGCTTCGTTCATTTTTGCGAATGCCTGTCCTTTTTTCACGGACGTTGATGTGATTTCAAGACTGCTTATATAAAGATCCTGGCGGGATGCCACGATCGTAATATAGGCCAGGTTACTGCTGGAATCGCCTTTGGTATCATAGACGCGCAGCCCAACCTGTCCGTGGTATTCCGAGTCGAAAGTGACAGTTACCGTATCGGTTGTGGCATCCCCGAAGATACCGTCACCGTTGGTGTCCCAGTTGTAAGCAACCACGGAATCCAGCGGAGCATCGGGATCATATGATTGGGAACCATCCAGGAAGATCGGTTCACCGATTCTCCCGGCATAGCTCGGATTTCCCGGAGGAATGGCTACCGCGATGGGTGGATGGTTGGTTGTATCGTCGATCTGGATGAAAATATTATCCAGGTCATAAAGCGGCGGATTGCTGTTATCGCTCACGCGCAGTGTGATCTGATACGAGCCCGATTGATCAAAGCCCGGATGTGTCGGTGACTGCCCGGTGGCATCGGGATTTTCCCAGTCAATACCATCGCTGGCATCGAAATCCCACAGCCATTCAATGATGGATTTCTCGGGATCCTGATGGAAGGAATTCGATCCGTTCAGTTGAAAGGCGGTATTTGTGGGTAATGATCCCAGATCGGCAATCAGGGCAACCGGTGGTGGTATGATCACACCCTGGGTGAGTACAAGGACGGCAAAGGCTGTATTCAGCGCCGGGTAATTAAACCAGACCGAGTTGTTCCAGCGTCCGTCGGCCTGCTGGCCCCAGGAGGCATGATTCAACAGATGGTCCGCATAATCATTATACCAGTTGCGCGTTCCAATATTGGTCACACCCACACGGTTATCCGTTATACGCATTCCTTTAGCGACAGCGTACATCGCATACAGGTTTCCATTCAGGTGTTCACCGTAACTCCGGTTGTCATAGGTATCATTCCAGTGTGCATCTAAAAATCCGATCGCTTTTTGAATTTCCTGTTCCGAGGATGTATAGTCCAAAGCGGCGTAGGATCCGATCCCGGAACCGGTTTTGGCCATATTGGTCCAGTAATCGTAATAGTTCACGCCATATCCAAAACCGCCGCTGGTGGTATCCTGTGAATTTTCCAGGAATATCAGCAGTTCATTTTTAACGAACGGCGCAACACTCATGCCCCAGCTCTTTTCGGCCGCTTCGATCACAAGACCGGGCCATTGTACGGCGGAATTATCGCTGCTTCCGTAATTTGGTGTGTTGATATTATAACGCCACCCACCCCGGTGCCCGCCGGAGGAGGAATCGGTCTGATTAAAGGCATACTGGTCAATGGCATCTACGATAAAATCATAATGTGACTGGCCGCCGTAAGGACCGGTTTGGATCATATCGGACATGGCATCCGAACCGGACCGGTAGGCGCCTAGAATGGCCAGTAAGCCGATACCGTTGGCGTAAACACTGGTATTCAGGTAAGCGCCGAGACCGTCACCGTCGGAATCCGGGTTCCCGGCCTGCTGTTCCGATATGCCGTAAGTCGTCACGTTGTTGAGTAAATAATCTATTCCCAAACGGACATATTCGGCGTAGATATCTTCGTCGAAATCATTGGTCGGCAGGTGCCCGTTTTCCTCGAATGCGAGCAGCGCAGCGCCTGTAGCGGCGGTATAGCCGTATCCGTCGTGCCAGTATCCGGTGGGATACTGGTTAAGGTAGAGATAAAGCAAGCCGCTGTCGATGGCGATATTGATATTGATTTGGTCGGTCGGTACCGCGAATACACGGATTTGTGATTCATCGTAGGCCATATTGTCGGCGGCATCCCATACCGTGAGCCGCATGGTGCGTGTTCCGGCTGTTGCATAGACATGATCCGCTCCGATATAATGCGGATCACTCACGGTGCCGGAATCGACCACACCGTCACCAAATTCAAGCTTGTAGGTATAAGGTGCTGTGCCGTTATGCACATTTCCCCAGACCGAAACCGGTTGACCGGCGACGGCATTAGCGTACTGTGTACTTGTTTCATATCCGGGCATCGTGTTTACCCGTAGCTGTGGGGCCTGGTTGGATGTAACGGATACGGCATCGATTTCGTTATAACCGCTGACAACCGGGGAATTGATTGCCAGGCGAATATCAGATACCGCAAAAGCGGTTGTATCGAAATAGATGCTGAAAATGCGGGATTGTGTTCCGGCAGAGGCGGCCGTGCCCTGCCAGACTTCCACCCATTCACCTGATTCCGCGTTGCGTACATAAATAGTGTCCACGGCGCCGGGATTGTATGTTTCATAAATATTGACATTACTGATGGGTTCCGGGTTGGAAAAATGCAGTTCCAGCCATTCTCTCTGCCCGTCATCATCAAAGCTGGCCCAGGCAGCCGCATTATCACCATAACCGGGATATACATCGGGTGTACCGATCACCTGAATGGCATCCCAACTGCCGTCACCAGGGGAATATTCACTGCTGAATGCGATGACGGAATCAACCCATCGTGTTGTCATCGTTGCCAGTAACTTGTCATATTCCTGCTTCCAGGCTTCCCTGGAAGACATTACCGGTTCAGTCAGAACCGGTTCGGGCGGCACGTAATTGTCAAGGAGTTGTGTCGCTTTCTGAAGGGCGTCCCCTGAATCCTGGGCAAAAACCAACGTCGTAAGGATTATGACAGACACAAAGGATTTTAATAATGCTTTCATTGCTACTCCCGAATCGTTATTTCTCATTATTCAAACAGATACATTCTGGTTTGTGAATAAGGCAATGCGGATAGTTCCTCGAGGGCCAGGATGACATAAGCGGTTACCAGAACCGGGTTGTTTTCCCACCAGCGGGCATTGTCATTCACCCAATAACCGTCTGTGGTCTGTAATTGTAAAAGCTGCCCGGCCAGTTTGCTGCGCCATTCATGGTCTTTTCCTGTACCATCAGTAATGATCTCTTCACCATAAGCATTCAAGGCCTTGGCCATCGTATGGTAATAGTAGTAAAGACCCTGATTCCCGATACCGGGATTTTCTTTGACGGTGAAATTTCGTTTCAGCCAGTCATAGGCGGCCCGTACCCGTTCATCCTCCTTTGATACCCCACAGTAGATAAAACTTTTCAGGCCGGCATAGGTCATACCACCATATGACAGCGTCTCTCCCGCTTTGCTTTCTCCCGGACGGTACATAAAACCACCATCGTCAGTGCTGTAAGGCTGGTCATTGTATTTTTTAAGGTTCTGCGTACGCTGCAGGAAATGAATCGCTTTGCTGAAAAAAGCAGTGGTGTTTTGCTGAATTTCCAGCTCCTCCGCTGTCGTTTTCCTGTCTTCCGGCTGCAGCCGCTGTTGCAGGGCTTCCAGTGACCACTGCAGGTTGGACAGATCCGGTGCCTTCTCATTCCCGCCGTAGCTGACGCCCCCGTAATACATGCTGTCCGGCAACTGATCAACGCTTTCGTCGAACTGTTTGCCCAGAATAAACCTGCTGCCGTTATTAATGATTTTCCGGTAGCGGAGCAGTCCGGCATCCTGAAAGGCCATAAGGCAGATGGCTGTGTTGTATGTTTTCATATCATCAATATAAATACCACCGTCTTCCTGCACACATTTCTCCAGGAAATGAAATCCGGCGGCGAGGGTACTGTCTTCTGCGCTGATGTTGGGATGGGAGCGGAGGAAAGCCGACAATACGAGGCCTGTTATAGCCGGGTAGTGTTGCCAGGAGCCGTCATCTTCCTGCTGATCATGGAGCCATTTCAGTCCGTTGATAATGGTATGTTCCACTTCTTTTTGAAGTGAAATGTCAAGTTTTGGCTGTGCGTACAGGGAGCTGTAAAGCATCATACCGGCCAGAAGAAAGGGTATCATAAAACGTTGCATCATCATGTCCTTACGTACGGAATTCGATTTAACAAAATTAGCATCAATATAACAAAAATTTGAATAAGAAATGTATTCTTAGACATATTTTCAGATTATTTAGTATCTTGCCATTAATATTCGGATATTTTGATTTATTCTTTAAATAACTTATTTTCAATGGACACAAACAGGAGAATCTGGAATGCACTACCGGAAAATCATTTTTATTCTTTTTATAATTGGGGTAACAACCCCTGCGGGATTCGGTAAAGAACCTGCCCCATTCAATGAACGTGTTTATCCCTGTGCGATTCCCGAAGCCGAAGCGTTCCGTCTTCTGAAACTACTCGGACCCGGTTGGGGATATAACTATGATTCCCTGCTCGCTGATCTGGAACGCTGGGCGGAAAGCCCCTTTGTGCGGATCGATTCCGCCGGAACCAGTGTTCAGGGAAGGACACTCTGGACCCTGGCTGTAACAGATACCAGTCCCTCAGCCATCCCGCGGGAGCGCATCTCCATTCATGCCCGTACCCATCCACAGGAAGTGCAATCCTCCTGGATTACGCGTGACATGATTGATTTATTACTTTCAGATTCGCTGTTTGCAGAAGACATACGTGAACGTTGTATTGTTAACATCATGCCCATGTACAATCCCGATGGCGTCGAACTGGGCATTCCCAGGCATAATGCCAACGATTACGACCTGGAGCGTAACTGGGACAAGAATCCGCATCAGCCGGAAACGGCGGCCCTGAAAGCACTTTTCCAGGAATACATGGCATCGGAATCTCCTGTGCGCATTGCATTGAATATGCATTCGTCATCCGACGGCAAACGCTTTTTTGTTTTCCATCATGAAAACGGTACTTCCGTTGACTATACGGAACTGGAAAAGCGTTACATTGACAACGTCCGGAATTACTGGCCTGAAGGTATACAATCCTGGGATTATGTAGTAACCTGGGCTTCCGGTACACCGACCCACTATCCCGAAAGCTGGTTCTGGTTGAACTACGGGGAATCGGTCATGGCGCTGACCTATGAAGATATTTATGGTAATGATGACAGGGCTGCTTTTTCAAGGGTGGCGCATGCCTTACTGAAAGGTTCGTCTGATTATCTCTTTCCGGAAACCGGATTCGTTGAAGATAATCGCTATGTGCAGGTACCTTCCCGGGTGGAATTGCACCAGAATTACCCGAATCCGTTTAATGCGACGACGACCATTCGTTATTACATTACCGATTCCCGTTCCGTGGGGACGCAAAATGTGGGGACGCAAAATATTACGTCGCAACAGAATGTGGAAATGACTATCCACAATGTTCTGGGTCAGAAAATTGCCACGCTGGTATCGGCAATGCAGCCGGTGGGGGAATATACCGTCCGCTGGAACGCCACTGATCTGCCCGGGGGTGTCTATTTCTGCCGGCTCAGCACGGATAACCGGGGGACGGGTATACACGGGCAAACGGCACCAATGATACAGTCCCGGAAGATGATCCTGCTGAAATAAGCATACCTGTTCTATTTTTTTCTGTAATTATGTATAAAAATTCAAAAAAAGTAAAAAATGAAACATATGTGTTAGACATTCGAAAATCACACCTATATATTTAAATCACAATTTTCTTCTCCTTTCTTTAACATTAATTAAAAAATTAAGGACACTGTAGACAGTTATCAATGGAATGATTGGTCTTCTGTGGGGCATACGTATCATTTAATTTGGAGGGAAACCCCATGAGACGCATCATTTCCATTCTAATCGTGTTAGCGGTCTGTACGTTAGGACAGGCCCATATCATTTTCGTAGCAGATACCATTGGAACCATCCAGGAAGGTATCGACAAAGCACAGGACGGCGATACGGTGCTCGTCAATTATGGCATTTATTATGAAAATATTGACTTTAAAGGTAAAGCCATTGTTGTCGGCAGTCGTTTCCTAACAGAGGGATTGAAAGGTTACATCGATGTCACGATTATCAACGGCAGTAAGCCAAAACCGGGCGAACCGGCTTCTGTCGTTTCATTTACATCCGGGGAAGATACGAATTCCGTGCTAACAGGTTTTACCATAACGGGTGGTTCGGGAACTGTTACGGAATTCAACGAAGCGGCCGGGGAATTTAAAGTCTGCGGCGGTGGCATTCGATTGGTCCATTCGGGTGCACGGATTAGCCACAACCATATTATCAGCAATACCGTTATGGGAAACAGGGCCGGTGGTGCCGGTATCAGTCAGGTACCACTGCGCAGTGACCATTGGGTTATTATCGAATCTAACGAAATATCCGGGAATACCTGCCTTGGTGAAGCGGAGGCAACAGGTGCAGGAATTGAACTTTATGGTAATGGCAGAATTCAGAGTAATATTATCAAGAACAATTCCTGTACGGCCTCGTTGGAAGTATCCGGAGGTGGTATCTATATTCATGGCGGCGAATGCCTGGTGCTTAAAAATAAACTGTTAACAAACACACTTTACTCAAAAGAATCTGCCGGAGGTACGGGATGTTTCATGCTGAATGCCGACGAAAAAAACATGATAATGTGCAACGAAATCGCTCATAATAAAATGGAAACAATGAGTGGGCGTGGCGGTGGAATCGGGATTTCCGGGTCCCCTGTAACCGTTGCCAACAATGTTATTCACCACAATTTTGCCATAAGGGGTGGCGGTATAAGTATTTGCCGTGTTGAGCCTGACCCGTTTCCGGTGTTGGTGAATAATACCATTGCCGATAATCAGGGGGCCCTATCGGGAGCAGGTCTTTATGTTGAACATGCCGATCCACTGATTTTTAATACCATATTCTGGAATCCTGGTAATCGGAATGAAATTGATATGTGCAATGCTCATCCAATGGTAAAAAATTGTACAATAAGTGATGAAAAATGGGCAAGTCTGAATGATGGAATTTTCTGTCTCGACCCAAAATTTGAAAATTCCGAATATGAATTATCTGCACATAGCGGTTGTATCGGGACAGGATGTTCAGAAATGAATTCCGGCGTTACAAAAATATGCTGTCCGCAATGCGACTATAAAGGATGTCTGCGGCCCTGTCCGGTAGATAATGAAATAGATCTGGGTGCAGTGGAATCTGTCTTTAGTGGTAAGCCTTATCCGGTCAGTACAAATCTCTCCAGGTTATATGCGCAACCTGGAAATGATGATCTGAAAATCAAAATGGAGCTGCATAACCCGTCCGGAAAAACGGTAGACGTGAAAGCAGTACTTCTTTCGAAAAACTATAAAGAATTAAATGAAATAAATTTAACAAAACAATCTGAATCCGAAGATCCAAAAAGTTCTGATGTGCTTTATAAAGGCACATTTAAGGTACCTCCTGTTGAGGATTATTACCGTTTATCCATTCTTGTTGAGAATAAAGCGGAAAATGATGGTCTGTTGTTTTTAGACAACCAGTATTTCACAACCGTCGGGCCTGTAGGGCTAAATAAAATCGAAATTGTAAACAAAGATGAAAAACCAACAACCGGACTTCACACAGTACTGCAAGTGAGGTTATTTCTTCAGAATACAGGTAAAAAAGCCATTGCAGAAAATGTAAATTTCCGGCTGCAATTCAATGGAACGGAAAATATAATTATAAAGGAGAATGTTGTTTCTCACGTAGGTGATATGGCACCGGGCGAAATATCACACGGTGATAAAGATTTCCTGATAATTGTACCGGAAGGTATGGAAGGCAATGATTTCCAGGCACATTTGGTGGTAGAAAGTAATGGTCAAGTTTATTGGAATGAGAAGATTGATGTCATGTATCCGGAGAGTTCTTCCAAAACGAAACCTGCGCAAGTTGATCTCTTACAGAATTTTCCAAATCCTTTTAATCCTGTCACGGCTATACGCTTTCCGCTTCCTTATCCCAGTGAAGTACACATTTCCATTTATAATTTGCTCGGCCAGGAAGTGGCTGTTCTGGTGTCCGGTAAAAAACCGGCGGGTACCTATTCCCTGCAATGGGACGCTTCCGGCCTTCCAAGCGGTGTATATTTCTGTAAAATGGTTGCACAAGGCAAAAACAGCCAATTCAGCAAAACCAGAAAACTCACCATTCTTCGATAAAGCCCCCAGGATCTGCTACAGTGATCCTCCAAAAGCAAAAGCGGCCCGGATGGCCGCTTTTGTGTTTTTTTTACCCCGATGTTGTAAAATGTCAACATATTTTCCGCCAAATGATACATTTGTGATACTTTTTGATACAAATGAGGTAGATATTTCACATTTCGTGTGTCATATTATCTCCGGATACAAGAAAAAGATCCTCAAGTAAACAGTGTGTCTGAATATTAACAGGGGAAACACGATGCATGATTTTGGGAGCATTGACACAAATTTTGTCAAAAAGCTGTATGAAGTCATCGCGAAGCATGCAACAGACACGGAATTTCAGGTTGGACAGGTAGAAAAAGAAATCGGTTTGAGCCGGAGTCAGTTACACCGGAAAACCAAGGCTGCGACCAATCATTCGGTAAGCGAAGTCGTGCGGAATTACCGCTTAAAGCAGGCGGCCGGCTTGATTCGCAACTCTGAGGTGACGATTACCCATGTCGCTTTTGAGGTAGGATTTAACAATTTATCTTACTTTGCCAGGTTGTTTAAGGATTATTACGGGAAAACTCCCAGCGCCTATGCACTGGAAAAATCGACCAATCCTGATGATGTAATGTCTTAAGGGGCAGTAAAGGTACCATTAGCGTTTTTTTATCACGAGCATCGACAAATCATCCATTGCCGGCGCTTCATCCGCGAACTGATCCACCTCATCGAGAATGGCTTTTCCGATTTCAGCCGCGTTTTTTTCTTTCGATTCTGAAAGTTTTCTCTTCAGACGGTCCTCTCCAAAAAATTCCCGATCCGTATTGATCGATTCAGTCACACCATCCGAATAAATAAAAAGAACATCATTCGCCGAAAGCTTCACAGTCACCGAACGGTATTCGGTGGAAGGAATCAGGCCCAGCGCGGGATCGCCCTTGTCCATTTCTGTGATGCCGGATTTCGTCAATAAAATGGGAGGCATATGCCCGGCATTGACAAGCCGGACTTCGGAAACATCGGGAGTAAGTTCGGCACAGAGCAGCGAAGCGAAACTGTTCGCCATGCTGTCGCGGTACAGTATTCGGTTTAAACGCTGGAAAAGGAGCGGAAGGGATTCGTAATCGGGCGCCAGTGCCCGTAAAATGGCCTGCAGCTTGGCCATGTGCAGTGCCGCGGCCAGTCCCTTGCCGGCTACATCGCCGATTACCAGGGCATTTCGCGTGACATCCACGGGTATGTAATCAACAAGATCGCCTCCGACCTGGTTTGCCGAACGGGTAAAAAGCCAGATATCCCATCCGGAAATGTCCGGATGCGTTTCCGGAGCCAGTGCTTTCTGGACGAACCGTCCGGCTTCCAGTTCCGTATGAGCGGTCAGTTTGTCCTTAAGTTCAAGAAGCAGTACGAACAGAAATACCAGTCCGCCAAGCAAAATCTGGTTGTTGGCGCCGGCGGGGCCACCATTCCGTGCACCCAGAAGCAGCAGAATACCGAACAACAGCAGAATACGGCGGAAGGAGGTCAGCTTAAAAATCAGTGCCTGTAACAGCCAGAACAGTACATAAAAAAAGCGACGGAAACGATTCATGTTCGTCAGGCGCCTTTTTCGCTCTTCTTCTATGAAGAATTCCTTTACATCACGCAAATCCTTCTTAAAATTACGAAGAAGGTTTCCATTGAAGAGATCGGAAATAAATTGTAACAGGTCATTAATGATGGTCTTAAAAAATCCGGGGCGCTCTTCGGTTGTATTCATAACATTCCTGATTGGTTTCTCCTCCTGACTACGAAAATACAAAAGAATAGTTATGTTTACCGTCGATTTTTTTAGCAGTGACGATAATTTTTCCTTTTTAGCACTATAATATGTATATTACAGACCGGCTCAACGTAATATTTTAATGGAGGTTACAGTGGATAAATTTTTCATCGTTCTGGTTGCCAGTATATTTTTTCTGCTTAGTTTCATCGCCTGTGAAAAATATCCTCAGAGTGAAGCAGGATTGAAACAATTCATTACCGCCTATGAACAGAAACTCGAGCCGTTGTCGACGGCGCACAACCTGGCGCAGTGGAACGCCTATATTACGGGTAAAAAAGAATACTTCGATAAAGCGACCACACTGAGTCTGCGTATCGATTCCATGCATCAGAACAGCGAAGACTTCCGTTTTATAAAGACGCTTCGGGAGGATGGAAAAATCAATGATCCTGCTCTCAAGCGGCAACTTGATATTTTATACACGCATTATCTGTCCGGACAGATTAATCCCGAACTGAACCGGCAGATAAAGGAACTTGCTTCGGGGGTCGAAGGCGTATTCGCAAACTTCAGGACGGAAGTGGACGGTAATATTCTGAGCGATAATGATGTTACGAAGATATTAAAGACAGAGAACAATTCTGCTTACCGTGAAAAGGTATGGCGTGCCCAGAAAGCAATCGGCCTGGAAGTAGCAGATGATATCGTCCAATTGGCAAAATTGCGGAATGAAGCCGCCAGACAACTTGGTTACCCTACTTATTTTGAGATGGCCATGGATATGTCGGAACTGGATCCGGCCGAGGTTACGGCTGTTTTTGAAGAACTGTACCGTCTGACTGAAGAACCGTTCAGAGAGGTCCATGACGAGATCGAACAGGTGTTTTCGGCACGCTACGGGACAGCCCGGCAGATGCTCCGTCCCTGGCATTATGAAGACCTGTTTGCCCAGGAAGCACCGGCGATCTATGCCATTAATCTGGATGATTTTTATACAGACGTTGATATCACCGGTACGGCGACGACGTTTTATAACTCGTTCAATATGCCGGTGGAGGATATTCTGGAACGGAGCGATCTTTATGAAAAAGAAGGAAAAAGCCAGCATGCATTCTCTTTCTGGATTGACCGTAAGGATGATATCCGCATTTTGTGTAATATTGTGCCCAATGAACGCTGGATGAGCACCACACTGCATGAACTGGGCCATGCATTGTATGACAAGTATATTGACCGGGACCTGCCTTTCCTGCTGCGAAACCCGGCACATCCTTTTACAACCGAAGGTATTGCCATGCTGATGGATCGTATGGCGACGAACGCTCACTGGATGGCAGAAGCCCTGGATATTTCGAAGCGTGAGCAGAAAAAAGTGGCAACGGTAACGACTAAAAGCTCCAGGCTTTCGAAACTGATTTTTGCCCGCTGGAGCATGGTTGTTTTTAATTTTGAGAAAGCGCTGTATAATAATCCGGACCAGGATTTAAATGAACTCTGGTGGAACCTGGTGAATACATATCAGTTGATCCGGAAACCTGAAAACCCGGTCGGCGGGGAATGGGCGACAAAAATGCATATCGCCATGTATCCGGTTTATTATCAGAACTACCAGCTCGGTGAATTGTTTGCATCACAGCTTTTAAGCCATATTAATGAACAGTTCTACGGAAATGCGTCTTTTCAGCAAACCATTTTCTGGGATAACGCAGAAGCCGGAGATTACCTGAAAGAGGCGGTTTTCACGCCCGGTAAATCTTTAGAATGGAATGATATGATTGAGAAAGCAACCGGAGAAAAGCTGAATCCCGCTCATTTCGTTAAATTATATGTAGAATCCTGAGCAGTTCGGCCTGAATCATGTCAAAGGATTATTCCCTGTTATTTATCCCGGATATTACGGGATTTACTAATTTCGTAAATACGACTGAAATTGCGCACAGCCAGCATATTATTTCGGAACTGCTTGAAGTATTGATCAAGGCAAATGAGCTGGTTATGGTGATATCGGAAATCGAAGGCGATGCTGTTCTGTTTTATAAACACAGGCAGGTACCCCCACTGGAAGCCATAATCGGTCAGGCGCGGAAGATGTTCCTGGAATTTCATTCACACCTCAGACGCTATGACCGCGACCGTATTTGTCAATGTGGTGCCTGTAGCAGCGCTGCTGAGCTGTCCCTGAAAATTATCGTGCATGTCGGCAATATTGGTTTTATCGATGTGCAGGAGCGGCGGAAACCTCACGGCAGCGATGTGATTCTGGTTCACCGGCTGTTGAAAAACAATATCGATAAAGCGGAGTATCTGCTGATTACGGATACCCTGTTTGACTTTCTCACGGAAGACGCCCTCCCGGATCTTCCCGACTGGGTACGCATAGAGCGTGGCAGAGAAAACTATGATAAAATCGGGGAGATCGGTTACCGTTATATTCCGTTGACGAACCTATCCGGTGAGGTGGAGGATCCGCCTCCGGCGCCCCGGGGCAGAAAGACGAAAAGACCGTTGCGGTTTGAAACGACTGTTTTCCGGAAAGCGGCGGAAGTATATGAAATCATCTCCAACCTGGATCTGCGGTTGACCTGGAACAAAGGTATCGATGAACTGCATTACGAGGAAAACCGGGTGAACCGGGTTGGTACCCGCCATGTATGCTTAATCGGCGATCAGAATATGGCGTTCGAGACCGTTAAGGGTGATTTCGGATCTGATAAGCTGGTCTACGGTGAAAAAATGCTTCATTCTTTTATGGCCAGGGACCTGACGGTCTACTTTATTCTAGAACCCGGTACCGGTATGACCAGCGTTTTCCTAGAGATTCATTACCGCCCGGTTCCTGTGGTCGGCTGGTTGCTGCAACCCCTGTTACGTTACCGGTTTAAAACACTGTTCTCCGGTTATCTGCCTGCCATAAAGGAAGCCTGCGAGCGTAATCACAAGTTACTGACAGCGGATGGATAAGCATTTACGTTTTGTAATAAAAAAAGGCAGCCGGATGGCTGCCTTTTTTTAGTTAATTCTGAGGAATTCAATGCGTCTGTTCTTTGATCTTCCCTCGCGTGTCGTATTGGGCGCGATCGGATCCGCCGGGCCGAATCCTTTCGTTTTTATCCGATCCCCGGAAATGCCGTTCCTGATCAGATAGTCACGCACGGAATCAGCCCTGCCCTGGGAAAGTTTCAAATTCGTTTCATACCGTCCCGTATTGTCGGTATAACCACGAATTTCGATTTCAATATGGGGATTGGACTGCAGGGTTCGCACCACTTTGTCAAGGGTCGTAAGCGATTCCGTCGTCAGCTGCGTACTTCCCGATCCAAAGGTGACTCCTTCCAGGACAAGGCTCTGACCTTTTTCAACAGCTACCTCGGGTTTCACATCCGGACAGCCGTCAAGATCCTCATATCCGTTTACCGTTTCAGCTTCATCGGGACAATCATCTTCCTGATCGGGGATACCATCGCCGTCATTATCCGGATCGGGGCAACCATCGTCATCTTCAAAATTGTCCCGGTCTTCCCTGGTATCCAGGTTATCATCCGTTCCGGGGCAGTCATCCTGTTCGTCAGGCACACCATCGCCATCATTGTCCGGATCCGGTATTCCGTCACCGTCGCGATAGTTATCCTTGTCTTCCGGATCCAGCGGAGCGCCGTCACTGATATCGGGAATACCGTCCCTGTCATTATCCGGGTCCGGCCTGCCGTCATAATCTTCGAAATTATCAAAATCTTCCGGACGAAGTGGATCACGGTCTTTTTTATCGGGAATGCCATCATTGTCACTATCTCTCGGTTTGCCGAAGAAAAGGGTAATACCCGCGGTAATGGTGGTCCAGCTGTCATTTAAGCTGCCTTCTTTCAAATCATCGAGATAGTCGGTCCCGGAATAGTGATAGATACCGTCCAGATTGAGTGCGATATTTTCATTCAGATGGAATGAGAAACCCAAAGCCAGGGGAACAGCCCAGTTGATTTTATCATAGAGCTCCTGTACGCGGTTTGGCAGCCTCTCGCCATCTCTTCGTTTCGGGTTAATATCAATTATAGAGTAACCGGCTCCCAGGTAAGGATTAAAGCGCGATGAGGGCAATAGTTTCACTTTCAGCAGGAAGGTATAATTCCAGATCCATGTTTTAAAATAGCGATCGATCAGATCACTTTTTTCTTCTGCAGAGAGGAAACCTTTGCCATAGGTAACATTCAGCCCCAGATATTTATGATACCATATATCGATGTTGACATCATAGTAACTGGCAAGATCAATCCCGGATATATCACCGGAGTAGCCCGTAATACCTCCACGTACTCCGATACCAAGTTTACCAGAGGTGTCATCTGCAAGCAAACTTCCTGTGCAGAATAACAGGAAAGCCAGACTGAAAAAGAGCGTTCGCATATGCTATCCTTACTGTTTGTTTAGGGGAAATACTTTCTGGATTCCTCGTTTCCGTTATAGCGGTAGGCGATATAACGGATCTCGACATTTTCAGGAACTTCAAACACAAGATTACCTTCAGCGATGGGGTTGTTTTTATCGAGTACCATATCTTCCAGAACCGTCTGACCCAGCAATTTATTCTGTTTCATTGCCTTACGATCGATTGCGAAGGCATCATTTCCGTCCATATCAACCACTTTAAAATGATCCAGTTTCATCGAAAGCGGCGTAGGCAGGTAATTCCTGATGGAAACTTCGAGACTCAGGCGGCCGCGGCTATGCCTTTGACCGGTAACGGCCAGGGCAACACCATCACGGTAATTGAGAACATCGCGTGTATTTCTCTTGATGCGTTTTAAATAATCGGTAATAACCGGATTGTCGGATTCCAGTGCAGCGGCCTGGTTGAAAACATATTCCGACACAAAATATAGATCGAGCTGGCCCTTTTGGGCTGCGCTGTTATAGAGATCTTTAGCCTTATTAATTAATCCCTGGAAATGTTCCTGCTTGATGTCCGCGAGCAGGGCAACCGCATCCTGATTGGTGCTGTCCTCTTTGATGGCCAGCTTTACCATATTTACAGATTGATCAAAGTAGGTTTCTTTTTCCAAATCTGTACTGGGTTTTGTTTGTCTGTAGGCTTCAGCCAGATCGCGCAGCAGTTGACTGTATTGTTTCCTGAATGGCTGTGAACGATCTTCCGGTATATATTCGGCGGCCTGTTTATAGTTTCCGGTAAATACGTCCAGATTACGCGTTTTCTCATACAGATCTTTTCCACGGTAGAGATAAGATAAAGCCAATTTATCCTGGAAAAGGGTATCATTTTTATTAACAACTCTTGCTTCTTTAAATAATCGAATGGCCGTTGAATAGTCTTTTTTATGATACGCTTTAAGCGCTTCCCCGGAAGGATCATTTCCACAACCTGATAGTATTAACGGTAATATGGCACTGAAAATATATTTTATGATTTTCATAATAACCTCTGAGTGATGTCCCCTGCATTTACATTCTTTTTTTCGGCACAAAATTACTAACGTTTAATAAAACATATAGTTAAGATTGCAGAAATATAAATGACTGTTGTCACACCTAACGGACTTCTATTTTATCAGGATCATTTTGACGGTCTGAAATCTGGCAGGGTCGCCACGGTCCGTCTTCAGGCGACAGTAGTACACGCCACTGGGCCTGTTCGAGGCGTCCCATTTAATGGTATACGTGCCTGCCGGCTGCTTTTCCGAAACCAGGGTGGCAATTGTCTGACCCAGATTATTGTGAATGGTTAATTCGACACGTTGGGGCGTATTGCCATACGCCCCAACAGCATACCGAATGGTTGTAACCGTGTTAAACGGGTTGGGATAGACGGGATAAAGATGAAAATTCCCGGCGATGATATTTGAATCGTCTATATATTCTACAGAGTCATCCAGACTGATTATCCAGGAACGGATATGTTCTGCACCTTCCTGATCAATCAGGAAGGAGGCCAGCGGCGGCATTCTGTATTCACCGGGATCGGTCATACGCAGGAAGATGTCGGAACTGTCGGGAACGCCGGGTCGAAGCCTGTAGATAGATCCGGGATTGTCCAGTGTGGTATGGGCGTTTACCAGATTGGCTTCGTCGAGCGGGATATCATAGCGAAGATCCATACTGGTTCTGCCGCTGCCGCCCGCACGGTGACAGTTTGCGCAATTTACATCCAGATAGGTCCGGGCCCTTGATTGAATGGATACGGATGAATCAGAGAGGTGAACAAAACGGGGAAAGGAGGAATAATCTTCTCCAATATCCTCCGTAAACAGTTCAATATGATTGTAACTGCGCAACTGGTTATCCGTAATATCGCCGTAGGTGTGCTCTCCATTGATCTGCGGGGTTCGTAATCCAAGTACATAGCCTGCAGCCGGCGTGTGACAAACGGTACATTCGTTACGGCCGGGATAATACCAGGACTGGCTGATGCTTGAATCACCGGATGTGACTGTGAAGGTTTTTGTATAATTGCTGTCAAGAAGTACCGCATCGGTTTCGTCATCAGACCAGGCGTAACTGTAGCCATCCCAGCTTTCATCGCTGGAGTGTTTAACCAGAAAACGCGTCTCAACCAGTTGTCTGGAGCCCGGGTTGCCCCGCTCCATCTCAAGATAAAAATTTTTAACGATGACCGAACTGTTAGGGAAGGTCCAGAAACCGTTTTCTGAGAAGCCGATCTGCGTGGTACCCGGCAGGGCGATAAAACGCTCTTTTTCGGCACGATCGGACCAGAAAGCCAGGTTTACGGAATAGGGGATGATCCCCGGCGCGACTGTTTTTTGCTCCATATCGGAATATAACCCCGATTCTGAAATGGTCCGGGGAACAGGATTTACCGGTGGATTCCCTTCTTTCTCGTCAAAACGGTAGATACTTCCGTCATAACCAACCACATAAACTTCTCCTGCTTCATCCGATCCGAATGAAGAAATAGCTACCGGACTCTCTGCAATGAGTTTATGATCCTGAATGCGCCCTGCGGAATAGTCCAATCCCCATATCCTGCGGGTCACATAATCCCCATACAGATAAATACCTTTCAGTCTTTCCAGACGCGGACCACGATATACGAACCCGCCGGTCACCGATTTTCCCGTACTATGATTATATTCAAGGACAGGAAGCGTCAGCCCGCTGGTGTCACAGGACGTCGATCTGTAACAGTGGAAGCCCTCCATGATGTTCCAGCCATAATTTTTCCCGCTTTCTATGATATCGATTTCTTCCCAGGCATTCTGACCGACATCCCCGGCCCAGAGATAGCCGGTTTCAAAATCAAAGCTGAACCGCCAGGGATTGCGAAGACCCCAGGCCCATATTTCCGCCCTGCCGGATTCCGGAAAACCGTAGAACGGATTATCAGCAGGTATGTCGTAAGCGGTGCTGTCAGTCGTCCGGTCTATATCGATACGCAGTATGGATCCGTGCAGGGTGTGTGTATTCTGTCCATTGCCCAGGGGATCACCTCCGCTGCCTCCATCGCCGAATCCGATATATAGAAATCCATCCGGGCCGAATGCCAGTTGCCCGCCGTTATGATTGGTGTAGGGTTGAGACACTTCCAGCAATACACGCTCTGATGCCGGATCGGCTGAATCGGGATCGGAGGAAACCGTAAATTCTGAAATACGTGAATGGAGGTTTCCGTACGTGTAATAGACATAAAAGGCGCCGTTTGTCTCATATTCCGGATGAAACGCGATGCTCAGAAGACCGGCTTCACTCGGACCGGCATTGACCTGACCGGAAATATCCAGAAATATGTTGTTATGAGCGGAATGAATATCATTCGGAAAAACACATATGACGCCTTTTTTTTCAACAAGAAATAATCTGTTACTGCCATCACCTGCATGCGTGAGGTAAACAGGACCTGAAAACGCCAGATCCTTGAAAACCGCGGTAAGTTTCATTTCCGCAAGCGTATCCCCGTACGTACTGATCAGGAGTGATTCATTGGGAATACGGGTTTCCAAACCATAAGGCTGGGAAAGCAGTGTATGATGTAAACTGAATAGAATGATACAAAATAAAAATTTCATGATTTCCCCCAGTCACTGATATTTTTTCTTCCCGTTCATAAAATATTCAAAATAATCTCAAAATCCAGAACTTTTATTATTTTTCATTTGCCCGAATATATGGAATTCTGTAGCTTCATCTGAATCAAATACGGAGAGGTTGATTATGTATGTCGCAGTGATTTTTCTCGTTATATTTATTCTAATTGGATTTTTCTGGGGGAAACATACCATTCAGCGGGATGTTTTGAAGTATGACCGGGAAAAGTCCGAGAATGCAAAGCTGAAGAATATGCAGGAAAACTGAATTTTTTTCCCCGCCATGGTGAAAGTACATAATTTCTTTTATGATACATATATTATACATATGTCAGACCTTTTCATGATGCCCGGAATGCATATGTCCGTTGAATTGAAAAAAAGAATCATATATGGACATAGCTACGTTTAAACGTTATTTCCGCTCGACCCGCCCCTTCTGGAAATACATCTATACTGCTGTTCTGATGATGCTGATAATGACCGGTGTGGCGATGACCCTGCCCCGGTTGTTCAAATACATTATCGATGATTATTTGCCTCAGAAGGATTTCACATCATTGATTCATGCCTGTTTAGTGGTAATGGCTCTTTACCTCCTGCGTATGGGCGCTTTTATCCTGCGGAACAATCAGATGCTGAAATTCGGTTATTATTATATCTATGACCTGCGTTCCAGACTGATGCACCATTTTCAATTACTGAGTTTCCGTTTCTATGACCGTGTTAAAACGGGCGATATCATGAATCGTATGCTCGATGACGTCATGAATACGGAAATGATGACGACCAATTCGCTGATATATCTGCTTGAAGATCTGTTCTTACTGACCGGTGTGGGAACCATTCTGTTTTTTATCAATCCCAAGTTAGCAGCTATCGCCATATTTGTGATTCCCATATACGGATTTATTCATCGGAAATTTCAACGCAAAATAGGCAAACTGAATAGAGATATCCGTCATAATTACGCTCTTCTGGCCAGTGAATTTCATGATTCGATAGCGGGTGTGAAAGAAGTTAAGGCGTTTACGCTGGAAGACTACAAAAAAAAGGCACTTGATAAGTATCTGGTCGAAGACCGTCATCTTCGTATAAAAACCTATACTATCAATGCGCTCTTTGTATCCCTTACCGAATATATCACAATTATTGGTATTCTGGTCGTTTTAATCGGGGGAGGTTATTATTCTATCGTTACAGGCACAATGACCGCCGGTGATATCGTCTCCTTTTATACCTATCTCGGTTACCTGTATCAACCGCTCGTCCGTCTGAGTAATACAACCACGGTCATCGAAGCCGGTATGAGTTCGATCAGAAGAATTTTTGAAGTGCTGGATACGACCGCAAGTCCTCCCGAAAAGCCGGGTGCCATCCAGCCGTTACATAAGAGCAGGGGACATGTGGTTTTCGAAAACGTTTATTTTGCTTATCATTCTTCCGCGAGGAGCGCGCTGTCTAATGTATCGATGGATGTCAGCCCGGGAAAAAGTATTGCCCTGGTCGGCCCGTCGGGCGCCGGGAAAAGCACGATCATTAATCTGCTGCTCCGGTTTTACGATCCGGATCAGGGAACAATCTGGCTGGATGGTTATAACCTCAGAGATCTGAAATTGAACTGGCTCCGGAAAAATATGGCTATTGTGCTGCAGGATGGTTTTCTTTTCTGGGGGACGATTGGAGAGAATATACGTTACGGGAACATCGATGCGACCGATCAGCAGGTCATGGAAGCGGCTAAACTGGCCTATGCCTATGACTTTATCATGAAATTGCCCAGGGGATTTGACACGAACCTCGGGGAGCGCGGGGTGGGGCTTTCGGGCGGACAGAAACAGCGTATTGCCATTGCCCGGGCGATTCTCAAAAACGCCCCGATTATGATTCTCGATGAGGCGACTTCGGCGCTTGACACGGAATCCGAATATAAAATACAGAAAGCGATAAAAAAACTGATGGAAGAGCGCACCACTTTTGTCATCGCACACCGGCTCTCCACTATTCAAAATGCCGATGAAATCTTTGTTATTCAAAACGGTGAAATCGTCGAAACCGGTAATCACATCCAGTTACTGAATAAAGAGGGGCTATACTACACCCTGCATAATGCACGTCCCCTGAGGGTTGACGAGAATAACTGAAAAAATAATAGAATCACTCATCTATAAAGGAATAAATTTCATGAAAACACGCTATCCGGTACTTATTACCATTTTCTCATTGTTTTTTGTTTTTTTATCCTGTAACGAAAATGCCCTGGATGCGAAGCGTTATCCCTTAATTCCCAGGCCTGTTTCACTGGAATCGCTGCAGGGTGATTTCCTGCTAACCCCCGAGGTGCGCATCGTGTCCAATTCGAAATCGGAAGAAACCGGTAAGGTGATTTCATTTCTCAAAGAGATTATAGAGCCTGCAACGGGCTTTGTGCTGCGGGCGGATATTTCACAGACAGTCGCGGCAGATGCGATAAACCTCATACTTGATGAATCAATGGACCCGGTTGAAGGAGCTTATAAACTGGACGTTACACCCCTGCAGGTCAACATAACCTCGGCAACAACTGTCGGACTGTTTTACGGGGTGCAGACCCTCCGGCAACTGCTTCCGGTTGAAATCGAGTCTGAGGATGTGGTCAGTACGGTAGAATGGCGGATCCCTGCCGTTTCCATTGAGGATAAACCCCGTTTTACCTACCGGGGAATGCATCTCGATGTGGGCAGACACTTTTTTCCTGTATCGTTTATTAAGAAATATATTGACCTCATTGCCTTTCACAAAATGAATACCTTCCACTGGCATTTAACGGAAGATCAGGGATGGCGCATTGAGATTAAGAAATATCCGAAGCTGACGGAGATCGGTGCCTGGCGGGACGAGACACTGATCGGTCATGGCGCACGACCGCCGTTTGAATTTGACGGTGAACGGTATGGTGGATTCTATACACAGGAAGAGATTAAAGAAGTGGTTGCCTATGCCGCATCGCGTTTTGTTACCATCATACCGGAAATTGAAATGCCGGGGCATTCCATGGCTGCTCTGGCCGCTTATCCGGAACTGGGTTGTACCGGCGGGCCCTATGAAGTGGCCACCCGCTGGGGGGTCTTCGATGAAGTATACTGTGCCGGCAACGATGAAACATTCGCATTTATGGAAGATGTGCTTACGGAGGTCATTGATCTGTTTCCCGGAACCTATATACATATCGGAGGTGATGAATGCCCCAAAAAACGCTGGAAGGACTGTGACAGGTGCCAGGCCCGGATAAAGGAAGAAAAACTGGCTGATGAGCATGAACTGCAAAGTTATTTTATACGGCGCATCGAGAAATTTTTACTTTCCAAAAACCGCAAACTAATCGGCTGGGATGAAATACTCGAGGGCGGACTGGCGCCTTCGGCGACAGTCATGTCCTGGCGTGGTGTCAAAGGCGGGATAGAAGCCGCCAAACAGGGTCATGATGTGATTATGACACCTAATGATATCTGCTACCTGGACCATTACCAGAACGATCCCTTAACCGAACCGCTTGCCATTGGCGGATTTACGTCGGTAAAAGATATTTACACCTATGAACCCGTTCCGGATACACTGACAGCCGAAGAGTCAAAATATATCCTGGGAGCCCAGGGCAATGTATGGACAGAGTATATAAAAACACCGAATCATGCAGAATATATGGCTTTCCCGAGAGCCTGTGCACTCGCTGAGATAAACTGGTTACCGCAGGAAAAGAAAAACTGGCCGGAATTCATGGCACGTCTGCGTCAGCATTACAAGCGTTTAAACGCACTCGATGTCAATTATTTCGAATATGATCCTGATATTGAAGCCCACCAGAAAATAATTTCATTCCAGGGTGGAGCCATCAAGCTGTTTGCCGTAATACAATAAATGTGTGGAAGAAACGCTCCCGTTGCGGAGCTTTTTTACATTTGAATTTACTATACAGAAGCAATAACCGGATGTCTTCTAAAGGAAGGGATTCAATTTCCGAAAATGATTATTAAACGGATGTGAAATAAATACACCCGGTACTATGTAATTCCCCTAGAGAGCTCTTGTATTGACAGGGATGGTTCAATGCGGTTGATAAAAGACAGTGTTTTAAAAAAAGTGTTGGGTCCATCGCAAGAATTTTCCCTTGCGAGCCAGATTTTTAATGCTGTCACGTTCAGTGCGACTGTGGCTGCAAGTTTCATATTCGTGACGGACATCATTATTGGGCTCGAACCACGATTTTATATATTCTCATTTTCTGCTGCCCTGGTTTTCGGGATAATATATTCGATTGCAAGAAAAGGGAAAAATCAACAACTACTTCTCTGGTTATTTGTTTTCTGTGTCCTGTTGATTATTGTTTATGACTGGTATTTTCTGGGCGGACTTACCGGGGCTTCCATGATCTTCAGCCTGGCTTTTGTTGTCACTCTTCCAATGATGATGTCCGGCTTGCAAAAATATGTTGCCTCTTTACTTATGGCATGTGTTGGTAGCGGAATGTTTCTGACGGAGTTATTCAATCCCGGTCTGGTATGGGAATATAACGAAAGGACACAACATCTTACGGATATTTATTTTACAACACTGATTATGGGTATTGGCATAGCACTGTTGGTTTCGATGGTTGTCAGAAATTATCATGCTCAGCAGGAAAAAATAAAAGCATTGAATGTCAATCTTGCTGAAATTAATAACCGGCTCGAAAAACGAAATATCGACCTGGAACAGGCACTGGAAGAAGTAAAAGTGTTGAAGGGAATCGTACCAATCTGTTCTTCCTGCAAAAAAGTACGTGATGACAAAGGGTATTGGAATCAGATTGAAAATTACATAAAAACCCACACGGGCGCTAATTTGAGTCATGGGATCTGTCCCGATTGTGCTGCAAAATTGTATCATGATATTAAAAAGTAGCAGATGCGAGTTCCATCTTCGTGTCATTATTTTTTATTCCCCCGCGGGGAATTTTACCGGTTCATTTGGCGTATAAACGGAGCTAAAAAAGAGATATCTACTATATAAATAGCTGAAGGACAGGCGGATCGATGGATTCCATCACACAAGCGGCGCTTGGTGCCGCAGTCGGGGAAGCGGTTGCAGGCAAAAAAGTCGGGAGGAAAGCCAGTCTCTGGGGTGCCGTTTGCGGCACATTGCCTGATCTCGATGTGCTCATTCCCATGGGTGATCCGGTGCGTGATTTTACTTATCACCGTGCGGAAAGTCACGCTTTTTTCTATCTGACACTGATCACACCAGTGATTGTCTGGCTGATCACGCGCATTCATCCGGGTGCTAAACAATACCGTGGGCGATGGACGCTGCTCATTTTGCTGGTATTTTATACCCATGTTCTGCTGGATAGTTTTACCGTTTACGGAACACAGATCTTTCTGCCCTTTACTAATTACCCCGTAGGCTGGTCAACCATATTTATCATCGATCCGCTCTATACACTGCCCTTACTGGCCGGTGTTTTGGCGCTGCTCTTCCTGAAAAAGTCGCTGCTGCTTGGCAGACGGCTCAATTATCTGGGGCTGACCATCAGCACGGTTTATCTGTTCTGGAGCCTGTTCGCCATGTTGCATGTTAAATCGGTTACAGCCGATGCATTAGATCGTCAGGGAATCCACTATACCAGGCTGCTCAGTGGTCCGACACCCTTCAATACCATACTATGGCGAAGCATTGCCATAACGGACAGCGGTTACGTGGAAGGCTTTTATTCCCTTCTGGGATCAAATAATGAAATTCGTTTTCATGGATATCCCAGTTCCCCTGAACTGCTGAAGCCCATCGCCGATGACTGGCACGTGCGTCGCCTGCAATGGTTTACAAAGGGTTTCTACAAAGTTGAAAAAGAAGATGATAAGATTATCATCAGTGATCTGCGGATGGGAGTGGAACCACAGTATTTCTTTCGTTTCGCCGTTGGGCGCTTCCGTGACGGAGAAATCATAACACAGCCACCGGAACAGGTCGACCCTCCGGAAACGGACATGCGTGAGAGCCTCAACCGCTTGTGGGACCGATTATGACGTTCGCTGTTGACAGCTTCTCTGATGGGCCTTAGATTATCATTATATGCAAAAAACAGTTTATTTCATTGTCATTTTATTAATCGCATCCATTGACACGGTTGCCCAGGACTTCACCAGTTCCAATCTGCCGATCGTTATCATCGATACCAACGGTCAGGCGATAAAGGATGAAGATCGCATCGTGGCTGAAATGGACGTTATCGATAACGGGCCGGGAAAAAGGAATTATCTCACCGACACACCCAATGATTATGACGGTTATATCAGCATCGAACTGAGGGGGTCCAGCTCTCAGGGATTTCCCAAAAAACAATATGCCCTGGAAACACAAACGGAAACGGGGGAGAATAACAATGTGATGCTGCTCGGGCTGCCGACCGAAAATGACTGGATATTGAACGGTCCTTACAGTGATAAAAGCCTGATCCGCAATGTACTGGAATATGAAATCGCCCGGAAGATGGGCCGTTATGCCAGCCGGACCCGGTTGTGTGAACTGGTCCTCAATAATGATTATCGCGGCGTCTATGTCCTCCTCGAAAAAATAAAGCGGGATAATGACCGGGTTGATATTGCCACGCTCAATCCGGATGAAATAGAAGGTGATGATCTGACCGGTGGGTATATCATTAAAATCGACAAATGGGAAGGCTCGAATAATGATGGCTGGTCTTCACCATACCCGCCTTATCCCGGATCAAGCGCCAGGATCTATTACCAGTATCATTACCCCAAACCAGATGAAATCGTGGCAGAGCAGAAAACATACATCCGGGCGTATATCACTTCATTTGAAGAGGAAATGTTTACAACGGATTACAGCAATCCAGAAAATAAACTCCCGGCCTATATAGATATGGAATCATTCGTGGATTTTTTCATACTCAATGAAATCAGCCGCAATGTGGATGGTTACCGGTTGAGCACCTTTCTTTATAAGGATAAGGACAGTAATGACGGCAAACTGGTCATGGGCCCGCTGTGGGATTTCAATCTGGCGTTCGGCAATGCTGATTATTACAACGGCAGCAGTATCAGCGGCTGGCAGATCGACTTTTACGGGAACAATGACGGATTCCAGATCCCCTTCTGGTGGGACGCCCTGCTGGATTCGGATAACTTCCGGCGCCTGCTCTATACACGCTGGACAACGCTGCGCGAAGATATTCTGAAAACGGAACAGATACATTATCTCGTCGATAGTCTGGTGGCGCATTTATGGGAGGCGCAACAGCGCAATTTTGAGCGGTGGGACGTGCTTGGCCATTATGTCTGGCCGAACTATTTCGTGGGCGATACCTACCAGGAAGAAATCGACTACATGAAAAACTGGATCGAACAACGTCTCGACTGGATCGATGAACATATACCAAAACCGACCGGCATTACGGATGCACCGGTTGTCCCATCTAACCATCGCTTAGAACAGAATTATCCAAATCCGTTTAATGCGACTACGACCATTCGGTATTATATTTCCGATTCCCGTTCCGTGGCGACGCAAAATATTGCGTCGCAACAGAATGTTGAAATCACCATCCATAATATTTCCGGGCAAAAAATCGCCACGTTGGTATCACAAAACCAGGCCGCAGGCGCATACTCGATCCGCTGGCATGCCAAAGGTTCCCCCAGCGGCCTCTATTTCTGCCTTCTGCGTGTAAATAACACGCCTGTCCGGACAAAAAAACTTCTTCTGGTAAAATAGTCAATTTAATTCTGTTTACACTACCAGAGTTTAATCCAACTCAGTTAATTTGAAAAGATATCTGAAAGTAGGCATTTTTTCTTTTTTTTGATCGACGTCATTGATAACAAATAGAGAAAGAGATAAACTACACACAACAATAAAAAATGTTGTTAACACCGGGCCATATGAAGTGGTCTTCAAATATGCTTCGTTTGAAAAAGTAAAAAAGGAGCCTGTTCATGAAACTGATTAATATATTTTTGTTTGTATTTGCATTTCTCGGCGTGATAAGAGCCGAGGTATTTACAGATTTTGATACGGATTCACTGGAAAACTGGCGTTCAGAAGGGGATGGATACTATTTTCTGGAAACAGGCACAGGTAATCCCGGCAACTGCATGCGGGTCGATGATGATGCTACCGGCGATCTGAACATTGCTATCGCTCCACCGAAATTCCTGGGCGACTGGAGCCAGGCGCTTTCAACGGACACGCTTTCCTTTGATGTGTTTGTCCATCAAATCAATGGTTCTGTTCTGGCCAATGCCTGGGGATTCCGCATTTCAGGACCGGGCGGCAGTGCACGCGGACCGCTTTTAACCGTACAGCCGGGGCAATGGAATCGTGTCAGCATCGCAATGGATTCAACCCAATGGGTGTTGAATTCCGGTACCTGGAAAGGAATTCTGGATTACGTGAATCACATGGAAGTCCGGGCGGAATATATCAATGGCGATGAATATGTGCGTATCGATAATATTGGTTTGTCATTTACTCCTGTTTTAAAACCGATCTTACCCAAAGTTGCCAGCGAATTTGACAACGGTTCGCTGGAGGGATGGACATTTGAGGAATCCGGGGGCATTTCGCTTCAGGGCAGTGATGGTAATCCGGGTGGTTACGTAAGAATATCAGATGGTACCGGTTTGACCAGGGCAATTGCACCACCCAAGTTTCTGGGTGACTGGAGCGGACTGAACGGCACCGCGGCGCTGCGTTTTGATCTAAAGGTTACCAATTTTTCCGGTACGTTTTTGATCAGCGATTATTTTCTCCGTCTGAGCGGACCCGGTGGTCTGGCGATCGTGCCCATGGACAGCAGCATTCAGCAGGCATTCAATCAGTGGCACTCATTTTCGTTTCTGATCACGGATACCGTTTGGACGATGATAAGAGGAGAATGGGAAGCATTACTGGAGAACGTAACGGAAATAAAACTGCTAGCCGAGTATATCGATGGCAGTGAAATCGTCTGGCTGGATAATTTTATGATTAGTGATGATAAACCCATTGCGGCATTTGAAGCGGAACCTGCATATGCATTTGCCGGTGAAGATGTACAGTTCCATGACCGGTCCCGTTATGTGCCCTGGGCCTGGTTCTGGGATTTCGGCGACGGCAGCGTCAGTTCTGATCAGTCGCCCGCCCATGCGTATGACGAACCCGGTCTGTACGATATAAAACTGGTCGTTTCCAACGAATTTGGAAGTGATTCCCTGATCCGTGAAGCCTTCGTTCAGGTCGCCGGTTATACGGATTCCATCCTCTATGAAGATGATTTTGATGACGATGCGATTCATCCGGCATGGCAATTTGACCAGGGCAGCTGGGTAGAGCAGAACGGTACGATCGTTCAAAATTCCAATTATTATTCCGGGGGATACCTGGGTGGCGCCTATGCCATTGTAGGCAGTCCTGTCTGGAAAAATTATCGGTTAAGTGTCGATTTCAGGTCGACCGATGATGACAAGATCGGGGTGGTATTCAATTACCAGGATAAAAACAATTTCTACCTGTTTACCTGGCAGAAGCAGGGTGAACGCAGGGCCCTGAAGAAATTTATTGACGGTGTTGAGACAGATGTTCATGTCGATACGGTTGCCTACATCCAGGATGACTGGTATCATTTGGAGATCGTCACGGACAAGGGCCATATCAGGGGAATGATCGATTCACTGGAAATATTCAACATCACTGATTCAACGTTCCTGAGCGGCAAAGCGGGCCTGTATTGCCACGGTAATCAGAGTAGTTACTGGGATAATTTTAAAATAGTAAACCTCGACTATGTCACTTCCATCGACGATCCTGTTTTCAGTAAGGTCGCGAGTGATTATCGCTTATATCAGAATTATCCCAATCCGTTTAATCCGAAAACGACGATTCGGTATAGGGTGGGGGCGTCGCAACGAATGGAGTTGTCCGTTTACAATCTGCTTGGGCAAAAGATCGCCACGCTGGTGTCCGGACAAAAGCCGACGGGATTGTATAGCGTGGAGTGGGATGCCTCAGATTTGCCCAGCGGTGTATACATTTACAAACTGGCAACAGATCATGGATTAGTTCAATCTCGAAAGCTATTGTTGCTGAAATAATCAATCAACAACATTTTGCAACTCAGGATAGTATAAGCACTTCATTCATCATCCAGAAAGGATTTTTGTATCTAATGTCTATAGCATTAGGACAAATATCCTTTCAGGATGACCAGCTTTCTTGTTTATCTTTTCCAACTCGTCTGTCTATTTTGTGACGGCCGTTACAGCATCCGATTTTTTTTACAACCCCGGGAATAATTGATTTAGATAATCGTTGATTAAAACGACGTTAACCAAAATCGGGGGATTTATGAATCGTTATTATCTACTCACCGTCTTTTTTCTTTTTTCTTTTTTCACGTTTTCTTATGCGCAGTTATCCGGCACTTATACCATTGGTTCCGGCGGGAATTATTCCGATCTGTCATCGGCGGTATCCGATTTGACGTCGCAGGGCGTGAACGGCGCTGTGACGTTTAACATTCTGTCCGGTACCTATAATGAACAGATTGAGATAACGGCTATCAGTGGAATCAGTGCTTCCAATACCGTTACCTTCCAGTCACAAACAGGGAATGCGGCGGATGTGACCATTACACATGCAGCAACCGGAGCCGGTGATAATTACGTATTCAAACTGGACGGCGCATCATATGTAACCGTGCAGGATCTGACGCTCTCTGCAACCGGAACAAGCTACGGTACGGTTATCCAGCTCAGTACTGTTTCTCATATAACGATCCGGGATAATACGATTAATGGTTATGAATCAGCCAGTTCATCAAGCAATCATGCTCTTATCAATGCTTATAATACAGATGCTGATAACATAACCATAGAAGGCTGTACGTTGAATGATGGTGCCTATGGAATCTACATGTCCGGACCAAATAATTCGAACAGAGGCACGTCAAATGTTATTCAAAACAATGCAATGAATGGTCAGGTTTCCTATGCACTGCATTTGACGTATCAAACGTCGCCCAGAATATTATCTAATGATGTTACTGATGCTCAGAATTATGGATTTTACCTGCAGAGCTGTAATGAGGAACTGGAGGTTATCGGAAACCATATCCTCGCTCCCAACTATCCTTTGTACATAAACGGCAGCACCGGGGGCAACGGACAGGTGGTTGAACGTGGTCTTGTAGCGAATAACTTTATTATAAATGATGGCAACGGCAGCTACAGCCTGTATCTGTACAACAACACGAATCTGGATGTATTCAACAACAGTCTGGTGCATGTCAGCGGGAACATCAATACGTCCTGTCTGTATCTGTATGCCGGCAGCGGCTTGAATCTTCAGAATAATAATGCCATGCATAACGGGCAGGGGTATGCCTTTAATATCTATTCGACATCGGCGTTATCCGGTTCGGATTACAACAACCTGTTTTCGAACGGGAACTACCTGGGTAAATGGGGCAATGATGATCAGTATGACCTGGCGGCTTACCAGTCGGTATCCGGTATGGAAAGTAATTCCCGATCGGTGTATCCGAATTTCACATCGCTGACGGATCTGCACACGGCCAGTCCCTGGCTGGATGGTGCGGGTGCGGTATTGAGCCGTGTAACGACGGATATCGACGGGGAAGCGCGTGACGGTTCGGCACCGGATATCGGCGCGGATGAATTCACGCCGGCCGCGGGGACGACGACGCCCTTGTCGGGGGTATATACGATCGGCGGCAGCAGCCCGGATTATGCCACGGTGGCTGATGCGGTAACGGATCTGCTGTTGAAGGGTGTGTCGGATTCGGTATCGATGGAGATCCGTGACGGCAGTTATAATGTCAGCCAGGTGTTGTACACGGTACCGGGATCGGGACCGGACAAGCCGGTGGTATTCCGTTCGGAATCGGATGACCGTGAAGCGGTGGACCTGTATCATGTGGCCTCGGGTGCATCGGATAACTATGTGATGTATCTGAAGGGTGCGGATCATATCCGCTTTGTCGATCTGGGCTTCAGCTCGAACACGGCGGTCAATGCCACCTATTCCCGCGCGCTGTATCTGGATGGCGGCGTGGAGGATTTTCACCTGGTGGACTGTAAGCTGACCGGTTCCAATACGACGAACAGCAATGCGGCCTTATATCACGCTTATCGAACGGTAGGAACGAACCGTTATATAGCGGGGAACGAATTTAACAGCGGTTCTTACGGCATCTACCATACGGGCTACAGTGCGAATCAGCCCAACCGGGGTGTGGTGGTGATGGATAACCAGTTCAATAATCAGCGTTCCTACAGCGGGTATTTCACGTATGATTTTGATCTGAAACTGATGAATAATACAATCAGCGGTGCTCAGAGTTATGGATTTTATCTGCAGAGCTGTAATGAGGAACTGGAGGTTATCGGAAACCATATCCTCGCTCCCAACTATCCTTTGTACATAAACGGCAGCACCGGGGGCAACGGACAGGTGGTTGAACGTGGTCTTGTAGCGAATAACTTTATTATAAATGATGGCAACGGCAGCTACAGCCTGTATCTGTACAACAACACGAATCTGGATGTATTCAACAACAGTCTGGTGCATGTCAGCGGGAACATCAATACGTCCTGTCTGTATCTGTATGCCGGCAGCGGCTTGAATCTTCAGAATAATAATGCCATGCATAACGGGCAGGGGTATGCCTTTAATATCTATTCGACATCGGCGTTATCCGGTTCGGATTACAACAACCTGTTTTCGAACGGGAACTACCTGGGTAAATGGGGCAATGATGATCAGTATGACCTGGCGGCTTACCAGTCGGTATCCGGTATGGAAAGTAATTCCCGATCGGTGTATCCGAATTTCACATCGCTGACGGATCTGCACACGGCCAGTCCCTGGCTGGATGGTGCGGGTGCGGTATTGAGCCGTGTAACGACGGATATCGACGGGGAAGCGCGTGACGGTTCGGCACCGGATATCGGCGCGGATGAATTCACGCCGGCCGCGGGGACGACGACGCCCTTGTCGGGGGTATATACGATCGGCGGCAGCAGCCCGGATTATGCCACGGTGGCTGATGCGGTAACGGATCTGCTGTTGAAGGGTGTGTCGGATTCGGTATCGATGGAGATCCGTGACGGCAGTTATAATGTCAGCCAGGTGTTGTACACGGTACCGGGATCGGGACCGGACAAGCCGGTGGTATTCCGTTCGGAATCGGATGACCGTGAAGCGGTGGACCTGTATCATGTGGCCTCGGGTGCATCGGATAACTATGTGATGTATCTGAAGGGTGCGGATCATATCCGCTTTGTCGATCTGGGCTTCAGCTCGAACACGGCGGTCAATGCCACCTATTCCCGCGCGCTGTATCTGGATGGCGGCGTGGAGGATTTTCACCTGGTGGACTGTAAGCTGACCGGTTCCAATACGACGAACAGCAATGCGGCCTTATATCACGCTTATCGAACGGTAGGAACGAACCGTTATATAGCGGGGAACGAATTTAACAGCGGTTCTTACGGCATCTACCATACGGGCTACAGTGCGAATCAGCCCAACCGGGGTGTGGTGGTGATGGATAACCAGTTCAATAATCAGCGTTCCTACAGCGGGTATTTCACGTATGATTTTGATCTGAAACTGATGAATAATACAATCAGCGGTGCCCAGAGTTACGGTTTTTATCTGCAAAACTGTGATGGGGAGCTGGAGGTGATCGGTAACCGGATTACTGCACTTACTTATCCTATCTATATTTATAATAGCACAGGCGGTACGGGTCAGGTCGTGGAGCGGGGCCTGGTGGCGAATAATTTTATCCATACGTCCAGCGGAATGTACAGTCTGTATTCTTATAATAATACAAATATTGATTTTTACCATAACAGTATTAATAACCTGAGCACTAATGCATCCTCGAGTTCATTCTATGTCTATGCCGGCAGCGGTTTGAATGTGGTAAATAATATTTTTCTGAATAAAGGACAGGGATATGCCTATAATGTGCAATCACCAAATTCGATTGCCCGGAGCGATTACAATGACATGTATGTTTACGGTAATAACGTCGGAGCCTGGGGCAGTACGCAGGCCGCTACACTCGAAGATTTCCGTCAGATTAGCCTGACGGATTCGAATTCGGTCAGTGTTAATCCCGGTTTTCAGTCCGATACGGAAATGTATGCGGTTTCGGCTGTACTGGACAGCGCGGCAACGCCGCTGGCCAGGGTATTGCATGATATCGATGGTGAGGTGCGTGATGCCATGTACCCGGATATTGGTGCCGATGAGTTCGATTCCACGGCGGTCGTGGGCATCGACGAGGACAGGCTTGCACAAAACATAATTCCAAAGGCATTCCGTATTTATAATAACTATCCCAATCCGTTCAACCCGGCGACGACCATTAAATACGATCTGCCAAAAGCAGAGCACGTGCGGCTGGAGGTCTATAATATTCTCGGTCAGATGGTGGCCAAACTGGTTGACCAGCAACAGAGCGCGGGAACCTATGTATATCGTTTTGATGGAAGAAGCCTGTCCAGCGGAACTTATTTTTTCCGCATACAGGCCGGGGAACACAACGTCGTACGGAAGATGATTCTCAGCAAATAAGCTGTTATCAACAAGCCATTTCCAATAATCAAAAAGGCCCGGAATCGTTCACAATCCCGGGCCTTTTTTGCTTTAATTGAATGCTAATAAAATTTTAACATTTATTGTATACCTTTAAAGCTTATGACTTTTAACGACTGCTGGATTGATTCTGCATGAAGGATCAGACCAATAGACTATATATCATCGATACGACCAGCCCTTTTTATGTCCGCAAAATTAAGAAAGTAGTGAACTGGTCCAAAGTCCCTTATGATATCCTGGAAAAAAAAGGACTGATCAGGCGAAAAGACTTCCGAAAAATCTGTTCGAATTTTGAAATATATGTAAAGCACGTTGCAGAAATCGGATACACTGCGCTATCGATCGATCAACTGTGTTATCTGGTTTCCTTTGACATTTATTCCAGAAAAACAAAAAAGAAAATCGAACGCTACCGGTCATATTTCAGTCGGCTGTTTCCTGTCGCGAAAAAAAACGGACTCAAAATATTTATTAATACAGATGTGATTTTCACGAATAAGCGGATTCTTTTTCACACACAGGGACGTTTCGGCGAATACATCGAGCTCCTGAAACAAGCGGTTTTATCCCTGTTCCAGAATTATCCCGACGTAGACGGTATCATTATGCGGATCGGTGAATCGGATGGTGTGGATGTCAAGGGTTCTTTTCTCAGTAGAATCATCGTTAAAACACCCCGACAGGCAAACCGCCTGTTGAAAGCAATTCTGCCGGTCTTTGAGAAGTATGGGAAATACCTGATCTTTCGAACCTGGACGATCGGGGCCTATCCCATTGGTGACATGATGTGGAATGGGGAGACGTATGACGCCGTTTTCGGTGATGTGGAAAGTGAACATCTTATCATATCCATGAAATACGGCGATACCGATTTTTTCAGGTATGTGGATTTGAATCCGCTTATTTTTCACGGCCCGCACAAAAAAATCCTTGAACTGCAGACACGTCGGGAATACGAAGGTTTTGGAGAATATCCCTCTTTCGTAGGCTGGGATTACCAACGATTCTATGAAGGCATTAAAAAACTGGATACCTTTATGGGGATCAGTGTCTGGTGTCAGACAGGAGGGTGGTCACGCTTCCGTAATATTACGTTTTTTGAAAATACATCGTACTGGAATGAGCTGAATACGACCGTCACGCTGAAGCTTTTCAGGGAGGGACTGTCGGTTAAGGACGCTGTCGCGTCCTTTCATGGAAACCGGAATACAGAGCTGTTGATGGATTTTTTGAAGTATTCAGAAGATGCGATTAAAAAAGTTCTTTATGATGCAGAAATTGCTAACCGTGCCCTGTATTTGAACAGTGTCCGCCTGCCGGTTCTTGTTCATATTTTCTGGGACTATGTCACCGTGACCGAGCATATCATTTCATTTTGTAATTTATTCGCTGAGAACGCCCCCCGGTCTGTTACTGCTGCGGAAGAAGGTCTTGAAAGTGTACGGAAAATGAAAAAGATTGGGAAGGAACTGGGGCTACCCTATGATTACGATTTCCATTATGACACGTTCGAACTCTTTTACTATTGCCGCAAATTGATCTATAGTGAAGACAAAGAAACGGTATTTGCGGCCTTACAGGAGAAACTGGGGAGGTACCGTAAAAAACACCCCGGGACGTATCACTTCAGAGTTCTTATCAAGTCATCAAAATTCACCGTTCTCATGCGCCTCATTTTTAAGACCTTTATAAGAGATGGTAAACCATACCGGCCGGTTGATCGTATATTATTTAACCGGCTTACCGCATTGCTATTTCGTCTCATTTTCCGTATAAGTCACAAGCACTTTCCCGCTTTTATCGACAAACAATCCATGCCGCTCGATGCCCTCTTGTCCTGATCCGAAATGATCCTGTGGTCAGAATTCGAAATCTAACTCGGAGCTGGGGATTTCTGGGGAAAGATATGTCTCAAGCACATAATCACTCACCTGACGACTGCTGACACGGTACCGGTTCATAAATACGATGATGGCGGCTTCCTGATCCGGAAAGCGGCTGAACCGGGCTACAAAACCGGCAACCTGTCCGCCGTGACCGCGATAGGACAAACCCTTATAATCACGCACCCCCCACCCCAGGGCGTATCCGGTGCTGTCACCGCCGGGAAGGATGGCTTCCTGCCACATTAATTTTTTTGATTCACTTGTCAGGATCTTTTCTCCGTAAAGGGCGGCATCCCATTTGATCAGGTCATGGACGGAAGAAAGCAGGCCGCCCGCTCCCAGGGTCGATGAGGTTTCGGTGGGATGCCGGTTGATGAGCTCACCGGCTTTATTGACCCAGTAACCCTCTGCACGGTGAGGAATGATGCATTCCGGGTCCGCCAGGCGGGTCTGGTTCATTCCCAGGGGTGCGAAAATGCGCGATCGCAATACCTGTCCGAGCGGTCGCCCTTCGACACGTTCAACAATCATACTGGCCAGGAAATATCCGGTGTTGCTGTAGTACCATCCGTTGCCGGGTTCGAAATCCATCGGACGGGAATGGGCGAAGCGGATGATTTCCTCAGGCGTGAAACGGGATTGATACACATCATAGGTGCAGATTTCTTCGTAGTCGGGTATACCGGAGGTGTGTGTCAGCAGTTGGAAGACAGTTACACCGGTCCATTTACCGGGCAGGTGGGGAAGAAACGTATGGATGGGATCTTCCAGTGTCAGTTTGCCTTCTTCAACGAGAAGCATGATAGCAGCGGAAACGAACTGTTTGCTGATGGAACCGATTTCGAAAACGGTGCTGTCCGTAACCGCAACAGACAGTTCGACATCCGCTAATCCGTAAGTCTTTAAATGACGAATATCCCCGCGGGATGCCACGGCTGTCAGACATCCCGGGACATTATTTTCTTTCATAAAGGAGCAAATCTGTTGATCGAGATCAGCCAGTTTGTCCGCCGAAGGTTTTACAATTTGCGCATTCAGGGGATAGGGAAGGA
The DNA here is from genome assembly GCA_964410215.1 of uncultured Calditrichota bacterium. Lineage (GTDB taxonomy): Bacteria > Calditrichota > Calditrichia > Calditrichales > CAYPHA01 > CAYPHA01. The sequence goes on along the minus strand of CAYPHA010000002.1, from coordinate 118,176 downwards.
TACGTAACAGAACGGTTAGCAAAGTAAGAATCGAAATTAATTTCATATTATATTACCCTTACCCTTACCTTATATTGAGCGCATTATCAGCCCATTATAGTGATTCAGCTATATTGGGAATATACAAAAACAGGTAGAATCAGGTCTAATAAAAACAATCTTATTTGCATCTCTGAGGTATATATTTACGTAAACACGAAATGAGTACCACTTAAAACGTCTGTGTCACATAATACATCGGGAGTAATGATGAATCCTGTTATTGTCACGAACAAGGTAAATAAAAACAGAAAGAATGTGGTAATTGGCCAGTTTTCCCTTTTTGCCGGTATTTTATCTCTCATTCTCAGCGGTATTTTTACTTACAATCCGCTTGCAGCTCTGGGGCTGGGGACACGCTGGTTTGATTTCACCGAAGGCTTCTTCCTGGGTATGGCTATTCCATTGTTATTATTGTCCGGAGTTCTGAACCTGCGGTTCCTCATTCAAAAGAACCGTGGCGAGGTGTGAATCGTATCGGCGAATCATGATGGTAACCAACTGTCTGAAATAGTGACTACGTAAATGCAATATTTATTTTGCGTATGGCGTTTTCTGTAAAAAAACAATCCGGGGAGATATTTTAGCATGTTGAAAAAGTCCCTGACTGCAATTGTTCTTCTGCTGTTATTTTTTATGGAAATCCCGGCACAAACGGTTGATTATCTCAAAGACGAAAGTGCGCCCGGTTCCCGGGCGGCGATGGGTGTTTTTGCATCCGGATATGGCAAAGCCCTGGCCGGGGAGCTGTTCGGTTTCGAGCGGAATACCTGGCAGAACCGGTTGAGCGCGATCGGCCTGGCGGCGACGGGCTATCAGCTTTTTTCTTATGATGCACTGGATGGTGTTGAATTCAAACCCTTTAAGTTCAATAAGCGCTGGAAGGGGTATTGGGAAGGGTATCTGACCGGGGAAGGGCTGGATCTTTTCCTGGGTTTCGTGCGGCGCTATAATGGTGCAAAGTTCATCGTTAGCTCTGCACTGATGATTTCCACGGGAATCGTCATCGCAGAAGGGGAGGGCGGTGATGGCTGGCGCAAAGCGGAGGATGGTCCGCTGACTGTCCGGAACCTGTTTAAAAACCGTCATTCCTACTGGGTGCACTTTGCCGGATCCGGAGGTTTGTACTGGGCTTTGTCGCATCACACGGCCACTCCGGAGCAGGCGTTGCTTTATACTACAGGGTTGCTCTGGCTCTGGGAAGTGAAGGATGCCTATCTGCCATGGGAGGATTACGGTTTTATCGGCGGCGACGGATTCTCCTGGCGCGACGGATTGGCGGGCAGCATCGTACTCTGGGCAGTTATGCGGTTGACAGGTGGATTTTTCCATATATCGAAAAGAAGGTATCTGCTCAATGTGGTAATCCTTTCCTGAGAACGTCCACCAGGTTTTATCCGTATATGAATGATGACGGACTACATATAGGATTAATAATGACGCTTTGATAGCAAATTTTTAATTTCCCTTTGCGAAAAAGAATCGTCTGTTATGTACAAACTATATTTATAGTTGGTGCGTTAACTACATTGTTTCCCGTTACCGCACTTTCTTGCTGAATCGAAAATGGTAAAACTAATAAAAATCTAATGTATTCCTATTAAAGTCTTAATAGTTCAGATTGATCAAACTGCTAACTTACTCTTATCCGAATGTATGGTGCGAACTGCCTGAAAATCAGTTTGTGAACGATGTAATTAACTCAAAATTAGTTACATAAATCCATACAATGCGCTCTGGATAGGCTCTTTCTCTGAAGATTTAATTCAAAACTGAATACAATTTCACTTGATAAATTGTGCCATGCTAAACATATATGACTGTGATGACGCACAACAACCAGGTAATCGACTCATTACTTCCAAATAGAGGATCTGTAAAATAATTTTTCGAAAAGGAGATAATTGATGTTCAGGTACTCAAAATTCTTACTTATTATTTTTTCACTTTTAAACGTTTCACTACATGCTCAATATTTTAATTCAAACGAGCTTATTCAGACGAATGTGCCAGCCGAATTTGCGGAAGATGATCCCGATGATATCTTCTGGTTTTCCGGAAACGGGACCACGGAATTTGGAGGTGATATTGAAACCAGTATCATATTTAAGGGAGACCTGTATGTAGGTGGGACGTTCCTTTCCCTCAACGAACAATATGGTACCATGCGAGGACTGGTAAAGTGGGACGGTTATGATTGGAGCGAAGTCGGTGGAGGAACCTCTCTTGGCGGTGTTTACTCGGGTGTCTATAGTTTGCTCAAATATGAGGATTTATTAGTCGTAGGCGGCAGTTTTGGTAAAGTTGGCGATTCAACCACAAGCAATATTGCCATGTGGGACGGCGAAGCATGGCAACCGTTTCCAACGGGTTTTGCGAGTACGGTAACCGCACTGGCAGAGTACGATGGTACCATTATCGCCGGTCTGAAAGATGGTCGTGTATTTTATTGGGATGGTGCAGAATGGCAGGGTGTCGGAGATAACTTCGGATTTAACGACCAGGTGAATGCACTGCATGTATTCGATGGGAAACTGTACGCAGGTGGATCATTTACCGAATCACAATACGGAGGCATCAGCTATGATCACATTGCGGTGTGGGATGGTTCCTCCTGGTCAAATCTCGGGGATGGGTGTAATGGTACCGTCTCTGACATAGTTGAGTACAACAGTGCGTTATATGTAAGCGGTTATTTTACACAGGCGAATTCAAAAGCCATTTCTTATATTGCCAGGTGGACCGGCAGTGATTTCGAACCCCTGGGTTTTGGAGTGAATGATGCGGTTCATGATATGTATGTACTGAAGGATACACTCTATGTTTCGGGAAAATTTACGGAAGCCAATGCCAATCCTGTTCTCAAAGTGGCTGCATGGGATGGTACGACCTGGCATGAAACGGTTGACAATGATTTTTATAATGATGACATCTACGATTTGGGTGAGTATGATGGTCATTTACTGGCCCTTTCACAAAGTGATCTTGGCGAATTTTCACAACTCGCCTATGTGGATGAAGGTGAATGGCGTGGATTTGGAAAAGGTGCCAATAACCCGGTGCAATGTTTCGTTTTGTATAAAGGTAATCTGATTGTGGGGGGAAATTTCACTTCCATTGGTGGTCGTAAAGCGAATAAAATGGCCTGCTGGGACGGAGAAAGCTGGACACCGATGGACAATGGATTAAGGGAATATACAAGCATGAACTTTTATGCGCTTCATGTACACGAGGATACATTATTTGCAGGAGGGCGGCTCATCCAATGTGAAGATTCCCTGGAGATAACGACAACAATGCTCGCCTACTGGGATGAAAAGGCAAGTCGATGGAAGTCTAAAACCGGGGACAACGGAAGTATGTCAAATTATATTTACACATTAACGACGTATCAGGGAAACCTGGTCGTCGGTGGTGGCTTTGGTTTTATAGATTCTGATAACTCTCCTATACACGATCTGGCACAGTGGGATGGACGACAATGGTCTGAAATTGATTTAGGTGTGACCAACGCAATAATCAGGACTGCCACGGAATTTCTGGGAAATCTTGTCATTGGCGGTTATTTTACAGGTGTCGGTGGTGCATATGATTATATCGCATCATGGGATGGCGAAAACTGGAGTACATTGGGCGATGGATTGAATTCGGATGTCTATGCTCTGGAAGTAGATGGAGATCAATTGCTTGCAGGCGGGTATTTTACTAAAACCGGATCAAACCCGATGTTCAGAATCGGTGCCTGGGATGGATCTAACTGGTCTGGATTTGCCAATGGCATTGACTACGCCGTTTCTGATCCAGATGGAGCGACGGGGATTAAGGACATCATGGTTATGGATGATAAAATGTATGTTACAGGACAATTTGAATCTGCTCACCTTACCGTGGCAAATCATGTAGCTTACTGGGATAGAAATAATTCGGAGTGGAATGCCATGGGATCGGGCTTGTGGCGGTCATCCCAGCAAAATGGGCAGGTACTGGCCCCATTTGAATACCAGGGCGGAACGCTGGTGTTCGTAGGCGGATACTTCTCCAAAGCCGGTGGAAAGTTTTCGGCAAACTACGCCATCTGGGGGCAGGAAGATCCCCGCGCAATACCGATTCAGCGGGAAAATAAAACAGTCAACAGCTATGCACTTTCAAATAACTATCCGAATCCCTTTAATCCTTCAACGACATTTGAATTCACCATACCTAAATCGGGTATGGTGGAAGTAAATGTATACAATATACTTGGAATGAAAGTAAAAACCCTGGAAAACGGTTGGTTTAAACTAGGAAGCTATCAAACGTCCTGGGATGGAACAAATCAGTATGGAAACCAGGCGGCAAGTGGTCTTTATTTTTACCAGTTAAAATCTGGTGGTAATCAGATTATGAAAAAGATGATGCTGGTGCGATAAGGACGAAGAATAATTGCATAAATAAATAGTATTCTGGCTGTCCCCAAGGCGGGCATCTTTTTTACACCAGTTTTAAAATAAAACATCTTTTACGTATGATGCAAACAAAGTTAGCCGGCGGCAAACGGGTCATCTGCTCCATCGCCCCCGGTAGTGTGAATGACTTGCATGCGGTAAAGGAACAGATCGAGACCGGCAGAATCAAAGCGCTGATCGATACGCGGTTCCCGCTGGAAGCGGTCACCGAAGCACATCGCTATGCGGAATCCGGAGAAAAGAAGGGAAAAATTGTTATTACAGTGCGTTCAAATGAACAGAAGTGAGCATCATTCTCAAAATTATGCAGGGAACAGGTCGTGTCTCGACATTTTACAATAGTGATCATACTTTTTACATTCTTTTTTCTATTCTCATCACCGGGCACTGTTAAATCCAGCCAAAACAACCAACAGACAATGAAAGTAATCAGTTGGAATGTTTTGTATGGATTTAATCATCAAAAAGCGGTTTCACAAGCTGTTGACTGGATAAAATACCAGGATCCGGACATCATTGCCTTTCAGGAACTGAATGGCTACACCGGGGAGACATTGCGAAACTGGCTTCCAGTTGGGGACATGCGCATGCTGTGATTCTAAAAGAAGAGGGTTTTCCGGTCGGATGAGTCGTCGTATTCGTGGTTTTTGCAAGAGCAAAGATATTCCGGTAATCACCTGTCATTATGGGGATCGTAAGCATAAAATTGCTGAGGAGTATATTCCCAAAGATCCTGATTATGTCGGTGTATTTCTGGTCCTCGTTAATCGTGCCCCTGATGTTGTTTGGCATATCCAGCGTTCAGATAGTGGTAAAATTTCTCATATTGTAAAAAGAAAACCACTGCCTTATGTCAATCATTATTCGTTTCATATTATGGATCCGGACTGGGGCCATATGACCATAAAGAGCTGCGGCCATCCTCCTTTCGGGGCACAGATACCTTGTGTTCTATGAACACTATAGGGCGCTTGCGACAGGTGTGTGAGCGTTGGATATATAGTTCTTGTCTGTGTTTTACCCTGGATATGGTCGAACAGGAACGGAGTGGTTTTCGTTATGACTATTCGTTATATCAAATGGAATACAGTCGCAACCTTCTGTTTAACAAGGGGTCTGAACTTGAGCAAATATTTCAGGGCGTCGTTGATCGTACCCGCCATCAACTGAACATAAAGACTTTGAGGACTATATTCGGAACGAAGCAGCGTCCTTTGCTTATTAAAAACAAACCTCGCGAGGAAGTCGTCGTAGAGAGACCATAATATAACTTGACGGTTTCCTTCGGTCGCTATTTGATCAAGTTTCCACAGGTTGTGTCTACATTGCAAGGTATGTTGAACCGCTTTCTGCATACCCTTCACTGTGTGAATTATTATTGCCTTTCTGACAACATGCTTGAAGCATTGCCAGAGCCTTCCACAGTTGGCAAGCAGCGAGTTGGTGGAATTGACATTAATAAGCCCAGGATCAAAGCTGTCATAGAGACACTTATTGAACTATCCATGTCGCCATATGGGTTTAGCAGCTCCGATCTTGCCAATAGAATGAAAACCAAAAACGGCTTTGAAGAAAGTCATTATTCGTCTCGTAATGCGGTGTATGATCTGAAAAAATCTCGAGGTAAAGCTCTTGTAAACCATATTGAGAAAATACGCAAATACAGCGTTTCTGAAGAAGGTCTGAGAACAATGGTTGCTCTTTATACCTTTAACGAGAAGGTTGTCAAACCGTTTTTTCCCTCTACTATAAAACTACAACCAGAGCCAAAAGTAAAAATTCCTACACCTTTTGATTGCCATTATCAGAATCATCGTTTAGAAATGAAAAATATTTTTAAAACCATGGGCATCGCTGCTTAATTTATCGACAAAAAATTGTCGCTTTAGGCGCTGTAAGTGCCTAATATAAAATTGAATTGCGCCTTCGCGTTTTGGCGGCTTGGCGTGAGTAAAGTTAAAAAACTGTAAAATTTTATGAATCTACTCGTTTCGAAGCGCAGGAATGAGATCACCGGATGTTGCAGAGCGCGTTGCGAGATACGTCCAGAGGCCGGCATTGATTGATACGGCCAGCAGTGTCAGGATGATCACCAGGTAAGGTACGGGTGTGTCCGGCGTGAGTATTGCCGGTAGAGCTGCTGTTAGTGACGCGAACAATCCCAGTATGATTCCAATAAAGATAAGAAAACCGTGTTCATACAAAATAAGAAATTGCAGTGATCGCCGGCTAAATCCGACACTCTGAAGCAGTGCCAGTTCATTCCTGCGTTCGTTTACATTTCTAAGAACAATGATGGCAATGCCGACCGTTCCCAGAACCAGTCCCAAACCACCGAGAATGAGAAAGATGGACAGGTAGGTGTTCTGTACCTTGTTGAATGCTGCCAGACGTTCAGTGGTGGACACCGCTTCGAATCCCAGGTCCTGTAATGCCCAGGTCAGTGTTTGTGATATATCCGACGTCCGCTTGGGCGGGGTATCAATTAAAAACAGACGGTATCCGCTGATGGAAGGGTAGTAGTGCCTAAAATGCTTCTCGGAGATGATAAGATTACCCTGGAAAACAGAATTTGCCAGTCCGGCTATCAATTTGATGCGAAACGGCTGTCCGTTTTCATCAAAATACAGCAGCGTGTCGCCTACGGATTTACCCAGTCCCCAGATAATCACCGTTTCATCGGCGATGCCGGGAACAATATCCTCCCCCAGGGAGTGGTGCAATGCCTGCCAGGCGTCCGCATGAGTGGTTTTCTCTGCATGGGAGACAAATGAAAAAGCCTGCCGGGAAGATAGTTCTGCAGGATCAACCCCGATTAACCGCGGTGTGGAAATCCTGTTCAGGTTCAGACAACTGGCATCATCTCCTTCCCGGACACGAAAGTGAACAACGGAAACGGTGTCCGTAAGGCTAATCCCGATTCCGTAAAATTCGCGCCCTTCCTCCGTGTTCAGATCATGTAGGACAGGTATCAGACTTTCACCAAACAGCGCAAAACCACCCGTGCCTGAGGAGCGTAGATGAATATCTTTTTGCATACCCTGCTGGTTGGATCCGACGGTGAAAACGATAAAAAGGCCGCTCGCCAGAAGACCAGCGAGGGCGATACTTCTGGGTTTATTGCGTACCGTATTTCTGAATCCCAAAGAAACAAGTCCGGAAATCCTGGAAGACAGCCCGGCAAGTTGCCGGTTAAAGAAAAAATTAATAAATAACATGCCTGAAATGAGCAGCGAAAGGCCGGCGATAAAAAATGTTGCCGCCGCGTCTTTACTCCTCCCCGGATCGGTAGACAGAACCATATACAAAGCGAATACCAGCAATATAATCCCCAACGACAGGTATAGTATGTTGTATTTACTTCGTATGAGGGATTGGAGTCTGCCGCTGCCACGCTGCAATTTTGTTATGGAAATTTTTATGTGTTTTCTGGTTACCAGCCATATGGTTATGAAGGATATGAAAACACTGACAACGAATCCGGTCAGCAGGGTGGATGTTTCCACATGCATCTGTATGTAACCTGTCCCGACGATGTCATGCCAGACCGTTTTTAAAGCCGTTAGAACAAATATATTATAAAACACAGCAAGGACCATTCCGATCAGCCCACCTGAAATGGCGAGAATGGCACCTTCTGTTAAAAACAATTTATACACATCACTTTCTTTGTATCCCAGGGCGAGCAGGAGTCCGTTTTCGGACATACGCTGGTCCAGCATAAAGCTGAACAATAATGCCGTCAGCAACAAGGCGCCCACGATTATAAAAAAACTCAGACCGATAAATAGTTGGGCGAAGTCCACGGATTCCGTACCGGCTTTGAATCCCTGCTCCCGGACGGGGATGAAGAATAGCCCGAGGGAGGATGGATCAAGACTGGATAACAGTTGTCTGCGAATGGAATCCGGCGGTGTATTATGGAAGCGGATAGCCGTAAGTGCACCAAAGCGGTTGCTCCACAAAGCTCTGGCCCTGTCTAAAGTTATGAAAGCTTTTGGAATGCCCCTGTAGGCTTCCCAATATTGTTCATCCTTATCCCGGATCTTGTCCAGATCGATAGGAATACCCGGATCCCAGTCACGGCAGCTCGCTTTGTCTGACAGACCCGGGAATTCAGGCATTAGAGCTTTGTCGGCATATATACCATGGAGGGGAACAATGTCATGAACCCTGAATGATTCTGATTTCTCAACCAGTGTACGGTCTTTCCCCGGAATAAAATAGTTTATTTCGACCGGGTCGCCCTTTTCAAGCCCGAGATCGTTTGCCAGCCAGGTATTGACCAGTATTTCACCGTCTTTCATCGCCGAAGGAACCGTTTCAGGCCCCGGGGCTGAAATAAATGAATAAGGTGTTGAACCGTTGACACCTGTAAAGTCATTCACAAAATACGTACTGATCAATTCCTTTTTGATTACGGTTTTGCTGGCGGCACGTTCAATAACAGGATCTATAAAAACCCGGTCCGAACGAAGCTCGAAATACTGACCGCCGGAAAGGGGGTTGAGTGTCAAACCGGCGTCCTCCAGTCGCCATTCCCCGGAAAGCGCTTTTTGAAGAATGTCGGATGTAATCGGATCTGTATTTTTGTCAGTGACGAGCAGGATATTGGCCCGTTCAGAAAGCTCCATTTTCTCTCCAAGATGATCCAGGGACATAAATACCGTCCCGGGAACAACCTGGCTGATGCGCAGATTGAAATTTCCCAGATTGTCAACGGTTGCAATATCTTTAATGATATACCGTCCTGTTATGGAAAGGTTTTCAATGGTTGCCAGTGGCACATCTCTTGGAATATAATCCAGATCATGCAGATGCAATAAAATTTCATCGCCGGTTTTCAAATCGAAGGTTTTTGCGAGGGAAGAATTAATTATGACTTCATTGTTCCGGATACCGGTATAAAAGGAACTTGAATTGGATATCGCATTAAAGTGGCGGTCTACCCCTAAAACCTGAACACGGTTGGCCCGCCGCTTTCCTCCGTCGATACTGACGATACCCTGAGTACGCAAAACGGGAGCGATTTCCGTTTCTATTTCTTTAGAAAGACGTTCTGCAAGTTGTGTTGTAAAGAAACGTTCCGGGGCTTCGAGCGCATATGCCGTTTCGCCCAGCCTGTCAATGACCATTTCCCGGAGGCTTAACCGTACAGAGTCACCAATCATCAGCGCTCCGGTGAGAATGGCCGTGCTCAGGGCACATCCCAGTATAGTCCGGATATGCGCCTTTTTATGAAAAAGCAAACTACGTTTAATTAGATCACGTTTTTTCATGCTTTTTTCAGTTTCCCGTTATCCAGGCTGAATGTGGCCTGCATTTGTCCGGCCAGCTCAGCAGAGTGGGTAACCGTAATCAGGGATGTTTTTTCTTCACGATTCAGTTCAACCAGCAAATGGGTTAGTTTGTGGGCATTGCCCCGGTCTAAAGAACCTGTAGGCTCATCGGCCAGCACGAGCACCGGTTGGTTGATCAGCGCGCGTACCACGGCTACACGCTGCTGTTCACCTCCGGATAGCTGCGAAGGATAGTGATGGTAATGCTTATCAAGACCAACGCGGTTGAGCAGATATTGTGCCCGTTCTTCATGATTGTGTTTCTTTTTATCAGCAGGCAAAGGAATGGTTGGAATCAATACATTCTCCAGGACCGTACATTGCGGGAGAAGATGATGTAACTGAAAGATAAAGCCGATTTTCTGATTCCGGACACCTGCCAGTTCCTGCGATGAAAGCCGTTCAAGATTCCGCCCTTCGAGAACAACCGTGCCCGAGTCCGGGCGGTCGAGAGCACCGATGATATTAAGCAACGTACTTTTCCCCGAGCCGGATGGCCCCAGAACGGCCACAGATTCACCATGACTGACAGCAAGATTGACTTCATCCAGAATGGTCCTTGAATCTGTTCCGGATGGTGAGACATATGATTTCTTAATCTGATTCAATTCGAGCAACACGGTCCGAACCTCGCTCTCCTTTAGTAGTTACCTGATCAGTTTCTCATAAATGTCAAGAATACGTGAAGCCATTTTTTCCATCGTATAATTTGCATGCACCGCATGATAACCCTTTTCTCCCAGTTCCCTGACGCGTTCCGGATCATCCAGCATAGAACGGAGCGCTTTTGCCAGATCTTCCGGGGTATTGGGTTCATATAGAATCCCTCCACCCGTGGCTTCAATAAATTCAGGGTATCCGCCTATATTGGGCTGTACTATAGGCACCCCCGCGGCAAGCGCTTCAACCTGATAGGCACCAAATGCCTCACCTCCGGGAACGGGAACCGATAAAAGGGTTAGTGACTTCAGAAACCGGATACGCGGCTCGATATCGAAATCATCGAAGAACGTCACATCATTAAGGAGATGTTCGTTCTCCAGTCGTTGCCGCATTTTGTCCACAAACGGTTTGTCATCGGCCGTATAACCTCCGGTCAGGTAAAGCTTCACATTTTTATGCGGTGTTTCTTTTTTCATGAGAATAAATGCATCGACAATAATACCCAGGCCGAAGTATTCCGACATGCGGCACAGGTATCCGATAACCGGCGGATCGAAGGGAAGCGGCGAACGCTGATAGTTGGTAAAATCAATACCGCCATAAACAACATGCAGCTTTTCCGAAGGAATATGCATCTGTTCACGGGATCGCTCCGCATAATAGGAACTTGCAGCGATGAATGCGTCCACATCGACCGCCCTTTCGGCCATTTTTGCCCAGACAACGGACTGGTAGGAGGGCCGCATCGGATCGATCCATTCATTTTCATCCTGCAGGGAGCAGACGATGGCAACACCCAACTCATTCTTAAGACGTCTGGCCAGTCCGAGCAGAAGGGCATTCGAAAGATGTATGACATCCGGTTTCACCTCATTTTTTAAATAGGTAATCAGGTGCTCGAGCTCCGAAGCCTGGCGCCCGTTTTCACCGTCCAGCATGGAAAGGGTCATTTCTTCTAGTCCTTCCGCCCGCGTCGATCCGGCTTTCTTCGCCGCCATCTGTAAAAGCGCTTCCGAATCAAATAAGCGTTCCAGCCAGACAGGAGCATGACGATAGAAGGGGAGTTTCTCTTTTAAATATACATTGATCGCACCATAAAAAACCGGTGTATCACCCATCATGCCGCTGCCTCCCACATTCAATGGAAGATACATCGGGACCATCAGCACATCATTGCCCATCCGGCGAAGCGAAAGAATGAGCTCGTTGTCGCGCATGCAATTCTGGCAATAGAAGGTTCCCCCTGAACCGGGTATGATATGAACAACTTTCATTTTTTTTCTCCAAAAGCAAAAATGTTACCATCGTCTGATCCAATGACGATTTTCCCATCCGAAACAGCAGGTGAACCGATAATTGATCCGCCGAGTTCATAGGTCCACAGCAGCGATCCATTTCGAATATCAATTTTATAAAGCCAGCCGGACATGCAGGCTGCGATTACGGCGTTCCCGCAAATTAATGGTGAACTGTCCACGTCATCGTGCGCACGAAACTGCCAGCGTGCTATGCCGGTTTTAATATCGACACAATGCAGGCGGGCATCCCGGGAACCGATAATGACGTATTGATCATTGACAGCCGGAGATGAAAAAAACGGTCTGGCACCCTTGTCCGCCTGATAGGTCCATACAATATTCATTTCACTTACATCAATGCACACCAGCTGTTTGCCGTAATGACCAAGAAAAACCCGCCCCTTGTAAAATGCAGGAGAACCTGCGTTATATGAACCGGTTTCAACTGTACCTTTTTTTGTGCCGTCTTCTGTCGATACGATATGGAGATTGGCATCACAACCGCCGAAAACAAGGTGCTTTCCATCTGTTGCCGGTGCACCATTTATGAAATTCTCCGTTTCATAGTGCCATAAAAGCTGCCCCGTAGCGGCATCCAGGCAATATAGATTATTGTCATAACTTCCAAAAAAAATCCGGTTCTTCTTGTCTTCGACCGATATGATCCGGTTCGCTGAACCGGATATCTGACCTTCCGATGTATAATGCCATTTTTCCTCACCGGTGGTTGCATCAATCGCAAAAAATGTACCGCTCAATGATCCGACATATACCATATTATTCAGAATAAGAGGCGGTGCTTCGACGGCATCACCGGTATCAAACTGCCATATCTTTTGCCCGTCACTGAGACGAAGGGCATATACATAGCCGTCTCCCGAACCGATATAGACCGTTCCATTCCTGATTACAGGGGATGACTTTACATCATCTCCTGTTTCAAAGCGCCACAGCATCTGGAGGTTTTCGGGCAAATCTTCCGAGACGGCACCGGTCAGCCCCTGATCTCCGCGATAAACCGGCCAGTTTGCGTAGGCTTTCTGATCCTTGTTTGCGCGGCTGTCATTGCCGCCGCAGTAGATCAGGAAGAAAAGGAGCGGAAGGGAAATAATATATTTAACGTGTGACATCTTCCACCTCTTCGAACGTGTTCTTTAAAGCAATAGCGGCTGTGGGACAGGCATCCGCACATTCTAAAGCGACCTTTTTTATTCCATCCTTTAAAAGGCCGTCAAAAGGGATGTCTATGCGCGTGTTATATCCCCTGTTTATGAACGCAAGACCCAGATCTTCTCCGGCCCTTTGCGTAATCTGCACACAAAGACCGCATTTGATGCATTTCCCCGGCTCAAACAGAATGAGATCATGATCAACAAGCAGTTCCAGATTTTTTCTGATACCGGTTTTAAAGCGTTGCTGGCGTGCTTCGTATTCCGTCGCATACTGTCTTAACTTACAGGATACCGCTTTCCGGCAATCACACCGGAAACAGCGGGACGATTCGTCCACGGCCTGCTCTGCATTCAATCCGTTGTGTCCATTGTCCGGGAATGACCGGGGCCGTTTGCCGGCCAGTTGTACCATCTGTTCCGCTTCCCCGGATGAAATGCGCCCGGTCTTCGAATTGAATTTACGGTTGTACCCGGTTATGGCCTGGCCCTCCAGGTACTGGTTGACAGATTCCGACATGAATTTGCCGTGAGCGAGTGAACGTATAGCCAGCCTGCCCGGAATGATGGCATTGCCACCGGCAAAGATACCCGTCAGACTGGTCCCGAACGTTCTGCGATTGACCTGAATGCCGCCGGATGCCATTTCTATTATATTTAAGTATGAATTTTCCGGTTGTATTTCTCCGGTTGTCAGGATAACGGCATCGTAATCGCTGTGCAACTCGTTCAGCGTCATGCTTTTCCCCAGTATCCTGCTTTTATGAAATTGAATGCCCGGAAGCAGCACCGTTTCCAGTTCGGCGTCGAGGACGCGCTTGTCCAGCCGCTCATCAGGTATACCGTAACGGAGCAGACCACCCGGCAGGTCGTTGGCATCGAACAGGTCGCTTTGATGCCCTTTCACCCTTAAATAATAGGCTGCCGCCAGCCCGGCAGGACCGGCCCCGACGATGGCCACTTTTTTTTCTGACGCAGGTTTCAGATCAGGCATGAAGGGTGATTGTGAAGCCAGATCGACATCAGCAACGTACCGTTTCAGCAGACAGATCGCTACGCTATCGTCGAGCTCTTTACGATTACACACTTTTTCACAGGGTGCCGGACAGATGCGGCCCAGAACAGCCGGTAATGCAATATTATGTTTGACGATCCGGATGGCGGTGTCATAGCGCTTTTGACTGATATAGTGAATCATCAACGGGATATTCATATATGCGGCACAGGCACGAACGCAGGGTGCTTCGCAATTACCGACATGCTCACTGAGTAACAGATCCAGGGTATCTTTCCGTGCATCACGAACCGGTTCATCTTCCGTCGCGATACGCATTCCGGCAGACACCGGAGCAGAGCAGGCGGGTATGAGTCTGTCCGATTCCAGATCATGCACCACGCAGACCATACAGGATGTGAACGGTTCATAGCCATCCAGATAGCACAGGGTCGGAATCTTAATATGCAACCGGCGTGCTGCCTCCAGAACCGTCGTTCCCTCGGGAACCGTTATATTCTTTTCATTGATTTCCAACTGAATCATCGTTTAATGAACCTCTATGGCATCGTGTGGACAGACCTGTTTACAGGTATCACACCGGGTACAGGTTTCCTGAATAATTTCGTGTTTCGTATAAGGTGTTATGGGAATAGCATCCACCGGACAATGCTGGGCACAAATTGTACAACCAATACACCGTTCATTAATATGATAGGATATCAGTTCTTTGCAGCTCCCCGCCGGACAGCGTCCTTCCAGGTGGGCTTCATATTCTTCCCTGAAGTAATGCAATGTGGACAAGACGGGATTGGGAGCTGTCTTTCCCAATCCGCAAAGGCTGCCGCGTTGTGTCCGGTGGGCCAGGTCTTCAAGTTTTTTCAGATCGTTTCTTTCCGCTTTCCCCGAACAGAGACGCTCCAGGATATCGAGCATGTGCCGTGTACCGATACGGCAATGCGTACATTTCCCGCAGGACTGGCTGAAGGTGAAATTCAGAAAATACCGGGCGATATCGACCATACAGTCACTCGAGTCCATAACCAGAAGCCCGCCGGATCCCATCATTGCCCCGACCCTGAGTAAATCCTCATAGTCCACCCGGGTGTGGGCCAGTTCCGCCGGCACACATCCTCCGGAGGGACCACCGATCTGAACCGCTTTGAACGGTTTATCCCCTTCAATACCTCCGCCAATCACTTCTACAATTTCACGGATGGTTATTCCCATCGGGACTTCGATCAGGCCGCCACGCCGGACTTTTCCTGCGAGAGAGAATACCTTGGTGCCTTTACTCTTTTCGGTTCCCATCCCGGAGAATTCTTCAGCGCCATTACGCATGATCCAGGGAACGCTTGCAAACGTTTCACAATTGTTTACCAGCGTCGGGTGGCCCCAGAGTCCTTTTTCCACGGGATAGGGGGGGCGGTAAGACGGCATACCACGACGGCCTTCGATGGAGGCGATCAGGGCGGTTTCTTCGCCGCATACGAAGGCACCGGCTCCCTGCATGATGTCGAGTTGCAGCGAAAATGAGCTTCCGAGGATATTCCTCCCCAGGATTCCGGCCTGTTCACAGGTTTCGATAGCCTGCCGGACACGCTGAACAGCCAGGGGGTATTCCGCGCGGATATAAAAAAATCCTTTTGCTGCACCGATACAATATCCGGCGATAATCATACCTTCAATAACACGGTAAGGGTAGGATTCCAGAATCATACGGTCCATAAATGCACCCGGGTCGCCCTCATCACCATTGCAGATAATGTATTTTTCTTCATCTTTTGCCGACCGGGCCAGGGCCCATTTTTCTGCAGTGGGGAATCCCGCGCCTCCCCGCCCACGCAGACCGCTCCGGCTGAGTGTTTGCAGAATATCCTCAGCGGAATCCCGGTTTAGAATCCCGGAAAGGGACTGAAACCCACCGTGGGAACGATACTCGTCCAGGTCGAGAGGGTCTAAGGTTCCGGCGTGCTCCGTACTGATATGTATCTGCCGATCCAGGAATATATTGATCAGCGGATCCCGGACATGCAGGGCATGACGGGTATAACCGTTTGTATCCCTGTCCTCGATGAAGTTTGCAAGAAAATCCATCGCTGAATTGGAAATCCGGTTGAAGAAACGCGGCGGTTTAAAGTGCCGCAACAGGATTGCTTTGACTTCTTCAGGTTGAACCCTGTCATAGAGGATGGTGTCCTGTTTCGGCTGTTGTATTTCGAGTAAGGGTACCCTGTGGCACATGCCAACACACCCCACCCGCTTTACATTTGTATGAATACCCGTTTCGGTTAATGCCGTTTCGAGAGCATCGCGGACCTCGGCACTCCCGCTGGCGATACAACAGGAGCCCAGACCGATACGGATTTCACCTACCTCTTCAGCCGAATGGATATGGACGGATCCGGTGCGTTTTTCACCCCTGGAGGTTGTCAGAAAATCATGGATAATATCGGCAACCCGATCCGGGGAAACATGTCCGTAGGTCTTTCCATCGATCTGGACAACGGGAGCCAGGGTGCAGCAGCCAAGACAGGCAACCCGTTGCAGGGTAAAGGTTCCCTGCGGATCGGTATCGGCCCCCTCCGCTAAATGCAATTCCCGGCTGAATGCGTCGTGAACGCGTTCGGCTCCTTTGACATGACAGGCGGTTCCCGTGCAGACCTGAATGAGGTGTTCACCTACGGGCTCATGGCGAAACTGACCGTAAAAAGTAGATACACCATAAATATCGGCAGGTGTGATCCGGGTTCGTTCACAGACCCGTTCCAGTGCGGTCTTCGGCAGATACCTGTACCGGGATTGTATGGCATGTAAAATCGGGATGACGGCACGTTTTTCCGTTCCGCAGTCGTGAATGATGTCATCGATGACATCATTCACTTCATCCGCATTTATTTTCTTAAAATTAAAATTCTCAGGCATTTGGTTGTGCTATACAAAATAAATGTGTATTTCCACGGATAAATATCCGGCCGTTGATAAATGCCGGAATCGTCATGCATCCTTCTCCAAGGTCGGCCTCGCCGACCAGGTTAAATTCTTTGCCAGCCTTAAAGATATACATATGTCCGTTCATATCAATTAAATAAATCAAATCGCCGACCAGGATCGGAGAAGAATAGAATCCCTCGTCAAATTCCTCCATCCAGTACCGTTCACCTGTTTTCGTATCGAAACAGGATACCGGTCCGAAACTTGTGGCGATAAAAAGCAGTTCAGGGGTTGCGACGGGACTCGCCACTTCCGAAAGGTCATCCTCATATTCCCAGACCATTTCCGGATTGTCTCCCAGTTCTATGGCGGCCAGTCGGGCGAACTCGTTCACAACGAAAACCATCCCATCGCTAAAAGCCGGTGAAGGTCCGGTTTCCCCATCCATACAATCGATACGCCACCATTCATTCCCTGTTTGGGGATCATAGGAGATGACGAACGGATTGGCACTCAGAATCAGTTCCATGCGTTCACCGGTATCAACGAGGATGGGGGAGGTCCAGGAGATACGGACGTCGCGGGTTTTGCGGTATACCTCCTGACCATTTATAGTATTCAATGCAATGAGTTGTTTCGATTTGTTATGATCGTACTGAACCAGAAGCAGATTTTTATACGTTATTAACGAAGAGGAATGACCATAGTGATTGTCCGGCACACCCAGATTTTTGGACCACAGAATAGCACCCTCGAAATCAAGGCAGGCGATGTCTCCTGTGGCAAAAATGACAAACACGCGGTATCCGTCGGTCGTCATTGTAGCGGCGGCGTATCCGGTGTCCTCGGTGACCCTGGGTTTCTCTGCCGGTGATCCCGGTACGGCATTGAGTTCCGTTTGCCATAAAATAGCACCGGAATGTGCATCCACACAAAAAACCACCTGGGTTTGCTTGTCCGCACCGGAAAGGAACAACCTGTTCTCCCAGAAAATCGGCGAACTGAATCCTGATACGGGAAGGGTTGTTTTCCAGGAAATATGCTTTCCTGTTGTTCCATCCCATTCCGTGGGATAATCCGCTTCTGCAGCAATCCCATTTCCTTCGGGACCGCGGAATCCGGGCCAGTTATTCCAGATATCTTCCGGAGAGGCATATTGGATTCCGCCCGGTTCGCCATCGTCAGCCCGTTCAGATAGTGCGCTTTCGGACATAATGCCGGAAATAAAGGCCAGGATAAAAAGAGAAAGACCCGAGTAGATGATATATTTCCGGGTCAGGATCCGGCTTTCCCATGAATCTCCCGGGGGAGAATGCCCGGCAAGATGGGTATATTTCGGCTTGAATGTGCTCCTGTACTTCAGCAGAACAAGTACGAGAAGAACGCATCCAAACAATAGAAAACTGCCCGTCCGAATCTGCCATTGATTGGTGAAGTACGCTTTCCTGGCAAGCAGGTCCAGGGCCCGCACCTGTTCCTTCAAAGCCGTGTTCTGCGGATCCTGCTGGAGCTGAAGCATCAACTGGTTGAACGCTTTGTTGTTAAGCGGTTCTATCGATTTGGTTTGAATGAAATTCGCAATCATCAGAACGCTGATAATGATGGCAAAAACCGTAAGAACGATGGCGAGGCGCCCTGCCAGCTCGTACCAAAAATGTCTGTGTAGGTGTTCAAAGTTCATTTAATATCGATTCCCGTTTTGATGGATCTCTTCGTATCTGTTCAAACGGACAGTATGCAAAACAACGGGCACAACTCAGGCATCTGCCCGTATCGGTCTGATATTCGCGCACGGTACCTTTCCGGGCCAGGCGGATGATCTGAATACTGAAAATAAGGCCCAGGAATCCGCCGAGGAACCAGCTTCCGATATAAAAGCGATTCTGAATAGCACGGGCATCGGAAAACAATTGTTCCGTCGGTGTGCCGGATGCCCTGAAGGTCCGTGTTTCGAGGGTTGTTTCCAGACGCTCACCGCTGTTTTCCAGTTCTATTTCCCCGGCCAGTGCTACGGTGACATGCTGTCCGGCAAGTGCACTATGCATTTCCGAGACCACCCAGCCGCTTCCGAAGACAATCAGGGGAAGGAGGGCGATGCTGATCAGTATCCTTCTTAGACCTGCCTTCCTGTTTTGAGGTTCCGGCTCTGTGTTCGGAATATGGATGGCTTCAAAGGGACAGGATGTTTCACAAAGACGGCAGTTTGTGCATTCCGAAGGCGTGATGGTGGCATGCCGCCGGGACAGACGTGAAAACCAGTTCAGTAACACGCTCAACGGACAGAGATATCTGCAATAGGGCCTGGCGATGACGGTGCCGAGAAGTAACAGGAAAAAACCGAAGACAATCAGGTTAAATGTTGCGCCGAACCGGAAAAAACCGACAAACGGATCATACCGGCAGATGATGTATCCTGCTCCGGTGGCGGCAAAGAGAACCGCAAGGCCGAGGTAGAGATAGGGAATAAGACGCAGTGGGGCCTCCAGCCATTCGGGAACTTTCACCGGTTTTAAGATGACCAGGTCCTGGATGGCGCCCAGCGGGCAAACAGCGGCACAGAAAGTACGTCCGAAATACAGGGTGAAAATCAGCGGAATCGCAAAAAATCCCAATACCGTCAGCGGTATTTTATACGATGTGTCAAAAAGTGCCTGTGTCACATTTTGAATAGCACCGATCGGACAGACGCAACCTTCCCTGTAGAATCCGAAATAAAGCAGTGAAAAGATCATCAGAAGGAACATATGTTTACGTGATCTCAGTTTCAGGGCAAAATAGGAGGCCAGCGATAATGTGCCGATTAGTACGATGAGATCCAGATACTCCAGTGAATCTGACCGTGGATCGGGAGCGTGCACATCCGGCCGGGTATACTCCGATTTAAAATCCGGTTTGGGAAATCGTTCCACAACATCCGCCCGGAGCATTGTATTTACAAAGAGGATAGCCAGACCAATAAATATATACCTGATAGATCGCTTCACGAATGATTCGTTTCCGATTTTTGAATGATGATATTTCCTTCTTCGCCGCGCATGAGATAAGGCCTGCTTGCGGGTACCCTTTTAAATGCCTGAGAGGGACAGGAACGCGCAATCGAACATTCATTACAGTTCAGACAGCGATCATGGCGTACCTGCAGATGAAGGGAGCCGTTACCGAACGCGCCACACCCCTTCACACACTTTCCACAGCCGATACATAACGTTTCATCAATCGTGTATTCGAAGTAAGGTTCCTCGATAAAAACACGCTTGATCGCTCCGGTCGGACATAACTGATTCTCAGCAGCCGTATCCCTTGTTGTAGCGCCGGGTTCGAGATAGCCGCTGCATAAGTCGCAGTAGCCGCACATCGAATACGCGTGGACACATTTTACGGCTGACAGCGGCAGGACACAGTTTGTTGCGCATTTCTCGCATTGCACACAGATATCGGGATCCAGTTGCCATACAAAGTCCTCCGAATCAGAACGGGCGAGCACAAATCCGGCAACACCGCCGATACTCAGACCGGCCACGGTATTCAATCCGGAGCGTAAAAATTTTCTACGATCCATATGGTTGTTTTTTTTATCATCGGCCATTTTGCACCTCTTGAGCCGGCTTCATTTCCTGCTCACGTCTTGATGGATCTGTACAGCGGTTACCTACTCTGCAATGGCGGCAGGGTGATTCCAGCAGGCATGATTGACGTCTGTCCGTGTGGTTTTTTCGCATGGATATATGAAATCCGGCGGCAATCAGACTGCTGAGTACAAAAAACCGGCCACCACTTTTCAAAAACTTCCGTCGGTTTACGGATCGGATTGAGGACATGATCAGCTTGTTTCCTTTGATTGAATGACTTCTTTTTTGTCGAAAATACGGACAGCTTTTTTCTTTGGATCCAATATGTAAATCCGGTCATTGGCATCCACTGAAAGATCCAGACCGACCGTTCCTTCAATAAACCGCTCCGGCCCTGCAACTACAGAAACGAGAATCCCGGCCCGGTTATACACTTTCACTCTCGGAATACCCTTTTCACTGGTTACAAAAGAACCGTCACTCAGTATGTCAAAATGAGAAGGATTACAGCAACCGCTGAAACCTTCTGTTTTCATGGAGTAAGAACCCCACGAAGAACGAAAGGTACAATCAGGAGTGTAACTTTCCAAAGCATGATTTCCGGTGTTGGCGATCCAGATGAATCCATCCGGATCAACAGCTACGTCGAAATAGGGACTGGGAATAACGAAAGCGGGAATGCCCGCCGCTTCTTTTTCAGGACCAATCTTATGTTTCAGCTCCCCCTCGCGACTGAAATGCCAGACCGCTTTCGCGCCGGCATCCGCGACATACACCCCGGACGTGCTTACTGCAATCGATGTAATCACAGGGTTTTCTCCGGAAATATCCCAGCGTGTCTTTCGCTTTCCTGCGGTATTGTAAACTTCGATGTGTCTGTTTTGGGCTGCATACAGATTACCCTGCGCGTCCATGCATAGTGCCCTCACGGATTCACTGCATTCAATTGTATTCAGAATGCTGCCGTTCTGAGCCAGTTTTAGTATAAGCCGGTCACCGGAAACATAAAGCGTGTTGTCCATACCAATAGTGATACCAAGCGGCATATCCAGGTCGAGATTTAACTCCCGTATCTGCTCATAGTGGAAGAGGGCACTGTCACTCTGTTTAAAATATTCGATATTATATGCAAACGGTTTGTCCTGTATATTACGGTTTGTTTCCCTTACTGACTGATAGCCGAAATAAACAATTCCTATTACCGATACGATAATAATCAACGTCGTAAGAACCCGGTCTCTCTTTTTATTTTCTGAAGGCATACGGTCCACTCACTTCAATTTGATGTTGTGAGATCAAGACAAACCAGCTCCCGGGAATCGCGGGCCAGCAGGTGCCCGTTCACAACGGCCATTGGACCCCAGGCATCATGGCCTTCGAGAATTTTTGTCTGAGACAGCATTTTGAATTCCTTTGTACTGGCTTCTGCAACGGTCAATACACCATCGTCACTCAGGATAAAAAATTTATCATCTGCAATGAGGTACGGACCCAGGCCATAGCGGTTCGTTTTACCACTTGACCAGCGTATCGCTGAGGGATCCTCCGTTTTGCAGCATACAAACTGGTTGCGCAGCGCCCCGGCATCTTTAGGCATAATAGCAAACATATGATCCCTGTATACGATCGGCGTTTGTTGTTCGGAAGCGAGTCCCTCATCGGGTTTGCTGCGCGAAACGGGCGAAACAGCATATTTACCCGATTCCTTTGTAACCTTCAGCAACATACTTCCGGCTCCGTAACCTGCGGTGACAAATATATGGTCGTTACCGGCATAGACAGGAGAAGGGGCTACGACGGCATGATTCCATTCTCTGGCCTCAAAGAGGATCTGTCCGGCAGTTTCTTTTTCTGCTGATACACCGACCAGGGCTCCAAGGGTGCTGTATACATACACGCGCTCACCGGCAAGATTCATCGGGATGATCGATGCATGCGACATTTTAAGATCAGACGGATTCGGCGCTTCCCAGATGACATCACCGGTCTCACAGTGAACACCGATCATGAGGGCCGTTCCACCGACGCCAATCACGGCAATGGAATCCTCGATCAGCGGACACTGCCCGGTATACCACAAGGGGACTTCCGTCTCATATTCCCGTACCAGATCAATACCCCATTTGAAGTTTCCGGAGTCCGCGTCCACACACATGACATGACACATCGGTCCCATGGTTACGACATAGTTGTTTTTTACTGCAGGGACGGTGCGTGACATGCCGTGATTCCGCTTTATGAAGATGTCATAACCACGTTGCCAGATTTCTTTTCCATTTTCGAAAGAAAAACAGCGCAGGAGGTCACGCCGGTTTTGTTCATCGTAATCCATGATAAAAACGCGGCCATCGGCGACGACCGGGCCGGCATGTCCTTCGCCCAGTTCAACAGACCAGCGCACAACGGGAGGCGATGCTTCCAGATTATCTGTCAGACGAACGTTTTCCTTGCTGATATTGTCGTAATCGATCCCTCTGAACCGGGGCCAGTTTCCGTTACCCGGCGACACGTCGGCGCCAAACCAGGTAAAAAAACTTCCGATTTCAACAGTCAGCCCCTGCGATGATGAACGTTCGGGGCGGTTATCGAGTCCGGGCACAAAAAGTCCAAATTCGGAAACGGGATCATGCTGCATCCACCAGTAAAGTAACAGAATTCCCGAGAAGGTTGTAAACAGGATTAATATATTATGATATCGTTTATCATCCATTATTTTACCGAAATATCGAAGGTCATGAGTACATCACCGTGCCGGATGTACAACACACCTTTCGAAATGACCGGATGAGCCCAGTGGGCACCCGATCCCTGCTCAATTTTAAAGGAACTGATGACATCGAATTTTTTCGGATTCGGTTTGACCAGTCCCACATCGCCGTCTTCGCTGTAACAATAAAACATACCATCCGAATAAATGATATTTCCTTTGCTTCCAAGGACTCTGGCCGAATATTGTACGTCACCCGTCATAAAATCGATACAATGCCACCCTTTGTTGCTGTGACCGGAACCGTAGATAAAACCGTCGACCAGCATAGCGGAACCCATTTGGCTGTCCAGAGTTTCATCGGCCCATACATTCTCCAGTCCTTCCGCATTGCCGGTCACTTTAAAAAGCTGCCCGCCCGTGTCGTAACCACTGACCGAATAAATATATCCGTCATGGTATAAGGGGGTATTCGGATTGATATCATAACGGGTGCGGTGCTGATAATCCCATAAAAATGCTCCGGTGGTGGCGTCGATTCCAACCAGGGATTCTCCTGTCATCGTGAGAATCAGCCGACGTTGTCCATGTGTGACCAGAGCGGGTGAGCAATAGGCCGATTTTTCCCCGTTGCCTTTTATTGTTTGCAGTGTTTTACCGGTATTCCTGTCGAGAATGGCCATCATGGCATCTGTGCCGCCCGGCGTACAGAATAACCGGTCTCCGTCGATGAGCAGGGATTCGGTCATTCCCCATCTCAGATTTCGTGCGCCGAAGGAACGGATCAGGTCGACTTCCCAGAGGATATCCCCCTTTTTATCATCCAGGCAATACACTACGCCATCGCCGCTCATAAAATAGATTTTGTTGCCAATAACGGTAGGGGTGCTTCGGGAACCGGCGTGTCCGTCATCCCATTCAGAGCCGTATTCTTTAACCCAGACCTGTTTGCCGCTATGGTCCAGTGCAAACAAATAACCACGGCCGTCCTTCATACCGTTCAGGTAGATACGGTCCTGTGTCACGGCGGGGGAAGAAAAACCTTCATGAAATCCCGTTGCAGACCAGAGCATTTTCGGACCATCAGCGGGCCATTTTTTAAGTAGTGTTTCGCCGGGGTATACGCCATCCCGTTTTGGACCGCGCCATTGGGATTCAATCTGGGCCATAATCGGCTGACTTATAATGAATATCAGGCTTAAAACCAATAATAATGAACGTGCCATTTGAACTTCCTTTAATAAGATGATATTTCTGTTGATTAAATCAATTTAACTCAGGAGGTAAAGATGCGTTCCCTTACCGGTACTCCGGAAGTAAGGCGTTCCCCCTCACAGATTAACAGTCATCTGAGATAAAAATTATACGAATATTTATGCATCCTTTCCAAAAAAAATGAAAAAAATGCAATAAAGTTCGCCGATTGAAACCGTGTCCGTAAATAAGTTACGGTATAACCCTGAATACTTGTATATTTGCCAAAAATATAGTAAAGTGTATTTTTAACAATTTGAACTTCGCATGCATATATTTCGTTGTATACAGCAATAATTGGAGGCTATTATGAAGAAGGCTCTTGGTTTGTTCACCTTGATTGTTTTAATCGGTACATTGTTTTGTCAGGACAGGGCCAAAGAGGCTGCTAAAACGGAAGTATGGGAGCCGGTTCCGGTGAAGGTAACACCCGGTGATCAGACAGCTCCCCCGTCCGATGCAATTATTCTGTTCGATGGTACCGATCTGTCCGCCTGGAGGGATAAAGACGGCAATACACCGAAATGGAAACTGGAAGATGGCGCCATGACGGTTGTAAAGGATGGCGGAAGTATATTTACGCGTCAGGGATTTGGCGACTGTCAGCTTCATGTGGAATTCAGGATTCCCGTTGAGAAATCAGGTAAGGGGCAGGATAAAGGCAACAGCGGCGTTTTTCTGCAAAACCGATATGAAGTACAGGTCCTGGATTCCTATGAAAATGAAACCTATGTCAACGGCCAGGCCGGGGCCATTTATAAGCAATATATTCCAATGGTTAATGCCTGCCGGCCTCCCGGAGAATGGCAATCGTATGATATCATCTATACGGCACCCCGGTTTAACGAAGATAAAACATTGAAAACACCGGGCTATATGACCGTTCTGCATAACGGCGTACTGATACATAATCATGCGGAATTGAAGGGAAATACATCCTGGTCGGGTCAGCCAAAATATGAATTTCACAGCATGGAAGAGCCCATTCAACTCCAGGATCACAGTCATCCGGTCAGCTACCGGAATATATGGCTGCGGGAGCTGTAAGGAAAAGCCGGGATCCATCTCTGACTCGTAAGGGCGGGGTATATACCCGCCCAGCAAAGCGCATGTAAGGACGGGATATATTCCCGCCCTGTAAAAATACCAAAATCACAAAGGAGAATAATCATGGATAACCTTATTGCACGTATGATACGTGCTGCGCGTCTGGATATCAGCCTGTATGAAGAGGTCGAGGCGGATAAAGAAGCTTCCCTACAAGCGGTGCTTGTTGTAGTGTTATCCAGTGTGGCTGCTGGTATCGGTGCCCTTTCTCAAACGGGTATACGCGGCTTGGTCCTTTTAACCGTAACAGCGCTGATCGGCTGGTATATCTGGGCCTATCTGACCTATTTCATTGGAACCAAACTGATGCCGGAACCGCAGACCCATTCCAATCCCGGAGAATTACTACGGACAATCGGTTTTGCCAGCTCACCGGGAGTGTTACGTATATTCGGCTTTATACCGGCCCTCGGCGGCCTTATTAATTTTATCGTTGCGATATGGATGCTGATTACGATGGTGATTGCGGTGCGGCAGGCGCTTGACTATCAGAGTACGGGAAGGGCTATCGGTGTCTGTATCATCGGATGGATTATTTATGTGATTTTGACAGCCATTCTGATTGCAATAACCGGCTGGACGTTTTAGCACTATTTACTATTTCAATATGTATGTTCACGGGTAAGAAAGCGTTATGAGAAGCAAAACATATAGTATTGTCGGACTTGGCGAACTGCTCTGGGATGTGTTTCCCGACGGAAAAAAATTTGGGGGAGCGCCGGCTAATTTTGCCTATCATGCAAAGGAATTGGGTGCATCCGGTTACATTATAAGTGCCGTCGGCGACGATTCATACGGTATTGAAATTTTGGAGCATCTCCAATCCATCGGATTGACAACCGAATATATTGCAAAAGATCCGGAACACCGCACAGGAATTGTTGAAGTTAAACTGGATAATTCCGGTAAACCGGACTATGTCATTCATGAAAACGTGGCATGGGATGTCATACCGTTCACATCACAGGCTGAAGCATTGGCCCGGTCCGCGGATGCTGTTTGTTTTGGATCGCTTGCCCAGCGCTCGGAGATGTCCAGGAACACTATAAATAAAATACTCGGTGTTCTGAAACCGGCATGTTTAAAAGTTTTTGATATCAACCTGAGACAAAACTATTATAATGAAACGATTATCAGAAACAGCCTGGAACAATGCAACTGTTTGAAACTCAATGATGACGAATTGCCTGTTGTTATGGATATGTGTTCTGTTACAGGCGATGAAAGCGAAGCGCTTGGTAAACTGATACGGCTGTATAATTTGCGTATTGCAGCACTTACGAAAGGCGGAGAGGGTAGTCTGTTGATGACGCCCGATGCTGCTTCCTTCCTTGAGGCTCCGGAAGTTAAAATTGCCGATACGGTAGGTGCCGGTGATTCTTTTACCGCAGCCCTGGTTACGGGCATGCTTAAGGGATATTCTCTGGACAGCATACATCAGGGTGCAAACCGTCTCGCTGCCTATGTTTGTACGCAGAATGGCGCCACACCGCGCCTGCCTGATGTGATTGTTAAAGAATATTCCGATTAAACGGACCGGTATTCAGCGGTTCCTGATTAGAAAATTAGGGTTCAGGTTTAGTTGCCTCTACAAACCAATATGAAGATTTTAAAAGTAGTTTTAGCTTCTGTAGCTATTATTGTATTATTTATAATACTGATGGCCATCGAACTGCCGTATTCGGTAAAGGCACCCTGTCAGGTCGTTTCCAAAGCGGAATGGTCGCTTGTACGTATAGAACCGGATAAATTGAAAAGCCGGCTGCTGGACCATAAGACCGGTAAAGTTTTATTTTTTAATCTGTTGCAGTATCAAAGGGAAGACTTTGTCCGGTTCAGAATGCTGCCGCACCTGGAGAATGACCAGATGGTCAAAGCCGGTGATACCCTTGCCGTATTAACCTCCTCGAGTAATCAGTTCCTGCTGGCGGAATTGAGAGGAGAATTAAAAAAAGCAGAGGCCAATCTGGCGATGGTCAGCACCGGTGAGAAACAGGCGGTTCAGAATGAGGCATTACAGGCACTGGAGATAGCGGAAACACAATATGAAGCCTTCGAACCGCAGTATTTACGTCAAAAAGAACTTTTTGAGAAAGGACTGCTGAGCGCGGCTGAATGGGAGACGGCAAAAGTAACCTATGATACATACCGCAATACGGTCAAAATGCAGCAAGCCAGGCTGGAAGCCGTGAAGAGCGGTGAGAAAATGGAAACCATCCGTTATGTCCGGGCACATATTAAACAGTTGGAAGAACAGATAAGAATACTGGAATCGAAAAGGAGTCAGGAAATCATTCGTTCACCGCATAAAGGGATTCTCACCTTTTCCGGTAATGACAGCCTTATTTGTAAAGTGGAACGTTTGGACACCCTTCTTATAAGGATGGCCATCCCTGTTGAAAAGTTGAAATATTTAAAAAACGGCCAGAAAATTAATATAATGGTTTCCGAAACCGGTCAAACCTATGAAGCCTCTGTGACACAACTTCATAAAAGGAGTCATATTTTGGCGGGGAGGCCGGTCTATTTTATCACAGGTATGGTAGTCAATGCGCGCAATGAGCTTGTGCCCGGTATGTCCGGATTTGCCAGAATCCATGCTGATAAAATGACGATAGGATCACGGCTGGTAAAAGCTTTTAAACGCTATGCCGGTACATCCCTGCTGTAAGGATTTGGTTAAATGCGTAGATTTGGCGACCAGTCACGTTATGAACATAAATTTCGTCTGGAGATGAAGGATATACCGGAAATCCGGAAGTACATTGAACCTTTTACGAAACTTGATCCCCATCTGAAAGAGCTGGGCGGTAAAAAATATACCGTAAGGAGCATTTATTTCGATACCCCGGAGCTCGATTATTATTTTGAAAAGATAGAAGGCCTGAAAATAAGGAAAAAATTACGGGTACGTACTTATAACGACAGCAGTGAGTTTGCGTTTCTGGAAATAAAACGAAAGTTTGTAAACTGTATTGCAAAAGAACGTTCGCGGTTGCCGTTTATAACGATTGAACGTCTCATCAGCACGTCCGAAGATACGGCGTTTGAATTCGAACAGGACGACCATAACGCGAAACTGGTATCCGGAAAGTTTCTTTATAATCTGTTGAAGAAAGGCCTGGTACCCACCATTCTTGTCGTATATGAGCGGGAAGCTTACCTGGGAAGAACGGACGAGAGAGAACGGCTGACCATCGATACCAGTGTGCGCGCGGTTGCCAAACCGGATCTGGGGGATATTTTAAATGATGAAAATTTAACCATGATCACTGAGGATTGGTGTATCCTGGAACTTAAATTCGATGATATCATGCCCAAATGGATGAAGGATGTGACCACCCGGTTTAAATTAAAGAAAGAATCTATTTCAAAATATTGCCTTGGCGTAGAAGCCTGCGCGGACCGGCTTTCCAATGGAGTGAATGAATGAATAACGGAATCCTCGAGGCACTGAATACGACGATGCCTACCATATTGTTATTTGATGTGTTTGTCAATATTATCACGGCGTTTATTTACGGTATGCTCATTGCCACGCTGTATCGCTATACCTATAAAGGATTTTCCTATACGGCCGATTTTGTAAATACCCTGATCATTATATCCATGGTTACTGCAGTGGTGATTATGGTTATCGGGAATAACCTGGCGAGAGCTTTCGGACTCGTCGGTGCCATGTCGATCATCCGCTTCAGGACGGCGTTGAAGGACAGCCGCGATATCGCCTTTGTCTTTTTCGCGCTTGCCGCCGGTATGGCCGCCGGGGCCGGCAACCACCTGATCGGTATGGTCGCCGTGCCCATAATCGCCCTTGTGATTTTAGTTTTATACTGGACACGCTATGCCGTAAAGGAGCAGAACGAATACCTGTTAAAATTCTGGATGGTACCAAACGATGTGGAAGAACCGGTTTACGTTCCCGTCTTCAGGAAATATCTTGGGGATTATACCATGCTCAACCTGCGATCGGCCCGTTTAGGACAATTCCTGGAGCTATCCTTTAAAGTCCGTCTGCGCAGAGGAAAACAGAGCCAGGCCTTTATCAGTGAACTCGGTGCGCTGGAAGGCATCGAACGAGCGACCCTTGTCGTGGGCGAAGAGAATATGCCGGAATAGCAATCATAAATATGGTGGCAACAAAGTCGGTGACGGATTCCTTTCATATCGAAGAAATCGAAGCGAAATCAATTCTTCGTACACATAAAAAAATAGATAGCTGGTTTATTTCACATTACGGATTAAACCTTTACAGGGGTTGCTCGCATAATTGTGCATATTGTGATGGCCGGACTGAAAAATATCAGGTTGACAGCGCCTTTGGACAGCATATCGCTGTTAAACGCAATGCGCCGGAGCTGCTGAATAAAGAACTTGATCCGAAGCGTAAGCGTAAATCGATGCCGCGTAGTTTTATCATGTTGGGAGGCGGGGTGTGTGATGTCTATCAGCCCGCCGAAGAAAAATATCGGTTGGCAAGGCAGACGCTTGAGCTCATTCTGAAATATGGACATGCTGTTCATGTTCTGACAAAATCAAGTCTGGTAGAACGTGATCTGGATTTGCTCAAGCAAATTAATCAGTATGCTGAATCTGTCGTCAGCTTCAGTTTCGCAACCGCCGATGAAAAGGTCAGTGATATTTTTGAACCGGGTACCGCAAAACCATCGGAACGGCTGGCAACCATTCGCAGACTAAAGCAGGCAGGTATCACCTGCGGCATGTTCCTGATGCCGGTGATTCCCTTTATTACAGATCATGCTGAATCTATGCAACGGACCATGGAAGCCGGTAAAGAGGCGGGTGTTGATTTCGTTATTTTCGGTCCCATGACACTGAAACCGGGACGACAAAAAGATTATTTTCTGAATGTGATCAAAGATCATTATCCGGAGCTGCTCCCTGAATATGATCTGCTCTATTCTTCGGAAAGCCAATGGGGAGAGCCCAGAACGGATTATTACCAGGGTGTGCATGAACTGTTTGATAAAATTGCAGCATTGTTGAACCTGCCGAAACGGATGCCTCCGCAGATATATAAAAAGCTGGTCAGCCGCAACGATTTTATCATCATTATTCTGGAACACCTGGATTATTTGCTTAAATTGAAAAATCAGAAAAGCCCATACGGTTATGCGGCCTATGGCATATCACAGTTGCACGCTCCCATCGATAGCCTCAACCCGTCGGACATTCTTAAAATCAAAGGAGTGGGTAACACGACATTCAGGATCATTCAGGAAATTATTCAGACGGGATCATCACGCTTATATGAAAAATTGATGAATATACCTGTATAAAGCGAAAAATGATACGATTCAATGTTATTTATCATGCAATAGAGCAATGTAAATCGTTTTTTAAAAGGAGAAAATGATGCTACCTTTTAACAATCAATGGAAAAATTGGCCTGTTTACGTCGTGTCAGCATCTATTCTTTTGGGAGGAATTCTGATGAACATTGGTTGTGTCAGGCAGGATTGGCAGATACCCGAACATAATCTGTTAACAAAATGGAGTCAGAAATTCGATCCCGCGAATGTCCTGCCGGAATATCCGCGTCCGAACATGGTGCGGGCGGAATGGCAGAACCTGAACGGCTTATGGGAATACGCGATTGTTGATAAAAATAAACTCAGGGTGGATACGTTTGAAGGTACTATTCTGGTTCCTTTTCCGGTGGAGTCAGCGCTGTCGGGCGTAAAACGGTCGGTAGAGCCGGATCAGCGTCTCTGGTACCGGCGCAGTTTTCATATTCCGTCGGACTGGCAGAATAAACGCATCCTTTTAAATTTCGGAGCGGTGGACTGGGAAACAACGGTCTGGGTGAATGGAATCATGGTTGGTGAACACCGCGGGGGGTATGATGCTTTTTCGCTGGATATAACAGCGGCTTTAAACGAGGGAGGTGAACAGACGCTGGTTGTGGCGGTATGGGATCCAACGGATACCGGCGAGCAACCGCGCGGAAAACAGGTCTCCAGCCCCGGGGGGATCTGGTATACGGCTGTTACCGGCATCTGGCAGACCGTCTGGCTCGAACCGGTTCCTATGGATGAAGGATGGATCCATGCGCTGAAAATAATACCGGATATTGATGAAAGCAGTGTCAGTGTGGTGGTGGATATCGGGGCTGTTTCAAAGGAACACGCTGTTGAAATTAAGGTTAAGGAAGAAGGAAATGCAATTGCCGGAGATAAGAACAAACCCGGTACACTGATTAAAGTGCCGGTGCCGGATCAGAAACTCTGGTCACCCGATTCGCCCACTCTTTATGATCTGGAAGTTGTTCTTTTGCATAATGACAAACCGGTAGACCGGGTGGACAGTTATTTTGGAATGCGGAAAATAGCACTTGGAAAAGACGCCGACGGCATCACGCGTATGATGCTGAACAATGAATTTGTCTTTCAGTTTGGTCCCCTCGATCAGGGATGGTGGCCCGACGGGCTCTATACCGCCCCGACTGATGAAGCTTTGCGCTATGATATCGAGGTGACGAAGAAACTCGGTTTCAATATGGCCAGGAAGCACGTGAAGATTGAGCCGGCCCGCTGGTACTACTGGTGTGATAAACTCGGACTGCTGGTCTGGCAGGATATGCCCAGCGGCGGCGAATATATCGGACCGGATGACCCCGATGCCGTTCGTTCCGAAGAATCAGCCCGGATCTATACAACGGAACTGTTCGAAATGATCGACCAGTTCAGTCATCATCCGAGTATCGTGGTCTGGGTGCCGTTCAATGAAGGATGGGGGCAATTCAAAACGGAGGAGATTACTAATCTGATTATGACAAAAGATCCCACACGCCTCGTGAATCCGGCCAGCGGATGGACAGACCGCGGTGTGGGCGACATTCATGACATTCACGCTTATCCGGGACCGGCTATGCCCGAACCGGAAGAGAAACGGGCTATCGTATTGGGTGAATTCGGTGGACTGGGTCTGCCGCTGGAAGGGCATACCTGGCAGCAATCGGATAACTGGGGATACAGAAGCTATACAAACAGCGAAGAACTTACGACGGCCTACACAGACTTGTTGCGGGAACTCCAGGGTATGATTGATCGGGGATTGTCCGCAGCCGTGTATACACAGACAACGGATGTCGAGGTGGAAGTGAACGGGCTGCTGACCTATGACAGGGCGGTCGTTAAAATGGATCCGGAGACGGTTTCCAGACTCGCGGAAGGTTATCTTCCGCCCGTGATTCAATCTAAACATGATATTTTCCTGAATACCCTGGATTTCCGGCTCAATAATGAGTTGCAGCAGGGTGATATCTATTTTACTATGGATGGATCTGAACCCGAAAAAACAGCCCGATTATACGACGGCCCGGTAACGTTAGATAAAACGGCCACTATTAAAGCAAAAACATACTGGCCGGATGGTTCGGTAAGTGTGGTCAGCCGGAGAACGTTCCGGAAAGTAAACATCACCAAAGCTGTTGAGGCCGGCGCCCTTAAAAAAGGTGTGCGCTACAACTACTATGAATATTCGGACAGCGCATTGGAAGCACTGCCGGACTTCGGCAGTTATGAAGCCAAAACGATGGGCACAACAGACCTCATGAATACGGATGCCGCCGAAAGGGAGACGTATTTTATGCTGCGCTTCGAGGGCTATGTGACTATCCCGGAGGATGGTGTTTACACTTTTTTCAGCAACTCCGATGATGGTTCCAAATTGTATATCCATGACCGGCTCGTGGTAAATAATGATTTTCATCATGGGATGACGGAAAAATCCGGTCAGATTGCATTGGCCCGTGGCGCTCATCCCATTGTCGTTGAATTCTTCCAGGGAATGGGTGGTCAAGGACTGGAGGTTAAGTATGAAGGACCCGGTACCGGGAAAAAAATACTACGGGATGAATTACGTTATAAGTAGATGGTTAAATGAATGGTAAAAAATTCAGACGACACGATTCATGTAAATGTAAACAGTGGCCGTGCTACAGTGGATCTGAAAGCGCGGGAAGGGGAACTGCTGCTGGCAGTTCTGCAGAGAAACGGGATCCTCGTACAGGCATCCTGTGGTGGTAAGGGGAGTTGTAAAAAATGCAGGGTAGTCCTTGATAATAATGAAACCATCCTGGCCTGCCAATATACAATTAATCAGAACCTTGAACTTTACATCCCGGATCTGCATGATTATGTCATCCTGGATCAGTTAAATCCGCATGCCAGAGTGCTCAGGAACCATTCCGGAATCGCGTTTATTGATAATGGTGGTAAACGCGGCGTTACTTTTAAGGGAGTACTGCTGCACGAAAAGGATGACCCGGATGACACAGAAGCATTCGGCGTCGCCCTGGATATCGGTACAACGACGATGGCTTTCTACCTCGTGAACCTGATGACCTATGAACTGATAGAAAAGATTTCTGTTCTGAATCCTCAGGGAAACTACGGGGCCGATGTTATTTCACGGATTGAATACGGCATACGGGAAGAGGAGGGTGTCTCTGTGTTGCAGAAAGAAGTGATCACCGGAATCAACAAGGCGGTCAGAACGGTGTGCCGGAAAGCGGGTCTTCGCACAGAGCAGATTTATCTGATGACAGTCGTGGGAAATACGGTTATGCTGCATCTGCTGCTCGGCGTGAATCCCTCTCCGATTGCCTTTGCTCCGTATACGCCGGTATTCACAGAACAGAAGATGTTAAGAGGAACCGAACTGGGTCTGCAGATACATCCTGCTGCGCACATACGGATACTGCCTTCCATTGCCGGATATGTCGGTGCGGATATTATCGCCGGTATCGCAGCTACCGATATAATGGATAAGGAACACTATACGCTATATATTGACATCGGCACGAACGGGGAAATTGCCCTGGGAAACAGGGATGTTTTGTACTGTTGTGCGACGGCGGCCGGTCCGGCTTTCGAGGGGGCGCGGATTGAATGCGGGGTGGGCGGTGTACAGGGCGCAATCTCGGAATATGTCGAAGGCCGCTATGAAACCATCGGTCATAAAAAAGCGGTCGGAATCTGCGGTTCCGGATTGATTGATATTATTGCCTTTATGCTGGATACCGGTGTGATCGATTTTTCCGGCATACTCGATGCCGATTTTGTCGTTGAAAAGAAGGATGCTACCGCTACCGATCATGATATTGTGATAACTCAGAAAGATATCCGTGAGTTACAACTGGCTAAATCAGCCATATACGCCGGCATCCAAACATTGATGGGAGTAGCGGGCGTTTCTTTTGATGCGATTGACGCCGTTTACCTGGCCGGTGGCTTCGGTAACTATATCCGCTCTGACAGCGCCGTACGGATCGGTTTATTACCGGCGGAACTGAAGGATAATATCATACCGGTTGGCAACAGCGCCGGAACGGGTGCCCTTTTGTCGCTGAAATCCCTGGATTTTGAACCCGAGGTGGACCGCGTTCTGGCAAGGGCGGAATATGTTGAACTGTCGATGCGACCGGATTTTAACGACTTATTTATGAATTCCATGTTTTTCCCGGAGCATTAAAGCAGATGAATCAAAATTTTGCTATATTGTTGCGTAAAATAAACAGCCTTGTGTAAATTCCGGTATCGCAAACGATCTGTGTTATTTATACAAAACAATCCGGTTCTTTAAAGGAAAGGTAGCCAAAAGATGATTATTTCCCGAACACACATCAACTTATATTATATAATCCTGATAAGCATACTTGCTTTATTACTGGTCATATCGGCATGTACAAAAAAAACGTCCGCGGAGCAGGAAACGGAAATGTTTCCACCGCTGCCTTCATTGGAGGGGCGATCCGTACTGTTTGTTTATGGCGGCTGGGAAGGTCATGAACCGGAAAAATGCCTGAACCTCCTGAAACCCTGGCTGGAAGAAGAAGGGGCCAGGGTGCGTGTCGAACCGAAACTGGATGTCTATACGGAAGAGGAGTATATGTCATCCGTCGATCTTATCATTCAGGTCTTTACGGGGGGTGAAATAACCAAGGAACAGGAACAGGGGCTTCTGAAAGCCGTTCGGGAGGGTGCCGGGATGGCCGGATGGCACGGCGGCATGTGCGATGCCTTTCGTAAGAATACCGAATACCAGTTCATGACAGGCGGGCAGTGGGTTGCCCATCCGGGAGGGATCATCGATTATACGGTTCAGATAACAGATCAGAACGATCAGGTAACAAAAGGCATTCCGGATTTCAAAATGCGTAGCGAGCAATACTATATGCATGTGGATCCCAATGTCAAGGTACTGGCGACAACGACCTTCAGCGGGGAGCACTCACCATGGATTAAAGGATCCACCATGCCCATTACCTGGAAAAAAATGTATGGGGAAGGACGGATATTCTATACATCTCTGGGCCATGTGGCGGCTGACCTGGAAGTGCCCGAAGCGAATGAAATGCTGAAACGGGGTATACGCTGGGCCAGTGACAGCCGGTATCAGCCTGCGGAAAAATGGGTGTCACCGGTCTATCCGGGCCAATGATTTACACGTCCTAATTTCTTGCCTTTAACCGGCGCGCGTCTTATCTTTGACTTCAAAACTTACGCAAAATCAGCGCCAAACAACGATCCTTTTAATTGATTTCTGAACTATAAGTGATGTATAGTCCAAAAATCGATTTTCAAAAAAGAATGTTTTTTCAAAAAAGAAACTGACGTAAAATCTGGTTAATCCTATTGAAAAAACAATAATTATGAACGTTCGGTTGTACAAGCTCGCGGATTAATATTCTTGTGATCGTGCGTTTCCGTGCAATTTTCAGGGTGATCTGGCAATTTATCCATAAATAAAATTCAGGTACATGTCTGGTACATCCGGTTGTGATTTGTTCGGGGTCAGAATAAACGATGTGTATCCTGTTCAAAACCAGATTCCTGATGGTTTTCAACTATAAAATCTTTTTATAGTCAGTACCGCTGCGTCAAGTCCGGCCTTAAAAACTACGGATATATTTGACAGGCTTCCCGTTACTGACTGTAAGTAAGATGGCGGAGCCGTGGAAAAATGACATTGATATCTGGCTCAGGTTAAGGGTGTTGAAAGTAATTTTCACAATTTTTAAATGAAAGGCATGATAATGACACGATTTATTGTACTATTCGTTCTGACAAGCCTGGTTTGTGCCTGCCAGTTGGAAATACGGCCCGTCGCCGTTATTCCCAAACCCCAGTTGGTGGAAGAAAAATCCGGAAGTTTCACTATAAGCGCTGGAACGGATATCCGGATCGACAAGGAAAGTGCAGATCTGAAGCATATCGCGACATATTTCAGTAACCTCGTTAATTCAGGCAGTGGCATAACACTCGGCATGGAAGAAGAAGCAGGAAGTGCAGGCGGAAACACCATCTTTTTTGAACTGGTATCGGAACCCGATACGCTCGGTAACGAGGGGTATATGCTGGATATCAATGAATCGCTTATTCACCTCCGGGCGAATGAAGCGGCCGGTGTGTTCCGTGGTGTTCAGACTCTGCGCCAGTTAATGCCCGCAGAAATAGAAAACCAGAAGAAGACCATGACCGGAAAAGTGGATGTTCCGGCGCTTTCCATCGTCGATAAACCGCGTTTTCCCTGGCGCGGCATGCTGCTCGATTGCGGCAGGCATTTCATGACAAAAGACTTCGTGAAACGCTACATCGATCTGCTGGCCTATCATAAGATGAATACCCTGCACTGGCATCTGACGGAAGACCAGGGCTGGCGCATAGAAATCAGGAAATATCCAAAACTGACCACCATCGGGGCCTGGCGGACCTATGAGGATGGTGAGCGTTATGGCGGCTTTTACACACAGGAAGATATAAAAGAAGTCGTGGCCTATGCCCGGAGCCGCTATATAAATGTGGTTCCAGAAATCGAAATGCCCGGTCATTCCGTTGCGGCACTGGCTGCCTACCCCGAATATTCCTGTACCGGCGGACCCTTTGAAGTACAGACACAATGGGGTGTGCATAAGGACGTTTACTGTGCCGGTAACGACAAGACATTTGCATTCCTGGAAGATGTGCTCACGGAAGTGATGGATTTATTCCCTTCGAAATATATACATATCGGGGGAGATGAGTGTCCCAAGGACCGCTGGGAGGAATGTGCGAAATGTCAGCGTCGTATCCGCAAGGAGAAGCTGGCCGATGAGCATGAACTACAGAGTTACTTCATTACGCGCATGGAACGCTTTCTGAACAAGCACGATCGGCAGATTATCGGGTGGGATGAGATCCTAGAAGGCGGGCTGGCCCCGGGTGCCACCGTACAATCCTGGCGTGGTGTGGAAGGCGGCATCGCGGCGGCCCAATCCGGTCATGATGCGATCATGTCGCCCACCAGTCACGCCTATTTCGATTATCCCATCAGCGTGACCGATCTGCGTCAGGTCTATTCCTTCGAACCGGTTCCGCCCGCGCTGACGGATGAAGAAGAAAAGCACATACTCGGTGGCGAATGCAATATGTGGACCGAACGTGCGCCCCAGGAACGGATCGATTACATGATGTTCCCGCGTATGCTGGCCATGGCGGAAGTACTCTGGTCACAACCGGGCGGCCGCAGTTATGATGAATTTTATCAGCGGGTCCAGCAACACTATCCGCGTCTGGATTATCTGGGTGTCCAATACGGTCCGGAGTCCAAACCGCTTTCCGTTTACGCACGTTTTGATTCCGTAAACAACAACTGTCTGGTGACCATGGAAACGGGTGAGAAAAATCTGGAAATGCGATACACGCTGGATAACGCAGAGCCCGATTATCAATCCAGCGAATATAATGAAGAAATTGTTCTAAATAAAACCATGGTGTTAAAGGGCAGAGCCTTTAAGAATGGAAAACCATACGGATTGACGGATTCAATAAAATTCTATCGACACAAAGGTGTCGGACATCCACCACGTATGGAATACCCTTACAGCTATAAATATAAAGCCGGCGGCTACTATGCTATGGTTGACGGCGTCTTAGGATCCGGTATGTTCAACGACGGTCAGTGGCAGGGCTTTGAAGGAACGGATGCGGATCTCTACTTTGATCTGGGGGATATGCAGGAGCTGTCTGAAATTCGTATTCGTTTCATAAAAAATACCGGATCATGGATCTTTTTACCCAAAAAGGTCACCTTTTATACTTCGGAAGACGGTAACGATTATAAACAGATTGACGAAGTGCGTCATGCCGTCCCGGAAAACAATCCGGATGTCGTCATACATGAGTTTAAGGCCGATATGAAAAAAATGATGATACGCTATCTGCGCATTCATGCGGAATCCATTAAGACCTGTCCGGATTGGCATCCTGGCGCCGGCGGTAAATCCTGGCTATTCCTCGATGAAGTCATTATAGAATAATGAATTCAACAGGCGTTTAAAGCTTTTATTTAATGATCGTTCTATTATAAAGGAGTCGAAATGAAAACCAGAATTGCAGCTTTGGGTGTTTTTATCATTCTCATGATTACAGGTATCAATTATATCTGTGCGGAAGAATGGACTGCCGATTGGGAACATCTGAAATCGCGGCCCTATCCGCAGTGGTTCAAGGATGCCAAACTGGGCATCTTTATCCATTGGGGTGTGACTTCGGTGCCCTCATACGGCAGTAAAGAATCGTACGGTGAATGGTTCCTGCGCGGTCTGCAGGTGGGTGATCCCACACGTACCTCTTTCCAAAAGCGGGTGTATGGTGAAGATTTTACCTACCGTGATTATGCGCCTCTCTTTAAGGCTGAATTGTTCGATCCGGCCGAATGGGCGGATATTTTCAAACGGGCCGGAGCGAAATACGTGTTGCTGGTTTCCAAGCATCATGATGGTTACTGCCTGTGGCCCAGCAAATATGCTCCAAACTGGAACAGCATGGATGTCGGCCCGAAACGGGATCTGGTCGGCGACCTGACCGAGGCGGTCCGGGACGCCGGACTGAAAATGGGTCTGTATTATTCATTATCGGAATGGAACCATCCGTTGCACCGCTGGTATACGGATCCGCACGACAGTATCGGTCCCTACGTGGAGCAGCACATGATCCCCCAATTCAAAGAACTGGTATCTACCTACAAACCGACGATGATATTCGCAGATGGTGAGTGGTATAATTCCGCCGAACAATGGCATGCCGCCGAACTGATCGCATGGTATTTCAATCTGGTCGGTGAAGATGCCATCGTCAACAATCGCTGGGGCCATGGAAGTGATATCGGCTATCTTACTCCGGAATACAGCTCCGGGATGGATAAATCCGAACGCCCCTGGGCGGAAGTACGCGGTCTGGGCCGTTCCTTCGGTCTGAACCGCAATGAAAAACTGGAAGCCTACATGACCGGCAAAGACCTGGTTCAGTTTTTCGTAAAAGCGGTTTCGAACGGGGGTGGTATTACGATTAATGTCGGACCCAAGGCAGACGGACAGATTCCACTGTTGCAACAGGAGCGGATTCTTCATCTGGGAAAATGGCTGGATATCAACGGGGAAGCGATCTATGCGTCGACAACCTGGGATAAAGCCGGTGAATTCAAAGAATATGTTCTGAAACGAACCGATCCGAATCTGAATTTTAACTGGGTACGCAATACACCCGGAAAACCGATCCGTGAAGATGATTTCAAAGCGACATGGACGGGAATCGTCGAGCCGGCTCATTCGGAAGAATACCAGTTTCTGGCGAAAGCCGACGACGGTATGCGTCTCTGGATTGACGGCAAACTGGTCATCGATCAGTGGAAAGAGAGCGAAAGCGGTACCGATAGCGAGGTTATGGGTGCGGACCGCACCGCGGTCAAGGATGGCCGGCTGAAGCTCCAAGCCGGTAAGCGCTATCCGCTTAAGGTGGATTTTTTCGAAAAGACACACCAGGCGGGAATACAACTGAAATGGAAAAGCAAGAGCCAGGAAGAAGAGATCATTCCAGTCGACGCTTTTTATACATCCGATGCGCCGGATGCGCCGCATGGTCTACATGGTGAATACCGTTCGATGGGACAATACCTGGGGTATACGGTAAATGACGGTAATCTCTACGCCATAACCCTGGAATGGCCGGAAGAAACACTAAGCCTGCCCATTCCCGAACCGGAACCGGGAACGGAGATTTCCCTTCTCGGACGTGATGAGGCACTTCCCTGGACGTATCAGGATGGATCCCTGCAAATCGATGTGCGTCCTGTGAAATACTGGGAAATGCCCGGCCACGACGCCTGGACATTCCGTATTGAAAATTATGTAAAATAAACGGGTAATGAGGAAGCAGCCAATGAAAGCTTTACAATTTAGCACGCTGTTTTTGGTTATATCATTGATGTTCTATGCTTGTGGTTCCAGTGTGTTAGAACGGATTCCGGAGCAATATCGTCCCATGGTGTCATCAGCTCTGGAAAAAGCCGGAAATAACCGGGGACAGATCGAAGGATTTCTTAGCTCCGTTCCTGAGGAACAGGTTCCGGCCGCATCGTTCCTCATTGCCTATATGCCCGAACGGGATTTAACCAGCCTGACGACAGCATTCCTTTCGGAAAACCTGGACTACGCTTTTAAAGTACGCGATGCGCTGTCCTGGCAGAAGACAATACCCGATACAGTATTCCTGAATTATGTGCTTCCTTATGTCAATATGCACGAACGGCGGGATAATTGGCGCGGGGATTTTTATAAAACCTTCTATCCGCTGGTGCAGAAAACCGGATCCGTATCGGATGCGGTGCTGCTGTTGAATCAATCCATCTGGGATACGGTGGGCGTCCATTATTCAACAAAACGTCCGAAAGCCGATCAGAGCCCGTTTGAGTCCATCGAGGCCGGCATGGCTTCCTGTACGGGCTTGTCCATTCTGATGGTTGATGTCTGCCGGGCGGTCGGTATTCCGGCCCGTTTCGTGGGCGTACCCCTCTGGTCCGATCATTCCGGAAACCATTCCTGGATTGAAATATGGGATAACGGCTGGCATTTCGTTGGTGCGGCCGAACCGGGTCCGTTGAATGATACCTGGTTTGCGCAACGGGCTGCCTTTGCCAATACCAGCGACTGGAAATATCAGATCTATGCTGTTTCCTATAAAAAAACAGATCTCTTATATCCGGTGCTCTGGGATTCAACAGCGGACTATGTCTATGCTCAAAACCTGACCTCGAAATATCAGTCCGATCCGCTGGCCGAGGGAAAAGTCATCGTCCGGGTTAAAGTGACGGATAAACATACAGGCGAACGGATCCGCACGAATGTTGAAGTACATAGTGGTAAAGACAAAATCGGTCAGGGCCGCAGCCGCAGTGAACGGTTTGATAAAAACGATGTACTGAGTTTCCATCTGGAACCGGATACATGGTATCGTATCGATGTTAAATCTAAAAACGGATCGGTAATAAAAAAATACCGCACGAATACCGACACGGAACAATTGGTGGAAATTACCTTGTAGGGTGACGGTTTCCGTCACCCCGGTTTCCGTCACCCCGGTGACCGTCACCAAAAGTCCCCGGTACCGGACAGCAATTGTTACACGGAGAACCACGAAGAAGACACGGAGGTCCACGAAGGAATATTTAGGATTTAGTTTATAGATTGAGGGCAATTCATGATAAAACTTACAACTGTTCCAGCAACGATTATTTTGTATTTTGTATTTTTTATTTTTTACTCCTCCTGCACGAACAAAGAACAAACCGAACCTGATACTATCAGTATAACGATTCACAAAACCAATCCCGGCACCCAGGGCTTTCCCGGAGGAAGGGGCGCCAACGAATTGGTTTGTTATACGCCTGAATTCGGGGACAGCACCGGTACGAACAAATACGGTATTGAAGCTATTATCGTCAATGAAACCGTTCAGTCTGTGGGCAGAAATAACAATCCCATCCCATCCGATGGTTTTGTACTTTCCGGTCATGGAAGCATGTCCAAATGGATCTCCGATCACCTGCATCCCGGACTGCGGGTTGCCCTAAAGGACAGCACCATATCTGTTACCCGAACCGCTGAAACGGATCTTGTCTATGCCGAATATTTTCTCAAACGTGCCAATGAACGCCTGGAGAATCTGGATAGCGCAGATTTGCCCGAAAAAGAAACGCTGCATCTTAAAATTAACGAACTGTCGGATAAAACGAAAAGCATGCGCAGGTCCGCGGCGTCCGGGCAAGAAAAACAGGCCATTCTTGATGAGGCGCGTGTTACCTTCTATCGTACTTTTCCTTCCAATCCGGATGAAGTCAGGGCGGTATGGTATCATCTGAGGGAAAAAACGCCGCAGGAACTGGAAAAAACCTTTAAGGATATGGCCGCACTCGGTATCAATACCCTGTGTCCGGAAACAATTTACGGTGGGTACGCCATTTATCCGGACGCCCATCCGGACCTGGTCCAGCATCCGCAGTTTACCGGCTGGGATCCGATGGAAGAAATGCTGCGTCTCGGGAAAATCTACAATATTCGCATCGTACCCTGGGTCTGGGTATTCTTTATTGGAAAAGAAAATTCACCGCTTGTCCAAATAAAGGCAGATCAACTGGCGCTCTCGCGGGCCGGTGAACATGCCTCGGAGCTGGAAAAGGGGTATCACTTCCTGTGTCCGGCACGGAGCGAGGTACACCGCTTCTGGCTGGACGTGTACACCACCATGTTAAAGCGATATGATATAGGCGGATTGCAGCTCGATTATATACGCTATCCGGTTGGTCTGCCCTGGGAAAAAAGCTTCTGCTACTGTGATCATTGCCGGTCCACCTTTAAAGCACAGATGGGGTTGGATCCAATGGAAATCGATCCGGATACACATCCCGAAGCCTGGGAAAAATGGTACGCGTTCCGGACGGCCAATGTGACAATGTTTGTCGGAAAGGTACATGAGCGAATTGAAACGATAAATCCAAACGTTCCGCTTTCTGCCGACGTATTTCCCAATGTGCAGTCCAGTATAGAGAGCAAGTGCCAGGACTGGGGCACCTGGCTGGAAAAAGGCTACCTGGATGAAATCTTCACCATGTCCTATTCACCGGATGTGGAAACGGTGCGTAATGAAGCCCGCTATCTGGCTGCGCGTACATCGGAGGGCCAGCCGGGCTATGTGGGCCTGGGACCCTACCAGGGATTCCGGCCGGAAATTCTGCTGGAAGAAATTTATCAGGTGCAGCAATCCGGTGTGCAGGGATTCTGCCTGTTCGAATATGGCAGCTTGCGCCAACCGCACCTGGAGGCATTGAAAGCAGGCCCGTTGAGAAACTGAGAGGTCATTATGCAGCGTCGACATTTTCTAAAAAATACCGCCTTGTCCGCAGCAGCAATCTCAATACAGGGCTGCTCGGCCTTTACCGGAGGTGAGAAAGACAGACCGAATATCATCTTGTGCATGACGGATGACCAGGGCTGGGGTGATGTGGGATTCCATGGCCATCCGGTCTTGAAAACACCGCACCTGGATGCGATGGCGGCAAACGGGTTGCGCCTTGATCGTTTTTATGCGGCGGCACCGGTCTGCTCCCCGACACGGGGCAGCGCTCTGACCGGCCGTCACCCCTATCGTTACAACATTCTTTCCGCCAATGTAGGGCATCTACCGCAAGGCGAAATCACACTCGCTGAACTGCTGAAAGAACAGGGCTATACGACCGGCCATTTTGGCAAATGGCATCTCGGAACATTGACCAGGGAAATAAAGGATTCCAACCGGGGCGGCCCGGAAGGTACCAAACATTATGCGCCTCCCTGGGAGCACGGCTTCGATGTCTGTTTTTCCACCGAGGCCAAGACACCGACCTGGGATCCGATGCGAAAACCGGAGGGATGGAACGACAGGCGCTGGTGGCTTCCGCTGCAGCCGGGCCAGGAAGCGGTCCCGTTCGGAACCTGGTACTGGACCGGTCCCGAAGAGCGGGTTCAGGATGAACTGGAAGGAGATGATTCCCGGCTGATCATGGACCGTGCTGTCACATTTATGGAAGAGGCGGCACAATCGGATACTCCGTTTTTTTGCGTCATCTGGTTCCACGCTCCGCACTGGCCGGTTGTAGCAGATGAACGATACCGCAGTCTCTATCCCGGTCTGGATGAATTTACGCAGAGTCATTTCGGCACCATTACGGCGATGGATGAACAGATCGGAAGATTACTTAAAAAACTGAGAGAGTATGAAGTCGAACAAAAAACCATGCTCTGGTTCTGCAGTGACAACGGCCCGGAAGGGAGTGTGGAAGGGGGAAGCTGGCATGGGGCCGGCTCGGCCGGGCCGTTCAAGGGACGAAAGCGGGATCTGTTTGAAGGGGGTATACGTGTGCCGGCCGTTCTGGAATGGCCGGGGAAGGTGCAAAAAGG
The DNA here is from genome assembly GCA_964410215.1 of uncultured Calditrichota bacterium. Lineage (GTDB taxonomy): Bacteria > Calditrichota > Calditrichia > Calditrichales > CAYPHA01 > CAYPHA01. Next base: position 73,382 of record CAYPHA010000002.1, on the reverse strand, counting down.
CATCGTTACCGAAATGCCCATGTGTACATCGGATTATTTCCCGACCATCTGTGATGCCCTCGGAATTGAACAGAATCAGGATAAGCGGCCGTATGACGGTATCAGTCTTTTACCTTTTATTCAGGACGCACATGCACAGAGGCCGGAACCCATTGCCTTTGAATCCGGGAAAAGACAGGCTTTGATTGATAACCGCTATAAATTGATTACACTGGATAAAGGAGCG
>CAYPHA010000002.1:18289-73146 GCA_964410215.1 uncultured Calditrichota bacterium | reverse complement strand
GAGCGACCTTTATGCTCTTTGATGTGTTGACGGATCCGGGTGAAACGAATGACCTGGCCGCGGAGAAACCAGACATCGTTCAGAAGATGAAAACGAAGCTCGACACCTGGAGACAGTCCTGTGCCAGGAGTGCCGCCGGCGCGGATTATCCGGATGGATAACAAGATACAAAATAAATTATCATTGTAAACGAAGGCTGAAAGAGATGATTCATCGCAGAGATTTTATAAAAAACCTTACGGCCGGAATTGGAGCGCTTTCCACCCTTACCTGGCCGGTCGTTCAGGGATGCTCAAAACCGGCAAGGAAGCCGAATATCATACTGATCATGGCCGATGATCTGGGCTATAATGAACTGGGCTGTTACGGACAGACCAAAATTAAAACCCCGCACATTGACCGCCTGGCGGAGCAGGGTATGCGTTTCACGCAGTTTTATTCGGGCAGTCCGGTCTGCGCGCCGTCGCGCTGTGTGCTGATGACCGGCATGCATACCGGTCATGCGTTTGTTCGTGCCAACCGGGAGATCGGCAGCTGGGAAAGCTTTAATGGCCAGTTACCGCTGCCGACGGATACGGAAACCATGGCCGAATTATTGAAACAGAATGGGTATACGACCGCTGCGATTGGTAAATGGGGACTGGGATATCCCGGATCGGAAGGCGATCCGGTGAAGCAGGGTTTTGATCTCTTTTACGGCTATAATTGTCAGCGGCATGCTCACAACTATTACCCGCGCTTTCTCTGGAAAAATGATCAAAAAGTTGAATTGGAAGGCAATGACCGGGGACTGACCGGCAAACACTATGCACCCGATTTGATGGAAGAGGAAGCTTTATCTTTTATAGAACAGAATGAAGCTAATCCGTTTTTCCTGTATTTTGCAACCCCTGTTCCACATCTTGCCCTCCAGGTGCCGGAAGATTCCGTCGAGGAATATATCGGGGATTGGCAAGACCCGGAATACGACGGTAAAAAGGGCTACCTGCCACACCCCACGCCCCGCGCAGCCTATGCCGGTATGGTTACACGGATGGACCGCACGGTCGGCCGTATTGTAAAACGTATCGAAGAGGCCGGTCTTAAGGAGGATACGGTGATTATCTTTACCAGTGATAACGGACCGACATTTGTGGGTGGTTATGACCGGGATTTCTTCGACGGAGCCGGGGATTTACGCAGCCATAAAGGGTATGTCTATGAAGGTGGTATCCGGGTGCCGTTGGTTGTATCGTGGCCTGGTAAAATAAAGGCGAGAAGCACATCCGCCCATGTAGCCGCCTTTCAGGATTTTTTACCCACATTGCTGGAGCTTGCGGGAACGGAGACCGCAAATACTCTGACCAATGATGGCATCAGTTTTTCGAATACGCTCCTGCAAAAGCCCTCACAAAATAAACACGAATACCTCTACATGGAATTTCCTTCCTATGGCGGACAGCAGATGGTGCGTAAGGGACCATGGAAAGCCGTCAGGCAGAATCTTCAAAAACAACATGATGCGCCGATCGAACTGTATAACCTTGAAACCGATGTGGCCGAGCAGCACGATATCTCCGCTGAACAACCGGCGCTTGTTCGTGAAATCTGGCAGATCATGAAACAGGAACATGTGCCATCGGAGGAATTTCCCCTTGAAGCACTGGATAAAGCGGTTAAACCGGCGAATGTCGCATGAAACGCCGTACCTTTCTTAAACTTTCCTGTCTAAGCCTGCCGGCGCTTTCATTGAATTACTGCGGGAGCAGGCAGAAACCCAATATCATCCTCATCCTCATCGACGACCTGGGCTGGAAAGACCTTGGTTATATGGGCAGCCGGTATTACGAAACCCCGCATAGCGACCGGCTGGCTTCCGAGGGGATGATCTTTACCGATGCCTATGCCAATGCGCCGAATTGTGCCCCCAGCCGTGCCTGTTTGTTGACCGGACTCTACCCACCACGGCATGGGATTTATACCGTCGGCTCTTCGAAGCGCGGAAAAAGCGAAGACCGTAAACTGATTCCCATAGAAAATACCACAACGCTGGATCCGTCATTTGTAACAATAGGGGAAGTCCTGCAGGAAAACGGCTATAAGACGGCCAGTATGGGTAAATGGCACATGGGTGAAGGCGATACGACCGGCCCGGAAGGACAGGGATTCGATGTGAATATCGGCGGAACGAGGGGCGGGCATCCGCCAGCCGGATATTTCCCACCGTATAAATTGCCGGGCCTGGAGAATGCACAGGAAGGTGAATATCTGACCGACCGTCTTACCGATGAAGCCTTATCATTTATCGAAGATAACCATGACAGGCCTTTTTTCCTGTATCTGCCGCACTATGCCGTTCACACGCCGATTCAGTCCAAAGAAGGGATGACGGAAAAATACCGGCAGAAAACGGGTAGCAATGGTCAGAACAATCCGGAATATGCCGGTATGATCGAAAGCACGGATGAGGGGATTGGGAAAATTGCCGGGAAGCTGAAAGAGCTGGGTATCGATGAAAACACGGTGATTATCTTTACGTCAGACAACGGCGGAGTCAAAGGAATTACCTCGGCAGAGCCTTTGCGCGGCGGTAAAGGCATGCTCTATGAAGGCGGGATTCGTGTGCCCCTGTTTATCCGCTGGCCCGGGAAAATTGAGCCAGGTTCGCGTTGCGAGACGCCGGTGATCGGACTTGATCTTTTCGATACCATAGCTGATCTGGCCGGGCTGGCACCATCGCTTCATGCGCATACAGATGGGTTGAGTTTAGAACCCGTGCTCTCTCAAAGCGGATCCAGAAGTGAACGGGCGCTTTACTGGCATTTTCCGGCCTACCTGCAGGCCTACCGCAATACGGAAGGATCACGGGATCCGAAGTTTCGAACCCGGCCCTGCGGTGTCATCAGGAAAGGCCACTGGAAACTGATCGAATACTTTGAGGACGGCGCCCTGGAACTCTACAATCTGGATGAAGACCCAGGCGAAACAACGAACCTGGCGGAAACCCATCCCGAAAAAAGGGACGAACTGTTTGAAATGATGAAACTATGGCGAAAAGAAACCAATGCACCGGTTCCAACGGCGCTGAATCCCGAATACATTCTCATCTCTAAATAATCTATACATCTGTACAATCTGCGTAATCCGTGCAATCCGTGTAATCCGCGATCAACAAGAGGAAAATAATATGAAGCGGCGTGAATTTCTTGCCAGTGCCGGGCTCGGCGCCATGGCGCTGACTATACCCGGTTGTGTAAAAACACATTCCGGAAAAAAACCGAATATTGTGCTCATTCTCGTAGATGATATGGGCTGGGCTGATGTGGGCTGTTACGGCAATACCTATTATGAGACACCCCATATCGACCGGCTGGCTGCGGAAGGCATGAAATTTACGAATGGCTATGCCGCCTGTGCCGTCTGTTCACCAACCCGTTCTTCGGTCATGACGGGACGCTATCCCACCCGCACCGGCATTACGGACTGGATTCACCACTGGTACCCGATTGTCGATGGCAAACAACCCGAAGGGTATGAAAGCCAGCCGGACCTGAAGTTACAGACACCTAAAAACCATCTCTTTCTGGATCATGAGGAAGTGACCATTGCCGAAGTCCTGAAACAGGCCGGGTATACGACCTGCCATGTGGGGAAATGGCACCTGGGCCAGGAAGACTGGTACCCGGAAACCCAGGGCTTTGACTACAACATTGGTGGTTACCAGCAGGGGCATCCGGATAACTACTTCGATCCCCATTATAATAATCCGAGACTGGAACCACGTGAGGAAGGCGAATATCTCACGGACCGGGAAGCCGATGAAGCTGCTTCCTTCATAAACAGGGCGGTCGATAATAATAAACCCTTTTTCCTCTACATGGCCCATTATGCCGTGCATACACCGGTTCAGGCCAAAGATGAACTCACTGAACATTACCGTCAGAAAGAGAAACCGGACGACCGTACATTCTATCTGGAATATGCCGCCATGGTGCACAGTGTGGACCAGGCTCTGGGAAAAATAATGAAAACGCTCGAAGATAATCAGGTGGAAGAGGATACCATCATTTTCTTTACTTCGGATAACGGCGGATTGAAACTGCCGATGGGTGCAGACGGCGAGATGAAATGGACCGATAATACACCCTTGCGTGCCGGGAAAGGATTTCCTTACGAAGGGGGTATCCGCGAACCGTTTATTGTCAAATGGCCCGGTAAGATCGGGAGTGGTAACAGCAGTGATCAGATGGTGTGCAGCATCGACCTGTTGCCAACCATCTGTGAAATGACCGGTCAACCCATTCCGGAAAAGAAACCTGTTGACGGTATGAGCCTGGTACCCTTTCTGAAGAATCCGGGCAGAAAAGATAACCGTACCCTGTACTGGCATTTTCCCCATTACTGGAACGGCGGCAACCTGGCGCCGTACAGCGTGATAAGAGATGATGACTGGAAATTGATCCGCTGGTACGAAGATGACCGGAAGGAACTCTACAACCTGAAAGACGACCTGTCGGAAAAAGAAGATCTTGCCGCGGATAAGCCAGAGAAGGTCAAAGAACTGGAAGAAAAGCTGGATGCCTGGCTCAGGGAAACCGGCGGCAAACTACCTCGTCCGAATCCGGATTACAGGGTTGCAAAAACGGTTGAGCATCTGGCCGTCGGTAAAGCCATCACGTTAACGCATCCCTATCATGGAAAATATGCGGCAGAAGGACCGGAAAGCCTGGTTAATGGTATCAAAGCGGGCGGTAATTTTCGCAAAGGATGGCAGGGATTTGAGGAGAATGACCTGATCGCGACGATCGACCTGGGTAAAGCGGAACACATAAAGGAGATCTCTATCGGTTTTCTTCAGGCAGAGCGTCAATGGATCTTCATGCCGCGCGGTGTCCGCGTCGATGCGTCCGCCGATGGCAAAAATTTCAACCTGGTGGCAACGATCAAGAATGATGTGGCCTACGATGATGAAGGACTGATTATAAAAGAGTTTACACGTCGGTTTGATAACCTCCAGACACGCTATATCCGTGTCCGCGCAAAGAACATGGGCACTTGTCCGCAGGATCACAGCGGCGCCGGCGGCAAGGCCTGGCTGTTTGCCGATGAAATTATTGTACGATGATATGTTTTTTTGATTTTACACTTGTATTTACACAACTTGATGTGTAAAGTATTCGAGAATATTTAATGGAGCCATAAAATGCCGACCAATTTAGCCATTGATGATGCCCTGATTGAAACAGCCAGGCGTATCGGAAAACATAAAACAAAAAAATCTGTGGTTACAGAGGCATTACAGGAATACATTCAAAGACGAAAACAGATAGAAGTAACAAAACTTTTCGGAACCTTGGAATACGAAGATGATTATGATTATAAAGAGCAGCGAAACAGCCGGTGAAAATCATTGTTGATACTTGCGTCTGGTCGTATGCTCTCAGGAGAGGCACACCGCCCGATTCTGATCTTGTCCGGGAGTTGATCGAGCTTATTAAAGAAATCCGGATTCAGATGATTGGCCCGATACGACAAGAACTCCTCTCCGGCATCAAAGAAAGAAAACAGTTTGAGCAACTAAAAAATTACCTCTCCGCTTTTCCTGATTTGTCGATCACGACAGAAGATTATGAAAAAGCAGCATCTTTCTATAATATTTGCCGTGCAGCGGGTATTCAGGGTTCCAATACAGATTTCCTGATCTGTGCCATCGCTCATGCACATGATTATGAAATCTTTACGACAGATGATGATTTTACTTCGTATCAAAAGTACCTGCCTGTAAAATTATATCGCTTAAGAGATTCTGGATAATTGATTATTATTACACAAGGACACTGCATATAACATCAAAAGAACGGGTACAAACAGCATTACATTTTGAAGAACCGGACCGGGTGCCGGTCTTTGCGACCTTTGTTCCGGAAGTCGAGCAGAAATTGCGGGAAGCGGATGGTATTGATGAACCGGATGCGGGTGTGGCTCTGGGAAATGATATGGTCAAGGATTGCGTCGGTCTGGAACGCAGTTTTTATGGCCAGCCGGAGCCGGAATACACCGATGACTGGGGTATCCGCTGGCGTTATGTCCGCAATCAGTTCGGAGTCTATACGGAAATCGTTGATCACCCGCTTGCCGGGGCTTTAGATAAGCTGAGGACGTTTGATATTCCGAATCCCACGGAATCGTCACAGTATGATGATTTCCGTAAGATGAACAAGCTGTACGGTAACGATAAGTGGATGGTCGGTTCCAGTCAGATTAGCATCTTTGAGGCAGCCTGGTATTTGAGGGGCATGGATCAGCTGATGATGGACATGATGATGGAACCGGATTACGTGCACGCCCTGATGGATAAAGTGATGGAATTTCCATTGGTTGCCACGCAGGCGTATATCGATCTCGGTGCCAATATGGTCTGGTTTGGTGATGATGTGTCCATGCAGAGCGGTATGCTGATGTCCATGGAGATGTGGCGGACCTTTCTGAAACCGCGTTATGCCCGCATGTTTGAAGCCTGCAAAAAGAAAAATCCTGACATTAAAATTGCCTATCATAGCTGTGGTAATTGCGAAGCAATCCTGGACGATATGGTGGAAATTGGTCTGGATGTGTTGAATCCCCTGCAGCCGCTGGCTATCGATCCCTTCAGAATAAAAAAGCGTTATCATAAGCGCCTGGCCCTGTTTGGCGGTTTATGCGTTCAGTTCGTCATGCCGGATGGCAGCACAGCCGATGTGCGCGCAGCCGTTTCCAGATTAAAATCAGAGTTGGGAGACGGAGGAGGCTATATCCTGGCGCCCGCCCATCATATTCAGGCCGATACGCCCATGGAAAATATCCGCGCGTTCTACGATGAAGCGTTTAATTAAATAATGTAAAAAAATTGAAATTTTAATTATTTAGTATTACATTTATGGCAAATAGGTATTACATTTAGGCTTATGATATGAATATCATTTCACTTAAAATTCCGGATAAGCTGAAACAGAAACTAAATGCCTATTCCCGTAAATTTGGGATAAAGCAGTCTGAGGTCGTAAGAGAGGCATTGCAGGAATATCTTTCGCGAGACGAAGTCAAAAAAGAGGGATCCTTTTTTGATCTTTCGAGTGATCTTGCCGGGACAGTAGATGGCCCGGACGATCTTTCCACAAATAAAACGTACCTGGATGGTTTTGGTACATGACTGATTCCAGGATGATTCTTGATACCGGCCCATTGGTTGCCTTTCTTAATAAGTCGGATCAATATCATGAATGGACCGTGCGTCAATTTTCCGATTTATATCCGCCGTTTTATACCTGCGAAGCCGTGCTGACCGAAGCCTGTTTTCTTCTAAGGCACTATAAAAGAGCTGTTTCTAATATATTTGAACTCCTGTCCAGAGAACTCATCATCATATCGTTCAATGTGAAGTCTGAACACAAAGCCGTAAGCCGGCTAATGAAAAAATACGGTGATGTTCCCATGTCGTTGGCAGATGCATGCCTGATACGTATGGCCGAACAGATGAGCGATAGCGTCATCTGTACACTTGATAGTGATTTCAAAATATACCGGATCCATAGGCGTAATGTTGTTCCGACCCTGATGCCATCAATTTAAACCCGGATGAGAAAGGGAACTTTAAATTTAATACTTTTTTCTCAGTCTGTTAAAAGGAGTGTTTATGATAAGATTGAAATTTTATTCAATCATAATGATCATACTTAATATTTTTTGCCTTGTTTTCTTATCTTCTGCCCAGGATATATCGAATATTCCCTCCCATTTTACTTTGGTCACCCGGGATAACTGCGGTGTGCCCGGTGAGCAGCCGCACCTGGTCAACGGACAAAACTGGACCTTCACGGCCGGGGAAATGGATACCTCCATTATACCAATGGATGCACCGCTGCGTAGCGTAGCTCACGGAAACAAGGTGAATTTTCGGATTCAGGGTCTGAAACCGGATGCCCGCTATGTTTTGAAGCTCTCGTATCTCTCTGACAAACCGGGCCGGGTTCAGAAATTTTCGATCGATACCAGGACGATGCAGGACAGCCTGGCCCTGCCGGCGGCACGGCCGCTTGAATTTCTTTTTGAAGTCTATCCCGGACTTTACGAAGATCAGCAGATGGAACTGGTTTTTGAAAAGCAGGAAGGCTCTAATGCCGTAGTCTCCGAAATCGAATTATGGGCCGATGATGGTGACCTGTTACCGATTTTAGGCGTCAAAGCATCGGGCAATTTCAATGGCCGCATCCGGGGCGAAGTGATCGATCAAAACAGCCGGTTACCCCTGTCCGGCGTGCTGGTGGAAGCCTTTGCCGGTAAAATACGGATCAGTGAAACCCAGTCGGATGAGGAAGGCCGGTTTTCCCTCCAGGTTAAGGAAGAATCCATAGCAGATGAGGACGCATTGATCCGGTTGAACATTACCAATGAAATTTCGAAACAGACCGTTTTCCTGCCTGTCAAGGAAATCTTCATGACACCGATCGCTTTGAAACCTGTTCCGGCGGCTGTTGAGGGACTTAAAAAAAATAAAATCAGCTTAAATGGAATATGGAAGTTCAAGCACACAACATCCTCCGACTTTGCCTCTGCCTCCGCAATGGCGGCGACAAACTGGCCTGAGATCCGTGTTCCCGGTGAGTGGGTGATGCAGGGCTTCACGGTAGAGCCAAACACCTATGCCGGATATTTCAGGGAATTCATGATTCCCGCAGATTGGAATGGTAAACGTATTATGCTACGCTGTGATGCCGTTTATTCAAAGGCGGAGGTTTTTGTTAACAGCCAGCCGGCCGGCGGACACCATGGTGGTTTCACACCTTTTGAAATTGATATTACGAATCTCGTCAACATAAGAGATAGAAATTCAATTTCGATGCGGGTTATGAACGAATCACTGGCAGATACCCTGGCCAGCGGTACCCAGTACGCCGCACACCAGATGGGTGGTATAACACGGAAAATATATCTGTACGCCCTCCCGGAAACGCACCTTACGAACCTGCAGGTTGAAACGGACTTTGATAATTCCTACCAGAAGGCGGTTTTACGACTGAGGTATGCGCTGGAATCTCCGGAAAACCGCCGTTCGGACAGCTTCAGCCTGTCGGTTGATGTAATCGATCCACAGGGCAACAAGGTGGATTTGGGGAATGCATCCCGGATTGCGATTTCCTCTGCTGCAACAGGAGCGAAGGCTTATGCTGAAATACCGGTCGGAAAGGTGTTAAAATGGGATGCCGAACACCCTAATCTATACCGGATGCTGGTTACACTGCACAATGATAATAAACCACTGGAAACCATATCCCAATCCATCGGATTCCGGAAAATCGAAGTACGCGGTGAACAGGTTTTCGTAAACGGCAGTCCCATAAAACTGCGTGGTATTAACCGTCATGAAGTCCACCCGGTTCGGGGGAGGAGCCTGACCGATGACATGTGGAAAAAGGATGCCAAACTGTTCCGCGATGCCAATATGAATTATATCCGCACATCCCACTATCCGCCTGCTGAGGAATTTATCGCCGCCTGTGATTCCCTGGGCCTCTTCGTGGAACTGGAGGCACCTTTTGTGTGGGTCGGACATGCGGCCAACAGCACCTGGCAGGAAAATAACGCTCAGAACGCGGCATTTTTCAATCTGATCAGTCAGGGGCTTCAGGAAATGATCCGGTTCTATTATAATCGTCCCAGTGTCATCATCTGGTCCATGGCGAACGAATCCAATTGGGGAAAAAACTGGGAGAGCGCCTTTAAACTGACGAATCTGATCGATCCCACCCGGCCTAAAACCTTTCATGACCAGGCTCTGGGCGGATATAATAACTACGGCAGTACGAGTATGCAGATTGCCAATCAACATTATCCCGGACCGGATGGCACAAAGAATATCGTTGACCTGGGACGTCCGCTCCTCTTTGGAGAGTATTGTCACCTGAATACCTACAACCGTCAGGAAATCGTCACCGATCCCGGTGTGCGGGATTATTATGGCCTGGCGATCAAAACCATGTGGGATAAGATGTATCGTACAAAAGGCTGTTTGGGCGGGGCTATCTGGTCCGGCATCGACGATGTCTTTGAACTGCCCGACGGAAAGGCCGTTGGCTATGGCGAGTGGGGTCCCATCGATGGCTGGCGCCGCGAGAAACCGGAATACTGGCATATCAAAAAAGCCTACTCACCGGTCCGTGTCCTGACTGAAGATGTCGAAATCAGTGAGGACGGTAAGGTTATCCGTGTAGACCTGGAAAACAGGCATGATTTTACCAATCTCAGTGAAATTGACATTCAGTGGGAAATGGAAGACCAGAATGGATCAGCACGTCTCATGATGTTGCCGCGCGCAAAAGGAACACTCGAAATCACACCGGAACAACCGGCACGGCAAGGACAGATCCTTACACTCCGCTTTGTGAGCAAACGCGGATTTTTGATCGACATGTATGAGATCCCATTGGGGAAGAAAAGTAGTGAACAGAAACCTGCCGCCAGATCTGACGGGAAACGGACGCTGTCCCGCAAATCCGGTATTATAACGATTGCCGGCAAGAATACCCGTCTGGAAATTGACGCTCAAACCGGAAAAATACGCTCGGGTTTCTCGGGAAAAACACCCATCCTTGTTGGCGGTCCCCATCTCATGATGCTGCAGCTGATCAGCGGACCCTGTTCAACCGAACACAGTCGCGAAATCGAACCCTATAATGATACCTGCCATGACTGGAAGATGACCTCCATTGCAACCCGTGAGGATGCGTCCGGTGTCCATGTGGATGTGGAGGGACAGTATTACGAAGCCAAAGGCCGCTATACGATAACGGTCAGCCCTTCGGAAGAGGTTCGGATTGATTATACGTTTGAAAGCCTGATCGATGTTGATCCGCGCCAGATCGGCCTGGTTTTTGATTTTAAAAACCAATATGATCAATTAAACTGGAAACGTAAAGGGTACTGGACTGCGTATCCGCACAATCATATCGGACGTCCGGAAGGTTCAGCACAGGCCTTTCCGGAAGCCTGGAAGGCCGTTACGGATTTTCGTGTAAAACCGGCCCATGACTGGGTGCATGATAATCATCCAATGGGATGCAATGACTTCCGGGCGACGCGGCGCAATATTTTACATGCATCGCTGATCTCGGATGATAATACTGGATTGAAAGTACTCTCAGATGGTAGCCAGCATGTTCGGGCTTTTATGTCCGATGACAAAAGCCAGATACTCATTGCTGATTTTGATACGGGGGGAGCCGATATATTCCTGGCCGGGCATTATGGGAAAGAACGCATGAAAATGAAACCGGGTTCAAAGGTCTCGGGCACGGTCAGATTAAGATGGGTACCTTAAATGGCCCATTTTTCTAAGATCTATCACGATTCACTATTTAATGATATCCTGCCATTCTGGTTTAAGTATGCTCCGGATCCGGAATATGGCGGATTTTTCACCTGCCTGGACCGTGACGGCAAAGTGATCGATAACGATAAAGGTATCTGGCCGCAGGGACGCTTCACATGGCTGCTTGCCACACTTTATAACACCGTCGAAAAGCGGGATGAATGGCTCGATCTGGCCGGGCAGGGAATTCAATTTATTGAAAAACATGGATTTGACCGGGACGGACGTATGTTCTTCCAGGTCAGCCGGGAAGGAGCCCCGGTCCGCAAACGCCGTTATGTGTTTTCCGAAGCCTTTGCGGCCATGGCCTGTGCCGCTTATGCCCGGGCCGGCGGTAAGCAGGAATACGCCGATAAAGCGGTTAATCTTTTTCGTACATTTGTGCGTTATCATACAGAACCGGGACGGATTCCTCCAAAGTATGATCCGGCAAACCGCGAAATGAAATCCATGGGATTTCCCATGATATTAATATCGATGGGCCAGGTATTGCGTGAGACCATCGGTTTTGCAGAAGCAACGCAATGGATCGACCGGGGTGTAGAAGAAATAGCTGCCCATTTTATGAATTATGAAGATCAGGCCGTTATGGAAGTTGTCGGACCGCAAGGTGAATTTATAGATCATTTCGATGGCCGTACGCTCAATCCCGGTCATGCCATCGAAGGCGCCTGGTTTATTCTTCACGAAGCGAAAATGCGGAATAATAATCAGGAACTGATCCAGCTCGCCACCACCATGCTGGACTGGATGTGGCGGATCGGCTGGGATGAAGAATACGGTGGAATTTTTTATTTCAGGGATGTAAAGGGCCTGCCGGTTCAGGAATACTGGCATGATATGAAATTCTGGTGGCCGCAATGCGAAACGATCATTGCCACGCTTTTAGCCTACCGGTTAACCGGAGATGAAAAGTACAAAACCTGGCACAGGCGGATTCACGAATATACGTTTTCACATTTTCCGGATAAAGAATATGGCGAATGGTACGGCTATCTGCATCGTGACGGGCGTATATCCGTACCCTTGAAAGGCAATCTGTGGAAAGGGCCGTTTCATATCCCCAGGATGCTTTTGTACTGCTGGCAGTTACTTGAAGAGGAAAGAATATCATGAAAGTGTTGAAAATGACGTCTGTATGTGCTCTAGTATGTACACTGTTTTTATTGAGTTTAACCATACAATATGGGTTTGCCGATATGAATACGGATAGCGAAAGGCAGTGGCCGGTGTTAAAACACTATCCACAGGAAAAACTGGATCGCCTGGCACTGCCCATTGGCGGAATCGGTACCGGAACCATTTCACTGATGGGCAACGGTGCACTGCGTCACTGGGAAATCATGAACCGTCCGGCAAAAGGGTTCCACGGTACTCCGGTCGGCAACCGTGCACCTTTCTTTGCCATTTTCATGCAACAGGAAGGAAAAGATGCTCACACCCGGGCTCTAATGGGACCAGTCGACTTCTCCGTATACGAGAGCATGGATGGTACCGGAGCCGATAACCACGGATTGCCCCGTTTCCGGGAAGTCAGCTTTGATGCGGCCTATCCTTTTGGGCAGGTACACCTTGCGGACGCCGATGTACCGGTGGATGTGACTTTACAGGCCTTCAATCCGATGATCCCGGGAGACGCCGATGCCAGCGGTATTCCCATCGCCGTGCTTCGCTATGTCATTTCCAATAAAACAGAATCTTCCGTAAGCGTTTCTGTTTGCGGTTCGTTCGAGAATTTTATCGGTGCCGACGGCAGTAAGTTTGCACAAAGTTGGAACGGTACCCTTGTGCCTGCAGGAGCCAAATCAAATAAAAATCAATTCCGGGAAGATGCGGATTTTCAGGGTATTTACATGTATTCCGACGGTGTCGACTCCCTTGCGGAACAGTGGGGTACGATGGCGCTGTCTACTCTGGATGGTCCTGATATAACGTTTCGAACCTCCCTGGAGCAGGGAGGATGGGGTAATGATATTCTCAGTTTCTGGGATGATTTCAGCGCAGATGGCAAATTGACCGAAAAGCCATTTACGGGAGGAGATACACCGCGGGCGTCACTCGCTTCCGCTATACAATTAAACCCCGGGGAGACCCGACCAATCACCTTTTTTATAACCTGGCATTTTCCGAACCGTCTGGCCTGGGCCCCGACGAATGTTGGAAATTATTATACGACCAAATACGAAGATGCCTGGGATGTAGTGGCACAGGTCCTTCCGGAACTGAACGATCTGGAAGCAAAAACCGTTGAGTGGGTTACAGCCTTTTGCAGCAGTGATTATCCGGAGGAAGTCAAAGAAGCGGCGCTTTTTAATCTGAGCACGCTCCGGACACAGACCTGTTTTCGAACGGCCGATGGTTTCTTTTTCGGCTGGGAGGGCTGTAACGATAATTCGGGCTGTTGCATGGGATCCTGCACACATGTCTGGAACTACGAACAGGCGACGGCTTTTCTATACGGCGAACTGGCCCGCAAAATGCGTGAAATCGAGTTCGGATATGCGACCAGCGAATACGGGCTGATGAGTTTCCGGGTAGGCCTGCCCCTGGATAATGCGCAGTCCGGCAGTGCAGGTGCGGCAGACGGACAGATGGGAACCATCATGAAAATGTACCGTGACTGGCAGCTTTCCGGTGATGATGAACAGCTGAAACGTCTCTGGCCCTATGTGAAGAAAGCGCTCTCCTTTTGCTGGATCGAAGGAGGCTGGGACGGGGACATCGACGGTGTGATGGAAGGTTGTCAGCACAACACGATGGACGTCGAATATTACGGCCCGAATCCGCAGATGCAGTTCTGGTACCTCGGTGCCCTGCGCGCGGCGGAAGAAATGGCCGTATATCTCGGAGACTCCGATTTTGCTTTGACGTGCCGGGCCCTGTTTGATCATGGCAGTACATGGATCGATGAGAACCTGTTCAACGGTGAGTATTACGAACATCAGGTTCGGACACCCGATGATCCTTCGCAAATCGCGCCCGGTTTAACGTCCGGTATGGGCGCGTCGGATTTCAGTGATCCCGATTACCAGCTGGCACGGGGATGCCTCGTCGATCAGCTGGTCGGGCAGTACATGGCCCATATCTGTGGCCTCGGTTATCTGGCCAGGCCGGAGCATATCAAAAAAACCCTGCAGAGCATACTGAAATACAATTACCGTCCCTCCATGCATGCCCATTTCAATAATATGCGGTCTTATGCCCTGGGTAACGAGGCGGCTTTACTGATGGCTTCTTATCCTTACGAACGTCCTAAAAATCCTTTCCCCTATTTCAATGAGGTGATGACCGGTTTTGAATATACGGCGGCTGTTGGTATGCTGTATGAAGGAATGGAGGAGGAAGGGCTGCATTGCATCAGAAATATTCGCAACCGTTATGATGGTGAAAAACGCAGTCCCTTCGATGAAGCCGAATGCGGCCACCATTATGCACGGGCGATGGCCAGTTGGGCGGCCGTCCTTTCCCTGAGCGGGTTTCATTATTCAGCCGTGGATGAGCGACTCCGGTTCGATCCCGTCGAGGGATTCTATTTCTGGTCCAATGGCACGGCTTATGGAATGGTGCAACTCTCCAGAAATAATAATAAATTCACAATGAATATAAATGTCCTGAATGGTAATCTGAACATAAAAGAAATCATCCTGAATGGATTTGGTTCGCACCTGCTGGAAGAATCCACGACATTATCTGCCGGAAGATTATTTAAGACTGTTATTAGTACCAGTAATAAAAAAGATAAAAAGGATCAGAAGTCTCTCCCGCGATTATCCCTGGAGCAAATTCCCAGGCCACCGCGGATTCTCGATGACCAGGGAAACAGCGTCCGGTCTGTATCCTTCAGTAAGCCTTTAAAATTGTACCTGAAATCGTCGGGGCAGGAACCGGCTATTTATTATACCCTCGATGGCAGTGAGCCGGATACCCATTCGATAAAATACCGGGATCCTATACATGTGAACCGCACGATGACCCTGAAAGCGGTCGCCTACCTTGACGGCAAACGGAGTATCCGGGCGAATACCGCAAAGTTGTATAAATTTACGGCGGTGAATGATGTACGATTGAAAACACCGGCCAGTCACAAATATCCCGGCCACGGTGCGGTGACGCTGATTGATGGCATCCGGGGAAGTGGCAATTTCCATGACGGACGCTGGCTTGGTTTCGAGGAAACGGATCTGGAAGCCACCATCGATATCGGAAAACGTAAGGAAGTACATAAAATCCTGATCGGATGTTTAAACGATCCCCGTTCATGGATTTTTCTGCCGGTGGCGGTTGAAATTGCCGGTTCCCGCGATGGTAAAAAATTCACACCTCTGGCTACATTGGAGGGAAGGGAACTGGAAAAAGCCCTGGGGAATGAAAACACGGAAGATTTTGGCCGTTCCGGGGTATATGATCTGAATGTCCCCATATCATCTGATACGATACGGTATATCAAACTAACCGTGAAAAACATCGGTAAGTGTCCGGAAGGCCATCCCGGCGCAGGGGGTAAAGCCTGGTTATTTGTGGATGAGATGATCATTGAATAAGTTTTCAGTAAATCTGGTTAACAAGATATGAATAAGCTGAACCGTCGACAATTTTTGCACCTCACAAGTATGGGTGCAGCCGCCCTTGCGACACATTCCATGTTTACAGGTTGTGGGGAGAAAAAAAATCTTCCGAATATCATCGTCATACTCGCTGATGACCTGGGATATGGGGATGTCGGCTGCCTTAATCCGGATTCCAAAATTCCAACACCACACCTCGATACCATGGCTGATAACGGTATCACATTTACAGATGCCCATGCCAGTTCTTCACTTTGCAGTCCGACCCGTTACGGCTTATTAACGGGCCGTTATTCCTGGCGTTCGAGAAGGCAGGGTGGGGCCCTTTGGTCCTTTGACCCGCCATTAATTGAAGATGAAAGGTTAACCATTGCCCGTTACCTGAAGGAACAGGGATATCACACGGCCTGCATCGGTAAATGGCATTTGGGGATGAACTGGGTTGACAAGGATGGTCATATTCTGGAAAACACCGGCGCCGAAAAGGGCTGGAATATCGATTTTACCCAACCGCTTCAAAACGGACCGACAACCCGTGGTTTTGATTATTTTTTCGGAACCGATGCGCCCAACTATCCTCCGTATTGTTTCATTGAAAACGATCGGACGATTGGCATTCCTTCCATATCGAAACCGGACGCCATGTACGGTGTTCCCGGTATTATGCTCGAGGAATGGGACCTGTATAACGTATTGCCGGAAATGGAAAAAAAGAGTTTGGAATACATTGACCGGAGAGCTGATTCCGGGCAACCGTTCTTCCTCTACTTCCCGCTGACGGCTCCGCACACCCCCATCGCTCCAACAGAGGAACACCGGGGTAAAAGTCTGGCCGGTGCCTATGGCGACTTTGTGTACCAGATTGACAGTATCGTCGGGAATATTCTGCAGACTCTGGAGCAAAAAGGCATACGGGAAAATACGCTGGTTATTTTTACCAGTGATAACGGGTCACCCCGCATGGATGGTACCGATATGGCCGGAGCAGCAGATTCGATTCTCAAATACGGTCATAATCCCAGTTATACATTTCGCGGTAAGAAAGCGGATTTCTGGGAGGGCGGGCACCGCGTACCCTTCATCGTTTCCTGGCCGGGTCAGGTTAAAGAAGGCGTGATCAGCAATGAGATCGTATGTCTGACCGATATTTTTGCCACGGTTGCTGCTATTGTGGGAGAACAACTCCCGGATTCCGCGGGTGAGGATAGTTATAATATCTGGCCGGTGTTGTACGACGAACAACACAGCGCGCCCATCAGGGAGGCCACCGTTCATCTTTCCGGTGACGGCTCGTTTGCCATCCGGCAGGGTAAATGGAAAATGGAAATCGGTTCGGGATCGGGAGGCGGTTCGGTTGCACCCGAAAAGGCGATGCAGGACGGCTGGCCGATGATTCAGCTGTACAACCTGGAAGAGGATATCGGTGAAGAGCATAACCTGTATGACCGCTATCCGGATGTGGTTTACCGGTTAACCCGATTACTGGAAAACTACGTTAATAACGGGAGAAGCACTCCCGGCCGGCCACAATCGAATACCGGTCAGCCCGATATCTGGCGGTCTCTGAAAGTCAGGGATGATAAGTTTCAGATCAGTAATGTCGCTCATTTAGCGGTAGGTAAAAATATCCGGAGCATGAATAACGCGGTTCCTCAATTTTCACAGAATGGCTGGAATGTATTAACCGACGGCATACGTGCATCCTCTTTATACAGTGACGGATACTGGGTTGGCATTGAGGAGGATCACCTGGATATTGTGATCGATCTGGGAAAAGAAACAAACGTGACGCGGGTCTCCGCCGGTTTCCTGGAGGCACAATCCCACTGGATCTTCCATCCGCTTACGGTTTCCGTTTCCACTTCAATTGATGGTAAAGGATTTAAGATACAGAAACGCGTCAGCCGGAAGAAACTGGTAATGAATGAAAAACGGAATATTGAGGACTTTTCTTTTGCCCTGACTAACGAAACATGCCGGTATGTACGCATACAGGCAAAAAATGTAAAAACCTGCCCCGAATGGCATAAGGGTGCCGGGGGGAAGGCATGGTTATTCATCGACGAGGTTATGGTTAAATAGGATGTAAAAAGCAGGAAGGCCGTTATGCAAATTGAATTTCTGGATCTTGTTATAATTGTTTTGTATCTGGTTGCCATCGTAGTGATCGGTTCCTGGCAGGGATTACGAAGCCGCAAAGGTACAGAGGGTAAAAATTATTTTCTGGCCGGCGGTACTTTAACCTGGCCTCTGATCGGTCTGGCCCTCTTTTCCACCAATATTTCCACGACACATCTGGTCAGTCTGGCCCAGGAAGGCTATCAGAACGGTTTGGCCTATGGAAATTTTGAATGGATGGCAGCTTTTACTCTTATTGCCTTATCCCTCTTTTTTGCTCCGTTTTATCTGCGTTCCCGTGTCGCTACGCTCCCTGATTTTCTGGAACAGCGTTACAGCCGGATCAGCAGGGACTGGCTGGCTGGGTTGTCTATTATCTCGGCCATATTTATCCATATCGGCTTTACCCTCTATACCGGGGCCGTGGTACTGGAGGGCCTTTTCGGTATACCCATTATGACCAGCATCGTCGTTGCCGCCGTCCTTACCGGAATATATACGATCATAGGAGGACTCCGGGCCGTCGTCGTAACCGAATCGATCCAGACAGTTATCCTCATCATCGGCGCGGTGATTATCACCGTCGTCGGTTATATCAAGGCAGGCGGTTGGGGCGGGATCACCGGTTCGGTGGATGCCGTTAAACTGACGGTTTTGCGTCCGTCGGATGATCCGTCGGGATTGTCCTGGTATTCCATCTTCCTTGGTTATCCCATCATCGGCTTATGGTACTGGTGTGCGGATCAGACCATTGTGCAGCGGGTACTGGGTGCGAAAGATGAAAACCATGCCCGTGTCGGTCCTTTATTCGCCGGATTTATCAAGATCCTGCCGGTTTTCATATTTGTCTTTCCGGGAACGATTTTTCTAGCTTTGGTCAATCAGGGTCAGTTGCCGGCGCCGGAGCATTCCAAAGATGCCTATGCCTTCATGATTACCCATCTGTTGCCCGCCGGCCTTACGGGTGTCATGGCTGCAGCACTTCTTGCTGCGCTGATGAGCACGGTATCCGGTGCATTGAATTCCATCGCTACCTTGTTCAGTTATGACCTTTACCGACGCTGGCGTCCTCAGACGCCCGACCATAAACTGGTCATCATCGGCAGGATTGTAACGTTCGTTGCAATGGTCCTCGCTATATTTTGGTCGCCATTGATTTCACATTTTGAGAGTATCTTTCAGGGAATTGTGTCCGTTATTTGCTATATTGCACCGCCTATCACCGCGGTATTCCTGTGGGGTGTTTTCTGGCCGAAAGCATCCTCAAAAGCCTCCATTATTACCTTGATTTCGGGTTCATTCCTGGGTTTTGTGGTCTTTCTTCTGGACTGGTTTAAAGCGTCAACAGGTTGGAATATACCCCCCATGATGGCTACATTTTATCTCTTTGTGATCTGCTCTGTCATTCTTGCAGTGGTTTCGTTATTATATCCGCATCAACATACGGAACAAAGTAAACGACTGGTATGGAAGAATCCGGCGGAAGCCCTTAAAACGGAAGGCTGGAGCGGATTGGGTAATTATAAGCTTCTTTCCGGACTATTGTTTGTAACCATGCTCTTTTTATATGTCTTCTTCGGTTAAAATGAAAGGATGACAGCCCTTTTAATCCAGACATTATATTCATATAAACACCAAAAATAAAGGATACGAGACCTCATGACTTCAAAAGAACGGCTGATGCTGGCAATCAATAAGGAAAAACCGGACCGGTTACCGGTCACGGTTCATCAATGGCAGGGATACCATCTGGACACGTACATGAATGGAATAAGCGATCTGGAGGCCTGCATACAAACAGGATTTGATGCTCAGATACAATACTTTGAAGAAATGGCCCAGTTCTGGCTCGTCGATGCTGATTTTTCGAAGTTGAATATCACAACCTGGAGAGACATCCCGCAGATAATCAGTGATGATCCGGATGATCGTCGTATACACCATACCATCGAGACGCCGCAAGGTAATCTCACCTATAAAACCGAAGGTGACCGAAAGACGACCTGGATAACGGAATATCTGATCAAGCGGGATGAAGATATTGAACTGATACGGAAATATATGCCGGTGCCAAAGCTATCACTGGAACCGCTTGCGAAAAAATATGATGAAGTCGGTGATCAGGGTATACTGCGCGGCTTTGTCTGGGGAGACCAGGCTGGCTGCTGGCAGCATGCCGCCTGTCTATATGATATCACGGATTTGATCATGGCCACGTTTGAAAAACCCGGCTGGGTGCATGAACTTCTTAAAATTCTGCTGGAAAAGAAGCTGCAGTTCATTGAATCAATGAAAGGGGCTAAATTTGACCTGATCGAAACGGGTGGTGGTTCCTCCTCCTCAACGGTCATATCGCCTGAATTACACAGGGAATTCTGTCTGCCCTATGACCGGGCCATGCATGATGCCTTGCATAACCTGGATTTTAAAATCACTTATCATACCTGCGGCGGGACGCTTGGCATTGAGGATATGATCGTCGAAAACCATTGTGACGCTTCCGAGACACTGGCACCGGTCAGTGTGGGCGGTAATCAGGAACCATGGGACTTTGCCGAGAAAATAGATAACCGGATTGCCATGATCGGCGGGGTTGATCAGTTTAACGTGGTTACGGACGGTGACCGGGAACGCATTCGTTCAATGGTTCATAAACTCTTTCAAACGGTAGGAAAAAATGGGGGATATATCTGTTCGCTGAGCGACCATTTCTTTGAAACCCCGGTTGAAAAACTGAAATGGTACGCGGAGGCCGCACATGAATGTATCTATTAAAATGTATAACTGAAGAAAATGAGGAAAGCATGGCTATAACAACACGTCGGGAATTTATTAAAGTCGCAGGTATGGGGAGCATCGCCCTGGCCGGCGGATCGCTGTTATCCTGCCGGAAAACGACAGCTCAGAAGCCGAATATTATACTTATACTGGCTGATGACATGGGATACGGCGACCTGAGTTGCCTTAATCCGGATTCGAAAATTACAACGCCGCATCTGGATACGATGGCTGCCCGGGGCATGAACTTTACTGATGCCCATTCCGGTTCGGCCGTGTGTACACCTACGCGTTATGGTATTTTAACGGGCCGCTATTGCTGGCGCTCTGAGCTTAAACAGGCAGTTCTCTGGGCATGGGACGGACCGCTTATCGAACCGGACCGGCTGACGGTCGGGGATTTCCTCAAACATCACGGATACAACACGGCGTGCATCGGCAAATGGCACCTGGGCTGGGACTGGCCCACCAAAGACGGCACAAAGATGAATGACTTTGTTCGATTGGGTGAATGGAATGCGGAGATAAGAGATGCATTTGGGGACAATATCGATTTTTCAAAAAGAATAAAAGGTGGTCCTGTCACACGTGGATTCGATTATTATTTTGGTGATGATGTGCCCAATTTTGCGCCGTATTGCTTCATAGAGAATGATAAAAGCGTGGGCGTGCCGACCGATCAGAAACCACCGGAAATGTTCGGCACACCGGGTC
Source organism: uncultured Calditrichota bacterium (assembly GCA_964410215.1). Lineage (GTDB taxonomy): Bacteria > Calditrichota > Calditrichia > Calditrichales > CAYPHA01 > CAYPHA01. The sequence continues at coordinate 51,588 of CAYPHA010000002.1, read as the reverse complement.
CGATGCAGCCGGGGTGGGACCTGGAGGCGGTAATGCCGGCATTGACCGAAAGAGCCGTTAACTATATTAAAGCCGGGCCGGGAGAAAAACCATTTAATAAAAAGGCAGAGAACCCGTTTTTCCTGTATTTCCCGTTGACAGCTCCGCATACCCCGATTGCTCCGGACGATGCATTTAAGGGAAAAAGTGAGGCTGGTGCCTATGGTGACTTTGTGCAGCAGGTTGACTGGACCGTTGGAAAAATAATGGAAGCCCTCGAAGAATCCGGTCAGGCGGAAAACACGCTGGTTATTTTTACCAGCGATAACGGATCGCCGGGTCGGGACGGCACAAACATGAGCGGCCCCGTACGTTCTGTTGAAAAATATGGCCATGAGCCAAGTTATATTTACCGTGGTACCAAGGCGGATATCTGGGAAGGCGGACACCGCATACCCTTTATTGCCAAATGGCCCGGGAAGATCGCAGAAGGTTCAAAAAGTGATGAGATTATCTGCCTGACTGATTTCATGGCCACCTGTGCCGCCATGCTGAACAGTCCGCTCCCGGAGGAAGCGGCGGAAGACAGCTACAATTTATTACCCGTGTTGTGCGGCAAAAATGGTGATGAGCCGGTCCGTGAATCGGTCATTCACCATTCCATTCATGGCATGTTTTCCATTCGAAAGGGGCCCTGGAAACTGATCGACGGGCAGGGATCGGGCGGATGGAGCCGTAATGGCATGGATGATCCGGCGCCGGGACAGCTTTATCATATTGTTGACGACCCGGATGAATCGGATAATCTGTATGAACAGCGCCCGGAAGTCGTTAAAGAGCTGAAAACATTGCTGGAGCATATCAAGAAAGAAGATAAAAGTATTTGAGCCAAGGCTGAATAACACCAGGATAAATCCTGGTGATGGTACAAAGAACCCATGGACCGGTAACATTGTATCATCACCAGCTTTAAAGCTGGTGATGGAGACGGGCAGGAGTTATATAGGTGGGATTATCTAGCCACATATCAATAATGTGCAATACCATTTCAAGTGAAATCAGATTTTTATAAGGTTGATCGATCAATCAAATCAAAAGAAAAATGAAACCAAAAGATAAATTCATAATGGCCCTCGAGGGCAAAGAGCCACCGGGACGTGTTCCGCATTTCGAACTGGAGTTTTTCCTGACCATGGAAGCCTTTCGAAAGGTGCATCCCTCACACAGGCAGTTTAACCAATGGCTGCAAATGTCTGAATCAGAGAAAGAACTCCAGCGTGCTGATATAGCTGAATTGTATATTCAGGTTGCCAGACGCTTTGAACATTCGGCCATCTTTTTCCAGTGCGGGGATATCTGGCAGGAGAAGGTGAATGATGAAACCCTGCGAATTCTGGATAAACTTCGTGTAATGTCAAATGATGACTATTTAATAATGATCCATGGGGACCGGACCTGGGGATTGCCTGAGGGCAATGAAATGATGGATTTTATTGCTAAACTCAGTGAAAAACCGCAGCAGCTTAAAGATGAAGCACAGGAACTGATCGACGGTGCCTTGGAAAAAGCAACCGTTTTTAAAGAGCATGGCGTCGTGGAGTGCTTTGCCCTGTGCAGTGATTACTGCCTGAATTCGGGTCCTTTCCTCTCGCCGGAGATGTTTGATGAATTTGTGTTGCCTTACCTGAAGCAACTCATTGCCGGTTTTCGGGAATTGGGATTTTATACCATCAAGCACAGCGACGGGAACGTCATGCCCATTCTGGACCGCCTCGTGTCGGCGAATCCCCACGCCATTCACAGCCTGGATCCGCAGGGCGGGGTGGATATAGCCGAAGTAAAAAAAATGGTAGGTGACAAAGTCTGTCTGATTGGCAATGTCAATTGCGGGCTGATGGATACCGGTACCGATGAGGAAGTGATGGACTCGGCCCGCTATGCCTTAAAACATGGTATGCCGGGCGGTGGTTATATTTTTTCGACGAGCAATTGTATCTACACCGGTATGCCCCTGCACCGTTATGAACTCATCCTCGATGTCTGGCGTAAAGAAGGCAATTATCCGGAATGAATATGTACCACAGAGTATTTACCACTAAGTCACCAGGTACACTAAAAATAAAAAATACAAATTAAAAAATACAAAATAATAGGATTGAGAAGGGTAAACCGATTATTTGTCAGAGATGATTTTTTTATATAATCTTAGTGCAATTTATGTTCTTAGGGACTTGGTGGTAAATGGAACGTAATAACATAAAGGAAATAATATGGACTCACAGAAATCACGCCGGGATTTTCTTAAAACCTCGCTTTATGGCACTGGTGCCGCCGTTATCGGGGCAAGCCTGCTGGCCAAAGGATGTAAAAGCAATGCCCGGCCGGAATCAGCGGTGTATATGGGTGATTTTGCCGCTCCGAAACTGGAAAAAATGCGCTGTGCTTTTATTGGTGTCGGTGCCCGGGGTAGCGGACACATGTACTGGACAGCCGGATATGAAGGGGCGGAAGTGGTAGCCATTGCCGATCCCCATCTCCCTACAGTTGAAAATCGCCTGGCAGCCCTGAAGGAACGCAATATAACCGGCGTAAAAACGTATACGGACGGCGATCTGGACTATTTACGTATGCTGAAAACGGAAAAACCGGATGTCGTTTTTATCTCCACGCCCTGGAAATGGCATGCCAAACAGGCCGTTGCCGCCATGGAAGCCGGTGCGCATGCCCTGGTGGAAGTACCGCTGGGTATTACAACGGAAGAACTGTGGGAGGTCGTTGACACATCGGAAAAAACACAAAAGCACTGCATGATGATGGAAAACGTCAATTATATGCGCGATGAGCTGATGTTTCTGAACATGTGCCGGCAGAATCTCATCGGGGAGCTGCTTCACGGGGAAGCGGCTTATATCCATGAATTACGTGGCCAGATGCATCAGGTGGAACACGGCACCGGTAGCTGGCGGACACTGCATTATTCACAAAAGAACGGCAACCTGTATCCAACTCATGGTCTGGGTCCGATCGCCCAGTATATGAATCTTGCACGGACCGACGATACGTTCGAAACACTGGTTTCCTATTCCAGTCCGGCTAAGGGACGCGCCATTTATGCGAAAGAAAATTTTCCGCCGGATCATAAATGGAACAAGATTGGATATAAATGCGGGGACATCAATACATCCATTATAAAAACGACGCTCGGAAGAACCGTCCTGGTGCAATGGGATGAAACCAGTCCGCGGCCTTATTCCCGGTTAAATCTCATACAGGGCACGGACGGGACGCTGGCAGGATTTCCGACGCGCATCGCCCTTGATGGCCAGAATTATCATGAATGGACGCAGGGTGAAGATCTGGAACCGTATTACGAAAAATATGAGCATCCGCTCTGGAAACGTATCGGTGAAGAAGCGCTGAAGGCCGGTGGACACGGCGGTGCCGATTATGTGATGCTCTTCCGTATTTTTGAATGTCTGAAAGAAGGTATTCCGCTTGATCAGAATGTCTATGAGGGTGCCCTGTGGAGTGTGGTTACACCGCTCTCTGAGAAGTCGGTAGCAGATGGCGGTATGCCGCAGCGTTTTCCCGATTTTACCCGTGGCGGCTGGAAAACGACGAAACCGTTGGATATAGTAACATGACCCTCCCCTAATCCCCTCCCTAATCTATTAGGGAGGGGACAGAGGGGTGGGTTAATTTGGAGGCACCGTGAATAAAAAAAATGAGACCAGAAAACACCTCAACCGCCGTGATTTTCTGAAAACCGCGGCCGCTGCAACCGTGGCTTCAGCCTTTTCACCGCTTTTTCATTCCTGCGGCCCGGCAAAAAGACCCAATATTCTGTTTATAATGGTGGATGATCTTGGAAAGGAATGGGTCAGCTGTTATGGTTCCGATGATGTACAAACGCCGCATATTGATTCTTTGGCCAGAACCGGTATGCTTTTCACGAATGTCTATTCCATGCCGCAATGTACGCCTTCCCGGGCAACACTGCTTACCGGAAAGTACCCTTATAATAACGGTTGGGTGAATCATTGGGATGTACCACGCTGGGGCGTAGGCTATTTTGATTGGAAAAAGCGTGAAAACATGACGTTCGCCCGGCTGCTGAGGGATGCCGGATATGCGACGGCAGCGGCAGGGAAATGGCAGATTAACGATTTCCGTGTCGAACCGGAAGCGATGGAAAAACACGGTTTCGACGACTGGTGCATGTGGACGGGGTATGAAGCGGAAAATCCGCCAAGCGGTGAACGTTACTGGAATCCCTATATTCACACACGGGAAGGCAGTAAAACCTACCAGGATGAATACGGGCCGGACCTGTTTACTGATTTTTTAATCGATTTTATGAAAAAGAAACAGGATCAGCCCCTGATGATGTATTATCCCATGGTACTGACCCATGGACCATTGCATAATCCACCACACAATCAGGAAGCAAAAGGGGTAAAAGAACGCTTCAAAACAATGGTGGAATATGCGGACAAAATGGTTGGTAAGCTGATGCTGGCGCTCGATGAAACCGGACTGCGTGAAGACACAATCGTCATATTCACGACCGATAATGGCTCACCCCAGGGCATAAGCGCCTTTCGAAACGGCGTCGAAATACCCGGTGGAAAAAGCACGAAAACCGAAGCAGGTACCTGTGCACCCTTCATTGTAAATGGTCCGGGCAGGGTTCCGGAAGGCTTTGTAACGGACGCGCTGACCGATTTTACCGATCTGTTGCCCACCTTTGCCGATCTGGCCGATGTGAAGGTGCCTTCTGATCTGGAAATAGATGGTCATTCCATTGCGCCGCTGTTACGGGGAGAAGCAACTGATACGCAGCGCGGATGGATTATATCCCTCGGCCACGGTCCGGCTAAATTGGATGAAGAAGGGGTACGGGGACAAAACGACTTTGCCTCACGTGTCATTCGCGACAAGCGCTACAAAGTATGGATCGATGAGAACCGCCAGATCGTGCGTCTGCATGATCTCAAAGAGGATCCGCTGGAAGAGGAAAATTTGATCGATAGCGATACCCAGGAACACAAAAACGCATTACAGAAATTTCAGATTATTCTTGAAGCGATGCCGGAAAAGGATGCCCGTCCGGTTTATGAATCCCGTCAACCATTACCCTGGGATCGAAAATTAGAGGGATAGCGTATTATATTCCTTCAATCACGAATAAAGGAGATGCTGGTGGTTCAGCAAAATATCGTACTCCTGCTTACGGGTTTTCTGACATTATCCTTTATGTCTCTCTCCTGCAACGGACGTTATGCCGGAAATAAACCCTTTTTTGAGGAATCGGCTTATCTGGCAAAAAACGATTCGGTAGGAGCCTATGCGATCCCAAATATTATCAGCACCGGTGATGGCACCATCCTATGTTTCGCCACGGCACGGATGGGTGATCATCATGACTGGGGCAATGTACAGAAAGTCGTAATGCTGCGTAGTACGGACAACGGAGAAACCTGGTCTGAAATGATGGATATTGAATTACCCTACTGGTCGCACGCAATCCCATGTCGGTGAAGCCTGTGTCGTTGAATTATCAGATGGCCACATCTACATTAATAATCGCAATCATAAAAATGTCGGTATCCGTAACTATGCCATCAGCCTATTCTGGATTGGCTGCGGGTAAGGACAACATGATCTTTCTGGTCTATGAACGGGCGCACAAATGGGGGAAACTATCGCGGGCCGATCTGGCAATTGCCCGTTTTAACCTGGAATGGCTGGAAGCACGGGAGATACCACCACCACGTTTTACGCCAGAGGCACTGATATTCGAAGACAAGGTAAAAATTGAAATGGAGGCTGATCAGGATCAGTCGATTTTCTATACGATAAATGGTGAGGAACCTGATCGGTCTACTACCCGCTATAGGGGTTCGTTCCATATTACGGAAAGCATGGTGTTAAAGGCGCGGGCATTTGATGAAGCCGGAACGGGCAGTATCGTATCGGAAAAATACTATATAAAAAGCATGTTTAAGCCACCGGAATATGTAACAGAATTTGCTCCAGATTATCCGGCCAGCGGCATTTATGGGCTCGTGGACGGCATTCGTGGCCATGCCGACCATACCGATGGTGCCTGGCAGGGATTTGAAGAAACGGATGTGGACGTCATTTTTGACCTCGAGGAAATTTGTGACGTTCAAATGGTAAACGCATCATTCCTTGAATCGCAGGATTTCTGGATATTCCTCCCGGATACAATTCATATTTCTTTATCCAATGATGGTAATAACTTTCACCTGGTCAGGAAGCTTACCACTGCAGGACCGGTAGCACAAAAAAAATCGACTGTACACCGTTATGAACTCTCGTTTGACAGCGAAAAGGCGCGCTTCGTTAAATTTCAGGCAAGAAACATCGGCGTTTGTCCGGAATGGCATAAAGGCACCGGGGGAAAAGCCTGGATCTTTATCGATGAGATTTCTATTAAATAGTATTAGACATGTCTGAGAATGTAAGATGATAACAAAATTCAATTAATTATGGGGGTGGCATGAGACCATTCAGATTTCTTTTTTCTTTTTTCTTTTTTCTTTTTTCCTGGAGTCTATCCTATGCACAGTCAACTTCATTCGACTGTTATACGATCCTGGTGGGAAAAGATGCTTCGGCAGATGGGTCGGTAATCCTGGCCCATAATGAGGATGATGGGGGTGAGCAGATTGTCAATATCTATAAGGTCCCCTCAATTAAGCATAAAGAAAATGAGCGCATCAGTTTTAAAAATGGCGGCTCCATCCCCCAGGTAGAGCGAACGAACAGTTTCATCTGGTTCCAGTTACCCGGAATGGAAGTTTCCGACGGTTTTGTCAACCAATATGGCGTCGCGGTTGCGTCCAACGGTTGTCCTTCCATGGAGACGGAACCGGAACTGACCGACGGCGGGGTGGTTTACTGGATTCGACGGCTGATCGGAGAACGGGCCAAATCGGCCAGACAGGCAGTGAAACTGGCCGGTAAAATGATTGATGAATTCGGTTATGCGTCCTCCGGCAGAACCTATTCCATCGCGGATCGAAAGGAAGCCTGGATGCTGGCGGTTGTCAACGGAAAACACTGGGTGGCCCAACGCGTCCCGGATGATAAAATTGCCATCATCCCCAATTACTATACGATTGGAGCGGTCAATCTGGCGGATACACTGAATTTCCTGGGATCTCCCGATATCGTTGATTATGCGATAGAAAAAGGCTGGTATGAGCCGGAAAAAGATGGCGCCTTTCATTTTGCAAAAGCCTACACAAAACGTTCCTCGATCGACCATCCCGGCAATGTCAATCGTAAATGGCGCGGGCTCGATCTTTTAGCGAAAGAAAAGTATGAGCTGAATGATGATTTCCCGTTCGCCGTTGAGCCGAAGCAGAAAGTATCACTTGCGATGATCAAAGCTGTTTTACGTGATCATTATGAGGGAACGGAACTGGACAAAACGGATGGTTTCAAACTGGGCAGTCCGCATGGTCTGTCAGATGCCACCATCTGCAGTGGCTCAACGCAGTACAGCATTATCGTTGAGCTACGCAACAAAATGCCGCTGGAAATCGGTACACGTGTATGGACGGCCATTTTTCGTCCAGGTGTGAATGCCTATACGCCCCTGTACCTGGGAATGCTGGAAATTCCACGAACCTATGCTTTAACGGATTACGCTTCTGCCATGAAAATCCATTTCGAACCGGCGGAAAGTGTATTCGATACGGTGGATACGCATCGCTACTGGACGCATGTCAAAGCAACAGAGGCGGTCGATAGCAATTATCTCGAACATATCAAAAAAGCCAGGGAAAAACGGGATCAGCTTGAAAAATCAGTCCTGAAAAAAGCTAAAAAGGTGGAAAAAGAAGCCATGTCCATCTACAAAAAAGACCGGGATGCAGCAAGACGGATGCTGACCGATTTTTCTATTGTGTGGATGGATAAGGCGTATGAATATGCTAAGGAATTGCGTCAGGGAAATTAAAAAAATAAAATGTGAAGAGCGAGGGCAAACAATGAAACGTCGTGATTTTCTTAAAACAAACTCGGCAGCCGTTGCCGGGCTGGCGGTATCCAATCTTGTACCCTATATTTCAAGGGCTGATGAAGCGAAACCGGTCCGGATCGGCGTTGTCGGTACCGGTAACCGGGGCCGGGGGCTCATGGCCAATTTGTTTTCCATACCCAATGTACAGTTTACGGCACTTTGCGACATCGATCCCGATGCATTAGGGATGGCTACGGAGATGGTAAAAGGGCAGGGACAGACTGAACCGGCATCCTATACCGGGGATGAGGATTATAAAAAGCTGATGGAACGGGATGACCTCGATGCCGTCATCATCGCCACACCCTGGGATCTGCATACGCCGATGTCGGTTTATTCCATGAAAGCGGGTAAACCCGTTGGATGTGAAGTGCCGATTGCCTACACCATGGATGAATGCTGGGAGCTTATTGAGACCTGGGAAAAAACCGGTACACGCTGTATGCAGCTGGAGAACTGGAGTTTCCGCAGTGACAACCTGGCGGTTCTCAACATGATCCGGGAAGGATTATTCGGGAATATGACCCATGCCCATTGTGCCTATTCCCATGACTGTATCGACCACTGGTATTTCGAGCGTGGAACGGGTAACACCCGCTGGGGCGCGCAGTTCCTGGTCGATCACAACCGTTGTCAGTACCCCACCCACCAGCAGGGGCCCGTCATGAGCTGGCTGGATATCAACTGCGGCGATTACTATGATACCATAACGTCAACCGCAACAGATCCATTCAGTATTTACGAATACTTTAAACGCAATTTCCCTGATCATCCCAATGGCAAACGAACATACAGGCAAGGCGATATTGTGACAACCGTTGTTCGGACTAAAAAAGGGAAGACCATCGTAATCAACTTTGATATGCAGTCGCCCCGGCCGTATGACAACCGCTGGACAGTGCAGGGTACGAAAGGCATCTATAATGAACAGCGCAATGCACTGTACCTGACCGGTATCAGCCCGGAATATCATCAATGGGAACCATTTCCGCCTTACCATGAGAAATATCAGCATAGCTGGGCGAAAACCGCCTCCGGCGGACACGGCGGTGCCGACGGCATCATGCTCAATCAGTTTGTCAAATCCATCCGTGAGAACAAACCCTTCCCGCTGGATTTATATGACGGGGTGTTGATGGCTGCCATAGGTCCGCTGTCGGAAGAATCCATCGCAAAAAGGAGTAAAGTGGTTGACGTCCCTGATTTTACCCGTGGCAAATGGAAGACACGGCATCCTTACTTTGCGTTAGAAATATGATTAACATGTTTGAAATTGGCAAAAAATCATTTATATTGCCAAAAAAAGAGGACAGAAAATATGTTAGCAACTCTGGACAAGTTTGGAAGAATCCTCATCCCCAAAAAAGTGCGTGAACACCTGAGGATCAAACCGGATTCTGAACTTCAAATTATTGACGATGGTGAACGTATAATTCTTGAACCAATACGGGAACAGGAAGCAATAACTGAGAAGGATGGCATATTAATTTTTACGGGAATATGTGATACCGATCTTAATCAGTTATTAGATAATAATCGCGAAAAACGAGCAAACAAGCTCATGCTCACGTGAGAAGGATTTGAAAGTACTTTTTGATAGTTCCATATTAATAGCTGCTATTATTGCGTCACATTCCAAACACAGAAAGTCATTTTCATGGTTATCGCGCGCCAGACAAAATGAATTCAATATGGTTGTTGCTGCCCATAGTCTTTTAGAAATTTACAGTGTACTGACCGGCGCGCCCTTGAGACCAAAAATTTCCCCCCGGACAGCTTTAAAACTTATCGATGTTAATATAAGAAATATTGCGCATGTGCAATCCATAAGCTCGCAGGAATATATACAACTGCTGGAGAACATTGAAGCATTAAATTTGACTGGTGGAAGTGTGTATGACGCTCTGATTTTCTTTTGTGCAAAAAAAGCGGGTGTCGATCAACTCGTAACACTTAATGCAAAAGATTTTGACCGATTTAATAAAAATAGCACGTTGGAAATTATTTCTCTTTAAATAATACGATATCGATCAATAAATGAATCAACTAAGGAGAAAAAATGCGGCTTGTCGTATTGTTCTTCTTGCTACATCTTTTCCTTTCCTGTAATGCAAATCTTTCCAAAAGCGATTATCCAATCAAGCCTGTGCCGTTTACCGATGTAAATGTCACATCGGGATTCTGGCATGAACGGATGGAAACCAACCGGCTGGTTACCATTCCCTATGATTTTAAGAAATGTGAAGAGACCGGCCGTATCAGTAATTTCGCCAAAGCAGGCGGGCTGCAGGATGGGGAATTTGAAGGTATTTACTTCAACGATTCCGATGTGTTCAAAGTGATTGAAGGTGCCGCCTATTCCCTGAGCCTGCATCCGGATCCGGAGCTGGAGGCGTATCTTGACAGCGTTATCACACTCATCGCCGCGGCGCAGGAGGAGGACGGCTACCTGTATACAAACCGTACCATCAATCCGGAGAAAGCGGCCGATGGCGCCGGGGCCGAGCGCTGGACCAATTTAAGAGTCTATCACGAATTATATGCGGAGGGGCACGATTTATACGGGGCTTCTGCACAAGACCACCTGCCCGTTGTTCAACAGAGTGAGGCGGTCGGACATGCCGTCCGGGCCGGTTATCTCTATGCCGGCATGGCCGATGTCGCTGCTTTAACCGGGGAGCAGGATTATATTGACGCGCTGGGACGCATCTGGCATAACATCGTTACAAAGAAATTATACATTACGGGTGGGGTAGGTGCCATGCGTCATGGCGAAGGATTCGGAGCAAATTATGTGCTGCCCAATGCAACCGCCTATAATGAAACCTGTGCCGCGATTGCCATGATGTTGATGAATCACCGTCTGTTTTTACTGCATGGTGATGGGAAATATATGGATGTTTTTGAACGCATCCTGTATAATGGATTTTTATCCGGCATTTCGTTAGAAGGAAATACGTTTTTCTATCCCAATCCACTTGAATTCGACGGAAAATATGCCTTTAATCGGGGTAAAACCGGCCGGTCACCCTGGTTTGACGTCTCGTGTTGCCCTGTAAATATTGTGCGGATCCTGCCTTCTCTGCCCGGATATGTGTACGCGGTCCGCGACAATGACCTTTACGTGAATCTCTATATGCAGAATAAAAGTACGATTGAATTGGAAAACCAACCCGTTACAATTGAGCAGAAAACAAACTACCCCTGGGACGGAACAATACAGGTAAGCATTGATCCTGAAAAAACAGGTACTTTCAGTATTTTTCTTCGCATACCGGGGTGGCTGCGCAATCAGCCTGTTCCCGGAGATTTGTACCAGTATGTACAATCAAATGATTCCAAAGCAACCATTACGATCAACGGACAAAAATACCCGCTGTCCGTTCAGAATGGATATGCAGAAATTAATCGCACATGGGAAGCAGGTGATCACATTAGGCTTAAAATGCCCATGGCAGTTGGAAAAGTCATAAGCCATCCGAAAGTGGAAGATAACCATAAACGTGTGGCTCTGGAACGCGGCCCGCTGGTGTACTGCGCGGAAGGTATTGATAACGAAAATCAGGTGCTTAACCTTGTTCTCGATAAAGACGCATCATTTTCTGCGGAACAAAAACCGGATTTACTCGGCGGGATAACGGTTATTAAAGGTAAAGCCGGCTATTCCGATGATGGCGCACGCATGCAGGTACGGGATTTTACGGCAATACCCTATTATGCCTGGGCCCACCGCGGCACCGGTGAAATGAATGTCTGGTTTCCTTATGACTGATCGGTGTTGCAGGTAAAAAGTCATCTGGCCGTATCTGCCCGGTCGACTCCGATTGAATCATCAACCGGCGGCAAAGCCTGGATATTTGCTGATGAGATTCTCATCAATAGAAAGGACGAACTATGAAAATTACACGCAGAAGTTTTCTCAAACGTACAGCAGCCGCCGGTGCACTTTCGGCCTTTCCGGTCATTATTCCTTCCGGCGTTCTAGGGCGCAACGGACAGGTTCCGCCCAGTGACCGCGCCAATATCGGGCTGATTTCCTGCGGCAACCGGTCCGGTGTTTCGATCGATTATCACCATTATGAAAAATCACAGATCGTTGCCGTGTGCGATCCGGTAAAGGAGCGAAGGCTGCAGAGAAAGCTGGAATACGGCAATTGTGATGATCATAACGATTTCCGTGAGCTATTAGATCGCAAAGATATCGATGCAGTACATATTTCGACGGCCGATCACTGGCACGTGCCCATCTCAATGGCCGCCGCAAGAGCCGGTAAGGACATGTATACGGAAAAACCGCTGGGCATCAGCATTGATCAGGATCTTGCATCCCGCGCCATTGTGGACAAGTATGAACGTGTATTTCAGTATGGTGCGCAGCAGCGTTCCATTCTCGATGTCCGCATCGGCATCGAACTCGTCCTCAACGGTCATATTGGAGAAGTAAAAGAACTATATGTCTGGGCGCCGCATGGTGAATCCGGCGGATCACCGACACCGGTCCTGGAGATACCCGACGGATTCGACTATGACCTGTGGCTGGGTCCGGCACAGGAGGCACCGTTCTGTCATGATCGTTGCCTGGAGCGGACTAACCGGAACGGTATCTTTCATATTTATGATTATGCCATCGGATTTATCGCGGGATGGGGCGCTCATCCGGTTGATATGCTGCAATGGTGGGCAGACAATGCCGGTCTGAAGGAAATTCCGGTTCGGTACGAAGGCACTGGAAAAATACCGGCAGAAGGTTTATTTAATACGGTCACGAACTGGGATGTTAAATGTACGTATGCTAACGGCTTGCCAATGCGTTTTATGGATGATGAAACGGCACTCGGTATGACACCCCGTTTGCATCCGGGCATTAAAGGTGGGCACGGCACGCTGTTTGTCGGAGAAAAGGGCTGGGTGCGGGTGAGCCGCGAAGGACGGGAAGTGTATCCGGCAGAGTTGTATAAGGTGGGACAGGATACCGGTGATATTAAGCTGGCTGTCAGCGAAAACCAGGTCAGGAATTTTGTAGATGCGGTTTTAAAGCGAGAGCAACCTGTCGATGATCTTCACTCTGCAGTCCGTTCTGATATTATCTGTCATCTTTCTGAAATTTCTATCCGTGAAGGAAAACCGATAAACTGGGATCCCGTAAGCGAAACCATAACAGGGAATGATTCCGCAACAAGACGTATGCACCGGCCAATGCGCACGCCGTGGAGTTTGTAAAAAAGCATCTCAGCCGGTAATTAATTCTTTCTGTTATCCCTGAGGGATGACAATATCATTATTTTTTTACAGAGGTATACGGAATGAAGACATTCTTCCTTTTAGCAGGAACGATGCTGCTTTTCAGCTGCACACAACAAAAAGACCATTCTCCCGATCCCTATAATATTATCTGGACATCGCCAAGCGCGGATCATAACGGCTCCATGCCCCTGGGCAATGGGAATATAGGATTGAATGTATGGGTGGAGCCGAATGGTGATCTCTGTTTTTATATCGGCAAAACCGATTCCTGGGGGGATAACGGCCGCCTTCTGAAAGTGGGCAAAGTAAGCATCACAACCGAACCGGTGCTGTTCAGGCCGGGCGATACATTTAAACAGGAACTGGATCTGAAAACCGGCACCATCCGTATTTCTTCACTGAATCCGCAGGCGCCTGAAAGCGAAGTGACATTGAATGTCTGGGTTGATGCTGATAATCCTGCTATTCATATTGAAAGTGAAAGTAAAACAGACATGTCACTGACCGCCCGGATCGCACTCTGGCGAACGGACCCCTATGCACTGCCTGAATTGAGCGTGAGTGATCTTCTGGAAAACCGCTCAAAACCGGGAAAACTCCATGAACCGGTTATTGTCGAACCGGATCATATCATTACCGACATGGAGAACCGGACCGGCTGGTATCATCACAACCGCAAATCCGTTGGATTCGATCTGACGAACCGCCTGCAGGGACTGTCCGCATTTTTCGATGCGGATCCCATTCTTCACCGCACTTTTGGTGCTGTTGTAACCGGACAAAATGCGGAAAAAGTGGATGATGTAACACTGAAAACATCCGCATCGCGCTCTAACCGGATCAGTGTCTTTGTCAAAACGGTACACCCGGCGACCGCGGAGGAATGGCTGGAAGAAGTAGAGGTGGACATTGCCGATTTCGAACAACAAACGGCTGAACAACATCGAAAAACACACGAAGCATGGTGGGCTGAATTCTGGGAAAGAAGCTGGATCCACGTCCGGTCCGATTCGCTGATCGATAATCCGGAAGATGATGATGCGTTTATCGTATCACGTGCCTATGCCCTGCAGCGGTTTATCGATGCAGGGGCGGGACGTGGCGCTTACCCTATAAAGTTTAATGGCTCCATCTTCACCGTTCCGTATCCGGATCTGCCGGGCGGACCGGATTACCGACGCTGGGGACCGGGATACTGGTGGCAGAATACCCGATTGCCCTACCTGAGTATGTGTGCGGCCGGTGATTTTGACCTGATGAAACCGTTCTTTACTATGTATGCAGATGATATTTATGAGATCTGCCTCAAACGTACACAGAAGTATTTCGGTTTCGAGGGGGCTTATTTCCCGGAATGCATGTATTTCTGGGGATCGGTTTTCACGGCAAGTTATGGCTGGACCCCCTACGAGGAGCGTGAAGATAAATTACAGGAGAGCGGCTGGCATAAATGGGAATGGGTAGCTGGTCCGGAGCTGGTTTTCATGATGCTGGACTACTATGATTATACACAGGATGAACCGTTCCTCAGAGAAACAATACTCCCAGTTGCAAAAAATGTAGCGCAGTTCTTTGATAATTATTATGAAACGGATGAAAACGGGAAATTGCACATGCACCCCTCCATGGCCTGTGAAACCTGGTGGGATTGCACCAATCCCATGCCTGAAGTTGCCGGATTGCGGGCTGTCTCTGAACGTATTCTCTTCCTTGAAAAATCGGTTCTGTCAGATAAGGATAGAAAATTCTGGACAGCTTTCAGTAACAAGATTCCGGAGCTCCCCCTTCGGGATACACCGGATGGTAAAGCGCTGGCTCCGGCAGAACGATTTGCCGAAAAACGTAATATAGAAAATCCCGAACTCTATGCTGTATTTCCCTTCCGCCATATTGCTGTTGGGAATGCGAATAAAGAGTGGGGGGTAAATGCCCTCAATCATCGCTGGGACAAAGGTGCTTTCGGCTGGCGGCAGGACGATCTCTTTATGAGTTACCTCGGGCTGGCTGAGCGGGCTAAAAAAAATCTGGTTGAACGCTCGAAAAATCATCATAAGGATTCCCGTTTCCCGGCCTTTTGGGGACCGAATTACGACTGGATACCCGACCAGGATCATGGAGGAGTGCTCATGAGAACCTTGCAATCGATGCTGATACAGGCGGATCCCTACTCAAAAAAAATCTACCTTCTTCCGGCATGGCCGGAGGGCTGGAATGCGGCGTTCAAGCTCCGGGCACCCTACAATACCGTGATTCAGGGTGCCGTTGAAAATGGCACCATAAAGGATTTGAAAGTGACTCCGGCATCCCGGAAAGCGGACGTCGTCATCGCAACTGACCAACCGAAGGATGATCAAATGCTCACTATTGCCGTTACAACAGGCGGGCATGATTTTGAACAGGAACCCTTTTTTACAATGTTCAACAATCTGCCCGGTATACGCTATGAACATATCCGGCTTCCCGATGAAGCAGATAAACTCAAGCCGGGTTTTGAAAAGAAATATGATGTTCTTGTCCGTTACGACATGGTTGAAGCGTTCACGGAGGCACAGCAGGGGTCGTATAAAAATCTGCTGAAGCAGGGTATCGGTGTGGTCGCTTTGCATCACAATCTGGGCGCTCACCGTAATTGGAACGACTATACCGATATGATTGGTGGAAAATATGTTTTTAAAAACCAGCTGCTCGGTGGCGAAGAGCACGCTCCTTCCGATTACAAACATGATGTGGATATACCGGTTAGAGTAGTGGACGAGAAACATCCTGTAACGAAGGGTATCCCGGATTTTACGATTCATGATGAGACGTATAAAAACTATTTGGTTTCTCCGCAGTCCAAAGTACTGTTAACGACGGACTCACCGGATAGTGATCCGGAGCTGGCCTGGGTGACACACTATGAAAAAAGTCCTGTTGTCTACCTGCTGCTGGGTCATGATTCCAGGGCGTGGGAAAATCCGGTTTACCCGAAACTATTGTTGAATGCAATAAAGTGGGTTGCTAATAAATAAAACCAACCCTCCCCCTTTCATCCCCCTCCCTGGCATGCCAGGGAGGGGGACAGTGGGGGTGGGTTATATAATATAAAACACGGAGAATAAATGAACCCTCGTGAACGCATCCTCGCAGCTATCGACCATAAAGAATCCGACAGGGTCCCGGTTGATCTGGGCGCGACGCCGAGTTCCGGTATATCGGCTATTGCTTATTCGAACCTTAAAAAACACCTGGGATTAACGTCAGGTCATACCCGGATATATGACGTTGTTCAACAGCTCGCCCAACCGGAGGAAATGATCCTGGACCGTTTTTCGATTGATGTGGTTGATATCGGACGGATGTTTAACACAGTGGATTCGGACTGGTATGATATCCGAATGGCCAATGGCGATGTTGGTCAATATCCATCATGGTTTCATCCTGTTCAGGATGCAGACGGCTCGTGGCATGCCCTGTCCAAAGACGGTACAAGAATCGCCAAAATGCCGGCGGGTGCCACATTTTTTGACCAGACCTGTTTTCCTTATATCGATGGCTATCCGGATAATTTCAAAAACCTTCCTGAGGCCATGGACAAAGTACTATGGTCCGGCCTGGTCCACAGCCCCTGGGATAATGCGCATCTACCTGATTTCTGGGAGCAGCTGCGGGAACGGACACTGAAATTGCGCGAAGAAAGCGACCGGGCCCTGATGATTGTCTGCGGATGCAACCTTTTCGAATGGGGCACGTTCCTGAGACGTATCGATAATTTTCTGATGGATCTCATGCTGGAGCCGCAGAAGGTGGAAAAACTGCTCGATGCCCTGATGGAAATCCACCTTGCCACGCTGGGTAAAGTATGTGAGACGGTCGGTGATATCGTTGATATTCTGCGTTTCGGGGATGACCTTGGTACAGATAAAGGACCCTTCATGGATCCTTCCATTTACCGGGATCTTTTTAAACCGCGTCATAAAATGCTTTGCGATTATGTGAAAAAGAACAGTAACATGCGCACGTTTCTGCACAGCTGCGGATCGATTTACAAGCTGATTCCGGATCTCATCGATGCCGGGTTTGAAGTTTTAAATCCGGTACAGACGAATTGCGTCGACATGGAACCGGAAAAGCTGAAAAAGGAATTCGGCAGGGAGGTGACCTTCTGGGGCGGCGGCGTGGATACGCGCAAGGTTTTGAATAATGCCACCCCGGAGGAAGTCAGAGATCATGTCAAACAGCGTCTTGAGATTTTCATGCCGGGCGGCGGTTTCGTATTTAATACCATACATAATATTCTGCCGGAAGTACCGCCGGAGAATATTGTGGCGATGTTTGAGGCGGTGTCTTCATTTGATCAGGGATGATCACGGATAAAGAAGATGGATCACGGATGAAGAGGATGACACAGATTACACGGATAACATAGGACATGCTTTCGTCTTAATTCCTAATTTTTAACACCTACCACCTAACTCCTAATTCCTAATTTTTAATTTAGTAGTTTCATTCTAAAATCTAATTAACCAATCTTTTAAAATCCGGATTAATGCTATGAAAAAAATGTATATGCTTCCTTACCTTTTTATTTTATTTCTTCTCGCGGGAAATGGATGTTCACCAAAGCCGTCAGAGCGGGCCGTCGACCATGAGATTCAGCGATATGGCAGCGTGATCGGACTAAAACCCGAGTACGAGGAGCGATATATCATTTTGCACAGGCACACGTTCCCCGGGGTGCTGGAACGTATCCGCCAATGCAATATCCGGAATTATTCCATATTCCTGAAGGATAGTATCCTGTTTTCACATTTTGAATATGTCGGTTCGGATTTCGATGCAGACATGGCTGCCATGGCGGATGAAGTAACCAAAGACTGGTGGAAACTGACCGATCCGATGCAGGAACCACTGGAAGGGCGGAAACAAGGGGAATGGTGGGCATCAGCAGAATTGGTGTTCGAGATGGACTCCAGCATTGTACCCTATCAGGATGTGCAACGCGGCGTATTTGATGGTGTTTTAAAACCCGGCCAGAAAGAGAATTTTGCGAAACGACTCCGGCAGATGAACACAACCACAATTACTTCTTATTTAAAGCACAATTTCCAGAATCTGACCTTTTATACTTTTGGTAACCGTGTCTATTTCTATTACGAATACAGTGGTACGGATTTCAGAACCGATACAGATAATCTTTTTGCGATTGCGGAGGTCCGTCAGCTGGATCAGGATTTGAAGGGGATGCTCCAGCAGGATTTTTCGACCGGAAATGAACGAACATGGATACCGATGAAAGAAGTCTTTCATACAGACTGAAAAAATGAAGTTCAAAGCCAATGGAAGCTCAGTTAAATAGGAAGAGTCATGACTAAATTGATCAATCTGGTTGTAATCGTTTTAATGCCGTTGAGCTTGATTGCACAGTGGGGCGGTGGTGAGAAATATCCGGACCTGAAGCCCCATCAGGAATCGCTGAAAAAATTCCAGGATATGAAATTCGGGATGTTTGTGCACTGGGGGCCTTCTTCAATCCGCGGTACGTCCAGCTGGGGCCGCGGAAACCATCCGTACGATTTCGCGCCGCGGATACCCATCAATCAGTTTGACAGCCTCTATGTGCAATTTCATCCTGTATTTTTTGATGCGGAAGACTGGATAACCACGGCACGAAAAGCGGGAATGAAGTATTTCATTATGGTAACCAAACACCACGACGGCTTCTGTAACTGGGATTCCAGGTATACCGATTATGATATGATGTCCACACCGTATAAAAAAGATGTCCTGAGGGATTTATCGGATGAATGTAATCGCCAGGGGATTATTTTTGGAACCTATTATTCCATCTGCGACTGGCATCATCCGGAATATCCGGGTCGCTATGGGGGTGATCCCAGGCCAGTGGAAAATTCAGACATGGAAAAATACATGGTATACATGAAAAATCAGCTCGATGAATTAATTGATACCTATCAGTCGCAAATCATGTGGTTCGACGGCTACTGGGAAGGCCCCTGGTCCCATGAGCGCGGTATGGATCTGTACAAGTATCTGCGGGACAAGAAGGACGATCTGTTGATCAACAACCGGGTGGACCGCATGCGTGCCGATGAAGAAGGTAAAACCCATCCATGGAAATACGCTGGCGATTATAAAACACCGGAACAGGAGATCGGTGCTTTCGATATCGAACATCCCTGGGAATCCTGCATTACCGTTGCCGATGGCTGGCACTGGCGTCCGCACGGCCGTCTGAAAAGCCTGAAAGAACTGATTGATATCCTGGTGCAAACCGTTGGAGGCGGTGGTAATCTCCTTTTGAATATCGGCCCGATGCCGGACGGCAGGATGGAATTGTTCCAGCAAAAACGATTGATCGAGATCGGTCAATGGCTGGATAAATACGGCGAAAGCATTTATGCTACCCAAGGCGGGCCGTTCATGCCGAATGAGTGGACAGCGTCCACACGAAAAGACAATCGCATTTTCCTTCATGTGTTGGACTGGCCTTCTGACACTCTGGTAATATCGAAGTTTAACCATAACATATCCAGATGCCGTTTAATGGACGGTGAGGAGATTTTTCCTGTAAGAACAGAGGACGGTGAAATGCTCATTTCTGTTCCTGAAAAAGAGAGAAAAAAACTCAATACCATTCTTGTGCTGGAAACCACCATTCCTGCAGAACAGGTAAAAGTCCTGGACGCAGTAACGTTTAGAAATATTAAAACCATCACACTTTCAGTTAATCCGTCTGAAAAATATGCAGCGGATGGGGCAAAGAGCCTGATTGACGGGCAGCGTGGGACAAAAGACAATCTCTATCTGCACTGGCTGGGATTCGAAGGCGATAGCATGGAAGCAATTATTGATTTGCAGAAAGTTAAACCGGTTGGAAGTGTTCAAATGCATTTTCTGCAGAACCAGAATAACTGGATCTTCCTGCCCACCAAACTGGAAATCCAGGTATCAGATAATAAGGAAGAATTTAAACCCGTTGCAGCGAAGGAAATTGAAATTCAGCAAACGAATCAAACGATCATTCAGGATTTTGAGCTCAAACTGGGAAATATTGAGGCGCGCTACGTAAAAGTATCGGCTAGTAATCTGGGAAAATGCCCCGAATGGCACAAAGGTTCAGGCGGTAAAGCCTGGATGTTTATTGATGAGATCACCGTGGAGTAAACAGTGGCACATAAAATTCCCTCTGCCTATGATTCCCAGAGCTGGTTGTTTACATTCTTGCCCCTGGATTCCAGAGACAAGCTCAGATTCTAACTAGATCGCTATTTAACACGATTTAAATCATCTCATATATGAATCCTTTTAAAGGAGCGAAAATGTTAAAATACGCATTCCCCCTATTTTGTATTTTGTATTTTGTATTTTGTACTTCCTCACCACCACCCCCTTCACCCGTCGGTCCGGTTCCATCGGAACGGCAGCTGGCATGGCATGATCTGGAATTTTACGGATTTGTGCATTTCAACATGAACACGTTCTCCAACATGGAATGGGGATTCGGCGATGAAAAACCGGAACAATTCAATCCGACAGAACTCGATTGCCGTCAGTGGGCCCGGGTATGCAAAGAAGCCGGGATGAAAGGGATCATTCTTACGGCGAAACACCATGATGGTTTTTGCCTGTGGCCTTCCGCCTATACGGAGCATTCGGTAAAGAATTCACCATGGAAGGACGGCAAAGGTGATGTGCTGAGGGAATTGGCGGATGCCTGCAAAGAATACGGGTTGAAGTTCGGTGTATACCTGTCACCCTGGGACCGGAACCACGCCGATTATGGTAAATTGGAATATATCACCTATTTCCGGAATCAGTTGAGGGAGTGTCTGACCAATTATGGCGAGGTGTTTGAAGTGTGGTTTGATGGAGCCAATGGCGGAACGGGCTATTATGGCGGTGCAAATGAAGATCGCCGGGTCGATAAACAGACCTATTATGATTGGGAGAATACCATACCCATTATTCGTAAACTTCAGCCGAACGCCGTTATATTCAGCGACGCCGGTCCGGATGTGCGCTGGGTGGGCAATGAACATGGGTATTCCTACAAAACAACCTGGTCTTTGCTCCTCAGGGACAGTGTCTACGGCGGCATGCCCGAATATGCCTCGCAATATGCAGCCGGACAGGAGAACGGCACGCACTGGGTTCCTCCGGAGTCGGATGTTTCTATCCGGCCGGGGTGGTACTACCATGAGTACGAGGATCATAAAGTCAAATCCCTGGCGCAGCTTCTGGACATTTATTACAAGTCCATCGGACGAAACAGTTCACTTTTACTCAATTTCCCGGTGGATAAACGCGGACTTATTCACGAAAATGATGTCCGGCAGTTGAACAAGATGGCTGCTAAAATCAAGGAAGATTTTGCACACGATCTGGCAAAAGGTCAGAAAGCAACGGCGACCGATGTACGCGGCAGAGGATATGAGGCCGCCCGGGCCGTTGACGGCGATCCGGATACCTACTGGGCAACGAAGGATTCGGTCATTCAATCGTCGCTCACCATCGATTTCGGGAAAACCATTACCTTCAACCGCTTCCTCGTTCAGGAATTTATAGCTCTTGGTCAGCGAATTAAAACGTTCACGGTAGAAGCGGAAACCGATTCGGGATGGAGGGAAATCGCTTCGGAAACGACCATAGGCTATAAACGCATTCTACGGTTGCCTGATATCATGGCTTCGGCGGTACGCCTGAATATCATTGATGCAAAAGCCTGTCCTGTGATTTCCAATATTGAAGTCTATAATGCACCCAAGCTTCTCGTTCCGCCACGCATTTCCAGAAACCAGTCCGGAGAAGTGTCCATAAGCGTTCCTGAAGAGGGTGTAACTGTCTATTATACGCTGGATGGCAGCGAACCGGATGACCAGTCCCGGAGATACACGGAACCTTTCGTTCAGCATGATCCGGCTGTCGTCAAAGCCGTGGCCATCGACGGTTCACGAAAGAGCGAGACCGGCCAGGTCCCTTTTGACATATCCGCAATGCAGTGGAAAGTTCTCGATCCGGACCCGGAGGCTGTAAAAGTCATTGACGGTAACCCGAATTCCTGGTGGGCGGATCGTTCCAAAAATGGCAGTAATGACATAATCATCGATCTGGGTGAAACGCTGGAATTGAAGGGATTTACCTATCTTCCGATGCAACAGCGCTGGATCAGCGGATTTATAAAAGAATATGAATTCCACACAAGTGAGGATAAAAAGAGCTGGAATCGGGTAAGTAAGGGCGAATTCGCCAATATTTTAAACAGCCCGATCGAACAGCGGGTCACATTCCCATCAGTTAAAGCGCGTTATATAAGGTTGAAAGCTAGCAATACGGTTGATGATCGCCCGGCTTCGCTTGCTGAAATAACGGTCCTGACCCGATAAAGATCATTGGGAACCAGCTATGCGATTCTATTTGCTCGGTATATTTTTGTTTTTGTGCATACCTGTCTCAGATGGTTTAAGTAATACGATTACCTATTCTGTTCCGGAAAAGCCTTGGGATGAGTCGTTGGGAAATCATCGGGCGGTGATTGACGTAGATGAATCTGCGGAAGCCGTCCTCCTCGATCTCCCCTGGCGCCGTCATGATGAGGCACCAGCTGATAAGCGGTTTATCATTCTTCATTCAGATACGAAGGACACGATTCAAAATATCCATCGCCTGAAGGTTGATGAGGAATCCTGCCGCATCATTTTTGGACCGGTGGTACAAGGAACCTATGAATTCTATTACCTTCCGTTCCAGGTACAGAAGGGTCATGGTTTCTATTACGGAGACTATCTCAAACCGGAATCGCCACCGGATAAAGATTGGTTTGATCTGAATATACGAAGCCGGAATAACAATTTTTCTGATCTGCACATAGCTTCTTACCGTGAAATTCAATCACGTACGGTGTTTGACAGTTTTTATCCCATGGAGGTAGCGGCTACGAAAACGGAGGTTAAACAATTACGTGAAGAAAGGGATCATGATTTTCTATTGTTTCCAGAAGACCGTGCATTTCCGATTCGAATGACCGGTCATATTCCTCTCCGCTGGATACATTACGGTTTGCGGGAATCGTTCAGCGGAACGGCCCTGCGAAATGAATATTACGTGTTTCAGGTCGGGGTGTATGCAGCCAGAAAAAGGCTTGATACACTTGTTGTCACATTTTCTGATTTAATTGCTGAAGATGGTTCCCTAATTGCAAAGCAGAAACTGACCTGCTTTAATACCGAGGGTATCAATCCCTATGGAATTCCCTTTACAAAATATATTAATGTAAAAACAGGCTCCGTTCAGCCCTTGTGGATTGGAGCGGATATCTCAGACAGCACAAAACCCGGCATTTACAGGGGGCGGATTTACATAACACCCTCGAATACCGAAGGGCAAAGCATACCCGTCAAGCTTACCGTGCAAGATGCCATATTGGAAGACCGGGGCGATAGCGAACCGTGGCGGCATTCCCGTCTGCGCTGGCTCAATTCAACAGCGGGAATCAGCACGGATCCCATCGAACCCTTTGATGCACTCCGCTATCCGGACGAAAACACGTGTATTTTATCCGGTAAACGAATTAAATTTTCCCGGAGTGGTCTTCCCTCCGAAGTGTATTATGAGCAGAAACCACTCCTTCAAGGTCCGGTGGATTTTATTATAGAGGCCGATTCAAAGTACCGGGTGATACCAGCGGGCAGTACTATTGAGGTCGAGCATCTATCCGGGTTAAGCCGGAGAATTACCGAATCGTCTACCCGCGACCTGGATTTTCAAATTCGGTCGACGGTTGAATTTGACGGTTACATGAATTTTCAGATCAAAATCGTTCCCCGGGCTGATGCTGCCGTAGATGACATCCGTCTGGAGATTCCACTACAACGTGCGCTGGCCGCCTATATGATTGGAATGGGATTGCCGGGATGTGATCTCCCTGAAAAACACCATAGTAAATGGAGCGGGCCGGAAGATAGTTTCTGGATTGGTGGGGTTGCGGCAGGTATCTGGGTGGAATTGAGGGGAACTTCCTACCACGGTCCTCTCTTGAATTTGTATAAACCGGAACCTCCGGATTCCTGGCATAATGGGGGTAAAGGTGGATTCCGGATCGAAACCGAGGGGGATCTCGTAAGGACGATTGTATATAGCGGTGGGCGTAAACTGTTGAAAAATCAGCCTCTCGAATTCGAATTTTCCCTGCTTCTGACACCGGTTAAGAAAATCGACACACGGTCACAATTTACAGATCGCTATTATCATCAGGGTGGCCGTCCTGTGCCTTCGGAGGAAGAATGGGAGGCCGGGATACGGATTGTGAATATTCACCATGCCAATGTATATAATCCCTATATTAATTATCCGTTTCTGGCTGTGGATACACTGAAACACCTGGTTAATCGTCTTCATAGCAAGGGTAAAAAAGTAAAATTATATTATACGATCCGGGAGCTTTCCAATCATGTAACCGAGATATGGGCCCTGCGCAGCCTGGGGAATGAAATTCTGGCAGGGGGTAATGGAGGAGGATACCCATGGCTGCGGGAACATTTCGTGGATAATTACACACCGCAGTGGTATCATCATTTTGCGAAGGAAAGATTTTTACCGGATGCATCCATCCTTACGGCGACAGGTGATTCCAGATGGTATAATTATTATATTGAGGGTTTAGGCTGGTTGGTGAAACTTATTGAAATCGACGGCCTTTATCTGGACGACGTGGCCTTCGACCGGCGTATGCTGAAACGTATGCGCAGGATAATGAACCGGCATAAAGCGGATTGTCTGCTGGACCTTCATTCCAATACCGGATTCAGCAAAGGCCCGGCAAAGCAATATACGGAATTCTTTCCCTATGTTGATAAACTCTGGTTCGGCGAAAGCTTTCTGTATGATCAGATGTCCCCGGCGAACTGGCTGATTGAAGTTTCCGGTATTCCCTTCGGACTCATGGGAGATATGTTACACGGAGGCGGCAATCCATGGCTGGGAATGGTCTATGGCATGACGGTGCGCTATCCCTGGACAACGGAAGGTATCAGCTGTGATCCGCGGGATATCTGGCAGGTATGGGATGAATTTGGTATCGAAAATGCGGAGATGGTGGGCTATTGGGATGACAACCCGATTGTATCAACCAATGATCCGGAGGTCCTGTCCACGGCCTACCTGAAACCGGATAAAATCATGATATCGGTTGGTAATTTTTCCGACTCCGAGAAAAAAATTCAACTGAACATTGATTGGGATCGCGCGGGTATTACAAACAGGCCTTCAGGATTCAATGCACCATATATTAAGCATTTTCAAAAGGAAAATAGGTGGAGTTTAAATCAGGCCATTGAACTGGATCCAAGAAAAGGTCATATTTTGATTATTGAATAGGAGCATGAAACCACCATGAAATGGAAAACCATTTTCCTCGTATTTCTTTATGGTTTGACCAATAGTCTTATTGCAGATATGGGGCCAAAGCTACCCTTTTCCAACTTAGCTAAAAACCTGGAATGGAAGGTTGTTGCCGTGGAAGAGGAGGATTCTACCATCTGGGGTATTTCCCCTATACAGGGACCGTACAGAAAACCATTCTATTTTTATGCATCATCGGGCTGGAATATGATCGGAGTCCCCCGAACGGGAAATCATGTATTAAAATTCAATATACCTGCCGACGATAGCGATACGAATGCAGTATCGGCAGATTGTCATTCAGCGATTATACCCGTCTCCAGTGGCGAAAAGCGTGCCGCTGCGGCAGGATGGACTAACGGAGGTAGCTGGCTCGATCAACATAAGGATATTAACCTGATCGGACAAACGAAGGATGTTGAGCTGGTATTTCTGGGTAATTCCATCACCCAATCCTGGGGCGGTGAGGGACGTCATGTCTGGGAGCCGGGCCAGAAAGCCCAAGAGAAGTATTTTGGAAAGGTTAAAACAGCTAACTTCGGTATATCCGGGGACCGTACCCAGCACCTGCTCTGGCGGATCGAAAATGGTAATTTCGATCACATTTTACCTGAAGTCATCATACTCATGATCGGAACGAATAATCTGAATGATAATACGGAAAACGAGATCGCAGAAGGCATTGAAGCGGTGGTGAATAAACTACGCACAACGGTACCGGAATCAAAAATCCTGCTGCTGGGAATTTTCCCGAGGGGTGAGCAGCCGGAGGATCCTTTCCGGCAAAAAATTAAAAACATCAATGAAAGTATCAGCCATCTTAATGATGATAACCATATTTTTTACCGGGATATTGGCAAGATCTTCCTTCATCCCGATGGCGCAGCCAATAAAACGCTCATGTCGGATGACTGTCTGCATCTTAGGCCGGCCGGCTATGAGGCATGGGCAAAGGCCATTGCACCGCTCCTGAAGCAAATGGGCATCGACACAAAATAGAATTTTTACACGCAAAGACGCTAAAACACAAAGTAGAATTAAAATAATATTCACTACTACAAATCGAGGAGCTCCAGATGAAATTGATAGCCAGTTTACTTCATTTAATAGGAATATTCCTGCTCACTCTAATAGTAACGTTTTCCTGTCAGGTGGAGAAAACAACCTTTCAAACCAATCATTTTGAATTAGGCTTGGATAATACCGGCCATTTAACCGATTTAAGAGATCCTGAAGGTGGCAGAAATTACCTGTCCGGTTCACAGAAATCCCCATTATTCAGTGTCAGGATTGATTCGGTCTGGCACGCTCCTGAGTCGATGACTATCGATTCGACGGGTACGACGATGCGATTGACTTTTTCGAATAATGCCTTACAGGTTGATCTTGCCGCACAATCGAATGATCGCTATATAACTTTTGAAGTGATTGGTGTAACCCCGCAGGCTATGGCCAATGTCTTACGGTGGGGGCCCTTTGCTACATCCATAGGTGATACGGTTGGAGAAATCGTCGGTGTCGTCAGGAATGATGCCTTTGCCATCGGTATTCAAGGTTTGAATCCGAAGACAGTGGGCGGAGCCTTTGAAAATGAGGAGGGATCGGTACTGAGTCGGGGAACGACGGCCATTAAGACCGATTTCGGGTCGACGCTCAATGCTTTTTCCATCGATCGCACAATGGAACGGACCATTTTCGTCTGGCATGAATGGGGTGAACGTTTCCCGGGTATGCCCGTTCCGCCTATACCGGGAGAGACACTGGTCGGTTCGAAAATTGCCCTGTTTGGCTGTTCAAACGGGGATGTTCTGGACGTGATAGAGGAGATCGAATTGGCTGAGGATTTACCCCATCCCTTAATCGATGATGTCTGGGTTAAAAGATCCCCGGAGACCGGAAGAAGTTACCTGATCGGTACCTTCTCGGAATCCAATATTGACACAATACTGGATGTGGTGGAGCAGGCCGGATTAATGTCGCTCTATCATGGGGAACCCTTTAAAAACTGGGGCCATTTCGAACTTCGTGAAGATTTGTTTCCGAACGGTATTGAAGGGATGAAACAGTGTGTGGAAAAGGCTGAAAAACGGGGGATTCGCATAGGCGCTCATACACTGACCAATTTTATTACAACCAATGATCCCTTTGTTACACCGGTGCCCCATCCACACCTGGCTGTCACCGGGAGTAGCGCCTTAGTAGAAGATATCGATGCGAAACAGACGGAAATTGCCGTTGCCGATCCGAATTATTTTGTCAATGAAAAGGCCAACTGGCTGAACTGCGTGCGCATCGGGGATGAAATCATTCAATACAGAACAATTTCCGGGGAGCCTCCCTATAAATTATTGGATTGTAAGCGGGGTGTGTTTGATACCCGCAGCTCGGCCCACAAAAAAGGTGCACAGGTCGCTAAACTGATGGACCATGCCTATAAAGTCTTTTTTCCTGATTTTGAGCTACAGGGAAGTATGGTTCAGAATATGGTTGACTTCTTCAATGCCACCGGTGTATCGCAAATGGATTTCGATGGGCATGAGGGTTGTTACGCGACCGGTCAGGGTGATTTTGCTATGCAGGTGTTTGCCAAAGAATTCTATGACGGCGTCGGTCACACGGTAGTCAATGGCTCAAGCCGGTCCAGTCATTATTACTGGCATATCAATCATTACCTGAACTGGGGCGAGCCCTGGTATGCCGGTTTCAGGGAATCCATGCAGGAGTACCGCATTAAGAATCAGGCACTTTTGGAACGGAATTACCTGCCCAACATGCTGGGCTGGTATCTGCTGACACGAAGCACGACGCTGGCCGATATTGAATGGATGCTGGCCCGGGCGGCCGGTTATAATGCGGGTTTTGCACTGGCATATCGAAGTGGAGCAATCCGTCACAATGCGGAATTAGATCAGATTCTTGATGCCATCCGCGAATGGGAGACGGCGCGGCGCAGCGGCAGTTTCTCGGAAGATCAACGGGAACGGATGAGAGATCCGAAGGGTGAATTTCACCTGGAAAAAACGGAATCCGGCTGGATGTTGTATCCATTCCGGATAGAAGGCCCATTTACGCATGAAGACCGGAAAATCGCACCGGGTATGCCGACCGCTTCGGAATGGTCCTGGGAGCAAAAGGAAGAAAAGCAGCCATTGCGTTTCATTATTCGTGCGCAGGGTGAATCCGGGTTGGTTAAAAATCTGAGTCTGGAAATCGATCATGTTCATAAACTTGTCTTGCCGATAACCCTTCAGGCTGGTGAATCACTTGCATGTGATGGTATTCCGCTGCTCCGGAAATATGATAAAAACGGGCGTTTAATCGAAACACAGGATCTGGAAGCCGACCTACCTGTAATGGGATCCGGATCCCATGAAGTCGCATTCGATTGCACATTTGAGGGCGATACACCACCGAAAATAACGGTAAGCTTCCAGACGATGGGAGCGGGGGAAGAGGTGGTTAGAAGATGAGTTGTGAATTAGCATCTGCGAGAATTAAATAACTCTCCCCCTCGTTCCCCCTCCCTGATATATCAGGGAGGGGGATGAAAGGGGGTGGGTTAAGAACAGGAATAATCTTATGAAACGCAGAACCTTCATTAAAAAAACAGGTACCGGTCTTGCCGCGCTGACATCACCAGCTTTGTTTTCCGCATGCAAAGATAATGCAAAGCGGCCCAATATCATCCTGATCATGGCGGATGATTTTGGGTATGAGTGTCTGAGCAGCAACGGCAGCACCACGTATTCGACACCGCATATTGATGCACTGGCAACAGAAGGAGTTCGCTTTACCAATTGCTTTTCTACACCTTTATGCACACCGTCGCGCGTGCAGCTCATGACCGGAAAATACAATTTCAGAAATTATACGGAGTTCGGAACGTTGGACCCCGCCGAAACGACGTTCGGGCACCTTTTCCAAAATGCCGGTTACAAAACAGCCGTTGCCGGCAAATGGCAATTGATCGGTCATTATGAAGGCAGTGGATACCGGGGAAAAGGCACGATACCGGAAAAAGCCGGTTTTGATGAATACTGTCTCTGGCAGCTGGACCGCTTTGGATCCCGCTACTGGGAACCCTTGTTGATGCAAAACGGGAACGAGATTCAGGGGAAAGAGGATGATTACGGTCCGGACCTGGTTTGCGATTTTATTCTGGACTTCATCACACGTCATCAGCAAGAGCCGTTTTTTATGTATTATCCCATGATTCTGAGTCATGATCCGTTCGTTCCGACACCGCATTCAAAACATGAAAAGAGCCAGCGGTTTAAAAATGATCCGCAATTTTTCGCGGATATGGTTGCCTATACTGATGACATTGTCGGCAGGATCACAGAGCATGTTACCCAACTGGGACTCAGGGAAAATACGTTGATCCTTTTTATCGGAGATAACGGGACGCACCGCAGGATTACTTCGGAAATGGATGGCAAAAAGGTAAAAGGTGCGAAAGGAACCACCCTGGATACCGGTATTCATGTCCCGATGGTTGCAAACTGGACCAGTATAGCTGCTAAAAATTTTGTTTGTGATGATCTGATCGATTTTTCAGATTTTTTACCAACACTCCTTCAAACGGCTGGTATCAGTGCTCCTATTGATTTTTTCATGGATGGATACAGCTTCCTTCCTCAAATTGAAGGTAAGAAAGGC
This sequence comes from uncultured Calditrichota bacterium, assembly GCA_964410215.1. Taxonomy (GTDB): domain Bacteria; phylum Calditrichota; class Calditrichia; order Calditrichales; family CAYPHA01; genus CAYPHA01. The sequence continues at coordinate 21,251 of CAYPHA010000002.1, read as the reverse complement.
AAACCGCGTGACTGGATTTTCTGTCACTACGATCCTAAATGGGGTAGATGGAAAAAAAGCCGGTTCGTACGTACAAAAAGGTATAAGCTATACGAAGATGGACGGCTTTATGATCTGGAAGCCGATCCGATGGAAGAGAGACCGATTTTGAATGGTCAGGACTACGATAAACCTGATTTAAGAGCCAGATTGTCAGTAGTATTCGAGAAGATGAACTAACCCACCCCCTTTCTCCCCCTCCCTGCAGGCAGGGAGAAAAACCGAGGGCGTGGGTTAAGAAAGGAACCCAAACCATGAACAAATCCAGACTCTATTACTTTGTATTTTTTACTTTTTATTTTGTATTAAATTCTTCCGCTGCCGTTCAGCTACCGGCTGTGATTGGCAACGACATGGTCCTGCAGCAACAGACCGAAACACCGATCTGGGGATGGGCGGATCCCGGAGAAATGGTCACTGTGGAACCCGGCTGGTCGAACAAAGTCTATCAGACAAAAACCGCTCCGGACGGCCTGTGGATGGTACTGGTGGAAACACCTTCTGCCGGAGGACCCTATACGGTCGATATTAATGATGTACAGCTGAAAAATGTGATGATCGGTGAAGTGTGGGTCTGTTCCGGTCAGTCCAATATGCAATGGGCGGTGCGCCAGGCCATGAATGCGGATGAGGAGATTACAGCCGCTGATTTTCCCAACCTGCGCCTGTTTTATGTGGCCCGTGAATTCTCCGATGCGCCTAAAGAGGATTGCTATGGAACCTGGAGGGAATGTTCACCATCGACAGCGGCGTCATTCAGCGCGGTTGCTTATTTCTTCGGCCGCAAATTACATCAGGAATTGAACATCCCCATTGGTCTCATTCACACCAGCTGGGGCGGAACCCCGGCCGAAGCATGGACACGTAAAGAGTTCCTGGAGAAATATCCGGAATTGCAGATCTATTTTGACCGCTTTAAAAAACGCGTGGAAGATGCGGAACCGGGTATATTGCCTCTGAACCAGGGAAGTCCTTCCAGCCTCTATAATGCCATGATCGCACCCCTGATTCCTTATGCGATCAAAGGCGCCATCTGGTACCAGGGGGAGTCTAATGTCAGGGATGCCAAACTGTATGAAACACTCTTCCCGGCTATGATCACTAACTGGCGTTCCGATTGGGGACAGGGTGATTTTCCCTTCTATTTTGTTCAACTGGCTCCCTATAATTATGACTTACCGGTTGTTGGTGCCGCATTGCGGGAGGCCCAGCGAAAAACGCTTTCACTTCCCAATACAGGCATGGCCGTAACACTGGATATCGGAAATCCGTTCGATATTCATCCGAAAAATAAACAGGATGTCGGTAAACGTCTGGCCCTGTGGGCACTGGCGAAAGATTATGGCATGGAAAATCTGACTTATTCAGGGCCCCTGTATAAATCAATGAAGGTTGAGGGGAACAAGGTGCGGCTTTATTTTGATCATGTGGAATACGGTTTCAAAAAACCGGATGGTCCGTTAACACATTTCACCATATCGGGAAAAGATCAGGTTTTTCATCCGGCTGAAGCTAAAATCGATGGAAAAACAATCGTAGTTTCATCAAAACATGTTAAAAAACCGGTGGCTGTTCGCTTTGCCTTTGGCAATACAGATGAACCAAATCTATTTAACAAAGCAGGTTTACCTGCGTCTTCCTTCCGTACCGACGACGGGCCTATTTTTATGGAAACGGTGCAGATAGAGGGTACGTTTGACAAGGAAGACGGAACATATCGTGTTCAAATGCATTGTTCAGATCCTTCACTGGAAATACGCTTCACGACGGATGAAAGCGAACCCTCTTTAAAATCAAAACGATATAAAAAACCGCTATATCTAGATAAAACGACACGACTTAGAGCGCGGGTCTTTAAAGAGGATACCCCCTCGCTTGCCATAACCGAACATCTATTTCTGATGCACAACGCCATAGGTAAAAAGATCACGCTTAAAAACCGGTACAGCCCCCGTTATGAAGCCGGTGGAGAATTCGCGCTGGTAGATGGTATCCGCGGCAGTGGCCAGTTTAATGACGGTATCTGGCAGGGATTTGAGCAGGTGGACCTGAAAGCCGTGATTGATCTTGAAAAAGCGGTCGACATCCGCTCCGTTTCAACGCGCTTTTTTCAGAGTGTTGGTTCTTGGATATTCTTTCCGAAGCGGGTGATTTTCTCTATTTCAACCGATGGGAAATCATTTGAACAGGTTGCTGAAATCGTTAACACGGTGCCGGAAGATACGCCGGGTTTACTGGTTAAGGAATTCAGTGAAAAATGGCCGTCAAAAACGGCGCGATATGTGAAAGTGGAGGCTGAAAATATTGGTATCTGTCCCGAATGGCATCCCGGTGCCGGAGGTAAAGCCTGGCTCTTTGTCGACGAAATTGTTGTAGAATAAAAGGATATTGCTATATGAAACGAATCTGCTTTCCGGTTTATCTGATAATAATACAAATGTTCTTTATGACATGTGCACCAAAATGGACAGAGGATAAGAGAGATATGATCAACATCATTCCACTCCCGTTGAAAATGGAACCGAAAGAAGGTCATTTTGTCCTGAATCAACAGACGAAACTGATAATGGACAGGTCAAACCAGGAACTGGTTAACATCGCATCACAGTTCAATGCGATCATTTCTTCGTCATCAACATTCGAAATGGAGATCGCTGATCCTGAAGATGTACCTGAATTGTCAGAATATATCATCTTTAAAGTTGATCCGGATATGGAAGAGCTTGGTGATGAAGGGTATCACCTCTCTGTGAACGCCTCCAGGATCATTGTGACTGGAATGAAACCGGCAGGGGTGTTCTATGGCATGCAGGCCTTGCGGCAATTATTCCCGCCTGCTCTGGAAGATCAGGCAGTTGCCAAATCATCGTGGGAAATTCCCTGCGTGGAGATCGATGACAAGCCACGTTTCCCATGGCGGGGA
>CAYPHA010000002.1:1698-18279 GCA_964410215.1 uncultured Calditrichota bacterium | reverse complement strand
ATGTCAGCCGTCATTTTCTTCCACTGGAGTTGATTAAAAAAAATATCGATTACCTGGCCCGCTACCGGATGAATACCTTTCACTGGCACCTGACCGATGATCAGGGATGGCGTATCGAGATAAAGAAATACCCGAAATTGACGGAAATTGGCGCCTGGCGGGTGGACCGCAATGATGAACCCTGGTGGGGACGTGAACCGGCCGGTCCGGATGAAGAAGCGACATATGGGGGATATTATACACAGGAAGAAATTCAGGAGATCATTCAGTACGCTGCGGATCGCTATATCACCATCATACCGGAAATTGACATGCCGGGACATTCCCAGGCAACCATCGCGGCACATCCGGAAATTTCCTGCGATGGCGGACCTTATTATGTGGCGACGGGCGGGGTTGCTTCCGGGAATACCTACTGCCCGGGAAAAGAAGTAACCTTCGAATTTGTGGAAGGGGTTTTGGATGAGGTGCTTGAATTGTTTCCGGGGCCCTATTTTCATGTGGGCGGTGATGAGTGCAATAAATCGGCCTGGGAAGTCTGTCCGGATTGTCAGAAACGGATTGCTGATCACGGCCTTTCGGATGAGCACGAGCTGCAGAGCTATTTTATAACGCGTGTGGAAAAACTCGTGAATGCCCGCGGTAAAAAAATAATCGGCTGGGATGAAATCCTGGAGGGCGGCCTGGCGCCGAATGCGACGGTGATGTCCTGGCGTGGAGAAAAAGGGGGCATTGCCGCTGCGAAAATGGGCCATGATGTGGTTATGTCACCGTTTGAATATTGCTATCTCGACCTGAAGCAGGGTGATCCGGAACTGGAACCGCCTTTAGGATACAACCAGCTCAAGTTAAGTACTGCTTATTCTTACGATCCGGTACCAAAAGAATTAGATAAAGAAGAAAAAAAGCATATCCTGGGCACGCAGGGCAATTTATGGGGTGAATCCATCCAGAATGAAGAGCATATGAATTACATGATGTTCCCGCGGTTGCTGGCTATTGCCGAAGTCGGTTGGACGCCTGCAGAGAAACGGCAATGGGATGATTTTGTGCGCAGGCTTGAATTTAACCTGCAGCGCCTCGATAACCTGGGTATTGGATATGCCCGCAGCATGTATAATGTCTCCATCGATATTGCGCTGGAAAACAACGGGTCCGGTTTTAAGGTTGGTTTGAATACGGAACACGCAAAGGTCCCCATTCACTACACGCAGGATGGATCCGATCCGAAGAGCACCTCTCCGGTAATAGAAAAAGCCCTCCATATTAATCAAACAACACAGATTAAGGCGGCTGCTTTTAAGGACGGTAATAAACTGGGTAAAATTACAAACAGGAAACTGAAGCTTCACCTGGCCGCCGGGAAAAAAGTAAAACTTGAAAATCCCTATAACGACAAATATCCTCCCTCTAACGATATTACCCTTACCGATTGCCTGCGCGGCAGTATCAGTCATAAAGACGGTAAATGGCTGGGATTTGAAGAGGATGATTTTATCGGCATTATCGATTTTGAGAGACCAATCAGCATTTCCCGCATCACCCTTGGTGTGTTGGAAGACCAGGGTCCTTATATCTTTTTACCAAAACGGATTGAAGTAGCACTTTCGGATGACGGTAATCATTTCCAATTGGCCGGATTCCTGGATGTGGATTCGTTAGGAAGCCGGAATGATACGACAGTACGAAAGGATCTAATGGTGTCTCTGGAAAATACAACCGGACGGTATGTGCGTGTGCATGCTTTTAATTTAAAAGCGTGTCCGGCCTGGCATCCCGGTGGAGGAGGAAAGAGCTGGTTGTTTATAGATGAGATTATTGTGGAGTGAATAACCCACCCCCTAGCCCCCACCTCCCTCATTTATGAGGGAGGGGAGTACGAAAGGATGAAAAATGGAGATTAGTTTTAATAATTTGGACGTAGGGTTTGTATGTCACCAGGATAAATCCTGGTGATGAAACAATAGAAAGAACGCAGGAAGACTTTTGTACAATCACCAGCTTTTAAGCTGGTGTATATTAATAGGGAGGGATTATGAACAGACTAAAAATCAGTGGCAGAAATTTTATAGCGCAAAGCGTGCTTCTATTATTGACACTGTTTTTATCTGCCGGTTTTACTCAGGATGTGAACATGGAAAATGATAAAGATACCCGGATGGAGTGGTGGCGCGAAGCTCGTTTCGGACTTTTCATTCATTGGGGGCTTTATGCGATACCAGCCGGCGAATGGAAAGGTGAAACCAATCATGCCGAATGGATCCGCACGACAGCGGAGATCCCACTTGATGTATATGACAAATTCGTTCCGCAATTCAATCCGGTAAAATTCAATGCTGATGAATGGGTCCGGATGGCCAAAGATGCGGGCATGAAGTACATCGTCATCACCAGTAAACATCACGACGGATTCTGTCTGTTCGATTCCAAATACACCGACTTTGATGTTATGTCGACACCCTTTAAGCGTGACATTATGGAAGAACTGGCCGATGCCTGCCGCCGGCACAATATAAAAATCTGCTGGTATCACTCCATCATGGATTGGCATCACCCGGATTACCTGCCGCGCCGCGATTGGGAAACAAACCGTTCCGAAGAAGGGGCCGATTTTAACCGGTATGTCACGTATATGAAAAATCAATTGAAAGAACTGGTTACCAACTATGGGGATATCGGCGTGTTGTGGTTTGATGGTGAATGGGAACGAACCTGGAACCGCGAATATGGTTTTGATCTGTACGAATATGTGCGAAGCTTGCAGGCGGATATCATCATCAATAACCGTGTCGGTGCCGGCCGCTCCGGAATGGAAGGCATGAATGAAGAGGGCGAATTTGCCGGGGATTTCGGAACGCCTGAGCAGCAGATCCCGGCTACCGGTCTGCCGGATGTGGATTGGGAAACCTGTATGACCATGAATAATCACTGGGGATATAACAAACATGACGATAACTGGAAATCTACGGAAGATCTGTTGCAAAAACTGGCCGATATCGCTTCGAAGGGAGGCAATTTCCTTCTGAATGTGGGGCCGACGGCAGAAGGCCTTTTCCCGCAGGCCAGTATCGACCGGCTGGCTGCCATGGGCGACTGGATGGATGTGAATGGTGAAGCGATTTATGGCACCAAAGCCAGTCCGTTTAAACATCTCGATTGGGGCCGCTGTACGCAGAAAGCCATCGAAGAAGGCACACGTCTCTACCTGCATGTCTTTGACTGGCCGGAAAATGGAAAACTGGTTGTGCCGGGCATCTATAACGAAGCTAAATGGGCCTTTCTGCTGTCCGATCCGGAACGGACCGTCCTTGAGATCAAACGTAATCAGGATGCCCTGGAAATATCCGTACCTTCCGAGGCACCGGATAATATCAACAGCGTCGTTGTACTTGATGTGATTGGAAAAGCTGATATTAACGACCCTCCTGAAATAGTTTCTGATTTTGATCAATTCGTTGAGTCTATCGAGGTGACCGTTTCGACGGACAGGGAAAATGTGGAAGTACGCTATACGCTCGATGGAAAAGAACCTACGATTAAATCTGACTTAGTAACGGGACCGGTAACAATAAATAAAGCGTCTGTTTTATCGGCACGCTGCTTTCGTGACGGTAAAGCCGTTAGTGGTGCCATAAGCCAACGGTTTGAAAAAGCAAAGCCACGTAAACCGGAAAAGGTATCGGATGTTAAAGCCGGAATCAAATATGCCTATTTCGAAGGGGATTGGGATGCACTTCCGGATTTCGGAAAACTGAAGGCCGTGAAAAGCGGTGTTTTACCGGAAATATCCTTTGAGCCGAGGAAAGAGGATGAATATTTTGGTTTTGAATACAGCGGTTTTATTAAAATTGATAAAACGGATATCTATGCTTTCTACACCGATTCCGATGATGGCAGCCGTCTCTATATCGGGGACCAGCTTGTTGTCGATAATGACGGCCTGCACAGCCTGCATGAGGAAAAAGGCCTGATTGCCCTCGCCAAAGGGTATCATCCGATTCGGGTAATCTACTTCGAGAAAACCGGTGGCGATGACCTGATGGTCTCCTATTCCAGTCCGACAATGGAAAAGAAGCAGATACCTGCGGAGAAGTTGTTTCATAAATAACCCACCTGGGTGATCCTCTCTGGAGGCAATGAAGAGGCTGTTTCCCAGATGATACCAACCCGCCCCCTTTGTTCCCCCTCCCTGATGTATCAGGGAGGGGGCCAGGGGGAGGGTTAATAGAAGTAAACCTATTAACCTGGAATGACCATGAAAACACAACTTACTTTTTTTTCTTTTTTCTTTTTTCTTTTTTCTTTTACTATCTCGTTCGCTCAAACCTCCGGCCGCATCGTCCATTCTTTCAATGCCGATTGGCAATTCATGAAGACCGAATTTGAAAAGGATTTCGATTCGGATGAACATGAATGGAACGATGTCTCCATTCCCCACACCTGGAATGATAAAGATGCCCAGACCGGTGAGGGTTTTTATCGTGGCACGGCCTGGTACCGGAAATCGTTCAACATCGAAAAGGATTTGGATGGCAAACGTGTCTACCTGCGGTTCGAAGGCGTCGGTAACTTCGCTGACCTGTATGTCAACGGCACGTTCATCGGGACCCATAAGGGATCCTATGCCGCTTTTTGTTTTGAGATCACCCATGCGGTTCGATTCGGAGATAAAAACCAGGTCTATGTGCGGGCTAATAACGAAGCGCGTCCGGATATGATCCCGCCGAATCAGTTTTTGTTTACCATCTTCGGTGGTATCTATCGGCCGGTATCCCTGATTATAACGGATAAGCTTAACATTACACCGACCGATTATGCCGGACCGGGCATCTACATCCGACAGGAAAAAGTGGACCGGAAGTCGGCAGCTATTCATGTTAAAACGAAAATGGAAAACAAATACGGGATCGACAAGAAGGTGGTAGTCCGAACGACTATAACAGACCGGAGCGGGAAAAAAGTTGCCGGAAATAAATCAGACGTAACGGTTCCTCCATTGGGCCTTACTGAGGTCAACCAGGACCTGATGGTAAAAAAACCGCGTTTATGGCATGGTCGCAAGGATCCGTATCTGTATACCGTTGTAACTGAAGTGGTGCTGGATGGAAAGGCGATTGACCGGGTAGAACAACCGCTTGGTATCCGCTATTTTCATATCGATAAGGATAACGGATTTTATCTGAATGGGGAGCCATACCGGTTATACGGTGTCTGCCGTCATCAGGAATGGGAGGATTACGGCAATGCCCTCAGCAATGAGCAGCATAAAACGGATTTTGAACTGATCCATGAAATCGGTGCGCGATCCGTTCGTCTGGCCCATTACCAACAGGCGGAATATGTGTATTCTTTATGTGATTCCCTTGGACTGGTTGTCTGGGCGGAGATCCCTTTCGTCAATGACTGGATGGGCGAAGAAAGCGAGAATGTCAAACAACAGCTCATCGAACTGATCCGGCAGAACTATAACCATCCCTCCATCGTGATATGGGGATTACATAATGAAATACACAATGATAAAGACAACCTGTATCCGACGTACCTGACACGGACGCTGAATAACATGGCCAAAAGTGAGGATCCCGACCGCTACACGGTCTCTGTGAGTAATATCTGGTGGCTGCTGTACGATCCCATCCATTACAATGCCGATCTGCAGGGATTCAACCAGTACACCGGCTGGTATGGCGGCAAACCTCCGGAAATTGAAAAGTGGATCAACAACTTCCGTAAGAAATTTCCGGATACACCGGTGTGCATTTCCGAATACGGCGCCGGCGGGAATGTGGATCATCAGAGGGAAGATCTAACCAACCCACCCGATCCGGGTGGGAAATTCTTCCCGGAAACTTATCAGACGTATTATCATGAGGTTAAATGGGCGGTCTTTAAAAAATACGACTTTCTCTGGGCAACCTACCTGTGGAACATGTTTGATTTTACCTGTCCCCTCTGGGAGCGCGGCGGTACCAAGGGCAGGAACCACAAGGGACTGATCACTTATGACCGCAAGCTTAAAAAAGATGCCTTTTTCTGGTATAAAGCCAACTGGTCCGATGAACCGCTGTTGTATATAACCGGCCGGCGGTTTGATAAACGGAACAGCGAAAAAACAAAAGTCACGGTATATTGCAATGTAGGAATACCAGTCCTGGAAGTGAACGGTCAGGTCATTGAAGGTCGCACACAGGGCGGCACCGATGTGCATTTCATCTGGGAAAATGTAACGCTAAAAAAAGGTGAAAATAAAATAAAAGCCCATGTGATTCATGATGGTAAACGTTTGGAAGATGGGTATGAGGTGGTGCACTAACCCTCCCCCTTCATCCCCCTCCCTCATGCATGAAGAAGGGGGAAAAGAGGGGGTGGATTAATAAAAAAAATGTGGAATATTTTATGAATGTAATATTAAAACTCTGCAGCCTTTTTCTCACTTTTTCGTTCCTCCTTTCCTGCTCCAACCCATCCGGACAACCCCTTCCGGAATCAACTTCCTCCATCAACAAGCTCTGGTATGATAAAGAAGCTGCAACATGGATGGAAGCATTACCGCTCGGAAACGGACGGATGGGGGCCATGGTCTTCGGAGGCATCGAAAAGGAGCGCATGCAGCTGAACGAAGAAAGCCTTTGGGCCGGCGCACCCGAAGATCCTATACCTGAGAATGCACATCTTCATCTTAAAAAGGTACAGCAACTCCTGCTGGAACACCAGTTTGATGTGGCCTGGGATTATGCCTATAACTATCTATCGGCGCAACCCACATCATTTCGTTCGTATCAGCCGCTGTGTGATCTGATTCTCGATTTCAGACACCTTGATCCGGATTCCATTTATGGTTATAAACGCATTCTCGATATTGAAAACGGTATCTCTCAGGTGCGCTATTCGTCGGGAGGAATACAGTTTGTGAGGGAGTCCTTTATTTCCGCCGTTGATGATGCCTTGGTACTTCGGCTGACGGCTAATAGACGGGGCAGCATTTCCGCCCGTATTGGACTGACACGGGAAAAGGATGCGCAGGTTCAGGCTGATCCGGCAGGTTTTATCGAGTTGAGCGGACAGATTGTAGATGTTCCGCCTCCGGATGGCTATGACGACAATCCCGGCGGCTCCGGTGAAGGCGGGGAACATATGAAATTCTTCGCCCGTCTGCGGATCGATCAGCAGAACGGTGTCATAGAGCAAGACCACCAGAGCCTTATTGTGAAAAATGCCGATGAGGTCACCATAATATTCACCGCGGCAACAGATTATGAACCGCAGATGATGACCTTTAACCGGGATATGGACCCTGAGCAGCTGGCAGTTTCTGCGCTTGAACAAATAGAGGGAAAATCGTATAGTGATACGCGTCAGGATCATCTTAAGGAGCATCAACAGCTGTTCAACCGGGTAACACTGGATCCCGGAGGGGAGGACCGGTCAGAGCTGCCCATAAATGAAAGACTGACCATGCTGAGGGAGGGACAAGAAGATCCGCAACTGATCGCCACGTATTTTCAGTATGGACGGTACTTGCTCATGTCCGGTTCCCGCAGGCCGGGACGTCTGCCGGTCAACCTCCAGGGGATCTGGAACGATCGCATGTGGGCACCCTGGGAAGCCGATTATCACATGAATATCAACCTGCAGATGAACTACTGGCCGGCATTGCTCTGTAATCTGCCCGAAACAACGGTGCCGCTGGCGGACTGGATGCAGGGACTGGCGAAAAAGGGAGAGCGGACGGCCCGGCTCTGGTATAATTCGGAAGGTTGGGCGGGTTCACTGGCTTCGAATCCGTTCGGACGTACCACCCCCAGCGGCTCCACCATCGCTTCCCAGGTCAGTAACGGACTGTGCGATCCCCTGGCCGGTGCCTGGATGTCACTGACCCTGTGGCGCCACTTCGCATTTACCCGGGACACCCTGTTTTTAAGACAAAAGGCCTGGCCGGTTCTTAAAGGGGTCGCTGAGTTTATTCTGGGTTATATGATCGAAGATCAAAATGGACATCGGATCATCGCCCCATCCGGTTCGCCGGAAAACATCTATAAGGATCCGGTTACAGGAAAAAACCTCAATATGACCTATGGCTCCACTTATCATAACACCCTCTGCCGGGAGATCCTGCAGGTATACCTCCAATGTGCTGAAATACTGGAAAAGAAACCGGAACAACTTCAGTCTGCCCGGGAAGCATTAATGAAAATTCCACCGATTAAAATTGGGAAGAATGGCACAATTATGGAATGGATCGAAGATTATAAGGAACCGGCACCGGGTCACCGGCATTTTTCTCACCTGCTTGCCCTGCATCCGTTCGATCAGATTACGCCGGAAGGTACACCCGAACTGGCGGAAGCCGCTGAAAGAACACTGGAACGCCGCTTGCAGCATGGCGGTGGACAAACCGGCTGGAGCCGGGCGTGGCTGATCAATTTTTTTGCCCGTTTGCGGGATGGCAACGAAGCCCATGAGCACATCAACGCATTGTTAAAATTGTCGACGGCAACCAATCTGTTCGATCTGCATCCGCCGAATGTATTCCAGATCGATGGCAATTTCGGTGCAACGGCGGGTATTGCCGAAATGCTGCTGCAGAGTCACGCAGGGGAAATCCACGTATTACCGGCGCTTCCGGATGCCTGGCCGGATGGGCAGGTGAAAGGTTTGCGCGCCCGTGGCGGTTTTGTGGTGGATATTAAATGGAAAAACGGGAAGCTTAGTGAAATGGTGCTACATTCCGAAATGGGGGAATCTTGTGTTCTCCGGTATGGGAAAACGAGGAAGTCTCTTGAAACAGACAGGGCACGGAAATACACTTTTAATGGGATGTTTAATGAATCGGCTCATTAAGATGATGATTTAGGACTATATTAAAATTTATTTGCGAATTCCATGCCTATGATGCATATTTTTTAACGTGTGCCCGGAATATGAAAGTGCCGATAACTATCCTGACTTTTGTCTGTCCGCTATGTACATTGATGATCTTTGTACATATGTTTTGCCATATATTTTTATTGCTATATTAAACTGACTTCCCTATCTTCATTCTATGAAATCACGGACCACTTTTGAGTGGGATGAAACCAAAAATCTCGAAAATCAGAAAAAACATGGAATATCGTTTGACTATGCACAGTATGCGTTTGCGGATCAAAACCGTATTATTCTGGAAGATTTAGCGCACACTGATAAAGAAAAGAGATTTTATTGTATTGGTAAAATTGAAAATGGTATTGTTACGGTGCGATTCACATATCGTCGAAATATAATTCGTATTTTTGGCGCTGGGTATTGGAGAAAGGGGAAAAAGATATATGAGGAACAAAGTTAAATATACCGATGAGCCCATGGAAAATGTTAAAATTATTAAGGATTTTTTACCTTCACCTGATGAACTGGCTTTTAAGGAAAAAACAGTTAAGGTGACTATTACGCTAAGTAAATCAAGTGTGGATTATTTTAAGAAAAAAGCAAAATCACACAATACCCAATATCAACGCATGATCCGTCGCCTGCTCGATGAATATGTATCACGCCATAAGATATTATAATTATTGTATTTATATCTGTCGACCTCTTGGGGTGGTTGCTTTCTACAATAATTTATCCTCTTCGTGGATAACAGGGTTGATGAAATATGTCATTTAATTTCTCCATTGTACCATCACCAGGATTTATCCTGGTGTTATAAAGGTCTTCTATTTAACTGAATTAAAACCTTTTTCACTATTTATCCATTCTGATACTCATGAAATTGCAGAGAGGAGAGATTCCATGATTTCCCGCTGCCTGAGCTTATTTCTTCTAATTGCTTTAATGGCATGTACGCAGCAGAGTGAGGATATATCTAAACTGAAACTCTGGTATGAGCAGCCTGCTGATGCCACAGTGCCCGATGACAAAAGCGGTTGGAAAGATGATCCGGAATGGCTCAAGTCCCTGCCACTGGGCAACGGATCCCTCGGTGTGATGATATTCGGGGATGTCAACCGGGAACGTATCCAGTTGAATGAAGAAAGCATGTGGTCGGGCAGTCCGGCTGACAATGATAATCCCGAGGCCGCACAGGCCCTGCCTCAGATACGTCAATTGCTGTTTGAAGGGAAGTACAGGGAAGCGACCGAACTGACCAACAAAACCCAGATATGCAAGGGGAAAGGTTCCGGTCATGGTAACGGCGCCTATGTGCCCTTTGGTTCGTTTCAGACGATGGGCGATCTGTGGATCGATTTTGCGGAAAAAGGAACGTACCGGAACTATTACCGTGAGCTGGACCTGGATGAAGCCGTTGTACGTGTTTCCTATGAATTGAATGGTGTAACCCATTCCCGTGAAATCTTCACCAGCCATCCGGATCAGGTGATGGTGGCGCGTTTTACAGCAGATCAGCCCGGAAAGATTGCGTTTACCTGCACCATGACCCGACCCGAACGGTATAACACCTATGTTGAAGACGATCAGCTGATCATGTCCGGATCGCTTTCCGATGGCAAGGACGGTGATGGACTGGAATACATGACGCGCCTGACCGCACTGAACACAGGTGGGACAGTCAGTTACAGAGATTCCATTCTGAAGGTGCAGGATGCCGATGAAGTCATATTGATCCTTTCCGCATCAACCAGTCATGTCCTCCGCTACCCGGATTATTCCGGAAGGAAGTACAAAGAACTGACCAACAATGCCCTGGCGGAGGCAGCCGGTAAATCATATGATGCACTGCTGAAAGACCATAAGGAAGAATATCAAAAATATTACCGGCGTGTTACCTTTGATATCACAGCGGATACGTCATCGTCCGTTCCCACCGATAAACGTCTGGTACGATTCAAAGAATCAAAAAACGATCCCCGTCTGGTGGAACTGATCTTTCAATACGGACGCTATCTGCTGATTGCTTCTTCGCGGCCGGGCTCCCTTCCGGCCAATCTGCAGGGCCTCTGGTCGAACAAAATACAGACACCCTGGAACGGGGATTACCATACGGATGTCAATGTGGAAATGAATTACTGGCCGGCCAATGTGACCAACCTTCCTGAGATGCATCTGCCCCTTTTTGACCTTATTGAATCGCTGGTCGAACCGGGAAGCCGGACGGCACAGATCCATTATAATGCCAGCGGTTGGCTGGTCCATCCGATTACCAATGTCTGGGGGTATACGGCTCCCGGAGAAGTGGCCAGTTGGGGGATGCACACCGGCGCCGGTGCCTGGATATGTGCCCACATTGGTGACCATTATTATTTCACCGGCGATAAGGATTTTCTTCAACGGATGTATCCGGTGCTGAAAGCATCGGTCCATTTTTATATGGATTGGCTGGTTGAACATCCCGAAACCGGAAAGCTGGTATCCGGTCCGGCCGTATCACCGGAGAATACTTTCATTGCTCCCGATGGCAGTCGTTCACAAATCAGTATGGGCCCTGCGCATGATCAGCAGGTGATCTGGAACCTGTTCAATGACTTTTTAATTGCTTCGGAAGCCTTGAATATCGCGCACGATTTCGTGAATGAGGTCCGTGAAGCCCGGGACAAGCTTGCCGGTCCGCAGATTGGATCGGACGGACGCCTGATGGAATGGGCGGAGGAATTTCCGGAAGCGGAGCCGGGTCACCGCCATATCTCGCACCTGTTCGCCGTGCATCCGGGTTCGCAGATCAATTTACTGCGAACGCCGGAACTTGCCGTCGCGGCAAAAAAATCGTTGGATTACCGGATTGAACACGGCGGCGGGCACACGGGTTGGAGCGCGGCCTGGCTGATCAGTCAGTATGCCCGTCTGGGCGAGGGCGAAAAAGCAAAGGAAAGTCTGGACGTGGTTTTGTCAAAAAGCACCAGCAACAACCTATTTGGTCAGCATCCGCCGTTTCAGATGGATGCCAATTTCGGCACGACCGCCGGCATCGCTGAAATGCTGCTTCAAAGCCATACCGGTGACATCCAGCTGCTTCCGGCATTACCGGAAGACTGGAAAAACGGAAGTGTTCAAGGCCTGTGCGCCCGAGGTGGTTTCGAAGTGGATATGGAATGGCGGGATGGCGTGTTGAGCAGGGTCGAAATACATTCCCACAACGGCAATCCCTGTAAAATCCGTTACAGCGATAAAAAGGTGGAAATGGTAACAAAGCCCGGCGAATCGTACGTATTTGATGGTAGTTTAAAGTAAAGTTCGCACCCAACATCCATTCTTAATTCCTAATTCTAAATTCTTAATTGAAAACCTTTCTATTTCGAGGATACAGATATGACGAAATTCGCCGTGATGTTAACAACAACCCTTCTGTTTTTCTCCTGCTCGAACACTTCCCGGGACTTCACAGTCATGACCTGGAACATCTGGCATGGCGGCACACACGGATCGAAGGCGGAAAATTACCAACAGGATAGCAGTAATACCATCCACACCCTGAATATAATCAAACGCGAAAATCCCGATATTCTGTTTATGCAGGAAACGTATTGCTGCGGGATGGAGATTGCCCGCCAGGCGGGATTCGAACATTCCTGGCGCGGAAGTTCTAATCTGTCCATTCATAGTAAATATCCGATTACCGATACCCTGCGTATCTTCAGGCCGTTTAATTCACACGGGGTAAAAATTGATCTGAACGGACAGGAGATGATCTGCTTCAACATCTGGCTTCATTATCTTCCCGATTATTTTAACACCGCCGATTCTCTCTCGCCAGAAGAACTGATCGAAGCCGAAAAGCAAATCCGTCATGCGGAGATCCTTGCCATCCTCGATGAGATCAAGCCGTACATCGAAAACAGCGATGCGGTTCCGGTGATCATTGGCGGGGATTTCAACTCGGGTTCCCATCTGGACTGGATTGAATCGACCCGTACATCGCATTTCGGGAAAGTGGTACGCTGGCCGGTCAGTTTGGCAATGGCCGATCACGGATTTACGGATTCGTTCCGGGATATTCATCCCGATCCGGTTGTGATGCCGGGTGCAACCTGGGGGGGCATCTTTTTCGACATGGAACTCAGTGATCGCATCGATTACCTTTACTTTAAAGGTAAAAAGTTGCAGGTAATGGATTCACGTGTAATAAAGGAAGCACCTCCCGCCGGATTTTTTAATTCAGACCACCGGGGTGTCTTAACTGCATTTTCGCTGAATATCATGAATTGAATTTTATATTTGTATGTATGATCAATCACCAACAGGTAGACGATGAAACGTAGAGATTTTATGCGTGTCATAAGTGGCGCCGGCATAATCTCGGGAGGTATTAAGTGAAATTAGGAAGAATAATGCTGCTTTTTAGCAGCCTGGCCGTCAGTACGCAATTCTGCTCGAATCCAACCGATCATGCGTTAATCTCACCTTCCGGCACGCTTGAGGTTATAACCGGGGTTGAGAACAATGCTCTGGGGTATACTCTTTTGTTCGATGGAGATACACTCATACAAAGATCACGTCTGGGTTTAGAACTGGATTCGATGAATCTTTCACAAGACATTGTTCTAAAAGGTGTAAAGAAAAATGCCTTCGATGAAAGCTGGGAATCGGTAACCGGCAAGAATAAGACAGTGCGGAACCGGTATATCGAAATGACCCTGTTCTGCCAGACGAATACACCCCCGGCTTTGGATTTTTCTGTTCAGTTTCGAAGCTATGATGATGGCATTGCTTTCCGTTATATCCTTCCGGAACAGGAATCTCTTGATATGCTTACCATTACCGGGGATTATTCAGAAGTTAATTTCGCCGATGACTTTACCTTCTGGGCCGCCAATGGTGAACGTCATAATCTGGGACCGTTGAAGCGTTCGGAAACGTCTCTGGACGCGATACGCATACCGTCCGTTGTACGGATAGCCAATGACAGGTATGTCGCACTTCATGAAGCCGCGACCTTCGACCTGGCACCCATCCATTTAAAGACGGGATCACAGGATTACATGATGAATTTTGTACAGGTACCTTCCGTTGCACAAGCTCCCGTGAAGACCTCATGGCGGGTTATTATAGTCGGTGAACGGCCGGGGGCGCTGGTAGAATCGGATCTGCTGGCCAATCTGAACGAGCCCTGTAAGATTGAAGATACCTCATGGATCAAGCCCGGAAAAACCATGTGGGACTGGCGGGTCTGGGGCTACAAAGCACCGGACGGATTTGAATACAGCCTCAATACGGAATCGCATAAGCGTTTTATCGATTTTGCTTCGGAAAACAATGTGCAGTATCTGCTGATCGATGCCGACTGGTATGGTCCGGAGTTCAGTCAGAAATCCGATCCCACGGATGCCCGGGAAGGGATCGATATCGAAGCGTGCATGGCCTATGCAAGGGAAAAAGGGGTGGGTGTTATCCTTTATCTGAATGATGTTGGTGCTAAAAAGTTCGGGCTGGAACGCGTGTTAAAACAATTTGCCGAATGGGGAGCCGTCGGCGTTAAATACGGCTTCATGCAGGGCAGTCCCCAGGAGAAAGTGTTGCATACACGGCGCGTGGTCGAACTGTGTGCGAAATATAAATTGATGGTCAATTTTCATGACAATCCGGTACCGCCCTCCGGTGACGACCGCACCTGGCCTAACCTGATGACCCGTGAATTCTGTCATTCCCAGGCCGATGCCATGCGTTCCTATTTCCCTGAAACGGCGGTTACATCGCCTTTTGTCAACATGATTGCCGGTCCGCTGGACATGTGCAACGGCTGGTTCGGCTTCAACGAAGCCCTTTCCCGGGTGAAAGTGTTTGAGGAAATCCCCGGCACGGTGGCGGCCGAGGTGGCCAAACTCATCGTCATCTTCAGCGGTTGGAGCGTGCTGCCCGATGCTCCGGAGGAATACCTGAAAAAAGAGGACCTGTTTGAATGCATTCGGAATATGCCGGCCGCATTTGATGGATTTCAGGTGCTGGATGGTGAAATCGGTGAGTATATACTCGTGGCGCGAAAAGCCGGACCGGATTGGTTTATCGGTTGCCTGACTAACCGTGATGAACGGACGGTAGAATTGAACTTTGGTTTTCTGCCTGAAAAGGTGACATACAAAGCGCATTACTACGAAGATGCACCGGACACTCACTTCCTGAATAATAAAGAAGCCTACCAGGTGCGTCATGGCAATGTGACATCAAAGGATGTGGAAAAAATCCGTATGGCACCGGGAGGCGGTTTTGCTATTCATCTGGTGAAGGAATAGTTTTTATATCACCAGGATAAATCCTGGTGATGATACAATTTTTAATACATGTGTAGACCAGTATAAAACAATTTGAATTTAAATGAGATTATTATGATACTTAGAGGTGTATTGAATAAAAGTCAAAAGGACTTTAAATGCAAAATCAAACCCGAAGAGCCTTCCTAAAAAACAGTCTCACCGCCACAGCAGGAGTAGCATCCTCCTCTCTCTTCCATGGCTGTTCATTGCTGCGGATCCTGGGAATCAACGACGAAATTCGTGTCGGAATCATCGGAGTAAGGAGCAAAGGACACCAGCATATTTCTGAATTCCAGGAGCTGGAGAAGGTACGGGTCGTTGCCCTATGTGATGTCGATCAGCATATTCTGGCAGAACGAAAGAAAGAGTTCGAAGAAAAATACCAGCTTTCCCTCGACACGTATACCGATGTCCGCCATCTGCTGGATGATAAAAATATCGATGCCGTCGTTATCGCTACGCCCAATCACTGGCATGCCCTGATGACCATCTGGGCCTGCCAGGCCGGAAAGGATGTATATGTGGAGAAACCCATCTCGCACAATGTCTGGGAAGGGCGTAAAATTATGGAAGCGGCACAGAAATACGGCAGAATTGTACAGGCCGGCACACAGAATCGCTCGGATACCGGCTTTCGGGATGCGGTACAGTATATCCGCGAAGGTCATCTCGGAAATATTCAATGGATTCATAGTGTCTGGTATAAATTCCGGGAAGGAATTGGCAAAGTGGAAGGCCCTCAGGAAGTCCCGGAATATATCGATTATAATCTCTGGACCGGCCCGGCGCCCCTGAAACCGTTGATGCGCAAAAACCTGCATTATGACTGGCACTGGTTCTGGGACACCGGAAACGGAGACATGGGCAATCTGGGTGCCCATCAGATCGATGATGCCTGCTTTATCATGAACGATCCCGGTATGCCGCTGCGAATAAGGAGTTTTGGCGGACGTTTTGTCGTGGATGATGATGCGGAAACACCGAATACACAGGTTGCCTTTTTTGACTTTGATCAAATTCCGGTCATTCTTGAACTGCGCAATTTACCCATGAAACAGGGAATACGGGCGATGGACCACCTGCGTGGTATTCGCATGGGCAATGTAGTCCAGTGTGAAAACGGTTTCTTTGCCGGCGGCCGCGGCGGCGGATGGATTTATGAGAATGATGGTACCAGGCGGAAGCAATTTCCGGGCGATGGAGGCAAAGGACACCCGGCAAATTTTATCGAAGCGGTGCGACGAAGGGATGCACGGCTGCTCCATGCCAATGCAGAAGTCGGTCATCGATCGGCAGCACTCTGTCATTTTGCTAATATTTCTTACAGCCTGGGAGACCCGGCCATTCCGAATGATATGATACCATCATGGGAAACGGATCAGGCTGAAGACACGCTCATTCG
>CAYPHA010000002.1:0-1598 GCA_964410215.1 uncultured Calditrichota bacterium | reverse complement strand
GACGAATCAGAAACTTCTCAAAGAATGGCAGGATATGAAATTCGGCATGTTTATTCATTGGGGACCGGTTACCCTGCGTGGTACGGAGATCGGCTGGTCCCGGGGAAGGGAAGTGGAAATTGCGGATTACGACAGTCTTTATCTGGAATTCAATCCGGTGCTGTTTGACGCAAAGGAATGGGTAACCGCGGCAAAAGAAGCCGGTATGAAATACCTGGTCATCACGGCCAAGCATCACGACGGCTTCAGTCTTTGGGATACGGAATACTCTGATTATGATATCATGTCCACACCATATGCGAAGGATATATTAAAGGAACTGGCCGCGGAATGTGAAAAACAGGGTATCCTTTTCTGCACGTATTATTCGATCATCGACTGGTATCATCCTCATTATACGACCCGTTATGGTGGCGATCCGCGTCCGGTTGAAGATTCGGATATGGATATTTACGTGGAATTCATGAATAACCAGCTCCGTGAGCTGGTGGAAAAGTATGATACCAACATGTTCTGGTACGACGGGCACTGGGAAGCTTCCTGGACCCATGACTACGGCATGGACCTTTATGCGTATTGCCGTTCACTGAAGGATGACGTTTTGATAAATAATCGCGTGGATAAAGGCCGGACGGGTCATCACGGCCAAACGGAGTCGGCCAAATTTGCAGGGGATTTCGGCACTCCGGAACAGGTGGTCGGTGCCTTTGATGTGGAAAATGCCTGGGAATCCTGTATCACGATCTGTAACCAGTGGGCCTGGAAACCGAATGATGTACTTAAATCGTATCGGGAATGCCTGCATACACTCGTTCAAACTGTTGGTGGAGGTGGTAACCTTTTATTTAATGTGGGCCCCATGATGGATGGCCGCATTGAGAAGCGGCAGATCGACCGGCTGAAACAAATGGGTGACTGGCTGCAAAAAAATGGGGAGAGCATCTACGAAACCCAGGGCGGGCCGTTTATTGCCAATGAGTGGATGGTATCTACTCATAAGAATGAAAAGATTTATGTTCATCTGATGCAGTGGCCGGACGGTAAACTGGTTTTACCTGCCCTGAAAGGATATAAGGTAGAGCAGGTCTGCTTTCTGAATGGAGGCGATCTGAAATATAAACAGGATAAGAAGGAGCTGACGGTCATGCTTCCGGAAGAAGCACCCGATCCGGTCGTAACCGTTCTGCAATTGGAATTGAATAAGGATGCAGGTAAAATCAAGCCGTTGGAAGTACCGAAGAATGTCATGAAAAACCAGACAGCTTCCAATGTGTCGCTGACGTATGCATTCAGCAAAAAATACCCGGCAGCGGGTGTTCTGACGCTTGTTGACGGAGTATATGGTTCGAATAGCTACACTGACAGGCGCTGGCTGGGATTTGAAGGAACGAATCTGGAAGCGGTCATTGACCTGGAATCCATCAAGACGATTGAAGAAGTTACAATCGGTTTCCTGCAGGATCAGAATGCATGGATCTTTTTCCCGCCATCCGTTACTGTTTATGTCTCCGATGACGGCGAATCGTTCAAAGAAGCAGGTCAGGCTAAAAATATAAAGATCACGGATGATCCCGCGGTGGAAAAAACAATGGTCTCTA
>CAYPHA010000001.1:33978-247779 GCA_964410215.1 uncultured Calditrichota bacterium | reverse complement strand
TATAAAACATATACTTATTAGTTGAAACAGCTTTTTTTATGAATTATTCAGGCTAGCCAAACATTACATAATGTTTTAATTTTCCGCGGCGGAACCGCCGCATCTCCGCCGCGGAACCGCCGCGGTTTCTTTCTTTGGGATTTTTCCATTCTGGGCAAATATAAATACTTTACAGAGGTATAATTCTCCCCATGTAACTTGTTATAGACCATTGCCGGCGCAAGCTAGAGAACTCATTATTTACTTTACCGGTTAAGTTGATTAAATTTGCATCGATTTTAAAAAACAGGAGTCTTTATGCCTGGCAAGATTAAAAAACGTAGGCAAATAAAGCGTAAAATCTTATTGCCGGCCGTTATGGTTGAAGCTTCTCAAATCTCACGTGTAAAGGAAATATCACAATTCCGGGGTGTACCACTTGAAACGGTTTATTCTGAGGCCATAGGCCAGTACATAAGCAATTTTAATAATATCCAGCGGTCTTTTTATGGCCTGGATAGTTGAGGTATTTTGACACGTTATAAAACAAAACCGTCACGCATACGTCACGCAAGCCTTATAAACTAAAAAACCCGCCTCAGTAAAAACAAGTACTTAAGCGGGTTTTAAGTGGGCGGTATAAGATTCGAACTTATGACCCCCTGCTTGTAAGGCAGGTGCTCTAAACCAGCTGAGCTAACCGCCCGATATATGTTCCTTAAACCAGTTGAGCGAAGCGAAATCCCGGTCTACCGGGACTGAGCTAACCGCCCCTATATCAAGATTAAAGATAAAAGATTAAAGATTAAAAGATGTAGATTATGAAGTTCTTTACTTTAATCTTTCATCTTTAATCTTTGATCTTTTTTTCCCTTATCATCAGCGATATCGGTATAATAACCAGATAGGCAATGACCAGGATAACCGGAGCCAGGGTGCGCGATAAAAAGCCGTCGACCGGCGGCTGGGCCATCAGGATATAACCGATGACCAGCAGCACAATACCCGCTACTAGTATGTTAATATTTCTCTTTCCGAAAGCAAAGTCTTGAACTTTTCGAGTATCTCTTCTGACTTTTGCCATTCGTCCTGCCTCGGTTGATTCGTTTTAATTTTTAACTTGATCTTTATCTTAAGTTTCGGTGTGTGCCTCATATATCCAATCTCCTTTTTTTCTCTTTTCTCTTTTCTTTTTTCTTAGAGATTGTATACAGGGCTACCCGATAAGGCAGCCAATATACATCCTCTACCCGTTTTTTGCAAGTACATTTTTGCACTTCCAATGTCAACTGCTGACAACGTAATAATCTGTCCATCAGCGTGCGGTGATCTTCATCAAAATTTTAAAAAATGATTTAAAAGAACATTCGCATCATAATACGACGCTAAACGTATTTTGTTCGGTTTAAAATTCCCCTGCGCTTTTCATAAGGAGAATATTCGTCCCTCTTTTATTAAAATTAAAATTTTAAATCTTTTTTTGGTCAATCTTCACATCGTTAGCATCATACATATAGAACCAGAGAGATCGTATCCGAAAATGACAAGAATATTGCTTATATCACCTCTACGTCGCTTGCCCCGGAACCAAACCGGTACCATCCTTTCCTTTTTCTTTTTTCTTTTTTCCTTTTTCTTATCTTGTTTCGCTCAACCGGACTCCCTTATGCTGGAATCCTTCGACCTCGTCGAGGAGAATGAACAACTGGGTGAACTCATTGCCGAAGAAGAGGCGGCAACGCGGCCGGCTTCTCCGGCAAATGTCTTCCGGAGCACGTTGATCCATTCCATCCGTCGATCCAGCCCGCTACCGGCCGAAATTCAATCCGGGAAGTACAAAGGGAATGGGTTTTCCGGAACCACACGCCTCCGTTTCCATTATGGAAAAACCTGGGAGGGCGGACTGATCCGGGCAAAAGATGCCGGCGAACCGGATTATTTCGATCACTTCGGCGGCTATATCGCCTGCCTGGGTTCCCGGTTTCAACTCATCATGGGCAATTTCAAACTGCAAAATGGTTCCGGACTGCTGTTTGCGAATCCTTACGCGAATATGAAAAGCAGTGCTGCCACCACTGTTTTCCGGAAAAACAGCCTGCGCCTGAAACCCTCGCTGAGCCGTTCCGGGTTCATGACACACACCGGTGTGGCTACGCGCTTTGCCTTCTCCGATCAGGCAAACCTGGTGGCCATCCATGCCCGGAACCGGCACGACGCATATATTTCCGATGATTCATTCTTACCCACCGGAATTAATTTCAACAACTATCACCGCAGCGAATATGAAATCGCATCAAAGCACCGCCTGTTCGAGACACAAACGGCCCTGATTGCTGCCCTGCACTATAAAAACCGGTTCACGCTAACCGCCGGTTTTTCCCGCCTGCGCTTTATTCCCGGCATCGATCACTCTGCGGAATCCGTTGGTGAAAGCCGAAAACGCCGATCCTACTTTGCTTTTTCCGGCGACAAACTGACAATGGCTGGTATCAGTTACCATCTTTCTTATAAGACGCTGTATTTAAGCGGAGAAAGTGCCCTGTCGGATTTTTGTGATCCCGGATTTGCCCATTCCCTCTTTATTAAAAAGAAGTCCATTCGGTTTGGACTACGGCATTGGTATGTATCGCCTGCTTTTCAAAGCCCTTACGGGGGCGTTTTTGATGAGGGTGCCGCTTTTCCGCAGGCTGTTTCCGGCTGGTATCTGGCCCTCCGGGCACGACCGTTTAAACGAATAACATTCAATGCCTATACCTTGCTCAGCCGGGATCTCTGGCGAACATTTTTTGAGCCGTTTCCCGTTCAGAAAACGGATCGGCTGGTTGCTATGGAATATAAAAACGCAAAGCACCGCCTGCGGTTACGTTATCGCGAATCGCAACGATTCGAATATACCACCGTATCATCGGGAAAAGAAAAACAGATAAAAAAGGATACAAAAACAGTACGAATCGATCACCGTTTGACAATCAGCAATAGCATGCGGCTTCGTTCACGGTGGGAACGCAAACAGGTCCATCCCGCCAAAATTTCGGGTACGGCCCTGTTTCAGGATATCCGCATCAGCTTCCGGCCGGCACTGCAAGTCCGTCTGCGGGCATCGGTTTTCAAAACCGATGGATATGCAGCCTGCATTTATGAATATGAGGATGATCTGCCGTATGCCTTTTCCAACTATCCGTTGTATGGGGAAGGACACAAGTATGCGGCACTCCTGAAATACCAGTGGAAAGAGGATCTGTCCGTCTGGTTCAAATGGCGTTACCTGGATCAGATCAATGAAGGTACAAGAACATTGAAACGGGAGTATAAGGTGATGGTGAAATGGACTATAAATTAAGAAGTAGGAAGTAAGAAGTAGGAAGTAGGAAGTAGGAAGTTAAATATAAATGAATTTGTATTGTATTTGGCGATAATCTTTTCAAACGGGCTCTATTGTCATATTCCCCAACTTAGTGACGTTTTTCCGGCAGCGGGCTATACAAAATACCATTCCAACCAAATTCTTACCTCCTACTTCCTACTTCTTACTTTGTACTCCTACTCTGCTTTCAACCAGTAAACCACCTCATTGAGCGTCGGTTTTTTTCCCTGCATGAGGGTGGCCAGGCGAAAGAGCTTTCCGGCAACGAGGATAACCGCGATGATGGATACCACCATGATAAGCGTCGTTATCCAAATATCCGTCGTAATGGGCGTACTGCTCAGCGGAATACGCAAAATCATGAAGGAAGGCGAGAGAAACGGGATATAACTCAGAATGCGGATAAACTGGGAATTGGGTTCGCTCAGCACGAAAAGGGAAACGAGCACGGGGAAAATTGCCAGTGTTCGTAAAACCTGATTGATCTGCTGGGCATCGTATTCATTGGGAAAAAGAGAGCCGATCATGATAAAAATCGCGCCGTAGAACAGAAAACCGAGTGAAAAATACAACAGGAAATAGAAGGCATTGATCGCACTCAAATAACTCAGCTGGCTGCCCGGAATGATTCCGCCAAAAGCCAGCAGGCCACTGATGGCAATCCAGGTCAGTACCTGCGAGAGGCCCAGGAATCCGAGCCCGAGAATTTTCCCTCCCATGATCTGCCTGCTGGTGGCAAAGGACATCAGCACCTCGATCACCCGGTTCGATTTTTCCTGCAATACCCCGCTGAACAGGTATCCTCCGGCGGTAAAGATGGCCATAAAGAGCAGAAACACGGCAATCAGGGGACCATAAAACTGGGCGAAAAAATTCCATTCCTGCTGACCCTCGGTGAACAGCTGATATTTTTTTATCTGGACGGGCCGCAGCCAGCTTCGCACTTTACTGCGTTCGATGCCGTCCTCGCGTACCCGTTCTTTAATAATGATCGTCTGAAGAATCCGGTCCAGCCGTTCCGTATCAAGAAGTTCGCCCGGATTTTTCGAGTGGTATTCCATGGTTCCGGTTTTCGTGAACGATCCCGGAAAGACGAGATAGGCATTCAGGACATCGTGCATGAGCATGGAATCGGCCATGACCCGTGCCTGACGTTCATAAAGGGAATCCAGGGCGGCTTCATAGCGAGACAGCTCGATCTGCAGTAATTCCTTTTCCTCGCGTACCGACTGGAGGCGATCGTATGATGTACGCAGTAACACATCGCGGTTCGGTGTCCCTTTATTCAGGAAATAGGAGGAGCGCCTGTCTTTAATCGCTTCATACAGTTCATCAGTGGAATCCAGTTGCGCCTGTACCGTCTTGAACTCGTTATTCATACGCTGGTAAGCCCGTGAATTGTCCACGGAAACATTAAGGATCATATATTCGGGTGAACGGTTATCGAGCCGGTAATTGCGGTTCATTTCATTTTGCAGTTCCCTGGAGATATTTTCCCGGGAGAGATCGATCACGCCGATCAGTTTCGTTGATACCTGCGGCTGATACTGAAACAGGTAGAGGGGAAGCATCAGGATAGCGGCGAAAAGAAACGGGGAGATAAAGGTGTTAAAGAAAAACGATCGTGATCGCACCCGTGTACGGAATTCCCAGCGGGCTATGCGAAAAATGTTCTTCATAGCGTCAATCCTACCCTGTCTGTTCACGAACCAGGCGAATGAAGATGTCATGCAATGCCGGTTCCACCACTTCAAAACGCTTTATTCTGGCTTTATTTTTTATCCTGTCTAAAAAGGTGGAAATGTTGTCCTTTTTAGAGTCTTTGAAAGAAAATTTATAAGCGTTGTTGTTTTCTTCCAGAATCTTTATATGCTCAATGTCGTGAATGAAATCGATCGGCCCGTCGGCTTCGATAAAATAGGCATCTTCACGATTCTGTTTTTTGATTTCCGCTAAATTTCCATCAAGTATCACCCGACCCTGATTGATCAGACAGATATGGTTACACAATTTCTCAACCTGGTCCATCTGGTGGGTGGAAATAATCAGTATCTTCTTTTTCTGACGGTATTCGTTTAAAATCTCACGAAGGACGATCTGGTTGATAGGATCCAGCCCTGCGAACGGTTCATCGAGAATCAGCACATCCGGATTATGCAAAAAGGCGGCAATGAACTGTATTTTCTGCTGCATACCTTTGGACAACTGGTTTACATAGCTGTCGGCGAAGTCGGCCATGCCCAGCCGGTCGAGGTAACGTATCGCTTCCACCTGCGCTTTACTCTTGGTCAGGTTGTTCAATGTGCCGAAATAAACCAGCATTTCCAGTACGGCCACCCGGGAATAGAGGCCGCGTTCTTCGGGAAGATATCCGAAATGAACGGCCTGCAGTTTATGACGCGGTTGCCCGTTGTAAAGGATCTCACCATCATCCGGACGCAGGATGTTCATAATCATGCGCATCATGGTGGTCTTCCCTGCACCGTTGGGGCCCAGAAGCCCGAAGGTTTCGCCGCCATGTACAATAAAACTGAGGTTTTCAATGACCAGGGTATCTGCGAATGATTTACGAACGTTCCTGACTTCCAGAGTGTTTGATTTTTTATTCATGATAAAACCGATGATGTAAGGTTTGTCAATTTATCGAGAATCCATTTAAGATGCCAATATTTTAACGGTGGAATGTGTCGCTTCCTTTAATTCCTCCATAAATCCTTTTTGCCTGCTTTCCGGCAACAGGATCTCCAATTCAATGGCATCACTGTAACGGCTGTCCGCGATACGTCCACCGAACCGGTCCAGGAACTTTCTGACAAAAGGCTCCTGTTCATATTTGAGTTGAAGCGTCAGGAGAACGGTCCGTACCACGATTTTAACCTTCAACCGCGCCAGCGCATTTGAAGCAGCCTCGGAATACGCACGGATCAAACCACCTGTTCCCAGTTTCGTTCCCCCGAAATACCGGGTCACAATAATGAGGATCTGTTTCAACTCCCGGCTATCGATAACCTGCAGAATGGGTTTACCCGCGGTTCCGGACGGCTCGCCGTCGTCGGAATAACGGAACACCGTATCATCCAGCCGGAAAGCAAAGCAGTTATGCGTGGCATCATGATACCGTTTCCGGTATCGCTCAACGATTTCCTCTGCTTCTTCAGCGGAATGAATCCGCTCTATAGAGGCGATAAAACGGGATCCTTTAACTTTGATTTCTTGCTGGACGGGTTTTGAAGGAACCAGGAATTCGTCGACAGTCAGATCTTTTTTCATATGATTATAATTGAATATATATTTAAAATGCGTTAATGCAAGTTAAGAGTATAATTATTAATCGACAAGAGTAAAGACTGCGTTTAAGCTGTTGAATGAATGATGAAACGCTGCGTATAGTTTTGTGAAAGTAGTCTGAATGACTGTGTTTCACCAGGCTAGATCCTGGTGCTGGCGCAACAGACCAAACGTACAATAATCCTTGTACCATCACCAGATTTTAATCTGGTGTTAATGGCCTTTGGCATTCATAAACAACTGTTTTATCCGGTCAAAAGCCACAAATCTGCAAAACGATACTTCTTGCCGGGTCTACAGTCTGCTAGTTATGGCTTACTTCAAAACAATCATCTGTTTTGAGGCTGTAAGTGATCCGGCCTTCAGCCGGTATATATACATACCGGCAGGCACTTGAATTCCGAAACGATCTCTGCCATTCCAGCGAATGGTATGGTTTCCGGCCGCCTGATTCCCTCGTACGAGTGTCGCTACCGACCGGCCCTGTATATCGAATATGTCCAGCTCGACTTCATTCGCCTCCGGTATGGAATAACGAATTGTGGTAGCAGGATTAAAAGGATTGGGATAATTCTGTTCCAGGTAAAGACTTGATACGGTCTGGAATGGTTCGTTTCCTTCCACCGGTGTCGCCCCGGCGATGGAACTGTAAACGCCGTTACCATGTGTCGCCACCACCACACGGTTGTCCGACCTGCGGGCGGTGATCATATCAATCACCACATTACCGATGGTTGTCGCTCCTTCCTGTGTCCAGACTGTTGATGTCCCGTTCATTTGTGTGGTGGAATACAGTCCCGTACTGGTGCCGGCAAAATAAATGGTTCCTTCATCGGTCGGGAGTATTTCAGCCCAGCGCACCGAGGGTCCGTTGCCGCTGCCGTTTACGTTCTGTTCCAGGTTCCCGCTGACAGCCATCCAGTCGGATCCGCCGTTTTCACTGTACCACATGGAGATGACCTCGTAATTGGAAAATACAACCAGGACACGATCCGCGTTGGTCGGATCGACTTCGATACAACTGACGTATCCGGCCGGGAAAGAAACGGACGTCAGATCTGCCGCTTCGGGATTACCGCTGTCTGCGTCGTCTATCCGGTATACCTTCCCCTGTGTGGTTCCATAATATAGACGGTCTGCCGGCTCTTCTGAAACGTCAAGGGCACTGACGGAACCGCCGGGTATTTCCGAATTGGTTAGTTCCGTCCAGTTCTGGCTGATCGGCTCATAATTTCCCGCCGGAAGGGCGGTCACATCACTGTTGCGCCACAGCAGACTCCCACCCGCCAGGTACATGCGTTCCGGCACATTGGGATCGATGATGAAGGGATTGATGAACAGGTAGTTTTCACCCCCGGCCGGATCGACCCGCGCCGGATTACCCTGCCAGTTTCCACTATTGTCCAATGCCAAACGGTAGGTTTCTCCGTTTTGAAACGATACGAAATAATGCGACTTGCCGGGAGCAACCGCACAATAGGAACCATCACCGCCAAATACATCCATCCAGTTTGTGGAAGCATCGGAATTATCACGCACCCAGTAGGTCCCGTTATCCTGCGTTCCCCCGATAATGACATCGTCCGTACCGCTTGGATCAATGGCAATGGTATAGAACTGCGTTGTGTAATAGCCCCGGTTTAATTTTAACCAACTGACATCAGCTGCCATACAGTCGTCTGTATAACTGAGCCCGCCGTCATGGCCCGACAACAACTGGTTCGGATCCGATGGATAGAAGACAAGCGCATGCTGATCAGGATGGTGATTCGGATAACCATTGAAAGAATCATTGCTTTTCGTATAGCCCCCGATCCATTTTGTCTGTGTTTTATCGGTAAAACCATTATCCGAGCGGTACAGATTGATACCGCCGATAAAAACAACATCTTCATCATCAGGTTTGACATGTATGACCAGGTCATAGGAGTTCTGGGAAGAAAAATCCCCTGTATTACCGCCTTCATTGGGGATCGACGTGGAGCGGTCTTCCCATGCACCCCCGGAACCGCTGCCGTCACCACTCAGATAGGTATATTTCCACAGACTGTGATTACTGGTGCCACCACCCGGTGTATCCGACAGAAAATAGACCACATTTTCATTCGATGGAGCGATACCGATGACCGTCCTGCGGTAGGTACCCGGCCAGTTGAGCGGCGTGATTTTCACCCAGTTTTGTCCATCCGTTGACCGCCATATCCCTGCATCGGAAGCGCCTTCACTGCTGAGCGTGGCATAGACCACCCCATTCGATGTGACAGCCACATCGGTATAGTAGGCCCAGGTGGAAGTCGATGAAACTTTGGACGCACTCCAGTTGCCTCCTCCGTTCAAACTTCGGAATATACCCCCCGAAACAGCGGCATATACTTCATCCTGGCTCCCGTTTGAAGGATCGGTTTTGACATTCCAGATATAATCAAAAAAGTTTTCATAGGTCTGTGGCGTGTTGGTAGACGTCGAGAGCAATACATTCCAGGTAAAGCCCCCGTCTGTTGACTTGAAAATACCATCCCCGCTAAACCAGGCGCCTCCTTTTGTAGCTGAATTGCCAATTGGTTCGCCGGTGCCGTAGTACCAGACATTGGTTTTCCCGTCGCGCCTGTCCTGATCAAGACAGGTGACGCTGTGCAACTGACCCGGTTGTGTGGTTTTTCCCCAGGTATCCCCTCCATCCTCTGAAATCCACATACCGCCGGATACGCCGCCGGCCAGAATGGTTGATTCATCCGTAACATCCAGGGCGAGAGCCCGTGTCCGGCCACCCACGTTAAAGGGGCCGCGCAGTTCCCAGGGTGCCATCCCGACGGCTGTTTTATTCAGCACCGGACCTTCCAGCACGCCTTTCACCGGCAGTTTTTCGGCAAACTGCAGTTCCTTCCGCCGTATTTCAGCCGGAATAACACCGGTTTCCGGATTAACCAGTCGCATACGCTCATAGGTGTAGCGGGCATAGGGATCTTCCTTCGTCTGCAGGGATGCTTTCGCCATTTTCTTAAACGCCCGCTTATAATCCGTTACTTCATCCGGACCCGTTAAACGAACTACGGCTACCAGCACGGCTGACAGGATCACCGCAGCACTGATCAAAGCAATCACTTTTTTTAACAAAGATCTCATCATCTTCCCATCTCTTTTATCTTTTATCTTTAATCTTGAGTCCCCTCCGAAAAGCACGATGGTGTCATGCTGAATTTATTTCAGCATCTCTAAGATCAATAAAAACAGTAGATCCCGAAACGAGTTCGGGATGACAACTCCGTAATTAGCACTTATCGGAGTGGACTCAATCTTTAAACTTTTTTCTTATTTCTTATCATACAGGTATACCACATACTCCACACCCCCTCCGAAAACCGGTTGTTCTTTGATGTCTGCGCGAAAACGGTCACGGCTTTTCAGGCCGGGCAAGTGGTGTTCCATCTTCATCCCGAGCGATCGTGTATTTTCCGTGGAAAACACAAAACGCACGGGCATCTCTTGTCCCTTAGAAACATCACCACTGAACGAAGATCCATAACCCAAAATCGTGTCCACCCGGACCACAGCGCGGCAGGGCACTTTAGAGCAGAGATCTTCCGGATCCTGGCTTATAGAAGTGCTGTCAATTTCTAAAACGGTTGCGAGAATCCGGCAATGTCCGGGTGCGATATCCATCTGTGCAGGAAAAAGTTCTTTTTCAGTTTTGTTTCCGGAATTATCGTCGTTTGGTAATGCGCTGGAATTATGCCTTTTTACCGAACAGGAAGCAATAATCAGCAACAAAGTCACATGTAAAATAAATATTTTCATTTCATTCTCATTACATTTTTTGTAAAGGCTCATTATATCTTATTAAATGGTTACTTCGGAACATATAAGGGCAATATTGAGGAAATGTAACGATTTTTTATACAATTTAACTCCCAGCGATGAAAAAATCCTGCCCTGTAGCCTCTCCCTACAGGGGTGGGTTGGTTTTACAACATTTTATTGTTGTATTACAATAAATATTTATTATATTACAGGTAACAACAAAAAATTGGGAAGGATAAATCATGTCCGGAAAAATTTCAATCTCGGGTATCAGGGTCGTGATGAATCTGCTGATAGCCGGGACGCTTATTTTTGGTTTTTCGATTGTCGCTGAAGAAATGCACCAGCTTATGTTCAATCCTGAAACAATTGATATTCTTGACCGGGATCATCCCTGGCTGCGGCCCACCACGGATGTGACCCTGATGCTCGACAAGGCGGTTATCGCTGAAGACGATGTTGTTTATGAAACGGTTCAGCAGAATATCCTGATGCATGATATTCTAGAACGGTTTCTCTTTGTCGTTATAAGCGTGCTTATCTTTTTTCAGCTCAAAAAACTTCTGATTGCCATAAACGGAGCCAGCTTTTTTGTCCGGGATAATTATCGTATAATCAGACGACTTTCGTTTCTGGTTTTGTTATGGGTCGGTTCTGAGTTACTGATTTACGAATTGATCCCTGTATTTGTCCCACCCGTTTTGATCCAGTACAGTATCAACTTCACAACCTTTACGGAATCCGTCTACAGAAATATCATGAGTGCCCTTGATTTCCGTATGCTCTTTGTAGCCATTATTTTATATGTAGTGGCCGTTTCATTCCGGGAAGGTACCGCGTTGAAAGAACAAACCGACCTCACTATATAACGGATGGTACGATGTCTATTATAATCAATCTCGATGTGATGCTGGCCAAACGCAAAATGCGCCTGACCGAATTGTCCGAAAAAGTCGGTATTACCATGTCAAACCTGTCCATTCTCAAACAGGGCAAAGCAAAAGCGATCAAGCTTTCCACACTCGATGCCATCTGTGCGGCGCTCGAATGTCAACCCGGTGATATTCTGGAATACCGGTCAGAAGAGAAAGCAGAGTAACAGCGTAGCTTATCGAAGCAGGGTCATTTTACGGGTCATGCGGTTGATTACAGTCTTTCGGCTTTGGTCTTTAGTCGTTAGCTTATAAAAGTAGATGCCGCTCGGCATGCCGGAAGCATCCCAACGGACGGTATATTCGCCCGGCGGCTGATTTTCTGACACCAGTGTGGTGATTTTCTGACCTAATGTATTATGGATGGTTAATTCGACCTGTTGGGGCGTATTGCCATACGCCCCAACAGGCATCTCCCTATCTCTTCCACCTGAAATTTGATATCGTATGGTGGTCACCGGATTAAACGGATTCGGATAATTCTGGTGGAGTGTGAATGCAACAGGTTGGATCTGATCAGGTTTATCCCGTCCGGAAACATCACCGTACAGGAATTCCAGTACGGCACCCATCATGGCATGGCGTGTCGTTTCCGGGTAAACCGTTTCAAAGGGGAAGCCAAGATATACCAGCTTACCCGGCTCCGTGCCGTCTTTGAAGGCACCTTCAAAACTCACCCCGCCCACTTTGTGACTGGAGACATTTTTATATTCCACGATACGCTTAGCACCATTCAGTGGAATGAGCGCATCGGCCCATTCAACATCATACGTTCCATGACTTCCGTTGTCAAACGATATGGAGGTTAATGAATCAAAAATACCGCCCTCGACACCCCGGGCTGTATAGTACGTTCCGGAAACACCGCCGGGTGCATCGGCCGAATAATCGGCTTTTAAATAATTATTAAAGAAGGATTTATCGCTGCTCGTTCCCCTGTAATCCAGATCCCAGGCGATTTCAGCACCTGAAACAAAAAGGCGACCTCCCTGTTTCAGGAAGGAGGCAACCAGTGCCTGTTCTGTATTGGAAAAGGTTTCATCGGCCGTCGATTCCTCTCCCAGTATATAATCGACGACCGGGTACGCCTCCAGATCCAGAATACCATCGATTACAGCATCATTGGTTGCTGAATCGAATGATGTGCCGGCATGTACAGCCGATTGTCCATGCTGCCGGACAAAATCAAAGGTGTTACCGTCGGATGTCCGGTCAAATCCGTTGACAATCAGCATGCGTTCCCGGGAAGAAGTGCCCGGGTATCCCGCGAGCACCTCCGATTCCTGTGACATTCCGGCATCATTTTCTGCACGCAGTTTAATATAGACAATCGAATCCGGTGAAAGTCCGCTTAAAGCATGTGTTCCGGAGTTGATAATCACCGGTTCGTTAAAGGTTATGCCATCATCACTCAGGTACATGCGATAGCGGTCTGCCGAAGGATCCGGATTGATCATAACTGTCAGGGTACCTTCCTCATCGGAGACAACTCCGAATGATGACGGTTTTTCAGGCAGATTGCTGTCAGCGATATAAGTTGGCTGGGCCATCGGGCCCGTTTCATCACTCAGAATTTTATACAGATTTCCATCGGTCAATACGCTTCTTACATCCTGCATCCCGCCATCGATTTCAATGTCATCGTCGAGGTAACGGATGCCATGGCTGTAATCGACATAGGTGTCAAAGTGGCCGTTATAAAGTGGCTGTATCGGGTTTCCGTCCAGTGTATGCCAGCCATAAATGGTCACATGATGCGTACGTGAAGGATCCGTTATCTTGTTACTGAGGACCACATCCTTTTTAATGCCCCCGACAAGCTGGCCGGGAATCGCGCCGGCCGCTGCACGCTGTGCTTCTATAGCCTCATTATGTTCAATAAACTTGGCAACCGATTCATTCTGATTTCCAACGGGATAATAGGTAACCGGCGCCAGTTTCACTTCCGCATTGACATAAATTTCATCAACCAGCTTACGTGTGGGCATGCAGGTGCCATAGAAATCGGCCGCTTTCTGAGCCGTAATGGGCCCCATGGGTACCCTGCAGAAGTCTTCATCCGATCCGATGGCCAGGTAATCGGGCATCACGCGGAAACGTACATCATGATTATTTCCCGCAGCATCCTGATAGGTAGCCTCGATCAGGACCAGTTCCCTTAAAAAGTAAGGCACATTACCGGTCCGGAGTTCCTGTAAAATAGACTCTTCCCGGTCGGCAAACGACATATCTATGACACTATTCATGAACTGTGAACCCGTCATGGCTTGCGGATTGCGCAGAGGAATTTTCACAGTGGGTTCCGGAAGAACACCCTCCTGGATCAACTCCCCGTAACTTCGTTCGCCGTAATAAGAATACCCGTTTTCCTCTAAAACTGTTCCGGTAAGCATCGTATGAATGAAACCGTTTTTTTCCACCTGAACGGTGTGAAGTATTTTCTGTTCCGGGTTTTTTTTCAGCAGAATTTTAATACGTCCGTCCAGCGCTTCATGCCTGATGAATGTATCGTCTTCCACTGTTTCAAAGGTGTAGAAACCGGCAAAATACTTCTGCATCATCCGGGTCCGGTACCAGGTCCCACCTGTCGGTGACACAATAGGCTGGCCATTGTACAGCGCAACGCTGTCGTTATAAGCCAGGACACTCAGATAGCGGTCTTCTGCGCCGTTAAGCCAGTTTATCATCTGATCACCATACGTATTCTCGTACCCGTAATTACTGTCGAGAAAACAGATACGGTCCACGTAATCCGGAATGTCTTCATCCGCATCCATAAAAGAAAAGATGAACCGGCCGCCGCCGCTGTGCCCGGTCAGGACCACAAACGGATCATAATCACCAAAATATGATTTAAGATAGAGAACAGTTTGTTCGACGATATCCGCATAGTTGGGATACTGACTCTTCCAGGTTGGCCAGCTTAGTTGTTCCGCTTCCAGATAAACGGTCACGAGGTTATAACTGTCGATACTGCTTCGCAGGAAACGGGTCTGGGCACCGATATGCTGAATATCAAAGTGCCAGTCGTCGCCCTCTTCTATGACCTTACCGACCGTATGTTCAATCGTATTGCCGTTCGGCAGGGCATACAGGGCCAGGCCCACCGGTTTTTCAGGATCAAAAGCCTCCGCAGAAGGTGCATTGATATGAATGCGTATATCCGGCACCAGGTCGAAGGTCGCCACCTGTTCTTCATGGTAGGGGCTTTGGGTAAAGCCAGGCAGTGGGGTGGCGGAATGGAGCAGGGTTATTGGAGATAATACAAAATACAAAATACAAAATACAAAATAAGGGAAGGTCGATGGTATACCTTTAAAAATACATTTCATGGTGACAGGTCCATTTTGAGTGACTGATACCTTTCATATTATAAAACAAACAGGATGTGTTGCAAGGCTTTTAATACCTTAATTTCTGCTTTTTTCTTTTAAAGCCGAACTTTGGATAGTAATTCATACAGACGTATGATCCGGGAAAAAGCTCGTTTGCTGCGATTAATAAAATTGACCAGTCAATTAAAATGATTTATACTTATTGACTTGTTCAAAATGACCATAAAAAAGAAATCGCCCATTGGAAAAAAAGAACCGTCTCGCCGATGATGATGTCGGTAAACTTCTCGTAAAGCTTTCCGTCCCTGCCACTATTGGTATGCTTAGTATGGCCTTGTATAATGTCGTCGATACTATTTTTATCGGCAAAGGCGTTGGTACAAACGGCATCGCCGGTGTGGCTATCATCTTTCCCATACAAATGATCGTCGGTGCCATCGGGCAGATGCTGGGGATGGGCGGTGCCTCTTTGCTTTCCCGAAGTCTGGGTGCCGGTGATGATGAAACAGCACAGAAAACGCTGGGCAATGTACTAGCCATTGTCATCGCAGCCGGTTCGGTTATTACACTGATAGGCTACCTGCAGCTTGAACCGTTACTCTACTTATTCGGCGCCACCGAAACGATCCTTCCTTATGCCCGTGACTACCTGTCCATCGTTTTGGCCGGCATTGTGTTTCACAGCATGGCCATGGCTCTTAACAACCTGGTACGCGCCGAAGGATTCGCAAAGGTAGCCATGCTCACCATGATCATCGCAGCGGTCTCAAACATCATACTTGATGCCATACTTATCTTTGGACTGAACATGGGCATCCGGGGAGCGGCAATCGCCACCCTGATTGCCTATACCCTGGGAGCCTTTTTTCTAATCGCATTCTATTTGTCGGGTAAAAGTCTGCTGTCCATTTCCTTTCGAACACTTCGTTTTGACAAAGAGATCGTGCGGGAAATTTTGTCCATTGGTATCTCCTCCTTCATCCGGCAGACCGCCATGAGCCTTCTGGTCATCATCATCAACAATAAGCTTGGTGCCTACGGCGGAAATATTGCCATCGCCATTTACGGTGTCGTGATGCGTATTGTTATGTTATTGTTCACACCGATTATCGGGATATCACAGGGGCTTCAACCGGTTATTGGGTATAATTACGGAGCCGGCAATATGAACCGGCTGAAAACGTCTTTGAAACTGGCCATGCTCTATTCCACGGCACTGGCCCTGATCAGTACACTCATTTTAACCCTGTTTCCACAACCCTTTCTTCGCCTGTTTTCAGATGATCCGGAGCTGATTGACGGAGGCAAGGAGGCACTGCGTTACGTACTGCTAGCATTCCCGACATTAGGTTTTCAAGTCATGGGTACCGTCCTGTTTCAGGCAACCGGCAAGGCTTTTCAGACACTTTTTTTAACGCTCTCACGCCAGATATTGTTTTTGATTCCGCTCATCATGATCCTGCCGGAGTTTTTCGACCTGACCGGCATCTGGATATCGTTTCCTGTGGCGGATATTCTGGCGGCATCGCTGACCTTCTTCATGCTTCAGCGCTACCAACATCACTTTCAACAGCAGGAAGTATGATAAGATTTATAGCTAACGTAATCAACGAAGAGTGATCAGAATTGCAGACTGCCTGCGTGTCCTACAGTTTCTCCGGTTTGGTAAATTGGCTGGTAAACTTTTTATCCACCATATCCTGACAGATATCTTCGAACTGGTGTACCAAACGCTCCAGGTCCATTCTGTCCAGCGTCATCGCATCACCGGCCAGTTTTTTCAGGACCTCCGGCGGCTGACCTTTAATGCGGTCCTGGTAGTCTTCTATCTCATCTATGGCCATCTGAAACGTCATATCGACATAGTCATAAATC
This sequence comes from uncultured Calditrichota bacterium, assembly GCA_964410215.1. GTDB lineage: Bacteria > Calditrichota > Calditrichia > Calditrichales > CAYPHA01 > CAYPHA01. The sequence continues at coordinate 231,208 of CAYPHA010000001.1, read as the reverse complement.
CGCTGATGAAGATCCTTCAGCTTGTCCAGCTTCCGTAGTTCTGTTGAGATAATGGTACCAATGGTCATAAAGGCTTCACGCACTTCCTGATTATGAAATCCTTCTATATACCTCCGCTGGGCAATGATCTGTGCATAATTCCTGATTAAGGAACGGTCCCGGGTTCTTACGGCTGTGATAACCAATTGATAAATGAACGTAATATACCATTTCAGCGTTTCTTCGTTCATCTCCTGGTAATGCATGAAACGTTTCCTGTTATCCACGTTGCACAGTTCTGCACAGATTCGGTCAGTAAGTTTATCCCGGATTTCCACGAGCGCATCGTGAATGATGAGATTCGGACGTCTTCCGATCCGGTGCAGGGCAACTTCGTTGTTATAGTTCCAGGCTTCCGGATAGGTTTTCATATTTTCTATCAGGAACAGGAGCCTTCTCAGGATCCCATAACGCTCCGTCGGCTGCCATGACAATTCCGTAAAGGTTCTGTTTGAATCAACAATTAGTTTTTTGTCAATATATTTGGCCATCCACAACCGTTCAAAGGGCTGATTTCCGGTCAGTCGTCCCAGAAATTGTCTGGCCGCCATACCAAAATAAGCGATCGGTTTCGGCATACCGATCGGCTTCAAATCCCTGCCATAATAATAGCGTGTAGCCGTCTTATAAAGCTCCATATGTGAAACACTGCCGTTCGGGCTGGCATTGTAAGTACAAAGCCGGGGCAATGTTTCACTGTTCTCAATAATATGGATTAACAATGCGATGAGGTCCCGGATATGAAGATAGGTAATGGATGATTTCCCTTTACCGCCAAGAATCTTTGCGTTCCATGAATCAGATAACCATGTTTTAAGGAACATGTACAACGGCGGATATTCACACCAGTCGCTGAATATGGCTGCAAGTCTTAATATCGTAATGGGGAACCAGTCACTATGTTCCACCATCATCTCCTCGCCGATCCGTTTGCTTTCGGCATAAGGGAAATCAGCATCAGGCGGCGTTTCTTCATTGACCGTTTCATCGGAACCGGTAAATTTGCAGGCGGCTAGTGAACTTGAAAATATAAACCGTTTCACCCCCAATAATTTTCCCAGTTTGAGAATATTCCGTGTTCCGACACAATTGGTTCTGTGGTATTCCGGATTCGGCACATTGTCAAAATCATAGTATCCTGCCAAATGGATGATGTAATCGGCACCACCATTTGATTTTATACAGCGGACGACATCCCGAAGGTTTTCCCACTCGGCAACATCTACCTGGGTCCAGCGAATATTATCGTTTTGCGGTATGCCCGCCTCCCTGGGTGATCGCCGGGCTAAACAAAAGAGTCGGTATTTCCCAATCATTGCTTCTATGAAATTTCTTCCGATAAATCCCGACGCACCGGTTAGTACGATTCCAGGAAGATTGTTATCCATAGTTTTTCCTTATGGTTTTGGTTGAACATCCCTGCATTCCATCAGTTTGGTTTAATGAAGTCAAACTTCTCCGCTTTATTTGTTTCCAATGAAAGCGTCTGCTTTTCATGCTCTGTCTTAGAATATGATTTCCAGGTCCAGATAAGAAATATCATCATTAAGCCATCGCATATACCGGAAGCAATCACAGACCAGATCTGTTGATAGAAGAAGTAATAGCTAAACAGAAATACCGTGGCCGCTGCTTTGACAAAAATAGAAAAATAAACGAGATCCTTGTATTTCTTGGGATCTATTGCCGCCAGAAAATATCCGGCAGCCATGACGACATGGAACGTTCCACCCTGAGCAGGGAAAAAGTGTTCTTTGCAATCGACATAGCCAAAAAAACGCATGACAGAAGGAATCTGAATGATCAATCCAATGCCGACTAAAAACGAATGAATGGCTATTATTGCCAACAATGCCGACAATCTGTTTTTTGAAGATGAAAGATAGGTGCGAATCATGTTTAACCCTCCGCAGGTTAGGCAATCTGTTAACAAATTATATCTTGTTACCCGGCGATGGACTGTTCGGCTGCATCATCGGTATTATAACAGTAAATACCACAATTCAGGCAGCGGGTTGCCTCATAACGGGCATCTTCTTCATCAATTGTCCCTTCAACCTCTTTGAATGTTCCCAGACGATCCTCTAGGGTTACCACCGGTTCAAATACTCGCGGCTTGGCCTCAATTCCCAAAATGCTTTTATGCAGTGAGCCGGGGATAAAATCCCTTTGGCGATCTTTGATCTCGGGAATCCTGCCCTCTGTTACAAAATAATGTATGGAACGGGCGGCATATCTTCCGGCAGCAATCGCTTCCACAGCCAGCCCCGGGCCGGTGAAACAGTCGCCACCGGTAAAAACATAAGGGATATCGGTTTGCAGTGTATTCTCATCGGCCTCGATTGTTTTCCACTTTGTCGTTTGAAGTAGTCTGAGCGTTTCGTCATTTTTGAGAAAACCGATATTGGGAAACTGTCCGACGGCTTCAACGATCATTTCACATTGCAGTGTCTCCTCAGAGCCTTCAACAGGAACGGGACGCCGCCTTCCGGAATGGTCCGGTTCCCCAAGCTTCATCCTGATTATTTCCATTCCGGCCACTTTGCCATCCTCAACATGTATCCGGTTGGGTGCCGCCAGAAAATGAAACTGAATACCTTCTTCTTCTGCATCCACGATTTCTTTGGGATTTGCCGGCATTTCATTCCGGCTTCTACGGTACACGATAGTTACTGATTCCGCACCCAGTCGCATTGAACAGCGTGCCGCGTCTATGGCCGTATTACCACCACCCACGACAATGGCCCGTTTCCCTATTTTTAAGAGTTTACCGGAATGGAATTTTTCCAGAAAATCAATTCCGCTGTAAACGCCTTCCGCATTACAGCCTTCAATACCTAAATTATGCTCGGACCAGGCCCCGACCGACAAAAAAACGGCATCAAATCCCTGGTCTTTTAGTTCGCTCAACCTGATATCCGTTCCTATTTCCACATTTAGCTGTGTTTCGATTCCAAGGTTCAGAATACCCTGAATTTCCCAGTCCAGGATACGCTTGGGAAGACGGTATTCCGGTATTCCATAACGCAGCATGCCTCCAAGAAGCGGCATTTTTTCAAAAATCACCACCTCATGACCGAGCCGTCTTAAATAATAAGCCGCCGTCAATCCTCCCGGCCCGCTGCCTGCAATCGCAATCTTTTTACCTGTGGATGCCGCGATCGGAATATGCAGCCGCCTGCCTGAATTCATCTCCCAATCGGCAACAAAACGTTTAAGAAAGTTGATGGCTACCGGTTCATCCTCGATCTGACGTCGGCAGGCCAGGGCACACGGCTCCGGACATACCCGGCCGCAACTGAGGGGTAACGGATTATGTTCCTTGATCGTCAGCAAAGCTTCTGCATAACGCCCTTCCCTGATATACCCGATATACTTGGGAATATCAATCTGAGCGGGACATTTCTGCCGGCAGGGTGCCAGGCATTCCGTATACTGGTTCCAGTGCAGGATTTTACTCTTTTCTGAGATCAGCGTGATGATGCCTTTGGGACAGGCCCGTGCACATTCCCCGCATCCGACACACCGTTCAGGGTCAAATACAGGCAGCCCCTCATCCCCCATATGTATAGCACCAAATTTACAAGCCTTTACACAGGTGCCGAGGCCGATACAACCATGGTCGCAGACAATCGGACCGCGGTAAAACAACATGGCGGCACGACAGTCATCAAAACCGAGATAGGTGTATTTCCGTTTTGCCCTGTTCCCGCCGGAACAATCCGGGGAAGCCACCTGCGGTTCCGTTTCCATAACCGCCATTCCCAGATATTCCGCAATCTGGTTGGCAACTTCGGTTTGACCGATGACACACACGTTCGGCTCGGCCTTACCCTGAACAATGGCTTCCGCGCAGGCACTGCAGCCTGCAAATCCGCATCCGCCGCAATTCGCACCGGGAAGCAGATTAAGCACCTCCTTGATGCGTGGATCCTCTTCAACATAAAAGATGCGTCCGGCAATACCCAGCATGACGGCCGCTGCAAAACCAATTCCCGAAAGAACAATTACCGGTAGAAACATATTATCACCTGCCTATTTACACTTTTTCATTGTTATACCATGCCTGCAAAACCCAAAAACGCCAGGGACATGATTCCTGCCGTGACCAGGGCGATCGATGTGCCGCGCATGGCTTCCGGAACCGGCGATATGAGCAACCGTTCACGAAGCCCTGCAAACAGCAATAAGGCCAGCGAAAAACCCACAGCACTGGCAAAGGAAAAAATAACGGTATCGATAAATCCGAACTCATGTTTAATATTCAGAAGCGCAATGCCCATGACGGCACAGTTTGTCGTAATCAATGGAAGGAAGATACCGAGGGCATTATAAATGACGGGACTTTGCTTTTTCAGAAATATTTCAACCAACTGTACCAGCGAAGCAATCACCAGGATGAATACCAGCGTCTGAATGAATTCGAGATGATAGGGTTTTAAGATATAGTAATAGACGACCCAGGTGATCATCGAGGACAGGGTTGCCACAAAGATAACGGCGCCGCCCATTCCCAGAGAGGTTGAAATACGTTTGGATACCCCGCAAAAGGGACAATTGCCAAGATACTGTGCCAATAAAATATTATTTACGAATATCGCACTTATTGCAAGCAGAAGCAGATGCATCATGCGCTCCTATGTTTGTATAAAAATTTCACCACGTTTCCGGCTCCAGAAATTCATGAGTCCTAATAAAATTCCCAGACATACAAAGGCTCCCGGAGCCTTGATCATAAACTCGAACGGCTCAAAGGCGCTACCAAAAACCGCAATACCAAACCAGGTACCGTTTCCCAGTATCTCGCGAATTGTACCGACGACAAACAGGGACAGTGTATAGCCGAGTCCTATACTGACGCCGTCAGCAAAGGATAAGTGGACGGGATTTCGCGAAGCAAAGGCCTCGGCCCGACCGAGAATTATACAGTTCACCACAATCAGGGGAATAAAAATACCGAGCTGCTGTGAAAGCGGGAAAAAATACGCCTTCATGATCATTTCTACAATAACCACCAGCGTGGCGATAATGACGATATAACCGGCGATACGAATTTTATCCGGTATGACTTTCCGCATCGTGGATATGGCCATATTGGAGAAAATCAGGACAAATGTCGATGCAAGCCCCATGCCCATACCGTTTTCCGCTGTGGACGTTACCGCCAATGCCGGACACAAACCCAGTACCAGTCTGAAGGGTGGCAGGTCTTTCCAAAAGCCGTGTATTAAGGTTTTCAAGAATCGATTCATGGCAACTACCCTGTTTAAGATGACGGTTGATTCATGTTCTGCTCCCGGATGCGGTCCAGAATAGCCGGCAAATGCACCTTCATAAAATCCAGGATGGTATTCGTACCGTTGAGTACCGCCTGCGATGAATAGGTTGCACCGGAAACGCCATCGATCCCGCCACCATCTTTACGGAGAGCAAGAGACTGATTTATGGGAAATTGTTCCCACTGGCTTCGAAACGACGGTGTTTCAATGCGCGAACCGACACCCGGCGTTTCACTGTGCTGAATAATTTCCATACCGATCAGACATTCCTGTGAGGGATCCACCCCGACCATTATGACCACGTCGCCGCCATAACCGCCTTTTCCCCGGGCTTCTACAGCTAATCCGGATACGACTTCGCCGTTATTATTAAAAAAGACAGGATAGGTTTCTTCTCTGACAGAGAAGAGAAGCTTATTCTGTAATAATTCTTCAGCCGGTTTTTCGAACAAAGACTCCAGGGCAGGACCACGTATATACAGATCATTTTGTTTCTCAATGATCGGCGTTAAAGAAGCCCTGACAAACTGCAATGCCGAAGCCGAAGCCCCGCAGATTAAACTTAATATGACGACCAGTTTTAAGATATCACGCATTGCTGATTTCCTTTATGCCGTAAGGTTTCGGTGTCCAGCGGTCAATGAGGGGATTGCACAGGTTTATTAACAGAATGACGAAAACAACCCCATCATTATACGATGAGAACGTACGAATGAGAACGAGTAACAGGCCACCCAGGAAACCGTAAATGAACATAGGGATCGGGTTAACGGGTGATGTTGTTGATTCCGTTGCCAGGAAAAAAGCCGCAAATACAGTCCCCCCGGTGAGTACAAAAAACAGCGGTGAGGCATATTGTGCCGGTTCCATCGTATGGAATATCAGCGCCATGGTATATGTCCCCAGCAGAAATGCCACGGGAATATGCCAGGTAATCTGACGGAGCAGAATCAGGAAGAAACCTCCGATCAGCAGGTAAATTACCATGGCATTGGCAATACCGGCCACCTGGTAACCAAAAAATAAATCACGTAATGAAAACATTTCTTCCGCACTGCTGCCAATCGTTCTGAAAAGCCGGAAGGGTTCCACCATCTTCACCCCCAGGTCCACCGATACCAGTGAGGCCGTGTAGTCAAAATGCTGCGGCCAGGAAACCATCATCATGGCCACACTTAACAGTACCGGATGCACCGGATAAGCACCCTGGCCACCGAATAGTTTCTTCCCGATGACGATCATCAGGAAACAGCCCACCAGGATCAGCCAACAGGGTGCACTAAAAGGAAGCAAACAGGCCAGCAGCAAAGCCATAACCACACTGTGCCAACTTCCCGTGCGGTCTTTTGAACTTACCAAGCGATTGGAGACCGCATCGATGATGACGGAGAAAGCGATACAAAGCGTTATGATACGCAAAGCATGCAGTCCGTACAGATAAATACTAGCTATCAGTGCCGGAATGAACGCTATAATCCATAGCAGATTCACGTTTAAATTCGTCATGCCATTTTTCCAGTGAGGACTGGGGGCTACACTCAATTTGTGGTTGATTGGATTCATATGTCATTCCCATGTATTTTTTGGATAATTGAATCAGTTGAACCAGCGGACGTTCGGCAGGACATACATAAGCACACAAACCGCATTCGATACACAGTTCCGGATGGAACCGGCACACCTCGGCCAGCTGCTCAAATTCTGCATAGCGACCAATCAAATGTACCTGCAGGCCTACAGGACAGGTCCGGGTACATTTTCCGCAATTTATACAGGTATTATTGTCTGCCTCCAGATGCGCTTCATTACCGGCCAGGAGATACAGTCCGGTATTTTTCTTCGTGACCGGCGTCAGATCGGTATACTGACCGATACCCTTCATTGGTCCGCCGGCCAGAATGCGGACCACATCATCTGCATTAACGTCTATACTTTCCAGTATATGACGGATCGTAGTCCCTATAGGTACTTCGAGCGTTAGGGGTTTTTCGATACCTGCGCCGCCCAGGGAAATAAGCTTGGAGATAAAGGGGCGATTTTGTTCCAATGCATCAACCATGGTTAGCAGAAATTCAGCCGAAATACGTGCCACCCCCTTAGATCGATAGGCGCCCATTAATGGAATGGCTTCACCGGTTATACGTGGAACCATCAGCAGTTCAAGCCGCTCTTTGTAAGCCGGTTTGATTCCCTTAATGGTAACCGAATGGTCAAATTGCTTCCTGACCTGTTCTTCAAGATAATCCGAAACCGCCAGTATAATTTCCGTACGCGGTGACAAGCTTTTTACAAGTGACAAGCCTTTTTGTATTTTTTCGGGATAAGCTTGCACGATAAAATCATTTACATAAACAGAAGGCTCTTCGTCAGCCGCATGTATGACTATTTTTTTAATTTCCGGGAAGTTTTCATCCGCCTCCCGGTAAAACCGTCCGGGTCGGGTCCAGGGTGATAAGACCCCCATGGCTTTCAGTTTTTCTATATTCGAAGCCGCTTCAAATGGTACACCAAACTGTTCAAAGACTTCATCGACGGGGCAAGGAGGCAAATCGTTGCGTTTTATCAACAGACCCGGCACATGAAAGCTGTGTGTGGTCCAGATAAGCAGGATGTCCTGCACTTCTCCGCTTACGGAGGCGTGGATACAATGTCCCTGCCTTGACCTTCCGATAATCTGGTACTTCCGGACGCTGTTACCGATTTTTACCACCGGTTCGTACAGAATCTGCTCAGGATATTCCAGGGGGACAACGATGTAATCCGGGTCATCGACGGTTATAAGGTCAAGTTCCCTGAATGGTACCCGCTCAATCTGAGAATACGGTTTTAAAAGTGATCTTATTAAGCTCATATTTCATCCGTTACAAGATTACTATCTTATTTAAGGTGACAGGCATTACACCGAACCTGCCCTTCATTATCCGTGAATCGATCTTCCTGTTCCCTGATATGACAGGAACTACACTGTCCGTGATAAACATCGCTGAGCGAAGACGCCTGATGACACCCTTCACAGGTGTGCCCCTCAATCTCCTGGTATTCATCATGCGACATCAGCTCCTGCGTATAGGAATCATCATGACATTCAGCACATGTATGTGTCGTGATCGCCGACTCCTGAATTTTCATATGGCATTTACGGCAAGACATCGCCGTCCGCGCTTTGTCAACCATATGGCAGAAGCTGCACCGATGTCCTTCTATTTCATTCAGCTCCTGATGGGTAAAATCTTCTGCAGAAAATCCCTCATCATGACAATCCGTACACTGTGTCATATCGGAAACCGTATATAAGGTATGATGACAATCCGCACAGGACTCGGAATCGGAAACATGTTGTGCATGATTAAACAGGACGGCTCCGCCACTGTTGGAGAGATAATAGCGTTCGCCGCTTACGGCCGTTCCGCTAAAATAAGAGGAAATGATTCCCGTTATCAAACAGATAGCGGTTACAACTATCAGGATCCGGTGAGATTGTTTTCTACCATTCATCGCTGCTATCCAGGATTATTTTGCTTTCATCATCGGGATCGATGGCATGCCACGGGCAACCCACCCGCATACAGATGTAAAACGGCACTTTGCTGTTTGAAACACCAATCAGAAAACCAGCTACCCTGGCATCGCCCAAACCACATTTTTTCCCTTCCACCTTAAGGGACTGGTGGCAATGGGGACAACGCAGATCACGGGCCTCTTCACCAGCGGAGAGCTTGATATCCGTCTTGTGTTCATAGCTGTTCAAATACGGATTAAGGTGGAGGATCCCGACCTCTCCGTTTTGATTGACCACTTCCAGTGACAGGTCATGCTCTTCTGTCAATTCCTTTTTACAGAACGGGCAGAAGGAATGCAGATAGAATCCCGATTTTATTTTCTGTCGCTCATTATACTTTCGGGATTTCCAGAATACATCTTCCCAGCGTTCTTCCTGATCGTGTTGCTGTTTACTCATTTTGATTATCCACTTTGTAAATGGTTTACGGCTTCTATCGCCTGGCGAACCGGGCCTGACACGTTCTTAGTTACAGATACATTGGCCTCCGTCAGGATGCGCATGGCATTGGACGTACACCTACCCGTTAACAGGTGCTGCGCCCCCAGGCCGATAACATACTGTGCACAAAAAATATCACCGCCGCTGGACAGGGATTGGTAAGGATTTTGTACGGCCCTCAAAATTTCCGCCCGTCCATTATCCATCAAAAGGAAAAAGGCACATTTTTCAAAAACCGCAGAAATACTGGCTTGCATATTATTCTCGCTTGCGGTTATCACTAACATGTTCTGTTTCATCCATTATTTACTATCCTGCATACTATCAATAATCAGGCCAGTTGTTACCATGTGGATAAACCCTTATAAAATGGCACGTTATCAAAATGAGTGTAAAATGCAAGTATTGCATTATTGATATGTATTGCAGTTTATAATTGCGAAAATGAAATGCAATGAAAGATTGAGGTTATAATTCGAAGAGGGGATTCCCTTATTCATCGATCCGGTTATAATCGGCGAAGGGTCACAAGAGGCGAAATTTTTTCATTTTACGCCACAGGGTAGCTTTATCAATACCCAGTGCCTGTGCTGTTTTGGCACGGTGACCGTCGTATTCATTGAGTCGTGTGATGATCGTCTGTTTTTCAGCTTTCTCGAGGGGGGACCAATCCGGTTTTTCCTTTACTTCCACCGGGATAGGTTTCATCACATCGGACAGGCGTTCCGGGAGATGATTGGCATCTATCAGATTTTGATGACATACGACAAAGGCATGTTCAATGACATTTTCCAGTTCCCGGATATTGCCGGGCCAGGTGTATTTCTCCAGTACATGAAATGCAGCGGGCGTTATACCCTGAATTTCTTTTTTAAACTCCTTCTGGTATTTTTCAATAAAGAAATTTATCAGGTGAGGCAGGTCTTCCATTCTTTCCCGCAGGGGTGGCAAAGGGATATTGATTACATTGATACGGTAGAACAGATCTTCGCGGAAACGACCCGTTTCGATCTCTTTCTCCAGATTTTTATTGGTTGCAACGATAATGCGTGCCTGCAATTGGATCGATTGCGTACTCCCGACTCGCTCGAATTCCCTGCTTTCCAGGACACGCAGCAGCTTAACCTGAACGGCGGGACTGATATCGCCAATTTCATCGAGAAACAGCGTGCCCGCACCAGCCAGCTCGAAGCGCCCCGCCCTGGTACGAACTGCGCCGGTAAAAGCCCCTTTCTCATGACCAAACAACTCGCTTTCCAGAAGTGTTTCAGCAAAAGCACTGCAGTTAACCGGAACAAAGGGCTTTGATTTTCGGGAACTGTTAAGGTGGATCGATCGGGCAATTATCTCCTTACCGGTGCCGCTCTCACCGGTTAGCAGTACTGTACTGTCGGTCTGACTCACATTCTCCATGAGGCCATACACTTTCTGCATGGCCTTGCTGTGGCCGATGACATTCTCAAAACGGAAGCGTTTTTCCAGAAGGCCCTTGAGATTGTTTAATTCACTGACATCCAGGAAGGTTTCAACGGCACCAATGAAATTATTATCGCCATCGTATAACGGCGCTGAATTAACACGGATAGGTATCTTGTGACCTTCCCTGTGGATTATACTCACCCCTTCGGAAGCCGCCGGTTTTTGATATTTCATCGTCTTTTCCATATGACAACCATTACCACAAATAGTCGATCCAAATATCGTAAAGCATTTTCGTCCTATCGCCTGGCCTGCCTTATAACCGGTAATACGTTCCGCAGCTTTATTGAATGATGTAATAACCCAATCGCGGTCGATGGTGAATGTACCCTCCCAACGACTGTTAAAAATCGCTTCCAATTTGTTTTTTTCATTAAGGATCTGATGGCTTTTTTCCTGATAGGCATTGAACAGCGCCCGCATTTCTTCCGTATTTCGAAATACGATAATAATACCGATAATGACATGATCCGGTTGTACGATGGGCGTAATGGAGGTCAGAAAATGGTGCGTTATACCCTTCCTGCAGGTAAAATCAAGTGAGATATTGGAATAAATCGTGCCATTTTCAAGTGCATCGGATACGGTTTTTATATTTCCCGGTGATTTGCCGAGCAAAATGGTATATTCTTTGGAAATAATGTCATCCGAGGAGCAACCGGTGAGACGCTCCGCCGCCTCATCGAATGCGATGACCCTTCCCCTGGTATTGATGACCATCAACCCGTCGGGAGCAAGGATTTCATCTTCCATCTTTTTTATGATTGGCATACAACAGCTCCGATTCTTATTGCAAATTTAACAGAATAAACGTACTGAACAAAACATATTGTCTGTTTAAATACTTTTTATGTTATCCGTTGGTCGGAACAATAATTTTTCTATAATTATTTGATCCTGTCAGTCAATTCCTGCATATTGTGTATTTGCTTTCAGCCGTTTAATTATAAAAAAGATGGGATATCTTTATGCATTCAATTAAAAAGATCATCATTATGGGTATACTATATCTCTCCTTGTTGACCCTTTCCTGTGATTCCGCTAAGCAAACGGAACGGCCGCCCAATATCATCATCGTGTTTGCGGATGATATGGGATACGGCGACCTGAGCTGCTATGGCCATCCTAACATCGAAACGCCCCAACTCGACAAGATGGCTGAAGAGGGAATCCGTTTTACATCATTTTATGCCGCGGCTTCGGTCTGCACCCCTTCACGGGCCGCCCTGTTGACCGGACGGTACCCTATCCGGAATACACCCCATAACTTCGGCCCCGAATCCAAAGACGGCCTCCCGGTGGATGAAATTACTTTGGCTGATATTCTCCGCAATCATGATTACAGTACGATGGCAATTGGTAAATGGCATCTGGGTCATCAGCCGGAATACCTGCCCACTTCAAGAGGTTTTGATTCCTTTTATGGTTTACCCTACAGCAACGATATGATTCTCCCCTGGTGCCCGTGGCTGACAGAAGAGGATAAATTGTTTCTATATGAAGATTCCGTTGCTACAAGGGAAATCGGCTATGGTCAGGATGATCTGACGGTCAACTACACAAAAAAAGCCGTTGAGTTTATCCGCCGTCACAAAGACGGTCCGTTCTTTCTGTACCTTGCGCACAGCATGCCTCATCTTCCCATCAGCACATCAAAAGAATTTATCGGAAAATCCAAAGCCGGCCTGTATGGCGATGTGATTGAAACGATTGACTGGAGCACCGGAGAGTTATTATCCACACTGAAGACGTTAGGTATCGATGATAATACCATTATGGTTTTTGCCAGCGATAACGGTCCCTGGCAGAATTTACCGGAACGCATGCTGCAGAAGGGTGTTGAACACTGGCATGCAGGGAGTGCAGGTTTGCTAAGAGGCTCCAAAGCCACGAGCTACGAGGGCGGATTCCGGGTACCCGCGATCATTCGCTGGCCTGTTAAAATATCCGCCGGAACCGTCTCCAATGAAATAGTAACGACCATGGATATATTTTCGACCCTGGTTCATGCCGCCGGCGCTGCCTTACCAAGTGACCGCATTATAGATGGCACCGATATTTCCGGCCTTTTACAGGATAATGACAACAAGGCAACCGATACGTTCTTTTATCTGAGGGGAACGACCGTTGAGGCCGTTCGGAAAGGATCCTGGAAACTGAGAAATACGCAGACATCCGGCATTGAATTATTTAATCTCGACCTTGATCCTTCAGAAATGTATAATCGTGCTGAAGACGAAATAGAACGTGTAGAGGAATTACTTCAGGAATTAAAAACCTTTGCGTCGGAAACAGAGGCCCGGCTTATAGATAGATAACTATATTCCGCAGGTCAGATAGAATGGCTGCTATTTCTTCCTGACAAAAACCGCAACGACGGCCGACGTAATTAAACCCATAAAAAGCGCGCTGATTACACTCTGCATCGCATAGCTTCCCATACCAAAATACGCTTCCGCCTGTTCACGGGTCATCTCGCCTTTACTGACCGCATGTTCGGTAATATTTGAAAAATAATCGGGTGTAATGATGGTATGCGTGACAAACTGAGCTAACGGGCTCAAAACAGCCACAACAACAGATATAATCAGGCCGCTGATGAAACCCTGTTTCCAGGTCATTTTTCCATCATAATCGGTTTTCCTTTTATCAAGCAGGGCAAAAACGTAAACAGCTATGGCTACAACGGCAAAGATATTGGTATATGTTGCATGTTTATCGATATGGGTGCCATGCAAGCCAACAGCTCTTTCAAGCACCATCCATATTAACATGGCCAGGATAAAAATAAGACCCCATTTGATTTCGACTGAAAATTTCTTCATGATAACGGCTCCTTTGTGCGTATAGTTACTTAAACGGTTTTTAAATTTAAAAAAATTCCAACCTGAGCGTTCAAGTTAGGACTGATAGCAAATTCCCGTGATACCTTTCAATAAAGCTTTAATAATGCTGTTTTGGGATAATAATGTTTCAATATCTCTTTATAATCGGCTCCATTTATCGCTTGCGATACCGCACCGGACTGGCACATCCCTACGCCGTGTCCCCAGCCGGCCCCGTGAATGGTAAACGTACTGTCATTCTTGTCAATAATGAAACAGGCACTTCTGAGAGGGGGGTGCCACCGCTGACGGATAGCCAGTTCGCCTCTGACCTCAAGGCTGTCGCTTTCAAAAACAAACCGGGCCCGATAGATTCGTCCGGAAACACCACGTTCCAGAGCTTTAATATCAATCAGATGGCCATAGTTTTTTCCAGCGGAAACCATGGCGGAAATTGAATCAACCGAATATTCCCTCTCCCATCTGAAGTTCTTTTGACTCCAGGCCGGCAATGCGATACCCCGGTTAGGATTGCAATAAACATCGGGCCCGGAAAGAATCCATTTTCTGGCCTTTTCTTCTTCATTTAAATTCCGTTCAAAACGATGTTCGGTATCCACAAGACCAACCTTATACGTTTCCGGCTGAGGCCGTTCCGGCCAGACATTCCGTATTAATTCCGAATGGCCGCCGCAGTTAGAGGCATAATATGCGTTGATGGGTTTACTCCCTTCTGTGAGGATGAGCCCCCTGGTCGCATCGACGGCCCGGTCACTGGCCTCTGTACGTTTGTGGTTCCCGCTGAACACCTGACACTCCACATCTGATGTCAAATCATAATGGTCACCACTGTACATTTCTGATTTTAGGGCCATTACCGCTTCGGATCGTGCCGCAACCGCCTGTGCCCTGAGCGCTTCCAGTGGTGAATCGCCGCCTATTTCATAAGGCACAACACCTTTCAGATATTCTTCGAGAGGCAGCTTTACAACCACCTCCGGATTACCCGAATCGCCTGTATAGATGAATATATCACCTTCATAAAAGCGGTCCTCTTCCCCTTCCCACCACCAGCCGATGCCGTAGGGCACATCCTTAATCATAACGTTCCCTGTTTCTGTTGAGCTTCGCAGCGCCACCTGATCTGTTCCCAAAGAAATCAAGGTGTCATGATGTGTGAGAAATAAAATGTCGCCTTTTTGTAAGAAGCCAATCCATCCGTTTTCTTCCGAGTACTTTTGTGAATATGAATCCGAAATAAGCTGCCAGTCACCCGAAAATCGCAATTGCAGTGCTTGCATGGTATAAATAATGCGTACACGTACTTCAGGCTCTTGTGTGATCAGGGATTGTGACGTGACATTCTGAACAAAGCATAGCACAAGCACAATTAATATGGATCGTTTCATGGCATTTCTTCTCCTGCTGAACCGGCCGTTTATGCTGAAAATACTTTTTCCAAAATGTAATAAAATCGCCGATATGGATGTAAATAAAATTGCCGGTAGAATTAAAGCGACGGCATTCAGAAATCCATTTGCAGGTCATCCTATTTGTTCGTACTATAGACAATGCCAATTAATACGGAAATGAGTGATGAAAATTCGTGCTTTTTTGACATTTACACTACTGTTGATTCTTTTAAATGACAACAGCATCGGGTTTAATGCGGTACTGACGGTGGAACAGTCTTCGCCTTCGGAACTGGTAATAGTTATCGATAGCGGTATTCATGCTGATTATGGTGCCAAATATCCGCTCACCTATCAACTGGATATCCCGGAAAACGCGTCTAATCTGCAGGTCTTCAGCAAATATGGCGCAACTATGGAGTGGCGGGCTCTTCCCGTTAAAACATCTGACGATTTTTTCAACGGAATCGAGGCTGCACGGTTTGATTATACGACGGCACAGGCTTTTGTCTCGGCTTCTTTCGGCGACGTCTCTGACTCGCTTTTCATCCAGGTACGGGATGCAGACCTTAATCCTGTTTCCATTTCATACCAGGGTATCAGCAAATATTACGACAACCGTCAGGCAGCCGTCACCGCTACGGCGGACGACTGGGCCAACTGGACCGATCAGAAATTCGTGAATACCTGCCGGATTTTCAGGGATCACCAGGTATGGCTATCGACCGCTATCATTACCGGACAATGCTCTTCGGAACAGTGGCAGAATATTCAAACTCAAATTGATTCGGGATACGTGGAAGCCGTCGCCCATTCCAGAACCCATCCTTATGTACCCTATAACAGTTATTACTCGGAAATCACCCTTTGCAAACAGGAACTGCAATATTATCTTGATATGCCGCCGCTTTTCCGGAATGGTGACAGGGAATATGTCTATGTCTGGGTTGCCCCGTTCGGTGATTATGATGATACGGTCGATTCTCTGGTTGCCCGGAATAAATTCCTGGTTTCCCGGATGTACTATAATAATTTTCATGAGCTGGTGGAATGGGATGAGGGGAGAGGTCTTTTTGATGTCATCGGCGTCTCCAAAGAGATGGGCCCGGAACTGGTGATGAGCGCACCCTGGTATGCCACGGATGATATTGATGCCTTAAACACCACCTTTGATTCCGTTACGGCGGAAGGGGATGTATATCATTTAATGTGTCATCCCAATGTCCTGGAGTGGGAAAAGGACTACCCCTGGGAGCATCTGGGGCACATCAGCGGGCATAACGACCTCTGGTATGCCGCCACCGGTCATCTCTACCTGTATCACATGATCCGGAGCCGCAGTCAGCAGGCCGTTAATATTGTATATAATGAACCGGTGATACCCAACAAACCGGTATTGTATCCGAATTATCCCAATCCGTTTAATCCGGTAACGACCATCCGGTACCGTATTACCGCTACCCATTCGGTTGCGACGCAAAATATTGCGTCGCAACGGAATGTCGAATTAACCATCCATAATATTTTGGGGCAAAAAATCGCTACGTTGGTTTCCCAAAATCAGGCACCCGGTGAATACACCGTTCAGTGGGATGCCAGCGGCTATGCCGGCGGCATCTATTTTTATCAGTTAAAAACAAATACAGCGGGACAAGAGACAATGGCTCTAACCCGCAAGATGATGGTGATCAAATAGGCGAACCGAATGCCCTTATTTTACATTATAGTAGGCTTCGAGTCGCTCCAGCTCCGCTTTGAGATCGTTTACAATTTCCGCGTAATCGGGATCGTTGTAGCGGTTCTCTAGTTCCTGCGGATCCTTTTTAAGGGCATACAACTCCCAGGCTTCCTTATCATAAAAATGGATCAATTTGTAATTTTCCGTACGCACACCCCGGTGCCGCGGGACGTTATGTTCACCCTTTTCATAGTAGTGGTAGTAGATGCTTTCACGCCAGTCATCAACCGGTTTTCCCATGAGCAGCGGCAGAAGGCTCTCTCCATGCATGTCTTCCGGGACCGGAATACCGGCTGCATGCAGAAAGGTCGGCGCAAAATCGATATTCTGTGTGAGTTCGTCAACAATCGTCCCGGCAGGAATGCGGCCGGGCCAGCTGGCTACGAAGGGCATAGCCAGGGATTCTTCGTACATCCAGCGTTTGTCATACCAGCCGTGTTCCCCCAGGTAAAAGCCCTGATCGGAACTGTAAATAACCAGCGTATTGTCCGCCATACCACTGGCTTCCAGAAAATCCAGCAGCCGACCGATATTGTCATCGACCGAAGCCACACAACGGAGATAATCCTTTATATAGCGCTGGTAATTCCAGCGGACACGGTCTTTTCCCGTCGGAGGATTTTCGAAAAACGCCTGGTTTTTCGGCTCGTAGGCCTCGTCCCATTTCCGGCGCTGCTCCGGCGTCATCCGGGCCAGTTCCGGATTCTCGAAGGCCCGTCCCAGGGCATCTTTGGCCGTCGAACCGGCCAGTTTGAGGTCATATTCATCCATCAGGTGACCGGCGATGCTCATCTCATTTTCTTTCAGGAACGGGCTGCGGTTTGCATAATCATCGAACAGCGTCGGCGGCTCCGGGATAGTCACATCGTCATACATGGTCAGGTGATCCGGCCCGGGGGCCCAGGTGCGGTGCGGCGCTTTATACTGACACATCAACATGAAGGGTTGTTCATCTGACTTCTGTTCGACCAGCCAGTCAAGGGCCAGATCCGTTACGATATCGGTATTATATCCCTCGATCTGCCGTTTGCCTTCAGCGGATATGAATTCAGGATTATAATAATAACCCTGTCCGGGCAGGACATCCCAATGGTCAAACCCGGTTGGATCGACTTTCAGATGCCATTTACCGATAAGAGCGGTTCTGTAACCGGCTTGCTGCATCAGTTTCGGAAAGGTCTGCTGATCCGAATCGAAGGTATCCAGATTGGTGCGTTTGCCGTTGGCATGACTGTGCTTCCCGGTGAGCACGGCGGCACGGCTCGGCGCACAGATGGAATTGCAACAGGTATTCCGTTTCAGAATCGCCCCGTTTTTTGCAATGCGGTCGATATTCGGCGTTTTATTTATGACGGACCCATAGGCGCTGATGGCCTGGGCGGCGTGGTCATCTGAGAAAATAAAGAGGATATTGGGCTTCTTTTCACCCATGGTGCAGCCCGGAATACGGGAAGAAAGCCACACCGATCCCAGTCCTAATCCGGCTGTCTTGAGAAACTTGCGGCGGTTCAATTCCGTCATTTTTTATCTCCTTAATGTTTAAATGTCGAGCCCACTCCGATAAGTGCTGATTACGGAGTAGACTCATCATTAATTAGCATTCCTTCCGTTTTTTCGTATCTTTGATCACGGATAAGAGGGATGTCACTGAGTACACAGATATTATCTACAAAATATATTTTTAGAGCTGAATATTGCAAACTTATTTGGTTTGGTAAGGGGGAGGGGTGCTCTATGGAGATCAGGTACTTAACAAACAGATTCTTTATATTTATTCTCGTATTGCCCATACTATTAATTGCTCAGAATCAGCCGCCGGTGGCCGGGGCCGATGATATCGGCGGGCAGATAAATGCCGTTACTGCAATGATTATGGCCGGCATACAGCCCCATAATTGCCGGACCATTAAGGTGGGAAGTAGTTATCGCAAATACAATGATACGGGTCGAATCATCATTCCACTTCCCTGAACAAATCAGCCAGGACATTGCGGCGGTAGTCGAATATCTGGTTGAGTTTTTTCCGGATGATCATTGTGTTAGCCAGGGCACCGAGGATTCCCAGCGGTGGCACATAGGTGACCAGGTCGGTCATAAGGACACCGTTGTCGACAGGTACAATCCGGTGCTGATGATGCCAGATTTTATAGGGTCCGACACGCTGCTCGTCCACAAAATAGGCTTTATCCACGATATGGGTAATTTCGGTTACCCAGGTCATTTTGAGTCCCATCAACGGACTGACCCTATAGGTGATTATCATCCCCGGATACATTTTTTCAGGTAATCCTCCGGAAGAAATATCAAATCCCATATAATCGGGTGTAATTTTTTTGAGATTTGCCGGAGAAGATATAAAATCCCAGATGGCATCGATCGAAGTCGTCAGCTTCTGTTCTGTTGCTAATTGATAAACGGCCATAATTCATTTCTCAGTGTATTATTTAAACATGACAATTGACGTAAACGAAGCGAATCCGGCGTTTCTTCCCGTCTCAGATACAAACAAAAAAACCCCGGTTGAAATCAACCGGGGTTCGGGCATTAATAACTTCTAAGCTTAGAGCTTAGTAACGTTGTTTGCCTGTAATCCTTTTGGGCTCTGGCCGACTTCAAATTCAACCTGATCACCCTCGTCCAACGTTTTGTAACCACCGCCTAAAATAGAGTTGTGGTGTACAAATACATCTTCACCCTCTTCTCTGCTGATGAAACCATAGCCTTTAGAGGCGTTGAACCATTTTACTGTTCCTTTTTCCATAGAACCATTCCTTCAAAAAAAATATTAATTGCGTACCTCTTGTTTTCAGCTTAACTCAAAAAAAAATCGTGTCGAATTACTTGCTTGTATTCTCCACGATATTCCGATTTTAGTAGTGTAGTTTATTAGTCTACAACAACAACTAATAAAGCGAAAAAAACAGCGTACATTATTTAATCTGTTTAATTTAATATAGTATATTTCCAAAAGCAACAATAAAATTGCAATTTTTTACGAAACGCATTTTACAGTCTATTTATAAACCTATCTTCCGAACGGCCGATATAAAACAATGTTTGAACGGTAACATATTTGACTCTATAATTGTGGCAACAGCCAATCATCTACAGAAAGGGCGTCATGGAACAGGCAAGCATTGATCTTCGTGATCTCATACTCATGATTAAAGAACAGAAACAAATGAATGCCAATCTCGCACTTGAGTTTGACTGTGTCATCGAAACGGATGATATAAAACCGCTGGTCAAAGTGATCAATTATGCAATCAACTATATCAGTCAGTTAACGGAGCAGGCACAGGAAATCTCACTAAATGCCAGTATGAGTGGTATTGTGATTGGTTTTACAGCATTTACGTCGGTAAGGGATTTACCCGAAATCAATCCCCAGGTGCATGAAACCCTGGCATCCTACAATGCCAAAATGGAACGTAAAGGGGAGCCCGGCAAATATATACAACTATTGATCAGCTTCAGAAACTAAGGATGAAACAGGCCTGTTAACTGTAACCCCAGATAAAGCTGGTAGCCACCAAATACCCATAAAAGAAGAGATGACACACCAATAAGCGTTCTGGACACCCTGGGACCAAACTTACGGGCCAGATCGAACAACACGATAATCCCAGAAAGAGTCCCTGCCATCGTAATATAAAATCCTGCAACCAGCGCGATACTATTTGCCGGCGTGTCCTGCCATCCCTCCAGAAACAACGGCCCCATTATCAGGCTCCAGCCCAGGTAGGGCCCCGGATTGAGAAGATTCACTATCACCGCCTTGTAAAAGGTCTTATGTGCAACAGGTTTCCCGATAAGTTTGTTTTCATCGAAGTTTCTCCATGATCTGTATGCCTGGTATCCAAGGAAGAGAAGGAACAGGCCACCGCCGAAACGTAATACAAAAACAAAGGAATCGGCTACTGTATGCAGCAGGAATAAAATCAACAGGGCGATAGGGATATCACTGATGATCGGCGCAAAGGATACAGGTAGGGTCGGGCGCCATCCATTCTTCATCGTTTCTGAAATGATATAGGCCATCAACGGACCGGGCTGTACGGCTGCCGCAAAAGCAAATGTGATACCTATAAGTACATATTCCAGCATTCGTTCCAATCCGTTTACAGGCCATTATACCATATCAGAAAGGGTGGTTTTCAACCACCCTTCAATTTTGCAGTAAGATAAATCTCCGTTCCGGCAAATAACCTGGAAATCGGACATTTCTGCTTGGCTGCCTGTGCGTACTCCTGAAATTTGCCGTCATCCAGACCGGGGATTTCCGCTTCACAATCCAGATCGATGCGGACAATTTTCGGACCGTCATCGTTGCCGAGATGGACCGAGGCAGTGGTTGTAACACGGGTTGGTTTAAAATTATCACCACTGACCAGTGCTGATAAGAACATGGAAAAACAGCCGGCATGGGCGGCCCCGACAAGTTCTTCCGGATTGGTACCTTTCCCTTCTTCAAAACGTGATGCATAGGTAAACGGGCCTTCAACCTCGCCATATTTCATGACGCCGTTTCCCTCTTTCAATGTTCCATTCCACTTTGCCATTGCCTGACGTGTTGCCATCTTCTGATCTCCTTTATTCGTTACTATTTACTGATATTTCGAACTGCAAACGAGATCAACCCCGCAGAAAATTTCCATCGGGTTGCTGTTACAAAAAAAATTTTCAATCAGCATACGGAGAATGGACCCGGCTCATTTTTTTTCACAATACGTTTTTATCGCCTCCAGATGTTTTTCCAGACCCTTCTTAAACATATTCTTAAAAAGTGGATTCATCACTTTTGTCATTAACTTATGACCTTTTGCATCCATTTTTAAGATAAGCTCCGTTTGATCGCCGGAAGGCCTGACCGCAAAAATAGAATCCCAGATCGTACCATGACTATCCGATACCAATCGTATATGATCATTTTCGGCGAATTCCGTCACTTCCAATATCGTTTCCGACTCTTTTCCTTCGATAAGACGTGTTTCCATGAACCGCGTTCCAACACCTGATTTTATATCCGACAGGAACTCGGTTTTCAGGATTCCCGGAGCCGTGTCTGGCAGATTTTCTATATCAGAAACGGCTTTAAATACGGTCTCAACGGGGGCATTTATCATACGTGAAACGGTAATACCTGGCATATAACCTCCTTAAATTCTCATGTATAAGGAAAAAAGTAATGATTCAAATGTCCGGATACGCGTAATATAATTAAAAGCATAAAGGAAAGTTAAAATATTCCATCAGGATACGTGCCAAAATCAGGGAAGGTGTATCGAATTAAGGCAGGCGGTGGGAAAACGTTCGTTCATGCCAGTATGCGGTACTTACGTTTCACCTCTACTTTCTGATCAGCGAAGTTGATGAGCAACCCAATATCCTTTTCCGTTGCAACTAAATAATTGACCAGCTGAATTTCATGAATTCTGGAAAGCTGACGTATCGATTTCAACTCGATTATGATTTCACCTGCAACAAGAATATCAGCATAAAATTCACCAACCGTTTCATTATCGTATTGCACCGTAATCGGTACCTGGTTGTCCGCCCTCAGACCTGCCTTATTAAGCTCAATCAAAAGGCATTTTTCATATACAGACTCCAGATAACCAAATCCCATTTTATTATAGACAGTATAAGCACACCCGATAATCAGACCGGTCAATTCATCATGCATACTTGATAATCCTGACATGATCATTTTTACTTTAGACAGGATTACATGATCAACGTTTAATATAGATTCCGTTCAGATTAAAAAGATATTTATAAAATATTTTGTTAATCCTGTTATCCTGTCTAAAAATTTATCCTGTCATGCATTCCCTTACCCAATTCTATGATGCGCAAAAAATTGGATTTTCATAATTTTAAGGAAAAAAAGTCGAGTAATTCGGATGGGTGATTGATGATGGTTTTTGCACCGGCCTCGATCAGCTCTTCCCCTGGACGGAAGCCCCAGGTAACACCGACAGCATACATGCCCGCGGAGCTGGCAGTTTGCATATCGATGTTGGTATCGCCGACGAATAGCAGGTTTTCAGGAGACTGCCCAAGGTGCTCTGCCACCATGAGGGCACCGGCGGGGTCAGGTTTTTTAGGTAAACCGGGACGCGCACCCAGGATAATTTGAAAAAGACCGGATTCAAACAATGCGGCACATATCATTTTTGTGAATTCTTCACGTTTATTTGAGTACACACCCATCGGAATATTATATTTTTTTAACCTTTCAAGCAGATCGGCAACACCGTCGTACAGATTGGTTTTGACCAGGCAATTATCCCGGTAATCGGCAACCATGTCATCATGGCATGCCGAAATGGATCGTTCCGAACGCTCTTGTTCAGGAAGCGCGCCGGCAACGAGATTGCGTATACCGCTTCCAACCAGGTATCTGTATGTATCATAAGTGTGACGCGGCATTCCCCGCAAAACCAGAACCCTGTTCATGGAATCAGCAATATCTTCAAGCGAATCGACAAGCGTACCGTCCAGATCAAATATCACACCTCTAAATTTCACAGAAAATTTCATCCTTTCACGATCAGGGTAATTCTAAAATCTGACCATCGTTAAGTAAGCGTTCCTGTAAGATTTGATAATCAAGATTCTGCACAGCGATTCGCTGCTCTATGGCCATTACGGCCGCTGTTGCAGCGGATTGCCCCAGAATCATGAATACCGGTTCCATACGGATGGAACCATAGGCAATATGCGAGGCCGAAGCGCATACCGGTACAAGCAGGTTTTTGGCTTCTGCATTTTTTGGAATGATGGCATTATAGCTGATCGGATAGGTCCTGCCGGGTGAAATCTGTATATCCCCTTCGTTGCGGGCATACCCGTTTTCATCGACATACCGCTGCACATTATGGGAATCCATGGTATAGGATCCCATACCGATGGAATGCGGTGTATCTTTTATACCGCGGAGGTGTAATTCCGTCATGACAAAATCGCTGACCATGCGCCGGGCTTCACGCACATACATCTGATGCGGCCAGTTCCCGTTATCCGTAAACTCATCCCTGGCCAGGCCCCATTTACTCATCTCCTCCCGAACCGCTTGAAGTACTCTGGGATCATTCGCCAGAAACCACATCAGCCCTTTCTGGTAATCCTCATGATCTTTTATGATTTCCCGACGACGTTCATACGATGCTTCCGGATAGTCGTAATTCATGCCGATATGATCCGTCGAAAAAGCACCATAATTGTTCGTATCGGTTTTCCGGTTCGGCGCCGGGTCAAACTTATTAAATAATCCCCGCCAGCCCGTATCCAGGTACCGGCCCAGAAGTTCATAGGTCATGGGATCATAATTGTCGGGCTTGGGAAACGGTACCCTGTTTTCAGGCACATTGGTCAGACACATCCTGAAATTATAAGCCTGCACACGATGATCGCCTTCACCGTCTTCTCCCGGGTCCTCACCATGAATGAGCGGCAGAAGCCCGCTTGACGGATCCCCGGGAATGATATAGGGACTCACAGGATACTCAAACTGATGGGAAACAGCCCGGGCCTTCTGCACACCATTCAGCGTCTCTCCATAGGTTGCATTGGATTCCCTTCCTACCGTATACGAGACACCGGCGGCGGCCATTAAATCCCCTTCATACGTGACATCGATGAACATCCTGCCGGAATAGGTTTTGCCGTCCAGAGTCATGATGGATATGATACGGTTTTTTTCTTTTTTAACACCGTCTTCCCTATTCAACCAGGCATCGCGTACGACCGTCACATCCGTCTCTGCAAGCATGTTTTCAAAAGCTGCTTCGGCCACACGGGGCTCAAAGACCCACATGGCATCTTCATCCGCCCGATACCGGCTGTACTCCTCCGGCTTTTGAAACATCCATGCGTCGGGACGGTCATAATGACGCTTGACATTCCGGTAAAATTCACGGGAAATCCCGCCGATAGCCGCCTTATTGCCGGAATCCGTCCACCCCAGACCGCCGGCCGTCAAACCGCCCAGATGCCGGTCAGGGGAAACAATGATCACACGTTTTCCCATCCGGTCAGCCTGTATGGCAGCCGCGATACCGGCGGATGTACCGCCATAAATGATGATATCAAATTCTGATTTCTCTTTTTGTGTGTTGCATGAAGCAACAACAAAGCAGATAATCATAATGACGGTAAAAAAACTATTTCTATAAATCATAAAGAATCCCTGCTCTTACGTTTATTTAATAACCATGCATTTCTTTGCCTGTACCTCGAATGATTCAGACGACGTGACTTTCAATATATAAAAGTAAACCCCGGAATTGACGCCAGAAGCATCCCACGTCACCTGATGATATCCAACCGGTTGCCTTTCCGAGACCAGTGTCGAAATTTTCTGGCCCAGAATATTATAAACGGACAATTCAACATGTCCAGAGGCCGCGAGTGAATAGGAAATAGCTGTTCTGGGATTGAAAGGATTGGGGTAATTATTAAACAATACGGTCGAAACCGGCAGCATATCCCTTACCGGATTGTCCATACCACTGATAAGCTGATTCTCATACCAGGCTATTTTGCCGGCATTGTATGAAACCCCTATCACATCGAGATCGGTATCCAGATCCACATCACCGACAGAAAGCGACATAGCACCATATGAATTATCCGCAATGAGATGATCGGAATTCGATGTGAAGTTTTCATCTCCGTCATTTTCATACCAGCGGAATTCCTGGCTCGATGACAGTGCAGCCAGAATGTCCAGATCCTCATCCTGATCAATATCCTCAACAGTAACAAAGTAGGCACCATCGGCCATATCACTTACGATATGGATTAAAAAGTTCTGTTCCCCGTCATTTTCGTACCAGATTATTTTATCATCTTCTGATGAAGCCGACAGCACATCCATATCACCATCTTCATCCAGATCAACAGCAATTACACACCGCGGCCAGCTGGCATCATCATAGAGTACATGTTCGGTAAAATGCATGCTGCCGTCATTTTCAAACCAGAGGATCTTCTTGTCGTATGTCGATGTACATAGTATATCGATATCCGCATCATTGTCCAAATCCGCGGCATATACGTAACCCGGATAACTGGCCGAATCAGATACCTGGTTGAACGAGAACGACTGGGTTCCATCATTTTCATGCCATCCGATACACTGTCCATAGGATGATGAGACTATATCCAGATCTTCGTCACCATCCATATCAATTCCATAGAGACAGGTGGTTGATGCCATTGTCAGATCAACGGCATGAATCGTAAAATTCTGTGCCCCGTCATTTTCCATCCAATAGGCATTCCCACCGTCGAGGGCACCGACCAGTATATCCGTATCCATATCACCGTCAACATCGATCGGATGTATCGTCCATGGCGCATCTATTTCTCGTGTTAGCATATGAATGATAAACACATTATTGCCTACATTCTCATGCCACATAATTTTGTCATCATAATAAGAAGCGGATAGAATATCATTATCCCCGTCCTCATCCAGATCCAGACAAAAAGCCAGGCGTGCACCGTCCGCATTGGTGCCGACAACATGCATACTAAAATTCTGACTGCCGTCATTTTCCATCCAGGCCAGAATATCATCATTACGTGAACAATTGAGGATATCCATATCCGTGTCCCCATCAATATCCAGGGCACTGATGTATGCCGGACCACTCATTTCTTTTGTAACCTGATGTGTCGAAAAATGACCACCGCCATCATTTTCATACCAGGCAAATGTATTATCATAGTAGCTGGCGGAAAGGACGTCCATATCCGCATCGCCGTCAATATCCGCAACAGACACATAAAAGGCATAATCCGCAGCAACCGTTATAGTTCTCTGGCTGAAATTTTCTTCACCGTCATTTTCAAACCAGGCAATCTTATCATCCTCACAGGAAGCGGATACGATATCTTTGTCGCCATCACCATCAAGATCGGCGACCTCAATTGACCACACACCCATCGTCATTGTATTGACACTGTGAAATGTGAATGTCTGATCACCGTCATTTTCAAACCAGGCGATTTCATTATCAGACTGTGCGGCACTTATGACATCTATATCACCATCTTCATCGAGATCGATGGCGATTACATCCCTGCCCCCGAGAAGACTGTCCGATATGAGATGTTCCGTAAATTCCTGGCTGCCGTTGTTTTCACACCAGACAACCTTTTGTGATCCTATGCCTACTACATCCAGGTCTCCATCATCATCCATGTCAATTGCTTCCGCCGCCATTGCCGCAGAAAGTGATAGCGACAGATTCTGTATCGTAAAATTCTGATCCCCATCATTTTCGAACCAGTAAATGGTGCTGCGGGCATCGGATGCGGTAAGAAGATCAAGATCATCATCCTGATCCAAATCGACTGGCACAACCGAAGTCAGTCCATAGTAGGCATCAGTAATGATGTGGGGCAGAAAGTGGAGTTCCCCGTCGTTTTCATACCATATCAAGGGATTACTGCCGGATCCGACGGCCATAAGATCCATATCGCCATCATCGTCCAGATCCGCAGCCGATGCACTCCAGGTAGCCCAGGGAGAAATTTCACTCCCTACTATGACGTGCGGATCCCAGGAAATTTGAGAAAACGAGAACGTTACCAGAACCATGATCAAACTAATAAAACGGGGGAAAAGAAATCGTTTCGACATAGGAACCTCCTGATTGTATCCAGCCGGATTTTCATCGTTTTCCGGTGGATGTGATACAATGTAGCCGGACAGATTTCCCCCGAATACAGCTAAAATACACCCCCTTTTAATTAAGCTCTATGACAATGGTCAAGATTTTTTAATTATCTTTCCAAAGCGGTACCCTGCCCGGTGTCCATGGAGCAGAAGCCTTCTCCATTTTTTCCTCGATCTGCTTTAATTCCACCTCGTACAGATTGCGCAGTTTTTCCAGTACCGGTTTGAATAGCTGCCCGGCAGCGTCATAGGACGCGACAGCGGTTTGTGTGGGTGCCGATGTGGAACGCCATAAGCCATTAACAATGGTACCAACCCGTGATGAAATGGATGGTAATTGGTTTTCATTACGCATACTGATGGTTTTATCACCGGTCAACGCTGTCAGAACAGACTGATTCTCCAGTTCTGCCGATCTCAGCCGGGATAGAATATCTTCATCCAATCCAGGTACCTGCCTGAACGCTTTCTTCAACAATTTTATACGGTTATCAAGTTCACGGGCCGCTTCAACAGCGCCGGATACCGCACGGCTCAGTCCGGCGACTTTCTTCTGGAATTGCACTTGTGCTTCACGGTCTTCTGCCGGTAGCGTGGCAATGCCCAGTACCCTGGCTTCAAATTTTTGAGGCCCGTTCAGTTCCGTCACCTTCCCATTGTGATATTTTGATAACACAACAGAATACATTCCGGGAAGTGCAAGCAAACCGGATTCGGCCTCATGCCCGTTGCCATTATTCTCTGAAGACACGATGGGATCCCACCCGGAGTAGCGCAGATCCCATTGAATCCTGTTAATCCCTTTCCCGGCAGGTGTGGTCAGTCGACGCACAGCATTCCCTGTTTCATCAAATACGGTGAAGATGAGATAGGGCTTTTCTTCCTGGTCTTCCAGGCGCAGTTCATCAAAGGAGGGATAGGGTACCGGTTTGTTCTTTTCAATGAGTTCCTTCTCTTTTTCTTTACGGATCTCCCTGCGGGTTTTTATTTTATCTTTGAGATAATAGGTAAAAACAGCACTGGGCTGGGGATTTTCCGCAGCATAGAACGAAGCGCCCTGATGATTGGTACCTGTTCGACCCGGAATATACATCCAGGCGTCTTTTACAGGGAATAACATGCTCTCCTGTTCCAGGGATTCCGCCGAAAGATGCCGAAGCGGGGAATAGTCATCCAGAATATAAAAACTTCTGCCGAACGTGCCCAGCACCAGGTCGTTTTCCCGTTCCTGAATGGCAATATCTTTGACGGCAATGGTTGGAACCCCCGATTTTAACTGAATCCATTTTTCCCCACCATCAATCGTGAAAAAAACGCCAAACTCCGTCCCGGCGAAAAGAAGATCCGGCTTTTCATGGTCCTCAACGATGGCGTATACCGTGCCCGTATCCGGTAATGATTCCGCAATACCTTTCCAGCTATTACCGCGATCCGTACTTTTAGCGATATAGGGCTTGAAATCCGCATTTTTATGGTTATCGAACGCCGCGTAAACCGTATGTGCATCATGCGAGGAAGCCATGAGAAAGCTCACATACGTCATTTCCGGGACACCGGATACTTTTTCAATTTTCCGCCAGTTTTCCCCGCCGTCCTCCGTTACCTGTATCAACCCGTCATCCGTACCGGCATAGATAAGCCCCTCCTTCAGCGGGGATTCCGTCAGGGCGACAATATTACCATAAAGGGAAGTCGACCTGTTCTTGGAAACGGCATCGACACTCCAGACCCGGTCCATTATCTTCAGTTTATTTCGGTCGATCCGGCGTGTCAGATCACCGCTGACGGCAGTCCAGCTGTTGCCGCGGTCATCGCTCCGGAACAGCTTATTTGACGCGAAATACAAGCGGGTATTGGAATGGGGACTGATAATTAACGGGGAGTCCCAGTTCCAGCGCAGGGGATCATCATCCGGTCCCTCGATGGGTTTTATACCTGTATTTTCCCCGCTCTTCCTGTCATAGCGGGTCAGCCAGCCATACTGTGACTGTGAATAGACGATGTCCGGATTTTCCGGATCCACCTGGGTTTCGAACCCGTCGCCTCCCTTTGTCACGTACCAGTCGGCATTGACGATGCCCACGCTGCTCGTCGTCCGTGATGGTCCGCCCAGGGAAAAATTATCCTGTGTGCCACCATAAACATTGTAAAAAGGGAAATCGTTGTCCACGGAAACCCGGTAGAATTGGGTGATGGGCAGGTTTTCCATAAACCGCCAGTTCTTACCCACGTCATATGATTCATATACGCCGCCGTCACCACCAATCAACAGGTAATCGGTGTTGTCCGGATCGATCCACAGGGCATGATCATCAACATGACGGTAATCGCGTCCCAATTGCTCAAATGTCTTACCACCATCCGTGGTAACCATGGTATAGATATTCAGGGAATAGACCCGGTCCGGATCTTTGGGGTCCGCTACGATTTCCTGATAATACTGCGGACTGCCGGAAATATGATCGCTCCTTTTTTCCCAGGATGCCCCCCGGTCAATGGAACGGTAAAATCCACTCTGATCATCAGCCGCTTCGATAATGGCATATACAATGTCCGGTTCCGCTGGTGAAACGGCCAGTCCAATCCGGCCCATGTCCACATTCGGCAAACCGGACTCCAGTTTTTCCCAGTTTTCGCCACCATCGGTGGTCTTATAGATGGCCGATTCAGGCCCCCCGTTGATCAGTGTCCATACCCGGCGACGGCGCTGGTAGGAAGCGGCATAGATAACATCCGGATCTCTGGGGTCCATGACAATGTCGGTCACCCCGGTGTTTTCACTGATCTCAAGGATCAATTCCCAGGATTTGCCGCCGTCGACCGATTTATAGAGACCTCTTTCGCCGCCGGGGCCCCACAACGGTCCCTGCGAGGCGACAAAAACCACATCGGAATCACGCGGGTCAATAAGAATTTTGGCAATATGCTCGGATTGCCGCAGTCCCATGTGCTTCCAGCTTTTACCACCGTCTTCCGATTTATACACACCGTCACCGTAGGAAACGCTGCGCTGACTGTTATTTTCTCCGGTTCCCACCCAGATGACATTGTGATTGCTGGGATCCATCGTGATGCACCCAATGGAATAGGAACCTTCATCGTCAAAAACCGGCTGAAAGGTCGTTCCGCCATTATCGGTTTTCCAGACATTGCCGGAAGCCACGGCAACATAGTATTCAGCCGGATTTTCCGGATTCACGGCAAAATCGCCGATCCGGCCTGACGTCACCGCCGGACCGATACAGCGGAATTTTAATCCGTTAAATGTCGCGCTCACCCAGGGATCGTTGCCTTCTGTGGATGAAGCATTCAGATTCAGAGCCATTAAAATAACCGTTAAAAAGAGTACAGCACCTTTCATGATTTCTCCATGTTTTATCGTTACTCGTATCAAAGGTTTAATATTATTATCATTTAACATACTATTTTTATTGATGATACATAAATCGCCCGCTTAGAAAACGGGGCCAAGGGGATGTTTTAATCCATATACGGAAGCACATATTTCAGCCAGCTTATGTCATTGAGCCCGAAAGCGATTTCCATTTTTTCCGTGTCGAAACCATACAGGCCCCAGACCGTCACAGCACGGATCTGTATACCCGTACCGGCCACCCACTCCGGCCGGTCCTTCAAACGGGCACCAGCACCGAGCTTAAATCCGATGCGCTTTATGTTTCGGGAGAGGAAGTTTTCCCTGAGATGAGCGGTAGAGGCATCCACCGATACTTCAGGAAACAAATTATAAATCGTTCCCATAGAGAACATCACCCCCGTCATATTTTTTTGTTTAACAAAACCAACCGGTTCAAAACGGGCGTTCATTTCCCATGGTTTGATTCCGTAATGCGGGCCGGAAAGATCATAGAGCTCCGTAGAAGTAAAACCGAACAGACCATTTAAAACGATTTCCAGCGGTGATGCTTTCGATTTGTCATCCGGTTCAAAATATTTGCGGTCGGAAAGCAGAATCCGCGCCCTCAGCCGACCGAGTAAACGGTCTGCAGGAAGTTGTCCCAGTTTTTCGTATGCCTGACCCTCCAAAAAAAGAATCTCCCGCTCACCGGGAAATGCGGCCGCTCTGCGGAACATCAGCAGCAAATCATCGCGTTTGTCAACCCGCCGCCGGATCGATTGAAAAAGCGCCTCATCCGAAACCAGTTGTTGATTCAATGCGTCATAGGCCCGGGAAACATCCATACAGATATTGATATAGTCTTCCAGGGCGATGGCATTTTCGGGTCTTTCTTCTGCCAGCACGCGCCGGATCTGTTTTTGATAAACCTCCAGACTATCCCGGTATGCCCGGATCGCTTCTTCTGTTGGTAAACGATCCTCAGCGAAAACGAAAACCGGTATGCACAGGAAAAATATCAGGCTATGAATGAATGGTCTCATCTTTCCTCCCGAACCTCAAAGCATGGCGTCAAAGGCGCTTTTAAACGGGTCACTGTCCAGGTACATCAAAGCATCATGATTAGCGATCAGTTCAGACAATGCGTTATCGCCTTCCGTAAACCGCTTCACCGTTTCCGGATTGGCTTCCTCGATGCGTTTTATTTCTTTGGCGTCGAGCCCCTGGCGGATGGGAATGATATCCAGATCCATCAGGACACCTTCTACCTCAATAGCAGCCTTTACATCCCATGCAATGGGATCGTTTTCATTGATAATAATATGCAGACGGTTTCTGCGGGGATGGTACCATTCGCCGGCCCAGATACTGAGTGCATCGAGACGGCTGGCATGGTTTCCCACATCGGCCAGCAGATTGAGAAAATCGGGTATCAGTTGAACCGGTGAACGGAGCCCGATCGGCGATCCGATCAGGAAAAAGTCATGGTATTTCAGAGAGCCGGTCTCCTGCCGGATAAACCAGCTCGTATGGGTCAGCATAACCGAACCCAGTGAGTGCCCGATGAGAACAGGCTGATATGTTTTATGCGCATTGATCAGCTCCAGCAAACGCACCATACATTTGGGCCAGAGGATGGCATTGCGGAATTCCTTCAGAAGCAGATAACTCGCGGCATCGAAAGCATTTTCTTTCAGGAAAGCGACCAAATGCTCATTATCCGGATTATCAAGATACATGTATACATTTTCGAGAAAAGTATCTTCCGCAAGCCCCTGCAGTTCCTCCGGCAAATCAAAAAACTTGTCGTATAATTCATCCTGAATGTCATCCCAGTGCAGACCGACCACCTTGAAACGGTCGGCATCATGGTTACGGACCAGCACCTCTTCCCACGACGTATAAAAATCTTTCTGATGATCCCCGACGCCGTGAGCACAGATTATGAGTTTTTTGGCCATGGTACGCTCCGGTTTAAATAGGTGTTACGATATTTTTATAAATATACAATAGAATGTAACAATGAATCAAAATTATGAAAATGTCCCTTGAGGAGATTTCCGTGCTCAGACAGGAACGTAAAATTTCACGCAAAGAACTGGCCGACATCGTCGGGATTAATTTCCAGACTGTCGGTTACCTGGAACGTGAAGAGTATAATCCCAGCCTGGATCTGGCTTTTAAAATCAGCGAATATTTCGGACTGCCGATTGAACTGATTTTTTCCCCATATCCCCTGAAACCGCTCAGTCAGGAAATCATTGAGCTTAAAACAAAATTAAAAGGAGGTCAATAAAATGAAACAATACCTCAAAAACAGATTATGGGTACTTATCAATTACACGGCACTGGTGTGTCTGCTGATCCTGTTTTACGCAGGCAAATTAACCGGATGGCCGGTATCCCTGATCGTACTGGAAGCCGTTTCTATCCTGGTTTTTCTGTACTCCTTCAGCAGAGGATTTCTGCAAACCGGTTACTGGAAGCTGGTACACACATCCCAGGCTCAGCTCGATGAAAGGGAAGTACAGCTTGTGCTCCAGGCTGTCCGGTACGCCTACGCGGCGTTTACGATTATCGCCCTGGTTCTGATTTACGCCTTTGCACTGGCAAAATTTCATCCTATTGATGTATTGCTGGCCGGCGGCTTGCTGTACCTTGCTCATACATTACCGGCAGCGATTGCCGGATGGAGTGAGAAGATCATCGTATTGGAAACAGACGAATGAGTGAGGAACCAATGAAAAAGCTGATATGGTCTCTGTCCATTTTCTTTGCCGTAATAATTTTCGCCTGCTCACAGGAGAAAACCACCGATCCTGTCACCGGAACCTGGGAAGGGACATTACGCTTCCCGGGTTTCGACTCACGTCTCGTATTCACTATTGAAGAAGATCCGGACGGCCGGCTGGATGCGACACTCAGGAAACCGGATGAAAATGAAAACGTGATCCCGGTTGATCAAATCAATTACGATGGTTCCCTCCTTCAGATGAAGATCTCATCACTGAAATGCACTTTCAGCGGCCGTTTGAATCTTCAGGATTCCCTGATCAGGGGTGAATGGCGCCACGGGATCCATCTGCAGCCGGTACATTTGAAAAGAATCACCACGCTATACGAACCTGATCGGTCACAGTGAAGGCGACATGATAGAAAGACTCGCAGCAGGGTCTGAATCATTTCTTCCAGACGGTGATCAATGATACGCCGTTCCAATACGGAAAGATAGAAGAAACTATTGCCCCATCCGCGCTGGCATACATTTCCGACTGGATGATGCAATAATCCCTCTTATATTTTAGATTTATTTTTTTCTTTTTTCTTTTTTCTTTTTTCTTTTTTCTTTCTTTCTATTTTCCCGAATAAGGAACACCATTTGTAATCCATGCCGCCGGCTCAGCGCCTTTCAGATGATAGTCAAAGTATTCCTTCATCCGCTTTGCATAATCCAGTTTGTTGGGATATTTCTTCAAATGATGCGGCTCATCGCGGTATTGCAGGAAAATTACATCTTTATCGTGTCTGCGCAGGGAAAGGTACAATTCAATGCCCTGATACCAGGGTACGGCTTCATCCACATCACCGAACATGAGTAATAAAGGTGTGTTTATCTGTTCTGCAAAAAACACCGGTGAGTTGGCGATGTATTTCTCCGGCATTTCCACCAGGCTGCCGCCTATACGGCTCTGTGTCATTTCGTACTGAAACTGGCGGGCTAGTCCCGAGCCCCAGCGGATACCGCTATAGGCGCTGGTCATATTGGAGACCGGTGCCCCGGCGACGGCACAGGCGAATTTATCTGTCTCCGTGATCACAAAAGCCGTCTGATAACCGCTCCATGAATGACCGTGCAGACCGATGGCATCCGGATCGGCGATTCCCTCCCCGATCAGGTGGTCAATGCCGGAGACCAGGCACTTTGTGGCTGACGGCCCGGGTGCGCCGATTTCGAATCGGATATCGGGCAGGAAGACCGCATAACCGTTGCTGGTGTAAAGCGGAAAGCAGGGGCGGTGGTTGATTTGCGGCTGATTGAAATCGTACAATCGCTGCGAAAAAAACCGGTAAAAATAGACCAGTACGGGATAGCGCTTACCTTTTTCATAGTTCGCCGGCTTGATCAATACCCCCTGCAAGTCGATGTCGTCTTCTGTTTTCCATTCCACCAGTTCCGCATCACCCCACAGGAATCGGGCCATCTGCGGATTGGCATCCGTAATTTGTTTTGAAGAAGAAAAGCTGCCATCAGTAATTTGTAAATCTGGAAACCGGTTATAAGTCTGCTCACTGTAAAGAAGCTGGTCGCCGTCTTCCGCTTTAGCGATCAGCTTTGCCTTGCTCTTGTTTTGAAATAGTTTCTTCGTATACCGGTTATTCAGATGCGTGCTGTAAATACCGGTATATTTCTGTTTCTGATGATAGCCCTCCAGGAGCACTTTTTCATCGGGGCCGAAAAACTCTTTATCCGGATCCAGGGTTTTGATACGGAACGTCATCTCCTCTTTACGGCCTTCCGTAACACGCATGGGTTCTCCGTCATCGAGAGGGAATTTCCAGATGTCATATTTATCGTAAATAAGGACAGCCGCATCATCTGCACACCAGCCGGCCGTGCCATATCCGGGTGCCGGCATCGGATAGTCATGATCCTCGTTTTCAAACGGTACGTCCAGTTCCTTCGTAAGATTAGTCGTTTCCAAAGTCTGCAGATTGACCGAAAACCAGTCTGTTGCGTCGTAATAGATAACATAGTTACCGCCCGGTGAAAAATCTGCTGACCGGGTCACGCGTTCGGCAATTTTATCACGCTTTCCGCTTCCCAGGTCAACCCGGTAATAATCATAAAAATGACCCTCCCAGGTGATGTATTTCAGGTAGGGTTCATCACTGCGACCGATGGCATAAGGGCTGCTTTCGTTCCATTCCAGATGTGGCATCGCTTCATCAGTCAACGCGACAAACCGGTCCTTTTCAAGATGATAAACGGATGGATACGTCCGGCCGGCATTCTTCTCCCATTCCTTCTTCTGGTGTGAATTAATCCGTCCGTCTTTCCCGTGCCAGATATCCACATCTGTCTTCTTCAAAAGTGTGCTTTCACTGGTTACCGTATCGAATTTCACCTCTTCCTTTTCCGTATACAGATCATTATATCGTTGTTCCGGCAGACGGCCGAAGAACAACCGTGACCCGTCGCGCGTAAAGGTCAGTTCGTTTTTGAAAGGAATCGTCCAACCCACGCCGACGCTGTTTCCGGTGAGAAGCACTTTGTAGCCATCTTCCCTGTTCCAGTAGCCAATCCTGCCCGGTTGCGGATAACCGGCACTATCATAAAGAGAGGCGACGAAAGCAAGTTGGCTACCCTGCCTGTCCCAGTTGAGCGCACTGTAACACGTAAACGTATCCGCCGTAACTACTGTCATTTCCGGATTATCCGTATTCAGACTTATCCGAACGAGCCGGTCTTCAAGCGATGCCGTATCACGGATCGCGGCCGCCAGGCTGGTTGAAGAGGAATCGAACGCATATTCGGTCACAAAAGGAATCGAAATGGTCATCGAATCCGGAAGGTAGTTCAGCAGCAGTTCTGTCCCCGTTTTAAGTGGTGACGCATTTTTTTTTGATGCTGTCGTATCCGTAAAATGAACAGCGAGCCATTCTCCATCCTCAGAAAGGATATATTGTTCCACATTATTGTAATGATAACGCTTCCCTGTATCAAGCTGTACCAGCGTCAAACCGGCTTCAGGTTTATCTTCCTTCCCGGCGTTTTCCGATTCCAGCATGGGCGGGACAACACGAAAAGCGGCCCAGGCATTGTTACGGGTGATTTGAGGCTTTTCCCCTCTTTCCACTTCATAGGTCGTCGCATGTTCCGTATGCACCACGATACCGTTGCCGTCACCACGGTCAGGCCGGAGACCATAAGCCACCCAGTTACCGTCCGTAGAGATCACCGGTGAGCTGATTTCATTAAACGTCATAATATCCTGAAAAGTAAGCGGCCGCTTTTCACCGGCATGTAATTGTGTCAGTAAAAGAATCATTAAAACTCGTAACTTCATAAATGAAACCTCCGGGCCTATCGTTATATAAATAAAACAATACGATGTTTGTCAGAATGGACCGTTCATGGATCTGTTATAATCCGTTACCGGGTAACCCTTTATTTAATCGCAAGATATATCAGAACATACCGCATACACTTACCTGCGGTCACCAGCAGCAGAAAGAGGGACATCCTGACTTTCAGTGCACCGGCAATGACGGTCAGCGGATCGCCGATGACCGGGACCCAGGCAAAAAAGAGGCTGATGACGCCCCATTTTTTGAATCGTTCCTGTGCGTTTTTCATTTCACGTTGTGAAATACGAAGAACTTTCTGGACGAGGAACGCACTGCCCCACAGGCCGATGGCATAATTGAGCAGGGCACCGCTTACATTACCGGCGGTTGCGACACCGATGGACAGGGAAGGATTATAGCCATTCAGCAGCAAAACTGACAATACGACCTCCGAGCTCAGAGGCAATATCGTCGCAGCAAGAAATGAAGCGGTAAAAAGACCGATATACCCCAAATCTGTTAAGGCTTCCATGCAGGATCTTTCCTTATCCTGTCAGGAAGCACTGTTTTCCAAATCTGTGATAATGTCTTCCAAATATTCAATGATCTGTTTTAATTCATCAGGTACAAGGGCACGATCAGCTATGATCATCTTTGTTTTGGATGCGGATTCATAGGAAATGTCGTACGTTTTATCAGCCATCATCCCGCCGCTGCCATAACCTTCATCCAGAGAAAAAAAACGGTGCCGCTGAAGAAAATACAATAATGCACTTTTGTCTTCTTCATCAAAACGTTTCCGGATCTTAAACTCCGGGCTTTCATAATAGATGCTGTCCGTTGCCGTAATGGTCAGGATTTGGCCTGGCCATGCTGCGAGATCGTTAAAGACCCGTAAATTTAATTCATAGTTCTCGTCACCGCTCAGTTCAGAAATGGGATTATCTTCACAACCTGAATAAAAAAACCAGGCACCCAGCAGAACAACAGCTGCCATTATCTTATTTACTTTCATCGTATCACCTCAATATTGCTTGCGGATTAAAATAACAATTTTTCATCTAAAACAACAAATTTACTTGAGAAATTTGTATCTGAATCAATGGTTGGTTCTCAAGAAATATTCAAAATCATTATTTTGTTATTGCATTTTGAAGCGATAACCATTACTATAAAAAAATGTTTATACACTTATTTGGTGAGCGATGAAGGATCAAAAACAAATCGATCAGTTTATACAGAATTGCAGGGAACGCAATCTCAGTGTAACACCTCAGCGTCTGGCTATATTCAAGGCGCTGGTCAATGACAATTCACATCCCAACCCGGAACATATCCATAAGAAAATAAAGACCGAGAATCCGACGATCTCGTTTGCCACCGTTTATAAAACCCTGGAAACGTTTGAAAAAAACGGCATTGTCTCACTCGTCACGAACCTGCACAATACCATACGTTACGATCCGGTGACCGAACAACATCATCATGTCGTGTGTGTCAAATGTAAAAAGGTGGTCGACCTGTTTGACGAAGGCCTGGATAAAATCAGCATCCCGCAGTCCGTGACTGAGGAGAACGATCTGCTCTACTACAGTGTCCATTTTAACGTCGTCTGCCCGGATTGCCGCGACAATTGATTATTTTGCAATTTTGCAACGAAAATCCCGGAAATAATCGGCCGCCCTCAATAACCGGCTCCCATACCAGGAAAAACAGGTCCCATCTACCCTCTCAATCCTTTTTCCCGGATATACCATTTTAATCGATTCCCTGTCGTCAGCTCCAAATGGATAGGGCTCCGATGGCAAGATAATCAGTTCCGCCCCCTTCAGCTCTTCTATTGTGATTACAGGATAACGTGGCCTTTCCCTGAATAGATTGCGGAATCCGCACTTCTCCAGCATGTCATTGATAAACGTTGCACCACCAGCCACCATAAAAGGATTTTTCCAGATCAGGTAGGCCGTTTTTATCTGAGGTGTAAAGGAGAGTTTTTCCATTGCCCTGTTGATCAAACCGGCCATTTGTTCAGCGACATTATACCGGTTCAGCATCCGGCCCATGGTTCGGATCATTTCGAGGGCATCTTCCAGTGTATTGACATCGCTCATCCAGACCGGATAGCGTTGCTTCAACCAATGGATACCTTCCGGGTAATTCTCTTCCTTACTCGCGATGATCAGATCCGGCTTCAACAGGTTGATTTGGCCATAGTCGAATAGTTTTGTTCCGCCGATACGGGGTTTCCCGCCGACTTTGTCTTTCGGGTATACACAGTAGCGCGTAATACCAACGATTTCATTTTCCAGGCCCATATCAAAGAGCAATTCCGTTATGGAAGGTACCAGAGATACGATCCGGCGGGGCGTATCTTTAAGGGTGAGCTTATACCCCATTTGATCAGTATATTTCATCCCGTCAGGTCCTTAATAAACGTTTCCGTAAACCACTGATGAACTCGCGGCACCCGATGAGCCGACGTAAATATCCCTCGAATGAATTCAGAGGAATCGTATTCACTTCACAAAAAACCGGTGTTTTTTCAGTACATACCGGGGAAGGCGCGGAAATACGAGAGTAACCGGTTTCATAGTATCAGGATTGGATCCTTTATGATTCTTGGGCCAGTTTACGTATCATTCCCTTGAAAACATAACCGTGAAAAGGTAAAACTGCATACCAGTACAACCGTCCCAGAAGTCCCAGGGGTCGGAATGTTGCCGTCTGATGCAATACATTATCGGTATCGATCTTAAATTCCAGCCACGCTTCTCCGGGCAGTTTCATTTCGGCGAACAGCAGTAATCGCTTTTGTTTTTTGTCGGCAATCAGCACGCGCCAGAAATCAAGTGCCTCCCCATTGGCAAGTTCAGTCTGGTTTTTCCGTCCCCGGCGCAATCCAACACCACCGACCAATTGGTCCAGAAATCCCCGCAGTTCCCAGAGCCAATTGGCATGATACCAGCCCTCGGTTCCACCAATAGACCAGATTTTATTCAGAACCTGCTCCGGATCGTTTATTTTCAAGGTATGCACATCTTTGAAACAGCCGTATACCGGCACTTCGAAATACCTGGTAAGGTTATGATCGAGTGACGTCATATTCAGTGCATCTTTCCAGCTCGATACCACCTGGTGATGCTCGACACGGTCAAAAGCCCGGCGAATGGCCTCTTCATAGGAAATCAGCTTAATGTCAAGCAACTCTGCCAGGGTATGATCCCGGCAGACAACGTTCACCTTCATGCTGTCCACCAGGTTTCTGGCCAGGTCATAGGAGGTGGACGTCACAAAATACAGCCAGTAGGAAGATAATCGCGGCGTCATCACCGGAACGGTAAAGATCATTCGTTTTAAATGACGGATGCCGGCAAATTTCAATAATAAATCCTTGTAGGTAAGCACTTCCGGTCCGCCGATATCAAAACTTTTGTTGAAGGTTTCCCGCCGCATCAAAACGCCTTTCAGAAAGGCAATCACGTTACGGATAGCGATGGGATTGGATTTGGTGTTCAGCCATTTAGGCGCGATCATAACCGGTAATTTTTCGACCAGGTCCCTAATGATCTCGAAAGAAGCACTGCCGGATCCGACGATGATACCCGCCCGCAGGGTTGTCAGGCTGTAGGTATCGGATGCGAGTATCTCCTCCACTTTCTTCCGGGATTGCAGGTGTTTGGAAAGTTTATTTTCATTGACAATACCGCTAAGGTATATAACCTGCCTGACATCCGTTTTTTCCAGCGCCCTTTTAAAATTCCCGGCCGATTGTTGCTCCATCTCTTCGAAATTACTATACGTCGTCGCCATGGAATGAAGCAGGTAATAGGCGGCATCAATGTCTTTCGGGATATCAGACAAAGTAGATACATCAAGAAAATCAGTCTGAATAACCTGTATCTTTTCCGTATGATAACGGTTCAGGTCAAACCGGGAGGTATCACGGACACAGCATACAACCTCATGGCCCGCCTGCAGAAGTGAGGGCAACAGCCTCTGACCAATATATCCGGTGGCACCGGTTAGAAGGATTTTCATCGGTTAAACCTTAAAGGATGACATGCCGCCATCAACATGAAATATGTGCCCGCTTATCCATGAGGACTTTGGTGATCTTATCATTCGAACCTTCCGTCCTGTTTTTATTGCAGGTTCCTATGACACGGTTCCCGGTTTTTAAAAGCTGTTCGGAAACCTGTTTACCAATACCTGAAGAAGCACCGATTACCAGATATGTTCGTCTATTCATAAATGTGAGTCCTTATTTTTCGATAACCTGAAGACGGTCACGGAAATCGGACAAATCCGTACTCAACTGCGCGTGAATTTTATCGATCGCCTCTTTATAATGAACCGCCGACCTCCCCCCCATTATAATCTGTACATTTTCCGGAACCAGTTTCCGTATATTCCCGAGTTCATGGTATAATAATGGATCATCAGCCGGGTAAACAATACTGAGCACTACCGCTTTGACTTTCTTTGTAATCGACGCCGCAGCAATTTCTTCAGCGGGAAGGTTTGCGCCAAGAAAGGTCACATCCCATCCTTCCGCTGCAGCCACAAGCGCCGAAATCAGTGCACCGAGTTCGTGAAGCTGACCAATTGGTGTCGTTACTATAAGCCCCGGCGCATTAGGAGCCGGACGATAACCGTTCCTGAGATTGGACAGAAACGTTTTCATGATCGCCGTAGCCATATGTTCGTGCATGATCCGGAGCGTTCCATCCCGCCATAAGCGTCCGATCTGTTCAACAACGGGAACAACCACTTTATCGATCAAAACCGGTTGCGTCAGCAAAACCGAGGCCCGGGTCAGCGTTTTTTCAAACGTATTTGCATCAAATGCGAATATGGCGTCCAATGACTCTTTATAAAAACCGGCAGGATCCGCTGAATGTTCCGCCGAGACTTCCCTTGAAGGGCCCTCCCTTACCGTCTCCATCATCTGCTGCAACTCGGAAAGAGATAGCCCGGCGATGTTCCCGATACTGTACCCCTGCCCGGTAGCCTCTTTTAATAACGAAAGCCGGGTGATATCTTCTTCACTGTACAGGCGCCGGTTTGTTTCCGTACGCCGCGGCTGAACCGCATTGTAGCGCTTTTCCCAGGCACGGATTACGTGCAAACTCAATCCGGTCTTATTCGATACGACTTTAATGGGGTATTTTTTTTCACTTTCCATGACCGAATATACATAAATGTCTAATAATTGTCAAAATAAAATCATATAAGATGTTATGCATTTAATTTAATTATTATCAATATATTATGGAATATATCAATTTGTTCTCCGAAAAAACACAATAATAAAAGACTCGTTTTTCTTGACAATTTCTAGACGAACTTTTACATTTCCGCCAGGTTTATAATTAAGATAAAGGTTGTTCATAGAATAAAATTAATTAAGGAAAGTACCAAAAATTGTCGAAGGTGAATTCAAGGTTTTCAACGCAACCAGGGGGATTTTACGGGGGATGGATTACAAAAAACATTGTCGGTCCGTTTAAAGGCGAACGTGCCACAATGTGGTGGTAAAACTATATTATGCATAAACGGGGGAAAAACTGGACATGAAAAGGCTTTTTTTAAAATTGCTGATGGTGTTACTGATGTTGTTTTCATTGAATTCCTGTAAGACCATTAATATTAAAGAACAGGATGCCTTTGACGCTAAAAAAACAGTGACCGCGGATCTGTTAAAATCAACCGGCATCGCGGTTGACGAAATCACCTTCCAGCCGGATGATACAACGCTGATACATGCATGGTATCTGACCCGGGAAGATGCCCGCGGTACAGTTCTGTACCTGGGCGGCAACGGATTTCTGCTGGCCATCGCCGGGGATATTCTGGGTTCTATTTACGAGCAGGGAATGAATGTGTTCGCTTTTGATTACCGGGGTTATGGTCAGAGTTCCGGCCGGCCATCCGTTGACGGACTCAAGCACGATGCTCAGGCCGCATACCAGTACATTACGACACAAAAACAGATTCATCCGGATCAGTTGATTATCCACGGACATTCCATGGGCTCGATGCTGGCTCTCTGGCTGGCCAATCAGAATCCGGCCGCCGGAGTGGTGCTGGAGAGCCCGGTTACCGATGTAAAAGACCTGACCGATCGACTGGTGCCCTTTTTCCTGAAACCCTTCATATCTTTTAAGCTGGATGAGGAGCTGCTTCAGGTGGGTAATCGCGAGGAAATTAAGAAGCTGGAGAAACCGGTTCTGATCATTACCGGAGAGGATGATCAGGTAACACCAAAGGAAATGGCTGAAGATCTTTATAAAAAAGCGGTTGTTTCCCGGAAAAACCTTTATATTATCGAAGACGGCGGACACAACGACCTGCCTTTGAAAAATGTATATAAAGAGCAACTGGCAACCTTTTACAGCGGTCTGCTGGAACCGGGTCTCACAAGACAGGGAAAATGACTAAAACCGGCTGCACGATCGCTTCCGTTTTATAATAGAACCGGCAGGTACATGGAAAATGGATCAGTTGTCACCCTGAGTACCCGCCTGAATGACATCGAAGCCCCTGATCCTGTTCAATGCAGAAACCAGCTCCAGTGAACGAAAACGCGCAAAATGACCCGAAATCCGGTCGCTCAATACATCCAAACCGTTTTTTTCAATATCCTCCTGCACTATTAAAGCCACTTCGCGAAGCGTTAAATGCCCATCCATATATTTTCTGGCGTATTCGACGGCAAAACCCAGTGCTTTTGTCTGTGAAAGCTCAATAAGCTGCTCCAGATCCGTCAGGTCAACAGTCTCGCCACCGAAATTCAGACGAAAAACTTCCTTTGCGTAGATGCTGAATTTACCATAGTGATTGCAGGGATCGATGCTCCCGGCAAGGGGAATGCGTTCTCGCAGTTGTATCGGATAAGTTGCATCCTCAGTCATGCGCTTTTCCGGAAAGGTTTCGGCGATACGGTGCGCTTCAGAGGTTACATCGCGCGGTTCATAGCTGACGAGCTGAATGACATGATCGGCCACATCGAAATAGTCCCCGATACCCCCTAAAACAAGGATGGTTGAGATTTCCTTTTCTGCGTAGAGCTGACGCACCCGGTCGATGAAGGTCGTGATCGGTTCATCCTCCTTGCGGACGAGCTGTTGCATCTTGCGGTCGCGGATCATGAAGTTGGTGGCACAGGTGTCTTCATCCATCAGCAGCACCCCGGCCCCTGCTTCGATGGCTTCGATGATAGTAGCCGCCTGCGATGTGCTTCCGCTGGCATTTTCCGTGCAAAAAGCCGTTGTGTCCTGCTTGAAAGGCAAATTCCGGATGAACGGGGAGATATCCGTTTTAACCACCCTGCGGCCGCTGTAGGCCCGTATTTTTACCGTTTGCGGATTGGAGACACAATACGTCCGGCCGTCCCCGGG
This sequence comes from uncultured Calditrichota bacterium, assembly GCA_964410215.1. GTDB lineage: Bacteria > Calditrichota > Calditrichia > Calditrichales > CAYPHA01 > CAYPHA01. The sequence continues at coordinate 186,919 of CAYPHA010000001.1, read as the reverse complement.
GATATGATTGTAAATGCCCCGTTCCAGTGTCCGGAGCAGGGTTGACTTGCCGTGATAGCCTCCGCCGGTGATCAGGGTTATTCCTTCGGGAATGCCCATCCCGCTGATACGGCCATGATGGGGCAGCTCGATCTGGACCCCGAAGGCCTGCGGTGCTTTGAACGGCACGGCCTTGCCGGAATCCAATGGCCGGTCGCTGGTGCCGCTTTCCCGGGGCAGGATGGCACCATTGGCGATAAAGGCGACGAGACCGCGTTCCTTAAGCTGATGACGTATAAATTCGGCGTCCTCCATCGCATTAATATGGTGCGTGTAGCTGTCGTAATTAATATTCTCCTTCAGCAGGGCCGCACGGACAATTTCGGGCAGTTCTTCGAAAAACATGGTCTTGGCTAGGTTGGCATTGATTTTTCTCCCGTCGGCCGGAATGCCCAGGAAGCAGCGGATCTCAATCAACTGATCCGTGATAATCACACTGTTCCGTTCCAGAATGGCCTGGCCGGGCTCGTTGATCGTAATCAGTCCGCTGTATCCGGTTCCCCGGATGCCTTTACAGATATCCTGCCCGGCCCGAAAAAAACAGCGGGCCAGAAAATCCGCACTGGCAATGGTCTGCACCGTGTCAGCTGTCTTCAGGGCCACGATCCGCGGATCATCCCGCCGGGCCTGGATGCGGTAGATGCCCGTATGGGGCGGCGCATAGGGATCCTTGGGAATCTGCTGTATAATCAGAGTGAACAGTTTAAAATCGTATCTGCCCAGGAGCATCTGACAGTCACCGTAGTCCTGATTATCGATGGAGCTAAATCTTTGTTTTAGAATCGGTGAGGGCATCATGTGAACCTCCCGGATAACGGATTAATAGAGGCATCCCAAAGATAAGAAGAAATGGTTCAAAAGGACAGCCAGACGATTTCCCTTTCGTTCATTAAAACTTTGCCACCCATGTACGAATACCCTGCATGATCATCTCGATGGCGATGGTGCCGACAAAAAGGGCCGTAATGCGTCCGGCGATCTCGATATAGCGTTCGATCAGTTCCTCTCTGCGCCGGCGCACATGGTCATGCAGCGCCTTCAGCAGGGCGATTACAACGAGACAGACGATCAAAGCAAAAACGATGGCGGCACAGGCCGGCAGCGGATCCAGGCGTTGACCGATAACGACGCTGGCACTGATCGTACCCGGACCGATCAGCACCGGCATGGCGATGGCGCCGGCGATGTGCTTAGACTCCCCCCTGAGGATTTCGATAGCAGCTGGTCCGCGGAAGACAAACTGGGTGCCGATCAGAAAAAAAATAATACCGCCGAAAATCTGAAACGACGCAAACTGGGCCTGCATGATGCCGGAAAAGACCGCATCACCCAGTATGGCAAAGGTGCAGAAGACAAAGGCTGAAATCACGCCCGCCCTGATCAGCACGCTGTGGAATCTGGCCCGGTCTATCTTCTGGACGATATCGACCAGGTAGACAATGACCAGGAACGGATTGAGCAGCACCAGTAACAGGGTTGTGGAACGGAAAAATTCATTCATGTAATGTAACCTTTTTCCGATCAATATAGGACATACTTACGAATTGTTCCACCCAGAGTGATGAGAATTTTTCTTAAATCAGGCAGGATTTGCGTCATAAAAAGGTGGGCGTTGCAAGAACAGTCACTGCTCATTCTTCTATTTCTTTTGCTCCAAGAACCATCGATACAGCGCACTATCCCGGTAGGCTGCAGCGTGGGTTGCCCCGTGCCCGAGGTCCGGATAGCGGTAATAACGCAGATCCGGATTGACATCCCACAACCGCTTGAACATAACATCGGACTCCTCCACGCTGTAAACACGGTCTTTCGCGCCGTGAAAGATCCAGGTCGGAATGCCGGTGATCTTTCCGGCGTCCCTGCGGATACGCTCAATGGCACCGGAACGTCCGCAAACCGGCGCGATGGCAGCAAACACCTCCGGATACTGCTCAGCAATATACCAGGTCCCTTCGCCGCCCATGCTGAGACCGGTCAGGTAGACGCGGCTCCTCCTCACATGAAAAAGTATAAACACAAAAGAGAACGGCGATGAAAACTTTATACAGTCTCATCTGTGCGAGACCTAATGGAATTTTTTCATGTCATACTGTTCTGCAATGCGTTTGCGTTCCTCTTCCTGCAGCGATTCCATAAAACCTTTCCATCCCGGGCACCAGTTGGCATGCCAGCGCCACAGCCGGCCCAGAAAAGATTTCGGATTGGCATCATATTTGGCCCGGAAGGCGCAATCACCGCAATTATGATCAGACATGGATTCCCTCCAATTGAATATGGATCATTGGTTCACGAAACAGGTTATAACCACAGAGAGTGCAGAGTGCATGAATATACAAATAAAGCGAAACGATACGTGTGATTGATTTTCATTACAATAATTATACAGTATTTAACTTTATATAGTGACTCATAATAGTAATTATTTTACCTCTGTGTCTCTTTGGTTAATAAAAAATGACGTATAATTTGACCATAATTTAAGACAAAGAATCCTACAAGGAAAGTCTAATCATGCTATTTTAATAACGTAAAAGTGAAATCTTGCCGGCTATCAGATCGGGCGGTTCAGGTAGTCGGCATAGGTCGTTTCTTCCGGCTCATATTTCTCTGAAATAAGGGGTGAAGAGATCAGAAAATCGGCGGAAGAACGGTTGGAAGCGACCGGGATATTGTACAATACGGCGATCCGTAGCAGGGCTTTCACATCCACATCATGGGGCTGCGGTTCCATCGGATCCCAGAAAAAGATCAGGATATCGATTTTGCCCTCGGCTATCAGCGCCCCGAGCTGCTGATCGCCCCCCAGCGGTCCGGATTTCAGTTTTTTGATCGGATTGATACGTTTACCCGTCTTTTCTCTGCGGTGTTTGTCTTTAAGAACCTTTTCGATCATTTTACCCGTCGTCCCGGTGCATATGATATTATGTCCCTGCAGTATACGGTAGTTCCATTCCACCCATTCAGCCAGGACATTCTTACGATTATCATGGGCAACCAGGGCGATATGTTTCGCCTTTTCCATTTGTATTCCTTTTATGGGGATGGTCCTTGCAGGGACCCAAAATCTTGCATCCCTGCAAGGCGGTCATTTTTTATTCATTATACATCAAGATTCAATAAAATGATACCGTTTTTACCATCGATCTAAAAAATTGCTGTGGTATTAGAATAATACTTGATTTTAAATGAATGATCATTTATTTTAGACCCATGCGACACAAAGATGAATACAAACAGGACGCCATTATCCGGGCCACCGTCAAACTGGTCAACAAAATCGGGTTTGTTTCCAGTTCTGTTTCGAAAATTGCGAAAGAGGCAAACGTTTCACCCGCGACGATTTATATCTATTATAAAAATAAGGAAGACCTGCTTGTTTCCACCTATCTTGCCATCAAAGACAAGATGGGGAAAGCGGTGCTCAAGGATTTTGATCCCGAATTGCCGATCCGGGATATATTCAGAAATGTCTGGTTCAATATGTTTGATTTTATTGAGAATAACCTTGATTTATTTGAATTTACGGAACAATTTGCCAACTCTCCTTTTACGGAACTGGTGAAAAAAGATGAGATCGAACAGTCTTTTGAACCACTGATTCGTATCATGAATATTGGCATCGAACAGAAAATAATTAAGGACGTCCCCTTTGATGTGCTGACGGCTTTTGCCTTCTACCCGATCTTTACACTTTCCAATGCGCGGATCTGCAATACATTTGAAAAAACTTCCCGGAATATCGAAACAGCCTTCGATTTGTCCTGGGATGCGATTAAATTATAAAAAATTTTGGAAATATTACTAAATGAACATTCATTTAAAGTGTAGCTATGAATAAAATACAAAAATCAAAAAACGATAACGTGTACCGTATCAGCCTGCTGGTTATACTGTTGATTATATCAGGTTTTAATCCCGCCTGTTCATCCGGCAGAAATACGGTCAGGGAACGCAATATGAATAAAATAGAACAATCCCCGCAATATCAGGACGGGAAATTTTATAATATGAAAGAATGGAAACAACCCTCGTTTGTCGATGGCCTGTCCACCGGATGGAAATTCCTGTTCGGCGGCGATCAGCGCACACCTGACATCGAATTACCGCGCCAACAGGCCGATCTGCGCTATTTCAATGACAGCGGAAGCGATCAGTTGAATGTCACCTGGCTGGGACATTCGTCCCTGATGATCAATATCGATGGTTATAAAATCCTTACCGATCCGGTTCTCGAGAAGAAAATTACCTTTTTCGGACCGTCACGGTTCAACGGCGAAGTGCCGGTCGATATCGAAGCCATCGGTGAAATCGATATTATCCTGATCTCTCATAACCATTACGACCACCTGAATGAATTCACCATCAAAGCGCTTCATGAACGAACCGGCCTGTTCATCACCCCGCTTGCCGTGGGCCCGCAGCTCGAGTCATGGGGTGTGCCGCCGGAAAAAATCGTTGAACTGGACTGGTGGGATGAATATCGATTCGATGCGCATCTGATGATCGCTCTGACGCCGACACAGCATTTTTCCGGACGGGGGCTGTTTGACCGTGATGAAACCCTGTGGGGCTCCTTTATCGTATCGGCACCGTTTCATAAAATATATTTCGGAAGCGATTCCGGTTATTTTACCGGTTTTAAACAGATCGGTGAAAAATACGGCCCCTTTGATATGACGTTCCTGGAATGCGGCGCCTACAACGAACAATGGTACCATATTCATATGTTCCCGGAAGAAACGGCCCAGGCACATCTGGATCTGAAAGGCGATATTCTGCATCCGATCCACTGGGGTACATTTAACCTGTCGCTGCACCCCTGGTATGAACCAATGCAGCGCCTGGCAAAGGCTGCCGATTCGCTGAATATCAGAACAGCGACACCCGTTGTCGGGGAAACATCCCGGTATAATAGCTATATACCATCCACACACTGGTGGGATGACACATTAAACGTACATTTGAAACAAAAACCGACAGGAGTTGAACATGAGTAAGGATAAATGGAATTCAAATGACGTGCCGGATCAAAACGGGCGCGTTGCCGTCGTAACTGGGGCCAGCAGCGGTATCGGCTATGAAACAGCGCGGGTCCTGGCAGAAAAAAATGCGAAAGTGATCATTGCCGTCCGTAACCTGGACAAAGGGAAAAAAGCCGCCGAAAAAATCAAAACCAGACACGAAAAAGCGGACCTTGTTATCATGGAACTCGACCTGGCCGACCTGAAATCGGTGAAGCAGTTCGCCGAAGCCTTTAAAAAAGAATATGAGCAACTGGATTTACTGATCAATAATGCAGGGGTGATGATTCCGCCCTATTCCAAAACCACTGATGGTTTCGAACTCCAGTTCGGCACCAACCATCTCGGTCATTTCGCCCTGACCGGCCTGCTCCTGGACCTGTTGAAAAAAACAGCCGGTAGCCGTATCGTCAACGTCAGCAGTATGGCGCATACCCAGGGCAATATTAATTTCGATGATCTCAACTGGGAAAAACGCACGTATGCACCCTGGAATGCCTATGGCGACAGCAAAATCGCCAATCTCTATTTCACCTATGAACTGAACAGGAAAATGGATTCCGCTGACAAGACACCTCTCGTCGTGGCCGCCCATCCCGGCGTGACCGCCACTGACCTGCAGCGGCATTCCGGCCTGGTTAGTTTTCTGAGCAACCTCTTCGCCCAGAAAATCGAAATGGGTGCCCTGCCAACGCTTTATGCGGCGGTCGCTCCCGATGTCAAAAGCGGTGACTATTTCGGACCATCCGGCTTCAAAGAGATCAGAGGATATCCGAAAAAAGTCGAATCCAATACCCTCTCACACGACACCGTTATCGCGAACAAACTGTGGGATATTTCGGAAAAGCTGACCGGCATTTCATACAATTTTTAAAGGACCGTGTGCGACGGACTCAGTTGCTTTCAATGAGCGCCTGCAGCTCTGCTATATGGTTTTCATAGATTCCCCTGGGCGTCGTCTCATATTTCTTGCACAGCGCGGCCGCATAGCCGACGGCTACGCCCATTTGTCCCGTCGTATGCATCACACGCGGTCCGCCCAGACCAATATGGGAACAACTGAAACAGCGTCCGGCCATGAACAGGTTTTCAATATCCTTTGAATAAAGCGTACGAAAAGGCAGATAATACAATTCCACGCGGTAGTACAGCGCCTCTGACAGGAAATCCGGACGGGATGGATCTTTCCGGTTCTGCTGATAATGGACATCAACCGGTCGTTTTTCCACAACGACAGCATCATCGAATGTTTTCATTTCCCGGACATCATTAAAGGTATAGATATAGTCACCCACGATGCGCCGTGATTCCCGCTTACCGATCAGATACGATACCCATTCCAGCTTAAGGGACACATTTTCCGGCTTTTGTTTCGCATTATAAAACGAACCATATATAGCCCGGAACATGTAATCGCGTATCTGCTCCGCATCGTCAATCTGGTGGAGATCGTTCCTGGAAAACTCCCATCGCCATGACCCGTTTACCGCGGCATGATCACCGGCCACATCCATTGCCCAGGCCACTTCCGGAAAAGCCGTATCCGCTCCGGCGTCCGTTGACCGCCACAACACCGAAGATCCCATGACACGATTGTCTGCCTTTTCCGGACTCCACAGATCGCCGTATTTATCCCAATACTCGTCATACTCAGAAGCCGGTTCGCGTCCGTACATCGTTTCCGCTCCGGACCAGTAGCCGATCCAGCCGTCACCGGTGCAATCGATGTACAGGGGGGCTTTGAATATCATTTCCTCTCCGTAGGATGTATGACGGGCTTTTACAGCAGTTATGACATTTCCCCGTGTTTCCGTATCATAGGCACGCCAGTTTAAAGCAAGATGGATATTATCATATTTTTCGATATTTCGATGCCGTTTAATATCATCCTCCCGTGCATCCGGCGACCCGTTCGGCCAGTGCCGGGTATTGATCATCGATATGATCCGTTCCGCATTTCCCGGAATGCCCTCCGTATGCACCCGTATCTCACTGCTGGCATTACCGCCCAGCACGGGCCGGTCATGAATCAACGCCACTTTCATCCCCTGTTCCGCTGCCGCGATAGCCGCTGCACAGCCGGCAATACCCCCTCCGACAATCACCACATCAAAATCGTCGTTCACCGGCACATTCTTCTTTTCTTTCAGTGTTTCGCGCCATTTCCGGAGCCCATCCGGATCTTCAGGCGGCGGTTGCTTCCATTTGCTGAAATAAACCGCGTCGCACCTTCCGTCGAATCCGGTCAGGTCCTGAAGTTCCACAGAAAGCGTATCCGATTCTACAACCGTTTCCCCGGCATAGTGCCACTTCCAGCCGGTCTCCGTTCCTAACGTTTCATCCATAACAATTCCATCAATAATGAGACGGAAACGTCCCGGCGCTTCCCAGTCACCCGGAACCCAGTTTTTGGACCGTACCCAGACATGGTACGTACCGGTTGATGGAAACGTGACCCGGGTCCGGGCATTGACTACCGGCTCACCCAATCCATGGGCCAGCAGATAGGGTGATCCCATCTGTTCGACAAACTGCGGGTCGACCAGCCAGCCGCCCTTGTCGCTGAAAGATTCCGCTTCCACCAGTATCCCGGCGGATGCGTCCGGCTGCATCACACAGGAAACAGCCATCATTATCAGTAATATGCTTGATATTACCAGAACAGTGAACGGTAACCATTTAAATTGCATCGTAAAATATTCCTCTTTCGTAATTAAGATTATGGGTATACGGCCTGCAGTCTTTCCAGCGTCCGCTCTAATGTGGCAACAAATTCAGCATTCGGTATATCCCAGTTACGGGTGGGCATCATGGTCACAATGATGTCATCCTCAAAGACCTGGTAATGAAGTCCGAAATAGCGGGCATACGGAATACGCACGCCGGGACGCCCCAGCACCGGCACTTCCTCATAAACAGGTGGATGGGAAATGATAATGTCATTTGGCTTCTGTTTAAACAACCGGATGCGTCCCCGGAATGGGGCCGAAAGGAGCATCAGCGTATACAGAAAGCCCTTTCTCAGCATGCCGCCTTCTACCATGAAATAAGAAAACAATGAATCCAGTGTCATGTGACTGCGCTTTTGGCGAATGATCTGTCGTTGTGATTCAACAGCCTCCCGAAGATAAGCAAACATGGCTTCTGCAGATGTACCGGCATCCTCGAATATTTCCACCAGCCTGATCATTTCCCTCGTGGTCACACTGCTGATTTCCAGTCCCATACAGCGATAGCGGGACATGGTTACAAACTGGTTGATGTAAACCACTCCCCCGATGAAATGAGCGGCTGTTATCTGTAATGCCGCAACAAAAACAGGAATGGTATCCGAGGCATAAGTCCCGAATGCACGCCGGCCCAATCCCTTCAAGCGAAACGTGGCCTGCTGATTATCCGTGACCAGACGAATATCATTTAATACGGCCTGGAAGAAACGCTGCGGAAAGTGCCAGTCGAGCAGGCGCATACCATGTGTACCTGCCGGGAGAGCGTCATTTGCCTGGTCCTTTACCGTTGCCACCTGCGCCGCCCGCCGGTATATCTCCATTGAAGCACGAACCATCGTGGCGCCGTCGATATAAGCCGTAAAGTTATTAATCACACAGGCTTTTGCATTTCCGAATATTATAAATTGTGTAGCCGAATGATACCAGCGGTTTCCCTGATTGGTGCTGTGCGCCAGGTAAGCGGCCGTCTCATAGGATGCCGGAAACGAATCCAGGTCCAGGCAGACCGTTAGAAATGCCGTGTCCAGCCGTGCAAGTATTTCTTTATTTGCCGACGTTTTAAGCATGTGACGGAAGGCCTTTATTTGCGTTCTATCGGATGCTGCCGTTACCATTCCTGGTGAATGGTTTCCCGACTGCCTGGGATTTTGACAGGCTGCTTCAGCAACCATCCCCAACAAATGACAAATCTCAGCAAAGGAAAGCTGTTTACCATCCCGGTATACTGTCACCTCGAAAAACTGCCGGTTCGCAAGTACAATGATGGTATCTTTTTTCCTGCTTTTATGAAGACGTACATCCGATTCCGTGATTTGCAGGGATGTTGAGAACAGGTTCGGATAAAGTCCCATTTCAAGCACCTGGCCTTCATAGCGGTCCGGCTCCACTTCGGCTTTCAGCAGTTCCTCATGGAACCGGTATGCCGCAATAATTATAGAAGCCGCCCTTTCCAGGGGACCGGACTTCGACGGATCATCCTTAAGGGCAAGGGTGGCCGCGATTACGGGGGCGTAAAGTCCCGGCAGACGGGTATGCCGGGTACGTAACATTGATTCAAGATTTTGCGGCAGGGTCTCGTAAAGCGCATGAAATCCGACCATTTTCAGAATGGCGCGAGTCATTGTCAGTGCAAACGAGCCAGGTTTAAAATCATGGTTTACGAAGGATTGATCATTATATAGATCTTCAATTGGTATCAGCGGTGGCTTCGGATATCCTCCGATTATCTCATAGATATCCCTGGTGCGCTCCGTGTTGTTTTCATTCATTAACATACGGTTTGCCTGAAATGCTTTTTTGTACGCACGTAATAGCTTTGTGCATGGCAATTTTCAGCACTCTACTCAATTATATTATAATAGCTTTTTGCGATTTTCTTACTGAATTTATAACAAAAATATCATCACACGACTTAAGATCACGTGGCTTTACAATCTCTTCTCTGGCAAGACCATTATCCAGAAGCCATGCCCGGTAGCTACCGGGCAATAAGCCACACTTTGCAGCCGGTGTTATATAATCTTCCCCTATTCTCAGTAAAATGTTGTATACGCAGGTTTCCGTAATCTCTCCATTTTCATTTATCAATATGACATCATCACCTTCAGCTTGTGAATGTCTCGCTTCCTGATAGATTTTGCGATACGTTGTTTTATGGAACAGCATCGGATTTGCTGAATCGACACGGTATGCGGCGAACGCCAGCCTCAAAGGAGGAGTGTTTTCGGAATTATCAATAATAGAATATTCCACTTTTATTTTGCCATCCGCTTCGAGAAGAATACGTACCTTATACGGATGATTTCCAAATTTTCTGGTCATCCGTTGTAACGCCTGTATTATCTTCTCTGATTCAAAAGGAAAATCGAAGAATACTGCCGATTCACCCATTCTTTTCAGATGGTAGTCGAGAAGGAAATAGCCTTCTTCCCGTGTCCACAAGATTGACTCCAGCAGGCTGAATTGACGATTACTTTCGGTTAACACCTTCGCCTTGGTTTGACTTTCGTCGAATTCAGCTTGCGGATCGGACTCCCACATAATCCCGCCCCCGACGCCATATTCAGCATATGAATTTTTATGTTCAACCAGAACGGTGCGTATTAACACATTAAATTGGGCTTTCCTGCCCGGCATGACAAAACCTGCGCTACCGGTATAGATCCGGCGGGCTGAAGTTTCCATTTCAGCAATGATTTTCATGGTCTGAACTTTAGGGGCCCCGGTAATAGAGGCGCACGGAAACAAAGCCGATAGGATTTGACTGATAGTTGCCTCTGTCTGTGCGCTTACGGTGGATGTCATTTGCAGTGCCGTCCTGTACCGCTCAACATCATAGAGTGATTTAACTTTTATCGTATCAGTAAGTGCAATACGGCCCAGATCATTCCGAACCATATCGACAATCATTATGTTTTCCGCCCGGTCTTTTTCCGAATTGGCAAGACGCTTAATTCTGACCCTGTCTTCTTCGAGAAATCTACCCCTCGGCAAGGTACCTTTCATGGGCCGGGCAACAATTTCCCTCCCATCAAGCCGGAAAAACAATTCCGGTGAAACAGAGCAAATCGCAAAATCGCCTGTATCGATATAAATGGCATTTTCCGTTTCCTGGTTCACGAGCAGATCCAGGAAAAATGAAAAGGGATCACCCGTAAGGGCGGCATGCAAACGGTAGGTGTAGTTTACCTGGTAAGAATACCCGTCTTTGATATAGCTTTTTATTTTCCGGATACGTTGATTATATATTTCTCCTGTAATGGAAGGTTCCCAGGCACTTATCTTATATTCTTGTTTTTTATATACCATTGGATTAAATGTGGAGAAGCTTTTATAGATACCAAACCAGCAGAGGGGAAAGTCTTTTGTCTCCTTTACCACAAAGGCTGAATCGAAAGCCGGAGCAGCTTCATAGCTTAGAAAACCCGCGGCAAAAAATCCATCTGAAACATAATCTTCGATCTTCTCCAATAAGGGAATGACTTCCTCAATAGAAAAAGTCTCTAAAACCATAACGGGTGATTTAAATACGTGCCATTCATTTTCGAACTGGTTAAATAAAGCAATTGTATTTTTCATACCTTTGGAGAGATAAGTGATATGTGGTCCTTATCAATTATTATCAGCCTTTTCCTGTAGAGGGCTCCGATAGCTATTTTAAAGGTTTTTTTACTGACACCGAACATTTCGGATATAATCTCAGGAGAACTTTTATCGGTAACATCCACAGATCCTCCCTGCTGTTTTATGATTTGCAGAATCTTTCCGGATATGTTTTCGATTTTATCATAACCCGCTTTATGCAGACTCAGATCGATCTTTTTGTCGGGTCGTACCTTTTTAATATATCCCGGCAATTGCTGTCCAATGTCCAGTGACTGAAAGACGTCCTCTTTGAACAGCAATCCCCAGTGGCTGCCATTCACGATCGCACTGTATCCGACGCCGGTTTCATTGACGATGAGAAGAGTGACTTTCTGCCCCGTTTCATAGTTTGCCGGTTCTCTGTTCAGAAATTTATCCAGTCTGGAGGAAGCTGCTATGCGATCACTTTTCGTATCGAGATAGATATACACCACATAGGAATGGTCCTTTTTCATTTTCTGTTTCTGTTCTCTGAAAGGGACAAATAGGTCTTTTTCCAGTCCCCAGTCCAGAAAAGCACCCAGGGAAGTAACCGATACAACCTTCAGACAGGCAAATTCACCGGCCATGGCAAGCGGGACCTGTGTCGTGGCAATGAGCCTGTCTTCCGAATCGCGATAAAGAAATACATCCAGGATATCTCCGGGAGAGCATTTTTCCGGCCGGTATTTTCGCGGAAGCAGAATTTCTCCCCAATCCCCGCCGTCAAGGTAAAGGCCGAATTCAACTTCTTTCAGAATGACCAGGTGGTTTCTTTTCCCTATTTCAGGCATTTCATACTCTTTATTGGTTTAGTTTCAAGGCGACTACCGCAGGAACGGGTATGCATCAATGCTGTTTTATCCAATTTAACCCTGCTTCGACTCTAAACCAAGCAATAAATATCTGTCGCAATCTGTAACATCGAACCTTTCCTGCCGATATAACGGATAGGCTGATGCCCTATTCGAAAAGCATTGCATGCAATCTTTTTAAAGACTATAATTATCATGACCGGCAAAAAAAGGGATATTCATGGCTATACTGAATGATGCTAAACGGTTAAAAAAGGAATTGAACCTGTTCAATATTTACGCCATTGCCACCGGTGCAACCATAGCAAGCGGCTTTTTCCTGTTACCCGGTCTGGCGTATTCCCAGGCCGGACCGGCCATGATACTGAGTTATATTATCGCCGCCGTACCGGTTATTCCCGCCTTATTCAGCACCGCCGAATTGTCGACCGCCATGCCCCGGGCCGGCGGGGTTTATTTTTTCCTGGACCGCAGTATGGGTCCCATGATGGGCACCATCGGCGGACTCGGCACCTGGCTGGCCCTTATCCTTAAAACCGCTTTTGCCCTGGTCGGTATCGGGGCCTATATGAGTCTCTTCCTGCCGCAGGTACCCATGATACCTTTGGCTGTTTTTTTCGCCCTGTTATTCGGCGTTATCAACCTGATGGGAGCAAAACTAGCGGGATTTTTCCAGGGTATCCTGGTGATCGGCCTCCTCTTGCTGCTGAGTATATTCTCAGGTTATGGCGTTCCCAAAATTAATATGCAACACTTCAATGGTTTTTTTGAGAGGGGAATCGATTCCCTCTTCGCCACTGCCGGTCTGGTATATGTCAGTTATGTTGGATTATCTAAAATTGCCAGCGTCTCGGAAGAAGTTAAAAATCCGGATAAAAATATTCCCCTGGCCATGTTCCTGGCCCTTGGAACGGCCATGCTTGTTTATGCGGTGGGCACAATGGTTATCATTGGTGTCATGGCCGGCGATCACCTTTCAGGAGACCTTACGCCTGTGGCAAGTGCCGCCACTATTATTATGGGTGAACCGGGTAAGATCCTCATGACGACCGCAGCCATTATCGCATTTTTCTCCGTGGCCAATGCCGGAATTATGAGTTGTTCGCGTTATCCGCTGGCCATGAGCCGCGATCACCTGATGCCCCGTTTTCTGAGAGCATTTACAAAACAAAAAACACCGAAATATGCCATTATCCTGACGGTATTTATGGTTATACTGATTCTGCTGGTTCTGAATCCTACCAAAATTGCCAAACTGGCCGGGGCTTTTCAGCTTCTCCTCTTTGCCCTTATTTCCCTCGCCGTCATCGTCATGCGCGAAAGCCGTCTGGATTCGTATGATCCCGGTTTCCGTTCTCCATTTTATCCCTGGATGCAGATTCTTGGGATAATCGCCCCCTTCTGGCTGATATTCGAAATGGGCTGGCTGCCGACACTTTTTACTGTTATGTTCGTCATCCTCGGCATTGGGTGGTATCTTTATTACGGGAAAGACCGCGTCGTTCGCGACGGCGCTATCTATCATATCTTTGCCCGGCTGGGTCAGCGCCGGTTCGAAGGACTGGATATCGAGCTGAGAAGTATTTTAAAGGAAAAGGGTCTGCGCGATCAGGATCCGTTCGATACCGTGGTTGCCAATTCCAGGTTCATAGAACTCAATGAAAAGACGTCTTTTGAAGAGGTCGTACGCATCGCTTCCCGGCATCTGTCCGCCATCGTAGGTGGTGAGGCCGCCTTATTTGAAAAATCATTTATGGAAGGTACACAGGTCGGTGCCACGCCGGTTTCTCATGGTGCGGCGCTTCCACACATCCGCATTCAGGGAATTGAACACTCCGAAATGATCATGGTGCGTTCCCGCTTCGGTATAAAAATCAATATCGACACCAGTTTTATCGCCGAACAGGATATCGGGAAACCGATCTATGCGTTTTTCTTCCTGGCCAGCCCGGAGGAAAACCCCGGACAGCATTTGCGCATTCTTGCCCAGATTGCCAGTCATGTCGACGATGAAAAATTTATCAATCAATGGCTGGAAGCAAAAAATGAACAGGACCTTAAAGAGGTCATGCTGCGGGAGGATCATTATATCTCCCTCGTCCTGAATAGCGGCACCCCTGTGGAAGAGCTGATCGGGCAGGCGGTTCGTGACATCTCATTGCCCCAGGGCAGTCTGATTACAATCATCCACAGGGGAGGACAGATCATCGTACCAACGGGAGGGACCGTCCTTCTGGAACAGGATCGACTGACCATTATCAGCTATCCGAAAGGGATTCAGGAACTCAGGGACAGATACTGTTCGACATGACCGGAAGACACCGATCAGACATAGCGGTACACCATCCAGTAATGGGAAACACTGCCCAGCATGATGAAGATATGAAAGATTTCATGAAAGCCGAAGAGGCCGGGCCACGGATCGGGTTTTTTTATCGCGTAAATGAGAGCCCCAACGGAATAAAACACTCCGCCGATGACCATCCACATCAGGCCCGCCGGATCCATTTTCTGCGAGAGCGGCCATATTCCGATGACGATAATCCATCCCATCAGCAGGTAAATCGAGGTGTATAAAAACCGGGGAGCGTGTAGCCAGAAGACTTTCAGTATGATCCCTGAAACGGTTACCCCCCAAACCGTTCCGAATATCGACCAGCCCCAGGCACCCTGCAGGATTACCAGGCAAACCGGTGTATAGGAAGCCGCGATAAACACAAAAATCATCATATGATCCAGTTTTCGGAACAGCTCCCGGTTTTTCCCGGACAAAGGCAGCCAGTGGTAAAAGGTACTGAACGTATATAGAAGGATCATCCCACCGCCAAAGATGGCGAATGAAACCGCATGATAGGTCGTAAACGGCCCGAATGGACGTGACAGCAGAAACACTAATCCGGCAATGGATAAGCCGGCACCGATACAATGTGTCAGACCACTTAACGGATCTCTGAATGCTGTTCCCATGACCTGTCCATTATGGTAAAATCAACCGGTGATGAATAATGTCAACAAATTTAGAATAATGCAGACATGCGATTGTAAAAGAAGTGTAAATGGTTATTGACCGGTATTCAGGAAGGCGACGGCCCGCTTTTCCGACCAGTACCTGTTATCCCTGTTACATTCTATAAATCCCACATGTCCGCCTGATTTCGGAGTTTCCAGGAAAACAGAGGGGCTGCTGCCGGCTTCCCTATAAGGATAGCAGGTCTCTCCGAGAAAAGGATCATTATGTGCGTTCACGATTAGCGTGGGAATACGGATGGAAGGAATGAACTGCCTGCTGCTGCATTTCCGCCAGTAATCTTCCGCATTTTTAAAGCCATGGATGGGGGCGGTATACCGGTCATCATATTGCCTGAAATTTTTAATGAGATGGTAATCGTCATCATTAATCCGTTCAGGCATGATGGCCATCTTGGCCTGTACTTTGCGATGCAGCAGATTTAAAAAGCGTTTCATGTATATCATATTCCGCTTTTTTGCAAGCTGCGCGGCACTGGAGCCCAGATCGCATGGTACCGAGAAAACCACTGCTTTCCGTATTCGGGAATCCAGTATATCCGCTTTTTTCCCCAGATAGACCAGGGTCAGGTTACCACCCATGCTGAAACCGGTCAGGGCAATTGTTTTATAACGGTTTTGAGATAGGGCATGGTTCACGACCACTTCAAGATCTTCGATGGAGCCACTGTGATAGAAGCGCAACTGACGGTTCATTTCTCCGGAGCAGGAACGAAAATTCCAGGCCAGGACATCCCAGCCATGCCGGTTCAATTCCCTGACCATACCGACGACATAGGACCGGTGAGAATCCCCCTCCAGACCATGGGAGATAATGGCCAGTTTATCACTGCCGACGCGGGACCAGTCCAGGTCCAGAAAATCATCATCCGGGGTTTCTATACGTTCCCTGGTATAGAAATCAGCGCTGAGTTTACGAAACACGGAGGGATAGATAGACAGAATATGCCCGTTACTAAACATAAGAGGAGGCCGGTAGGAAGATGTATCTATTAAGGGCATTAATCGCTCTCAGGAGAATAGATTAGTATTCGATATTTTCTCTAAAAAGATCATAAACATGCGGCATTTTATTTTCCAGGCGTTTGAGGACATCCGGAGAGACGGACCGGTGGCTGAACGGCACACGTTTTACATATTCCTGCATGTAACCGGCTTTGCGCCCGTATTTGAATTCATAGGTAAACTTGCCTGCCGCATCTAATTCATTGCCTTCATTGTGCGGATTCGGAACACTGATAAAGAACCGGCTTTTTGTCAGGTCGGAATTGTTAAACAAATGTGTTGCTTTCATATGGTTGTAAAGTTCCCGTGCCGTGTTGACAGCCGGGTCGATCAGTGTAATCTGTTCCGTCATGTAAGGTCTGTACACATAACGCCCGTCTTCCTTAAAATGATAAAGCCGTTTCAGTTCCTGTTCAAACACATCGGTATAGAAGGGATAATGGGTGCACCCCAGGATAATCGCCTTCAATTTTCCCTTTTTACTATTCTTCCGGATCGTTTCCAGGAGGGAAACCACATGATAGGAAATATAATTTTCGACCGAATTTATTTGGATATTCTCCGGATGTTCCCGGTCACCATCAAACAGCATCTTCCCTTTATCCCAGTCAAAGTCGTACTGGTCGCTCAAAGTCAGATCAAGCGGGCAGGACTGATTCATCTCCGAAGGCCCTTTGTATGTTTCGGAAGGTTTATTCGTATCCAGCGCGATGTATTCCGATGAGCCGTCGATTGCCCCGGCCAGGCCAATCCCGGCCTGCTGGAAAACCGCGATATCACCGCTATATCCCAATTCTTCGCTCCAACGCTTCAGCGCCTTGGGATACCCGCCTGATGAGACGGTTCCCGCTGTCGCCATCACACCGATGACCGCATCCTCATCCTTGTCCAGTGTTGCCAGCGCCCCGCGCACGCCTGCATCGATCACCCCGATGACCTTGATATCCAGATCTGCTTTTTCAAGGAACGCTTCTATTTTGGTTTTTCCATAGGCCGTTGCCGTGTTGCAGGCAATGACGATGGCTTTGACCGGCTGTTTATCCGTTTGAAACGATTTATCTTGTGCATTTCGGTAATAACGGTTTCCCAAAAGAAATTGAACATCTTTAATAATATGCTCCTCCAGTAAGGGCGCATTGTTTTCCCGGGAATAGTTTCCATAAGGCATATTGGCCTGATCGCCGAGATAAATAAAACATTCGGACTGGAAATCATAAACGCCATCCCCGGTTTCTTTTGACTCATGACTCCCGTTATCATGCTGATCAAATGTAATGATCGCATCCAGGACCGTCAGCCCGCCTGTTCCGGAGTCAAAAATGCCAATAGGCAGCGTCTTGTCATTTATGGGATAACGCTCTGTGTCCAGATAAAAATAGCTGCTTTTGTTATTTAATATGACATCGGTGATGTCTTTTGCCACTTGCTTTTCGGAGCTGCAGGAGAAGAGAAGGAGCAAAGAAAGATTAAAGATTAAAGGTAAAAGATTAAAGGGGCGTTTTTTCATTCGCTTTTTCCTTTCAGCACCTGTGTTATTTTCTAGTAACGTTTAAAAAATTCTATGATATAAAAGGTAATTTGCTATCCTGTTATCCTTTAGGGATCTTTGATGTGTGGGTCAAAACGATTCCGAAAAATGCATCCAGAATTTTTTATGAAAATCCAGACTGTTTTTCTCATTAATGACATCATATTCGGAAACCAGCACCGTATCGGCAGGTGAGCGTTTGTGTTTCCCCGCTTCCGGTGAATAGATAGCATATGCTTCCGGATGAAATTGCACACCAATCACATTTGGATATTTTTTGTGCGCTATCGCCTCTGCTACTTTACCATCCATGGACCAGGCCGTAATTTCGAATCCCCTGCCCAGATCTTTGACCGCCTGATGATGACTGCTGCAGACATAAGGATTAAAATCCGGTATTAAATCCATTTCTGAAATAAAAAAACGCTCCGCAATAAAGCGGATACGATGAAAATTGCACCAGATGAGATCTTCCCGCGGTGCGAGATTCCGCCAGTAATTACGGTGCATGGCATCCGGATCCTGCTCCACGACATCCTCCACATATTTCAATCCGTAAACTTCGGTTGGAATATCCTGGTACATGGTACCGCCGGTCGCTGAACTCATGGTCTGCATTCCCAGACAGAAACCGTAGACCACGTATTGGGGATTTTCTTCCAGCAAAGGTGCCCGGGTTGTATCCTGAGAGCCGCCCAGCAGGTGAAATAAAAATGACAGTTCAAAATAGTGCCGGAAAGGGGTGCGTATAGCGGTCAGCAGATTGGTCCTTGCCCCGTACACAACGGGTGGAAAATCCGCTCCGCCGAAAAAGAGAGCCCCGTTACTGTTTTCAAAGATCCGCCAAAAATCGGCACTGCAGTCGTTTTCCTGAAAGAGGTTATCCGCATTCAGGACGCCCTCGATCTGTTCAAACCGTACGTTTGTGTATCCGTTTTCTTCCACGTATTCTTTCGTGGTCTCATAACGGTTCCGGACCGGCTGATAATGGACAACATGGAGCTCGGTATCCGGCAGGTCAACGATGTTATCGTCCATCATCGATAAAAAGGAAGACAGGTCACCCACATCGGGGTTGACCAGAACGAGGGTATTTGTATAAGTATCCGGTACCTCGCGGGGGCTTTCACAAGATAAAGCAAGGAAAGAAACACTGATAACCAGCAGGAACATACCAACATTTAATCGCATAGGTGAAGCTCCATGTATAATAAGATAACCGATGTATTCCTATAAATGACTGAATAACCGGTAAGCTAAATAAGGAGAGCTTCCCGTTCAAATGATTCTTTATCTGCTATAAAACACAAAAAGCCCCGGAGTCGGGGCTTTAATAACTGAATTATTTTGAAATCCTGGATTAATAATAAAAATCTCCCAGATAGAAATCATCCGTATTGACAAGCCTGCCGGAATCCATAATCGTCAGTATTGCCGAGTCCGAACCGTCGAAGACGATATCGACCGACCAGCGTTTGGTCTCAAGGCTCATTTCACCGACAGGATAGCCCTCTTCCGGTATGGTCATATTGTTGAGGGTATACAGAAAATATATCCGGCTTTTACTGTTCTGCTGTCCGGAAAATTCAAACTCATAATCATATAGGCCATTCCCGTTTATCACAACCGCCGTGCCCTGCAAACCGGTATAGGTAAGGTCCAGGTGGTATTTTAAATCCATTATGTAGGTATTGCCTTCACTGGAGATGTTATAATTTCCGACAACATCCATCAGGATATGCATGGCATCGATATTAACAGGAAATTGCTGCGCTTCCTCGCCGCTCAGAAATTGAATCTCATGGTAATATCCCATGTCGATATTGTTACCTTCCTGTTCCATGTCAACAAAACCTTCTGAAATCCAGGTGCCTGTATCTTCGTCAAAATAGGTTGTGTCGCCGTCCTGGGTTGTGGTGGTCTTCTCCAGGGTTCCTTTACTTTCTTTGACAGTCAGGTATGATTTTCCCTGAGACATGAAAGCGGCAACACTGTAAAACACGGATTGAGAATAGATGGCAACTTCCTCGGATGATTGAAATTCCACAGCATTGTCCGGAATAGCACTCTGATTGGAATCCGTACCCTTATCATCTGAACAGGAAACCATCAGAAAAGAAGCAGATAAAAGTAAAATAGAAAAAATGCGTAAGCGTGACATATGTCCCCCTTAATTATTGTTACTACACTGTTGTTTTGGTTTTCAAGAGTATCATATTCAGAACGCATAAGCTATGCTGTTCATCACATTAACAACTAAGTGTAAGCATTTCTTCCCGTTTTTATTCCCACTCACTGCAAAAGTATCATTTTTCGTACGGCATGATAGGGGCCGGCTTCAATGGTATAAAAATAGATGCCGCTTGCCACGCCGTCAGCCCGGCAGGTGATTTAAATTACAAATTGTTTTATTTCTGCTTACTTTTATAAAAACCCATAACGATTTTACCTAATCTACAATAAACACGCCGGATCCGGCGTAGTCTGCACGATGGTCCCAGAGGGGGCGCCACCAGATTATGGACGGTTCCGTATTCTGCGGGTTGTCATGATCCATATAGCCGGCATTCAAACGGAAAGTCCGCTTTCCGTCAGCATTCCTGAAGAATTGCTGCACAGGTATGGCACATTCCGCAATCAGCCCGTTTCCTCCGAGACGGGTCTCACAGGTGATACCATCCTGCTCCGCTTCCCCCGGAATCGTATAGTTTTTCCGCCATTCCGAAGGCGTTGCACCGGACGCGTTTCCACTGTACCCCAAATCGACATGCAGATAAAACCGATCACGGGCACCACCTGCTTTCTCCGGTGCCATCAGGATTACATCATCGAACGATTGGAAGGCGACGTAAAGAAAATCATTATCGTAGGTGACGGCGAATCGAAACCATCCGTCTTCAGCACCATGCCAATCCCACCCTTCCTGCAGGAACTGCGGATACCTGACATCGATAAAAGGAATATCCGTCCAGTCCACCAGGTTGCCATCAAGATCGAAAGAGGTATTACCGGAAGGACATTCGTGAATCCAATCCATAATCAATTCCTTTGTAGCCGGCAGGGCCAGTTCCTCATTGAATTGTGCCGTCAATTCGACCCGGACGGGTTTCAGGTCAGGAATGGATACCGGCTTTTCTCCGGCGTTCAACGTAAGCGGTACCCTTTCTTCAGATTGGGACGCAAGCTGACAGTCAATCCGGGCCGGGTCAAATTCCAGCCCATCAACTGAAGCGAGTTTCCCGTTCACGGTCATGGGATGGTCCGTTGGATTTCTTAAAATGATGTATGTTTGCAGCGTTTCGAATGCTGATTCCGGGCTCACAACCGGTTCAATGTAAAACCACGATCCGTCTCGCAAGGTTTGTACCCTTGAAAAATCATCTCGCGTGACAATTTCCTTATCCATAATACCATCGAGGGTAAGATGGGCGATGACCGGTCCCGTCTCCTTCATGGTCACCCAGGTAATATGATCGAATTCACCGAAACGGGCGCCCCTCAATGCACTGCCCCCTCCTGTTGTTGCCAGCACAAAATGTTCCTTGCCATTTTTTTCATCATAAAGGTACTGATGCCGATGGCCCGAAAAAAGGGTGTATTGTTTACCGTCCAGCAGCTTTTCGATTTTTTCATAGCCACTTTTATTTTTGTAATCCCACAGCGGATTGTGCATGAACACCATGATCCACCGGCTGTCATCATGGGCGGTTATGACCGAATCAAAATAGGCGACCTGACCAGGATCGATCCGGTCCCCTTCGCGGTTCTCCGTATTGAGGCACAAAAAAAGAACATCTTTATATATGAAATGATAATAGGTTGGTCCGAGGCGCTCCTGCCATAATTTTACCATTTTTGCATTTGTAATATCATGATTCCCGGGTAGATAGAAGAACGGAACGTCCAGCCCGTCAATCAATGCATCTAACTCCTTCCACTGACTCTGCATCAGCGCGGTGTCTTCCGTATAGCCGTCGATAAGGTCGCCGATACTGAGAACAAATTCCGGCTGGAGAAGATTCAGTTTATCGATCGCGTTGGCAAACACACCGGGCCTCAGCCCCCCTGTGCGGTCCGAAACAATGGCGAACTGAAACTGCTTTTCTGCATCATTGACTTTCAGATGGTTCCACGGTGCCGGTTTCAGAGAAGGCGTTTCCAGTTTGGATTCAGCACCCTGTGAGGATAAAGCATAGCTTATAATTAGTACAAATAAACAGGAATAGAGTGTCACACGCATGGCATCTCCCGGGTAGTTATGGTTAGATGAATAGTTCCTTTTTCCGCTTTTTTGCGGCTGGAAATATTAGTTTCATTGTTTTTAATTTAATGGAGCAAGGCTCCGTCTTCAAATGAATGCAATGTTTTTATAAATAAAGTTACCGGAAGGTTGTAAATAAATCGTTAAAAAAATAAAAAAGGCCGAATAAAAAAGGTTCGGCCCATTTATGAAGAATTTTATAGAATGATGATTATTGACTTTCGCTTATTTATCCGGATCGACGCCGTTTTTAATCCAGTTCAGACCCTTCTGCTCCCAGTTATTGTCTTTAGACGCATCCACATAACGTTCCCACTCATAAATTCCGGTTTCCTTGGCGATACGTTTGAATTGCATGGTCAAAATGGTGTCATTAAGAATGACTACCGATTTTTCCATTCCTTTTTGCTTGAAGATCTTTTGTCCCTCCTGCATGTGTTTTTGAGCATCCGGTGGCAATGGTTTCAACATCCGCATATCAACATAAACACCAAATCGTCCTGTTTGTGAAACTAATGTCTGTTTGGATTCTTCCACCCACTTTGACATTTCATCCGCCGTCATGAAACCGCTAAATGTCAGCTTGTATCCGTATCCCGTTTTCTCAATTTTATACATGGTTGCTCCTTCTGAAATACATATATTTACTGATATTCGGTACAGTCAAATGACTCTTTAGAACAAATAGTATGATCTTGAATATACTTAAGATAGGCTATATTCAAATCGAATTTACACACCATTAACGAATTCTGACAGGCTGGAGTAAGCCTCTTCTTTTGGATTGTCGTCGATGAAATCAGAAAAATCTTTTGAAAAATGATCTCTGGAGTCCTTCAGATCCTGTTCCATTTCCACTCCCGGATCATATACATAGCCGTCATCATCCCGCCTGACTTTCTTTTTTAAAAGATGTTTGATGACACGCATAGAAACACGACTCCCATGATTGGATTATTATCATTTTCGAACGTGGAAGTTGTATCTGAAGCCAACAGATCATCGTGGTAAGTTTCTGACCATACTGCTCCACTGTGATGGCTCCGGTATCACTTTCCCGGTTACCTGATATCCCGATTTTCTAATACCCGGCAGCCTGACCGTCCTTCCGGCTTTCAGAAGCGCCATAATAGATGCCGTTTTCCTCGTCATACATGATCGCCTGGTATCCGCCGAACCCGCCAACCCGGTGACGGACCGTATGACCCATTTTTACCAATTCCCGAACACTCTCATAAGGTATGCCGCTGTAAGTGACAATAAAAAATACAAAATAAAAAGTAAAAAATATGCTTTCATGGTATTAATCCTCCCAGGCCAATGAGGGATGTTTCAGATGAAAGCCGGTCGCATCCTGAAATGTCTTTGCCACGGCCAGAATTTCTCCTTCCATGAACAGATCTCCGATGAAGGTGATACTCGTCGGATGCCCGTCATCATCGAAGCCATTAGGCACCACCACGCAGGGATGGCCGGTCAGGTTGGTCAGCAGGAGCGTGTTTCCCTGCCATGAAGGGGCCAGGAACAGGTCCACTTTTTCGAACACGTCCTGCATCTCATTAATCAGCATGCTGCGTACCCTGTTGGCGTTAATATATTCCACCGCCGGGATAAATCGTGCCGCCCGGAACACATTGGGCCAGGCATTCTTCACCTGTCGAACCAGCAGATCATCCCGGTTGCTGCGTGTCAGAGCGTCAAATGCCGCGGCCGCTTCCGCGTTAAGGATGAATGACAGGTCTCCGACCGGTAGGTCCGGCAGCTCTAACGGTATTAAATCAACGCCCATCGCCTCCATTCGGACCAGCGAAAGAGAATCCTGATTCCGGAAGGCATAGTCCGATTCAAAATCGCTGCGTACATACCCGATACGCAGATCACTAACGGGCTGACCGGCATCATAGGAAACCGGGAAATCATAAACAGTCAGATCTCTGCCGTCCGGGCCGGCAATGGCCTTGAACACCATGGCGGCATCCTCGGCATTCCTGCAGATCGGGCCGATTTTATCCATGGACCAGCTCAGCGCCATCGCGCCGTAACGGCTGACTCTTCCATAGGTGGGACGTAACCCCGTTACTCCGCATACGGTTGAGGGTGAAACGATCGACCCCCATGTTTCCGTCCCGATGGCAAACGGAACCAGCCCCGCGGAGACGGCTGAAGCGGAGCCGGCCGAAGACCCGCTGGAACCCTGTTCCGGATCCCAGGGATTACGCGTCTTGCCCCCGAACCAGACATCCCCCCAGGCCAGAGCGCCCATGGTCAGCTTGGCTACCATCACGGCACCGGCATCCCTCAGTTTTTCGACCACAGCAGCGTCATAGTTCAAAATCTGATCTTCGAACGGTTTTGCACCCCAGGTGGTTTTCAATCCTTTCGTCGCAAACAGATCTTTGATACCGTAGGGGATACCGTGCAACGGGCCGCGGTACATCCCGGATGCGATTTCCTGATCGGCTTTTTCAGCGGCTTCCAGCGCCTTTACTTCGTTCAGCGTGATCAGACATTCCAGCTCAGGGCTGAATCGCTTCAACCGATCGATAAAAAACGCTGTTAGCTCGGCCGATGACAGCTTACCATTTTGTATGAGAAAGGCTAATTCACCTACTGTATAAAACGCAAGATCGTTTCTTTCAGACGGAATCTCTACCCGTGAATAGTCACTCAGTTTAAACGTTTCAGGGAGATGGTCCGGTGTCCATCCCGCCGGCAGGGGATTAAACCGGATGGCCGGAGGGACATCATTCTGCAAGTCGGTTGTATGGATGGATTCATAATTTCCCAACTGTTCTTTCAGTGCATCCAGCATGGAATCCCGTTCGGATTGCGAAAAAGACAGTCCGGAAACGATTTCTGCTTTGCTGACGGCAGATGGTGTAATATTGTTTGTAGAAATTACGTCATTAAAATAAAGACCAAAAATAAAAAAAAGAATCGCAATTATGAGAACAGGAAAAAGGTTGCGGTACATTCCGGGCATTTTGACCTCCCTCATTTTTGAGTAATTCACGTTGTCTGTTGCCGTGCACACCCCTGGTTTCATAAAATTTCGATAGATAGTGAGAATTTTCTTACCAACACCATGCCTAAAGTTCAGAAATGTTGTTGCATTCCGAAAACACTATATAGTAAAAACGGACTTTAAAGAAATGGAGTCGCCGGTGAATATCCAACTTCAGGGAAGAAGATACAGGATTTTCCACTATCTATCTATTATTTTTTTTATCTCCCTCCTTTATGTGGTGGACATGAATTCAACCTTCTCCATTCCCCTGCTCGCTTCAGCAGCACTCCCTTCAATGATTGCAGGATTCCGGTTCTTCAGGGGAAGAGCGGATAATAGCTGTCATAATCTGACAAAACTCCGGGCGATGATCAATACACTATCTGAGCCCATTTATATTATCAACCGCAAAGGAAGGATTTTAATATCCAATGATGCTGATGAAACAATACACAGCCGGCCCTTCGTATCCCTTCTTCATCCCGATTATATCTCGCTTTTCGAGGAAAAACTGCAACTTGCGCAGTATACAGGTTCCTCCCAGGAATTATACACCGACAATATATCCCATGGCGCTGTGAAATCGGTAAACCGGATCATCAAAATTTCACCGATCTCTTCTGATGAATTCAGCATTACAATGAAAGAAAACCATGTCGAGCAAACACAGAAAACAAAAGAAACGGATGAACCGGCAAACGATTTCATTAATCAATACGCTTTCCTGAGCAATTTAAGTCATGAATTACGAACACCCATGACCGGCATCATGGGAATGACCGACCTGGTTTTGTCTACCGAACTGACACCCTTTCAAAAAGAGAACCTTCATATTGTCAAATCATCCTCGGAAAACTTACTCAGCCTGTTAAACGAGATCCTGGATCTTGCCAAACTGAATACCGGTACATTCGAACTGGAAAAAACGAGATTCCGGCTCCGTGATATCATCGATGATTCCAAGAAAGCGGTTGACAGCCGTGCCGGAAAAAAAGACATCAGGATTTCCTACATGATCTCCTCTAAAATACCGGATGTCCTTATTGGCGACGCCGGCAGGATACGGAAGATCATCAGTAACCTGGTAAGCAATTCAATTAAATATACCGAAAAGGGCAGCATCACGTTACGTATCGACAAACATGTTTCAGACAGCGAAGATGGTATTGTCCTGTTGTTCTCCGTAACCGATACCGGGATAGGAATTCCAAAAGACAGGCAGGAACTCATTTTCAGGAGTCTGGAAAAAGCCGGTTCCGTAACATCACGTCGCTATGGCGGGGCTGGATTAGGTTTATCCATAGCGCATAAACTGGTCACCTTAATGAATGGCGAAATGTGGCTAGAAAGCCCTTCTCCTTTTCTAAAATCCGATTCCGGGACCCCGGGTTCCACATTTTATTTTACTCTCCGCCTTGATCACGAAGATAGGCCCGGAGAAAAATCAGAGCAGCCAAACAGACTGGCCTTGCTGGATGGATTGCGTGTTCTCATCTACAGTGACAATGAGATCAGTGCGCGCCAGCTACAGCGTCTGATTTACCAGTGGGAAATGTCACCCCGCTTATTCTTTGACAGAGAAAAGGCGCTTGAGGCCACGAGAAATGCTTTTGAACGGAATGAACCATTTAATCTGATTATTATAGACTGCTCCGAATACAATACGAATTGCCTGGAAATGGGTACTGCATTCAGGCAGGTGAGTGAAGGGATGCAAGCCTATTGCATTGCCATATCATCCGATTTTAATGATGTGTATTATGAGGATTTTAAGGAAAACGGAATTGACCGCTTTCTGAAACAACCGGCAAAACCTTCCGAGCTCCTGGATTCGATCGTATCATTAGTTGGTAAAAATATAACGCCCGAGGCAGAACCGTCTCCCGTTGCTGAAACCTTTTCTGATCCCGGTACCGATTCTCATCCGTTAAGTATTTTGCTTGCAGAAGATAATACCATCAATCAGAAGCTAGCCCAACGCATTTTAAAACGACTCGGACACAGGACACACATCGTTCAAAACGGTAAAGAAGCCCTGGAATATTGGCAGACACATGAGTATGATCTGATTTTAATGGATATACAGATGCCTGTGATGAACGGTTATGAAGCAACATCGGCCATCCGGAAAAAAGAAAAACAAACCGGCAAACATACCCCGATTATCGCTTTGACGGCGCAGTCCATGACGGGGGACCGGGAACGGTCCCTGGCAAACGGCATGGACGGACATATTTCAAAGCCTTTGAACATGGAATCCCTGGCTCAGGAGTTCAAACGCATTATTCCGGAGCGGGCGCTGCAATAAAAAAACCCGCCGGCTCCGGAGAGCTCGACGGGTTCTAAACAGGAGGTTATCCTGGGGTCACTTTATATACACCATTTTCCGTGTAATTGTTCCCAGGTCTGTTCTCAAACTGTAATAATATACACCGGCCGGAACCGGAACCGCATTCCACTGTACGGTATGATATCCCGCATTTTGCACCCCATCCACCAGCGTCGCCATTTTTTTCCCCAAAATATTATGGATGGTTAATTCGACGCGTTGGGGCGTATTGCCATACGCCCCAACAGTATAACAGATGGTCGTTACCGGATTAAACGGATTCGGATAATTCTGATAAAGTTGGAAATTATTAAGGACGCGACTATCGGACGGATCGATTGTTGTTGCATCGAAACGATGTATTGTATTAACGGCAAGACCGGTATATACACTTCTGGTGTTGGCTGCATCGGGCCACAGGATAACCAGCGAGTCAACAATAGCGGCATCCCCTAAACCGAAATGTACGACCGGGCTGTTCTGTGCGCCGCGTCCGGTTTGCGAAGAAAGATCACGTAACTGCCAGAAACCGTTCGCCTTCAGCTTAAGAATAGTCCCAATTGCAGATGCATTTATTCCAGTTTCGGGATTTCCGCTTAATGAAAACTGGACATAATTATTGTCATTACCCTTGTTTATGAACAGACGGTTTTTACCGTCTCTGCCTACGATGACATCGATATCGCCATCATTATCAATATCGGCACAGGCCACCGAACGGCAGAAACTGGCGCTATCGCTGAATATGGTTCCATCGAACCTGATTAATTCGCCTGCACCGTTGTTCATATACAAACGGCTGCGGTATCCTTCTTTATAACCGCCGTCATTGGCAACAATCAGATCCAGGTAACCATCGTTATTGAAGTCGGCGAAGGCGCTGCTGTGCGAAAAATCAGAATCCGCTACGACATCACCTTCCGTTACCTGATGGAACAGGGGGACATCGGCTTCCGTTCCATCATTGCGCAGGAGAATATTGCGTTCGGCCCCGGTCTCATTGCTGAAGTTTGTAATAAACAGGTCAAAATCACCATCATTGTCATAATCGCCCCAGCTTGCTCCCTGGGATTCCATATCTTCATGCAGGATTTCAGAAGTAAAGTCGTTTCCGTTATTAACCCACAGAACGTTACTGGCCCCGATCCCGCCGGAAAGAGTCACGACATCCATATCGCCATCCATGTCAAAATCAATCCAGGAAAATCCTCCCAGACCGGAGATACCCGTGGTCAACTGGTTTTCCACCTTAACAAAGCTGCCATCCTTCTCATTCCGGTATAACGAATGGTTGGTTGGTTTACTGAACTGATTCAGGTCACTGCTGAAACCATCCAGCCAGCCGTCTTCATCGAAATCCACCCAGCCTACGCCTGCTGAATAGGATTTACCGGAGGCGACAATGTCACCCGCGGTAGCATTGGAAAAAGTCCCGTCATTATTATTCAGGTAAAGACTGTTCGGCGGTGTGCTGAACCCGTTAATAGCATTGGCCACATACAGGTCAAGATCCCCGTCGTTATCATAATCACCCCATGAACAGCCACCGGATATATAGGTTTCGGTGACGATGACACCGGCAGTGGCCACGGAATCGAAAGTACCATCGCCGTTGTTTTTATATAAGAGTCCTTCCCAGGGTACACGGACACGCCCGTTGGAAAGGTATAAATCCACGTAACCATCAGCGTTATAGTCCCCCCAGGCCACACCCTGCGTCTCGTGCCCACCGAATGCCTGAACAGGTCCGGTAAAAATGTCATTTTCATACTGTGCAAAGACCGGCAACTGAATAATTAATACACTGGCAATAGCCGTCATCACCAGAATTAATATACCTTTTCTTTCCATATCCCTGTGTTTCCCCTGTTGCTTTTTTCACTGAGTTTACTTAATTCCCATAAACGGAATATAATTGTATTTCGTTAAAGAAATTATGGTTTTGGTCAACAAATTGTATAAAAAAAAGTCGTATTTTTAAATATTTGATAAAAGAGTCAACAATTGCCTTTTTTTGTCGTATGTAATAAATTGTTAAGATACGATTGTACTGTTATCATCCTTCATCTTTTGTATTTTGTACCTGGGAGACACTATGCTGAAAAAGATTCTTTTCTTCCTTTTGCCCCTGTCCATCGCTTACGGTTCAGGTTTCTCGATCTATGAGCATGGCGCCAGGGCTACCGCCATGGGAGGTGCGTTCATGGCCCAGGCAAATGACGCTTCGGCTGTCTTTTATAATCCGGCTGGTATTAATCAGTTGTCCGGCACCCACTATTATTTCGGTACAACACTTATCATGCCGCGTGCTTCCTTTCAGGCAGATGAACGTATCGACCCCTACGCGTTTCATAAAACGGAAAGCGACTGGTTTCCCCCTTCAACATTTTATCTGACCTTTCCCGTGATAAAAGGACTGCATGCCGGGTTCGGCTTCTATTCCCTGTTCGGACTGGGAACCAACTGGGGCGAGGAATGGGTCGGCCGCACCCTGGCCACGTATTCAAATATCACAACCTTCTATCTGAATCCGGTCCTCTCTTATCAACCATGGGATTTTATTTCAATCGCGGCAGGCTTTAACCTGGTTTACGGTTCCGTGACCCTTGAAAAAAATGTATATTACGCACCGCATGATATTTTTGGTTTGTCCTCACTCGGTGCCAATACCTATTCCTATGGATTCAACCTGGGTATCCGCCTTCAGCCGGTACGTTCGCTTTCGCTGGGTGCTGTCTACAGGAGTAATGTACAACTTGATTTTACAGACGGCGATGTTGACTTCAAATTCCCAGGCACCGGAAGTTCTCAGGGAGATGGTGAAATTCGATTTCTGTATCCCCCGATGAAAGTCAGATCGGAACTGGAACTCCCGGTGATGATGGGAGCGGGTATTGCTTATACACCTTTTGAAAAACTGACGGCAGAAGTGGACTATCTGCATATTGGCTGGAGCAGTTATGATGAGATGGTTCTTGATTTCGAAAACGCTGCCGGCGGTGTAACAAGGCAGGTTAATCCGCGCAATTACGAAGACAGTTACAGTATCCGTGTCGGACTGGAATACCGTTTAAGCGATGCTATTGCCCTGCGCGGTGGTTATATCCGGGATAACCAGGCGGTTCCCGATAAGTATGTAGAGCCTTCTTTACCGGAGGGTAACCGCAATATTTATTCCCTTGGATTCGGTTATCGTTTTGTCTTTGAAAATTTCCTGGATGTGACGATCGATGGTGCTTACATGCTGCTTCGTCAGGAAGAACGTGAAATCACGGACGCGGTCGAGGATTTTAACGGCGTTTATAACAGTCTGGCAAATATGTACGCATTGAGTATTGGCTGGACGTTTTAAATAAGTTTGGAGAATGACTGATGAAACATATTACGATACTGCTACTCTCATTTTTTCTGATTGCCGGTTGCACGCTTGACGATGCGGATCCGGTGGTATTTTCAACCGGCTCCGCTGATTTTTCGACCTATGTCGCCGTAGGCGGAAACCTGTCCTCCGGTTTTCAATCGGGAGCGCTGACGGAAATGCACCAGCAGTTCAGTTATCCGGCACAGATAGCCCGGCAGGCCGGGGTGGATGATTTCACACAACCGCTGCTGGATTACCCCGGGATCGGCTCTTACACACCCATCGGTGCCGGCATTCTGCAACTGGAATCCCTGCTGCCGCTGGCTCTTGTACCGGCATTTTATTCGGATTACAGCTCTTTCGATTCCGCATCACCGTATATTTCGGATGACATAAAAAATCTCCCGCATCCCTATCACAACCTGTCCATGCCTGGTGTTCTGCTGGCCGACCTGCTGGAGTCCGTCACGACAGAGGAAAGTTTCAGCCAGTCACAGTTCATAGATCTGATCCTGAGAAACAGGGATAAAGCGGCAGGTTCGAGAAAAACGCTGGTCGGACAGGTGGCCGAACTGGATCCGACATTTATCACCTGCTGGATCGGTAACAGCGACCTGCTGGCTTATGCCCTGCTGGGCGGTACGGTCGAAGAAGTGCTCACTTCGGAAACGGATTTTGAGTTTCTGTATAAAGAACTGCTCGATTCCCTTTCAGCCACCGGTGCGGAAATCGTCGTGGCGAACCTTGCCAGTTACCGGAATGTGGCCTATTTTACCACCATTCCACCCTATCTGTTCAACTTCACCACACTGGAACCGGTTCTGGATGAAAATGATGAACGCATCCCCCTGGTCGGTGTTGATGAAAACGACCTCGTCCTGTTTTCGGCGATCGACACACTGTCCCGCGGAACAGGTATACCCGAAGCCAACGGCGGCAAAGGCGATCCGCTGCCGGATGTCTTTTACCTGGACCAGGACGAACAGGATGTGCTGAATACACAATTGATCGCCTTTAATGCGATTATCGAAAATGAGGCCCGGGCCCGTGATATCCCCGTTGTTGACATGTATAATTTCATGGCCGGTGTGAATGTCTCCGGTATCGATATAACCGGGCATTCTTTTGACGGAGCCTTCATTACAGGCGGGTTTTTCAGTCTCGACGGTCTGCATGCGACCGATGCCGGCAATGCATTGATCGCCAATGAATGGATAGCAACCATCAATGCACATTTCGATGCTGATATTCCTCCGGCAAATGTGATTAATGCCATGGGAAATTAATTTGCATTTACCTGCTATTTTTTAATAAA
The DNA here is from genome assembly GCA_964410215.1 of uncultured Calditrichota bacterium. Taxonomy (GTDB): domain Bacteria; phylum Calditrichota; class Calditrichia; order Calditrichales; family CAYPHA01; genus CAYPHA01. The sequence continues at coordinate 154,858 of CAYPHA010000001.1, read as the reverse complement.
TTTTCACCAAAATTAATATACATACAATTTTATGCCGGAAATGTCTACAACATCCTTGTAGGCATTTTTTGTATACATGCCAGCTATCTTCGCAGGAGGAAATATGTTAGTCAGTGTCGGCATCCTGGTGATCCTCGTCGTCCTTGTTCTTCTTGAACTGCGTATACGCCGCCCCGATAACCTGATTCTTTACGAATCCGCCGGAAAAGTACGATTGCGCCGCGCCCGTTTCTATCCCAGGCATTTCAGTCTGGCCATTCCGGGCACCATTCATTCCAAAATTGTTGACATCGAGGCGGAAGCCAGCGGTAAACTGCCCGTGAATGTCCGCCTGGCCGTTTCCGTCGCCGCATCGAACGATCATCTTTCCGCGCTCATCCGCGTGGGAGGATGGAACTATGAATGCGTTTCCAAAGCCCTGCAGGAAGTTATTGTTCTTCTGCAATCCCTGGTTAAAGAATACGTCGAAAAAAATGAAATTGATGAACTGAAATCGGAATCCCTGTCCGCACATCTCGATAAGAAACTGGGCAAAACCGTGGATTCGCTTGGTATTGACATCGTAACGCTGACGGTTCAGGCCATAGACCCTGTTTCAGTGGAAATCGCCGAGGCCATGCGGCAGCGGGAAGCTTCACGCATCCTGGAACAAACGGAAGTCACTAAACAGGAAGCGCGTGTTGCCGCCATGAAGGCAAAGATTGACGCGGATGAAAAAGTCTCCAAATCCGAACATGCCCTGGAAGTGAAAAAATATGAAATGCAGAAAGTTACAGAACAGAACGAAGCCGAAATAGCCGAAAAACGCATTACGGAAGAATTGAAACGGCGCAATAAACAACTCGAATTTGACCGCAAGGAACTGGAGCTGTTGAAAAACAATCCCGAATTGCTTGTCCTGACTCCCCAGGTTGCCCGACTGGCAGAAGCCAGCCAGAATCTGAAGAACGCCAGGACCGTTGTTTCACTCTCTCCGGGAGATTTCACACAGGGATCACAGTTCATGTCTGCCATCCATGCGTTTTTACAGAACATTCTCGATGCGCAGTCGGTTAAAAAAGAAAACAAGAACACATCCAACACATAGTATCAGGGGAAACCGTTAGTCTTTAATGAACAGTGCCAAGGATCCACTTGAATATTTCCAGTTACGGCCGGTAAAGGCGGCAAAAGTCTCAGAAATCAGCGAGGCAACCGCTGCTGCGCCGGTTCCCGAAAATGAACGGATAAATTTTCATATCGGCAACCCGATACAGGATTCCCGTTTACACAAGGCTTATTTTCGACTCACGACAGGGATGGACACGCCAGCCCCGGACCATTCTTCGCAGTCCGGTTCTACATCGGAAGAGCTGGCGGATACCCCGGATTACATGTCCTTCTTTTACGATACCATCGCCAAGTGCGTGCCCTACCTGCCCAGAGGCGGCTACACCCGTGAGAAACCGGGCACGCTCGCATTACTGTTTAAAGACTTTCTGAATACCATCTCCAGAGATCCGCTTCATTACGACTTTGGGGAAGAAAGCGGTAAACGTGAATGCATTATCAGTGCAGGCGGTATCTATGAAACGGTCCGGGTATTTCTGACAGCCATTAGCCGCTTCTCGAACCAAACACCGGTTACCGTTTTTACGTGCGGATTTGATTTGCCGGGCCATTTGTATGATTTTGAAAACCTGGACTTTACCGCTTTGCCGGATGATGAAGAAGGGGCTATCGTTACCCTGCAACACTATTTTAAATCGACTCCCCCGCGTCCGAATTACATGATCATCGGCAGAACGCTATCTGAGACAGCAAGGCGGACGCTGCGTATGATCAGCCTGGAGCACCCCCTGTACTTTATTGAAACCAATGATGCCCCGAATCACCTTTCCCTGGCCCGGGAAGCGAAAATGCTTAACCGGGTAACCCGTTTTATGACACCGGCTTTTATGAATCCCGCCCTGAAGAACAGTTCCATCATATTTGTCCTGGGAAATTCGGAACTACTTAAAATTCTGGAACTGGTCCATTTTGAGCTCAAGGGAACCCCGTCGGCCGCAGAAGTCAAATACCTCGCTCACCGGATGGTACATACGCAGGCCGAAGAACCCGGAAATCCTGATCCGGCGGATAGTAGCGATAAACCGGTACTTGCATTTGAGAATAAAACACTGCCGGAACCACCTGCATTTCTTAACCGCATAACCGACCGCATGATGCAGGCTTACAGGCTTCACAGTACCTCCGTGGAACGTATGGCTGAAACCTACACCACCCACTCCGAAGCGTACCAGGATCGCATGCATGCACATCCGCACATCCCCACGTCGGTCGCGGATACCTTTTCTGCGCGTACCCCCAGGGAATTATTTGAAACCGTATTTACAGAGCTTTATGATCCGGAAATAGAGTCCGAACTCGCATCCAATTTCCTGCAGCGCTTTCTGCATCATCATCCCTATTATTCCGACAGGGATACGTTTGTCGTCAGCGGTTCGGCACGTACGGCTATGAGCTTTCTCGGCTTTCACTGCGGTATCGAATCGGTGATCATCCCGGATCTGAGCTGGACCTATGAGCATTGCTTCCCAGACGTGCACACCGTTTCGCTTAATGCAAACCTGGGTATTGACACGGAGGGTCTTATGGCCCGGCTTGACCGGCTTATGGAAAAAGATCCCGGATGGAAACAAAGGGGTGCCGTTGTCCTGAACTCACCGCATAATGCCAGTGGTCGTGTTTTTGATGAAGAGGCCCTGAAAGGCCTGTTAACCCGGCTGCTGAACCGGGATATTTTTGTAATCGATGACCTTTCCTATCAGAATCTCCGGCCGTCCGCACAAACGGAAAGCCTGCCCACGCTGAAACAGCTGGTCAATGAGCGCATCCGCATGGGCTATATCAGGGAATCACAGAAGCGTTTCCTGATTACTATTCATTCCCTTTCCAAGACGGACTGTTTTGCCGGCGGACGCCTGGCCGTTGCCGAAATTCCGGATCCCGGGTTGCATCAAAAATTTGCAGCCTGTATGGAGACCGTCCGGCCCAACAGTATGGCCATCTTCATGGCCTATCTGCTCTATCGCAATGAACCGGAACAGGTGCGGGCTTTCTGGTACCTCAGGAATACACTGCTGAATGAACGGATGACCGCCATCGAGGAAGCCTGTTATAACCTTCCCGGGGAGCGCAACAGTTTTCGCATTGAAATACAACGGCCTTCGGGCAGTATGTATCCCCAACTGGTTATTCACGATCTGCCTCCCGGCATTTCTCTTGACTGGCTGGCTTCCAATCTGGCCAAGCGCGGTATCGGACTGGTACCCCTTTCCACCTTTGCCCGCACGGCGGAAGGATTCGAGCTGGCCCGGAAAACCTTCCGGATGACCCTTGGAGGTAAAGACGCCGCCGAACAGCTGAAAGCCAAAACCCGTCGTGTACTTATCGACATGAACCGTCTGATTGCCGATGAGCAGGTACGCTATAACCGGCACCGTTTTCCGGTGCATTCCCTTCGGTTGAAAGCCGCGCCCTATCTTGGTACCGGTGAAGCCCTCTGGACGGATGCCACCGGGCGGATTTCCCGGGCCGCGCAAATGCTTTTTAAAGATGAATTCAGGCGCTTTTCATCGCTCATCCGCTGGGATGCGCGCACAGAGCATTTTCTGACGAACTTTCTCCCGGAAAAGATGGCCCTGTTACAGCAAAGATATGAGGATCAGGTACACCTTTATAAAAATATACTCGAACAATCGGTATCATCGCCATCCGGAATCACGGGCATCCTTGAACAGGAATTTTACAAGGAAAATACTGCGGACCGTCAACAGCGCTTCCGGCGCAGACTGTTTGACCGGACGGTACACCCGACCCAGATGTATGCCCTGGATGTCGACCTGAAAACCGACACCCTGCTGGAACAGGTATTTTTCGGACGACGTGCTTCGGAAAAGGAAACGCAAAGCCTGGCCCTGTCCCTTGTTCATGAATATCTCGGATCCAATATTGCCGTAAATTCCATTGAAGAAGCGGACGAGCTGGTATCCGATCTCGGTGCCGTGATCCGGGCGGAAGAATATGCCCGCTGGAACGGCCGGTTCAACCAGCCGGCTTTTCTGTCTTTCTGGGGTGACTGGGATGGCAGCACCCGTCCCTCCGGGCAGGGGCACCGCCTGGTAGCCGCAGCACTGTTGAAAAATGTATCACTGCTGGCGGAAATCATCCGCACTCTGATGAAATACAACCGCGATCTGGTTATCCCCGCCGATCTCCGGCGCGAAATCGAGCGGCTGGATGCCCAGAAAGCCGGCTTCTGGAATCTGTCCAATAAAATCACCTCGCTGACCAACCAGCTCGAGAAGCGATACCGCAGTGTGCTGCCCTTTCAGGCGCCTTCGGGCCGTTTGGATGCCCTTGCTTCAAAACTGCGGTTGGCGCGTGATCCGCTGACGGCTCTCTGGCAGCATAACGACCGCCTGGAAAAACGCATGTTCGAACTGCGTCGTGAACGCCGTCAGTCTATGGAATACTATTTTGCCCTGAATAAAAGACTGCGCAAGTTTTTACACAGCCGGCTGCCGGAAATAGAACGGTTGCTTTCGCATCCGGAAGTGGCTTTGAAAGCAGGTACCTATCGCAGCCTGCTCAGACGTTTTATCCTGACACCGCGGATCCACCAGAAAATGATCCTGTCCGAAGATCCGTTTGCCATCGACACGACCGTGCATAACATGTTTGAAATCAACCAGATAGCCTCAGAATACGGCAACCCCGGAATGGTGCTGGCCCTGCAGGTGAGTATGTCCACCGAACCGGAAGCACTGATTTCACTGGATTCGAAGATGCGGGCCCGAAACGAAATGCTGAAACGCGAAAACCCGGATACTGAGCTGCCCAACATCTGGCTGATACCCCTGTTTGAAGACACGGAGACAATCGAGTCGCTTACCACTTACCTCGACCGCATCTGGAACTATGCCATTCGCAGCCGCCGCGTCGATCAGGCCGCGGCCGACCGTTTTTCCGATATGATCTGTGAACTGTTTATCGCCGGTTCCGATATCAGTCAGCAGGTGGGACAGGCCCGTGGAGCCGTATTATACCGGGAAGCAAAGCATAAAGCCGTGCGCTGGCTGGCCGAGCGCGGACTGGTTGAGAAGGTCCGCATGAAACTGGGCAGTGGTGAACCGATGCAGCGACAGGGTGGCTATTACGACGCCCTCTCCGGAAAAGAGCCGTTCCGGTTCAACACGGAAAACAAAACACGCTTTCAAACTATCAAACCCTCTATTCAGAAAAGTGCGGAATATGCCCGTATTCCGCTGATGGGTATTCTCTCTACCGGAGACCTGCGGACCTTCCAGAGCACGATATTTGAGCGGTTACGCCATCTGCCCGTAAATGAACTGGCCCAGCTGCTGTATCATCTGCATGCGGCACAGATCTTTCACGATAATGAGCTGGTCAGGGCCAGCGAGCCGCTGCTGGATACCCGCCTGATTTTCCAGGAGCGCGGTTACCAGGAGCTGGAGCTGCGAACGACCGGAAAACGGGATCCGCTTTACAATGAATTTTCAGAACTGGTGACCAAGAATTTTCGCCAGATCCTTTACGGGCAGGATGCGGATGTGGTAGGCATCCATGCCATTTCCTATTTCATTTCCCGGGCTATGCCGGCATTACGCGACCGGCCGACGGTACGCCCCAGCCGCGATGTCAGCGAGCAACGCGGACAGAAGATTATCGCCCGTATCGCCCAGACACTACCCATGGCGGCACACGGAAGCCTGCTGCGTGCCATCGGTCATAACCGCGCACAGACAATGATCCTGGGCATCAACCAGCTTACGACCGGATTGTTCCGGGCGATAGACGAATTTTCCAATCGGCAGTCCAGCTACAGTGACAGTGTTTCATTGATCAATGACCGCATACTGCCTCACCTGCACGTGCGTGAAATCCTGCACAGCCTGCGCCTGTATCATGACCGGGAGCAGACCTACCTGAAACGTATGGAAAGGGCTTTCCCGCCCGGTAATTCCTGTTTCGCCGTCCTGCGCGAAGATACGGATGCCATAACCGGTTTCATACCCTATTTTCAACGGGAACTGATTCGCAGATTCGGTATCGAGCCGAGTGTTTTCTTCGAGAACGGCACATTCAATCCGGCCCTGCTGCCGACGCTCGATCCGGAGATTGCCGTGCTGGTGCAGAAAGATTTGTTTAACTCCGATCCGCAAACGCTTTTCCGTTTGATCGACGGACCGGTGGATCCAAAATGGAAAGAGGAAGTCAGTCGCCTGCTTGTTATACCAGAAAACGTCCGGGCACTGAGAAGTCAACTTTGGGAAGTGATCGAAAACAGTGTCTTTCAACAGGTTAAAAGTTTTGTCGAACTGGCCGGCGCCATTCATGCCCTGTCATCGGGTATGGGACAGACCGATCTCCCCTTTCCGGCCGATACCACCAAGGTCTTCCGGCTGGGCAGCCAGGTGGCCGATCTGCTGCGCGGAATTGTCGATGACTCCATGCGCCAGTTCCTGATCGCCGCGGTTCAGTATCTGACCCAGGTACCCCGCTCCATGTCGGAAGTACCCATCGATATCATCCGGGCCCTGCGGGATGTCGAACAGATCGTAAAAATTGAGGAACAGGCCTTCTCTGAATCAGAACAAAACCTGATTCGTTTCTACACGACACAGATGGCCCGGATTTGTGGAGAAAACGGATAAAGAATATAAAAGTAAGAAACATTAATAAATTGCAGGGAGCTTATGATCGAAGAAAAAAGTGCAAAACTCATACTGGAGGACGATTCGGTCTTCGAAGGGACTTCCTTCGGATTCCAGGAATCGGTTTCGGGGGAAGTGGTTTTCTGTACCGGGATGGTCGGATATCCGGAGTCACTCACCGATCCGTCGTATAAAGGTCAGATCCTTACCCTGACCTATCCTCTGATCGGCAATTACGGTATGCCCGATCACCAGAAGATGATAAAAGGCCTTCCGGCCTTTTATGAGGCGGAATCCGGTCAGGTCAGCGGTCTGGTCGTTTCTGACTATTCCCATCAGTATCATCACTGGAATGCGGATACCAGCCTGGCCCAGTGGTTGTATAACCAGAAAATCCCGGCTATCGCCGGCATCGATACCCGGGCCCTGACCAAACGGCTGCGCGAAAAAGGCACCATGCTGGGAAAGATCATCCTGGATGACAAAGACGTCCCCCTGTTCGATCCCCAGCAGCACAACCTGGTCGCCCGGGCCAGTATCGATAAACCGCAGCGTTTCGGCAAAGGCGGGAAACGGATCATGGTCATTGATTGTGGCGGTAAACGCAGCATCGTCAAAGAATTGATCAACCGTAACGTCGAGGTACTGATGGTACCCTGGAATTACCCGGCTCTCGACGAAAAAGTAGATGGGGTATTGATATCCAACGGTCCCGGGGACCCCAAAACCTGTAAGGAAACCATAGAACAGGTACAGGGACTGATTAACAACGGCGTCCCGACTTTCGGCATCTGCCTGGGACACCAGATCCTGTCGCTGGCCATCGGGCTGGATACGTTTAAAATGAAATACGGCCACCGCAGCCAGAACCAGCCGGTCATGCATCTCGAGACGTCTAAATGCTATATCACTTCCCAGAATCATGGTTATGTGACGGACACCACGGATCTGCCGGCGAAATGGAAACCCTCGTTCATCAACCTGAACGATGAGACCAGCGAGGGACTCATGCATGCATCGGGCCTGTTTTCCAGCGTGCAGTTTCATCCGGAAGCGGCACCCGGCCCGAATGACACTGCGTTTTTGTTTGATGAATTTATCGGGAGGCTTGCTTAATGGCTAAAAAAGTTAAAAAAGTACTCGTGCTGGGAAGCGCGGCATTGAAAATCGGTGAAGCCGGCGAATTCGACTACTCCGGCAGCCAGGCCATCAAGGCGCTTAAGGAAGAAAAAGTCTATACCGTTCTGATTAATCCCAATATCGCTACCATTCAAACCTCGGACCACCTGGCCGATAAAGTCTATTTTCTGCCCGTCACCACCGAGTATATCGAGAAAGTGATAGAAAAAGAAAAGCCGCAGGGAATTCTGCTCAGCTTCGGAGGCCAGACGGCCCTGAATGCGGGTCTGGACCTGTTTCATAAAGGCATTCTTAAAAAACACAATGTTCAGGTGCTCGGCACGAATGTACAGGCCATCATGGATACGGAAGACCGGCAGCGTTTCGTGGACCGGCTGAACGAAATCGGCGTACTGACCTGCCGCAGCGGCATTGCCACCACCCCTGATGAGGCCACAAAAGTTGCACAGGATATCGGCTATCCCGTCATGGTCCGGATCGCCTATGCACTGGGTGGCCTGGGTTCCGGCGTCTGCGCCGATGAGGCGGAACTGCTGGAACTGAGCAGGAAAGCGCTCTCCCATACACCGCAGATCCTGATAGAAGAATACCTGTCCGGCTGGAAAGAAATCGAATACGAAGTCGTCCGTGACCGGGCTGACAACTGCATCACCGTCTGCAACATGGAAAATTTCGATCCCATGGGCATCCATACCGGAGAAAGTATCGTTGTGGCACCCAGCCAGACGCTTACCAACCGCGAATACCAGAAACTGCGCGATGTGGCCATCAAGGTGATTCGTCACCTGGGTATTATCGGCGAGTGCAATATCCAGTACGCCCTTGATCCGCGCTCCGAGGATTATCGTGTTATTGAAGTGAACGCGCGCTTGTCAAGAAGTTCGGCGCTGGCATCCAAAGCCACCGGTTATCCCCTGGCATTTGTCGCTGCTAAGCTTTCACTCGGCTTTACCCTGCCTGAGCTGCGCAACGCGATCACTAAATCCACCTCGGCCTTTTTCGAACCAGCCCTTGATTATGTGGTGGTAAAGATACCCCGGTGGGACCTGAAGAAATTCCGCCTTGTTTCGCGGAAAATCGGTTCGGGTATGAAATCCGTCGGTGAAATCATGGCTATCGGACGCCATTTCGAAGAAGCCCTTCAGAAGGGCCTGCGCATGCTGGAAATCGGCGCCAACGGCCTCGTCGCCAATTCCACCTTTCAGTTCGATGACCTGACCGATGAACTCAAAGCGCCGACCGAGGAACGCATCTTCGGCATCGTTACCGCCTTCCAGCAGGGATTCACGGTCGATGAAGTGTACAGCCTCTCCCATATCGATAAGTGGTTCCTGTTCAAGTTGCAGCGTGTTGCCGAAATTGCCGACCAGATTTCCCTGTTTAATGATCAACAAATTCCCAGAGCTCTTTTGCTGAAAGCAAAACAGGCCGGCTTTTCAGACCGGCAGGTTGCCATCCTCTCCCAAAAAACCGAAAAGGAGGTGCGCGACTGCCGCCACGCCGCCGGGCTCCAGCCGTTTATCCGTCAGATCGACACCCTGGCCGCGGAATATCCGGCACATACCAATTATCTTTATATGACCTATAACGGTATGGAAGACGATGCGGAACCGGATACCGAAAAATCGGTTATGATCCTGGGTTCCGGTGCATACCGTATCGGGAGCTCTGTCGAATTCGACTGGTGCTGCGTCAACGCCGGTCTCACCCTGAAAGACATCGGGTTGAAAACCATCATGCTCAATTATAATCCCGAAACCGTCAGCACAGATTATGATCAGTTCGAAAAACTCATCTTCGATGAAATCAGCCTGGAAAGCGTTATCGAAGTCTACAGGAAACTGCGCCCGGAAGGCGTGATTATCTCGGTGGGCGGCCAGATCCCCAATAACCTGGCCCTGGACCTGCACAAGGCCGGCGTTCCGGTACTTGGTACTTCGGCGGAAAGCATCGATAAAGCCGAAAACAGGCATACGTTTTCATCATTGCTGGATAAACTTGATATCGATCAGCCGGTCTGGAAAGAGCTGACCTCCATCCAGGATGCCCTGGAATTTGCCGGAGAGGTGCGTTACCCGGTACTGGTGCGACCTTCCTATGTGCTCAGCGGGGCGGCCATGGCCGTTGCTTCCAATGACGAAGAACTGGAACGGTATCTGAACAAAGCCGTGACCATTTCACCCGTACATCCGACGGTCATCAGTAAATTTCTGGAAAATGCCAAGGAAATCGAGATCGATGCAGTGGCCAAAGACGGTAAAGTGGAAATCTATGCCATCTCGGAACACGTCGAAAATGCCGGCGTCCATTCCGGTGACGCCACCCTGGTCTTTCCGCCGCAGCGTGTTTACCTGGAAACCATCCGCCGCATCCGTCAGATCACCAATAAGATCGCAGAGGCCCTGAAGATCAATGGACCTTTCAATATCCAGTTTATCGCCAAACAAAACGAAGTCAAGGTCATCGAATGTAACCTGCGTGCGTCGCGTAGTTTCCCCTTCATTTCCAAAATTCTAAAGCTCAACTTCATCGAAACGGCAACACGCATCATCATGGATGCCCCCTACAAAACGCCGGACCGGTCCCAATTCGAGCTGGACTATGTGGGGGTGAAAGCGCCCCAGTTTTCCTTTATGCGCCTGGCCGGAGCGGATCCGACGCTCGGGGTGGAAATGGCTTCCACAGGTGAAGTGGCCTGTATCGGTGACGACTTCGACGAAGCCTACCTTAAATCCCTGGCCGCCGTGGGGTACCGTTTCCCGTTTAAAAATATTCTGCTGTCGACCGGTCCGATTGAATCGAAGGCGGAACTGCTGGAGTCCGTCGCCCTGCTGCAGCGAATGGGCATCAAACTGTTCGCAACCGGCGGAACGGCCAAATTTCTTGAACAGAATAAGATAAAGGCGAAAATGCTGCACTGGCCGCTCGATGAAAAACAGCCCAATGTCATCGATTATATAAAGGACGGGAAAATCGACCTGGTCATCAACATCCCGAAAAATTACCAGAAGGATGAGTTGACCAACGGTTACCTGATCCGTCGCGCGGCGGTTGATTATAATGTCATGCTGATCACCAACCGTCAGATCGCCATGCGCCTTGTGGAAGCGATTTCACGTAAAAAGCCGGAGGACCTGCAGATTAAAAGCTGGGATGAATATCATTAGCAATAACAGTTTGGAATTATTAAATTCCCTTCTGTGTTTTAAAGAATTTTGATATTCTTATATGAGGGTTTCCTGATGAAATGGCTCGTTATTTTCGTATCGTTTCTGCTTCTTTCTTCACTGGTAGTCGCCCAGGATGACATCACGATTCCAGAGCTCAAGGATCATATTTCCTATCTGGCGTCTGACGAACTCGCGGGGCGCAAGCCCGGAAGTGATGGCGGCAGGAAAGCGGCGGCCTACATCCGCGGACAACTGAAAAAAACCGGAGCCCGGCTGCTCGGCGATGAGGGGTATCAGTATTTCGACGTACTCGTCGCTATACAGGCCGGACCGGATAATACGCTTTCCTTTGGCAAATCGAAAGGCATAGCCGGAGAAGATTTTTTGCCGGTTTCCTTTACCCGTGATACCCTGATCACCGCACCGGTTGCTTTTGCCGGATATGGATTCGATTTTGAAACCGACAGCCTCTCCTGGAACGACTATGATGATGTGGACGTTACGGGTAAATATGTCATGATCTTGCGCGGTGGACCGGATAGTGAGGATTCTGCCTATGATCCTTATGTATCCTTGCGTAAAAAGGTTCTGGTCGCCCGGGACCACGGCGCCGCGGGGGTGCTTTTTGTTTCCGGTAATACATTTGATGAAACCGATGAGCTGATGGAAATCAATATCGACCAAGCCCGTGTCCCTGCCGGTTTACAGGTGCTTCACATAAAACGGTCTATTGCGGATCAGTTATTGGAACCTGCGAACCAGGTTATCGACAGCCTGGAATCAGAGTTAATCGATAGAAAGACGCCTCATAGTTTCGAGATCCCCCTGGAAATTACAGCCCAAACCGAAATTGTCCGTGAGCATGTAAAGACCCAGAACGTAGTGGCCTATCTCGAGGGCTCAGATCCTCTATTAAAAAACGAATATGTCATTATTGGCGCGCACTATGATCATCTGGGCATGGGTGGCCCGGGCAGCGGTTCGCGCAGGCCGGACACAAGCGCTATCCATAACGGAGCCGATGATAATGCTTCCGGAACAGCGGCTATTGTTGAAATACTGGAGAAAATAGCTGCAAATAAGGATCAGTTAAAACGCAGTATTCTTTTTATCGCCTTTGGTGCTGAAGAAATGGGCCTGCTCGGTTCCAAATATTATGCCGAGCATGCCATCACCGACCTCAAAAAGGCCACATTCATGATCAACCTGGACATGATCGGCGGATATAACCGGGAAGATGAAGCCGTTACCATCGGCGGGACGGGCACCGGTGACGGATTGAGTGAAATGGTCAGGAATTTTGCTTCCGATCGCGGTATCGAAATCAAGGAATCCACAGAAGGATACGGACCGTCGGACCATTCCTCTTTTTATGCCAAAGATGTTCCCGTGCTGTTTTTCTTCTCCGGTACCACCGAATTTTACCATACACCGGCGGATGATGTGGATAAAATCGAATTTGACGGGTTAAAAGCCATCACGGACCTGGTCTATGATATGGTGTTCGACATCGCCAACCGGGAGCGATCTTTTGCTTTCCGGGAAGCCGGTCCCAAAGAACGCCCCTCCGGCGGACGATATAAATTTAAAGTTACCCTGGGTATCATGCCTGATATCGCCGCCAGTGACATCAAAGGTTTACGCGCGGAAGTCGTAATGGACGGACGCCCGGCCTCCATGGCGGGCATGGAAAAGGGCGATATCATCGTGGCCATGGACGGCAAGCCGGTCGACAACATCTATGATTATATGAACCGTTTGCAGGAGTTCAAAAAAGGTCAGCGTATCAGTGTGGATGTCATGCGCGACGGCGAAAAAAAGGTGTTGATCGTCGAATTATAGATCCTTCGAACAAGGTATTAACTACCACAGAGGACACAGAGTTAACAATTATTTTATATTGATATGTGTTTACTTTTTGTCCTCTATGGTTCATCTATATTTCTATAATCCATCATATTTATTCAAAAAACTGGCTGGAAAGCTGTTATGAAAAACACCTTATTTGACACACAATTGCTGAAGGGCAAAACCATCCTGGTTACCGGCGGGGGCACCGGCCTGGGAAAATCCATGTCCACCATGTTCTCCGGACTCGGAGCGAATCTCATTATAGCCAGCCGCAAACGGGATATCCTGCAGGAAACAGCAGCAGAGATCGAGAAAGAGACCGGGAATCCTGTTCTGCCTCTGGAACTGGATGTGCGGAAATACCGGCAGATAGAAAAAACCATAGAGGCCGGGTGCGACCGTTTCGGACAGATCGATATCCTGGTGAACAATGCCGCCGGAAATTTCATCTCACCCACGGAACAGCTCAGCTACCGGGCCTTTGATACCATCGTAGAGATCGTTCTGAAAGGCAGTTATTATGCCACGCTGGCCATGGGTAAATACTGGATTCGTGAGAAAATACCCGGAACGGTTCTCAGTATCGTTACGACCTATGCTTCGACCGGTTCGGGCTATGTCGTTCCTTCTTCCGTCAGCAAAGCCGGTGTGCTGAACCTGACACGTTCACTGGCCGCAGAATGGGGAAAATATAAGATCCGCTTAAACGCCATTGCCCCCGGTCCCTTCCCGACAAAAGGGGCCTGGGAACGGTTGATGCCGGATCCGAAATTTGAACAGCATATGGTCAACCGGATCCCGTTGAAGCGAGTTGGTAAACACGAGGAGCTGGCCCACCTGGCTGTTTATCTGGTAACCGAACAGTCCGGTTACATCACGGGAGAAGTCATAACCATCGACGGCGGGGAATGGCTGGCCGGAGCAGGCGAGTTCAATTTTCTGGAGCAGTTGCGTCCGGAAGACTGGGAAAAGTTAAAAAGAAGATAACGCAATAGGAATACCGCGTTACAGTCGGCCGGACACTTCGAAAAGATAGAGCTTTTCTTTTTTACCTTTAACCTTCACAGGCTCCCAGGGTTTCAATTGAACAAGGTGTTTCACCCGCGCCGATACATTTTTATTCAGTAATATCGTGTTTGGGAAGTCTTTGGTCAGACTTTCAATACGTTTTCCCGTATTCACGGTATCACCGGTAAGGGAATAGCGGATATATACCTCGGAGCCGACATTGCCCGCAACAACCTCACCACTGTTTATACCGATCCCGACTTCCACACAGGTATTGAAACGTTCCCGGCATTTTTCGTTCAGTTTTTCAAGTGTTTCAATCATATCCATGGCGCATAAAACAGCCCTCTCCTCCGGATCGGCCAGAACGTTGGGCGCACCAAAACAGGCGAATACCTCATCACCTACATATTGATTCACTGCACCGTTATGCCGTTTAATCACATCGCTCATGACGGTATAGTAAATATTCAGGAAATCAACGACTTCCTTAGGCGATAATTGCTCACTGAGATTTGTAAATCCACGGATGTCGCAAAACAGGACGGTCACATTGCGCAATTCACCGTCGAGTATCGAATCCTCACTGACCCTGAGTGTTTTTTCAACCACTTCCTGGGGAACATACTTCTGAAACAGGCGAAGCGTCCGCTCCTGCTCATTAATCTTCTGTTGCAACTCCATCAGGATATCGGTGTTCATCTGCTGAAGTGTGTATAAATGCAGGGCATTATCGATGGTCATTTTCAGCTCATTCTCATCCCACGGTTTTTTAATATACCGAAACACACGCCCTGTATTGATTGCATCAACAATCGCCTGCATATCACTGAATCCGGTCAAAATCATCCGGATGACATCGGGATACATGGGAATTATTTTTTCCAGAAATTGTATGCCGGTCATTTCCGGCATCCGCTGATCCGTAATGATCAAAGCGATATTTTCCCTTTTTAAAATTTCAAATCCTTCTTCAGCATTTTGAGCGATATATATTTTATATGCTCTACGAAACGTAGCTTTAAAAGCAACAAGATTATGTTTTTCATCATCAATATATAGAATGCCGTATTGATCATTACCCGTCATATGCCGTTTCCCTTATCATGCCTTCATTTTTTGAGCAAGATTCAACGGAATGCTCACAATGAATTCCGTTCCTTCATTTACTTTGCTTTTTACGCGGATATTCCCTTTATGTTGCTCGATGATTCCGTAACTGACAGAAAGGCCCAGTCCGGTCCCCTGCCCGATTTCCTTCGTTGTAAAAAACGGTTCAAAGATACGCGACTGTATGTCCGCCGGTATGCCTTTCCCGCTATCCCGTATCGAAATATATACATATACAGCGTCAGACCAGGTTTTAATATGAATATCACCATCATGCGCGATGGCCTGCAGTGCATTGAGCAGGATATTCATGAAGACCTGATTCAGTTTGCCCGGATAACAGTCGATCGGAGGTAAATCCGAATATGATTTGTGAATGCGTACCTGATGCTTTATCTGGTTATGCAGAAGCTTCAATGTAGCATCGATCCCCTCATGGATATCAGCCGGCTTGAGTGTATCCGCATCCAGGCGGGAGAAATTGCGCAGTCCTTCCACAATCTCTTTTGTCCGGTTGGCACCCTCCCGAATACCTGTTACAAGAGAAAATACTTCCTCAAAAACATAATCGATGTCCAGATCCACCGCGCACGTTTTAAGATCCTCCATTGTGATATTCGCGTCGGAACCATCGGCAAACTGGAGGCACTTATCGACGAACGTTTTGATTTCTTCCATGTCCCGCGAAAGGGGTAAGACACTTGTATAGACATAGTTTACCGGATTATTGATTTCGTGGGCGATTCCGGCGGTGAGCTGACCCAGGGAGGCCATTTTTTCCGATTGAATCAGCTGGGCCTGCGTTTCTTTTAATTCCCGGTTGGCCTCGATCAGTTTCTGGTTTGTCAGGAGCAGGGCTTGCTCCGCTTTTTTTCGATCGGTTATATCCCGTGTCACCCCCTGAAAACCGATGATGTTACGATTGTCGTCAAAGATGGGCGCGGTCATGACTTCTGACCAGATCGTGCCCCCGTCTTTATGCGGCTGTTCAATTTCTATCCGTTGATTCCGGCGGACGTATTCTTCCGGATTTTCAGATTCCAAAAGTTCTTTTATTACTTTTTTGACAAAGGCCGCTGATGTGGGTGTCAGGGTCGATTCGAGGCTACGGCCGATAACTTCTTCCGGTTTATAGCCGCGCGCCCGCTCCACACTCGGACTTACATACAGATAGGTACCCTCCGTGTTCATGGTCCAGATGACGTCACTGGCATTCTCCGTAATTAACCTGTATTTGGACTCACTTTCGCTGAGACTTTTTGTTCGTTTTTCAACCAGTTCTTCGAGGTGCTCTTTATGTCGCAACAATTCCTCGTTTTTTTCCCGTACTTCAGAATTCATCGCATTGATGCGCCTTCCCATTTCCAGATGAATCAGGAAATAGAAGACGGCGATTGTGGCAACGATTCCCAGAACCCACCAGATCCAGGTTGGTATACGTTCTTTGGTTGTGTATGCAAGACCCAGCCATTTATCCTGTGACTGGAAATACAGGGAGTTCTTATCGGATTTCAATTGAACGAGGTGCTTATCGATTGCATCCAGTAAGAATGTATTCTTTGCTTTTGGAGCTGCGAAAAACAATTTAACGGGACAGCAGATAACGGGGCTTCTGGTTACCCTGTGCTGGTGTTCAAATTGTGCGCCGAAAAGGCGGCTGATCAGACCGGCCTCAATTTCTTTTGAATCCAGTAATTCAAATATTTTTCTGAATTCATCCACCTCTCTGAAAGCAACCTGTATACCGAGTTGTGCGAGCATCTGCTTAAAATTATGATAGGATATATCATCTTTAAGCACGCCTATTCTTTTACCTGACAGCTCCGATACGTCTTCGATTTCCCATCCCTCAGGAACATAAAGCTGTGCCCAGTTATTCAGTAACGATTGTTTGTGAAAATCAAACCGCTCTTCCCGCTCCCTGGAAAAGGCCACATCAGGCATGAGATCAATATCGCCCCGCTCCAGCCGCTGCAGACCATCTCTCCATGTACCTTCTATATATTCGATCTGCCAGTCTTCAATGGCAGCGATATATTCAATAATATCAACAAACATTCCCCGCGGTATGCCTTGATCGTCTATAAAAACTTTCGGTTTGTTCTGATAAACACCGACTTTAATCGTTGTCGTTCCGGAGAGGGGCAGGGAGAATGTGAAAATAAACAGGGATACAAGAATCCCCGGCTTAAAAACGTTCACACCGGGATCTCCATTAAACATAAACAGATCTGACTTACACGATCCAAATTACAATGTGAGCGATTCAAAAACAAAAGTTATATTATTGCTGAGACGAGCTCAGTTTTGATAGCGTTCTGTAATATAATGGCGGTTTTTGAAAAATCCCTCCGCCTGCCGCCGGATCAGTTCTTCCGAAGCGATATGGTCCAGATCCAGCGTTTCCCGTATGAACGTAATCACCCTGCCGAAATAAAGCGGCTTCATGGATTCCACCACCTGTATATCACAGTTATTTTTCTCAAACGCATAGAGAAATTCATATACGATTTCGGTCCACATATCACTGGTTATGGTAATGCATTCTTTTTCAAACATGGTTTTGATATCCCGGAACAGTTCAACGCTCAGGTAGGATTCCAGATGCCCTTTGGCCTTGTGGTATTCCGCCAGAGCCGTTTTACGAATCGACTTGTAGTCAATACACAATTGCTGCGGAGAAGCCGAATGATCACCGCCATGAACCGGCAGATTTTCCACAAGCGATTTATCAAGCCAGTGATCCTTTGATCCGAGAAGACTTTTAAAAAGAGTGCCGACCACCTGAATGAACATGGGGCCCAGTTTGGGGGCACTGGGTTTATGGCATTTGGCGCCCAATCCGGTCTGGCAGGCAGGATATTGTGCCAGAATCGCGTTCATTGTCATGAATATATCAATACCATATTGATAGGTCGTGTCATGCCATGTCTGGCTGAGGAAATGGTTGGCAAGATCACCTGAAAAAGCAAAATCACCACCGATGGGCTGACGGATATTCTTGCCCAATAATCCATAAATCAGCGGATAGCAAATATTATTGGTAATCGTTCCGTCATATTCGTGCCGCGTATAAACCGGTGTCACGAAATGAAAATCATTATTTACTATAGGGCCAGCAAGGGACTTAATCCATTCAGGTGTTATACTGGTGATATCCGCGTCCACAACGACTACGGCCCGTGCTTTCAGGCGGCTGGCTTCCTGAAAAAGGTTATAAAAATTATTTCCTTTGCCGGTAACACCCGGACGTGTAGACATATAGATTTTTGGTATGCTGTTTACGGAATTTAGAAAAGCGGATCGTGTATCATCCGGTGAATTGTTATCCACATTGATAATGACACTTTGATAATCCTTGAAATAGGTACGCAGCCCTTTATTGCACTGCTCCACCACAAAAGCGATATTATCCGCCTCGTTGTAGGACGGAATGCCAACAACCAGGTCAGCCTGCTTTACATTATAATCATCGATGCGCTCCATGATCACACTCCCTGTAATCCGTTACGATTGACAGCCTTACATTGCGTTTCCTTTTCCCTTATCATGATACGTTATTCCCCCGCTTTAAACCGTTAATAGATCACAGTTTCTGATACTAACAGTATTCCTGTACATCCACTTTAACTATCTAAAAAGTGATAAATTTACTAATATTACTTTAAAAAAATCAAGTGATTATGTGAATGAACAGTTTTCTGCACCAGGCAGGAGATGTGACCCCGTTCACACCCGGGAATTTTTTTTAAAAAAAACATGCGAAAGGGAACTCCTGCGGCTGAACGGCATTTAATACATTACAAGGACATCATTGAGTGGTACGACCGGTTCCATTTTGGTTTTGATTTTTTAAGAATTATTGTGTAAAATGTATTGAATCGGTGCTGCACCGGATTTTTAACCAGGGAAATTTCTGGTGTGTCCGTCTGTACCCTGAAGAAAGGAGGTGATCCTATTAGTAGTCGAAGTATGATAGGAGCCTCCGGTTTGGCTTGCTAGCACCAGGCCACCGAGGCTCCATTAGTATAGCCCCTGCCATAGGCGGGGGCTTTTTTTTGTAATACCTGAATCTGAAAACAAAATCTCTTTTTGTGCGTAAACAAAAATGAGCACAAAAAAGAGGGAATCTTATGAAACGTTTATATCTTTCCAGAACTGATAAAAAAATATTCGGTTTGTGTGGTGGTATCGGAAAAATGCTGGATATCGATCCGACACTCATACGGCTTGGCGCTGTTTTTCTCTGTCTTCTCACCGGTGTTCTGCCGCTGGTTGGTGCCTATCTGGTCGGTTGGCTGATCGTACCCGAAGAAGTGAATGAATATTCTGTAGAATCCCGACCGCAGAATTCGTAACCGCTACAGGCATAGTTGTGCAAAGGAATACAACTGTGCCGGTTTTTCCTGTGTCTTTGAATTTGTCATGATTTTCAATCACATCTTGCTTACCTGCCAGGGAATCTTTATCTTTTTACGTTAATTCGGATCAAAGCCTTCTCAGTAATGAAAGGGTACAGGCCTATGAATATTCAGGAAGATATAATCCGTGCAGCAGAACAGATTCAGATGGCTGATGCCCTGCTGATATCCGCCGGTGCCGGTATCGGTGTGGACTCGGGTTTGCCGGATTTTCGCGGAAACAGCGGTTTCTGGAAAGCGTATCCACCCATCGAAAAACGTGGTATTTCATTCAGCGAAATGGCCAATCCGATCTGGTTTTACCAGAAACCGAAACTGGCCTGGGCTTTTTATGGTCACCGCCTCAATCTTTACAGGGAAACGGAGCCGCATGATGGTTTTCGAATCCTGCTCGATATCGCTTCAATGAAAACCGGTGGTTACTTCGTATTCACTTCCAATGTTGACGGCCAGTTCCAGAAAGCCGGCTTTGAACCTGATTATATTGAGGAATGTCATGGTTCTATACATCATCTGCAGTGCAGTGAGCCCTGCTCTTCGAGCATATGGTCCGCTTCCGACACCATTCTGAATATTGATGAAACGGTTTTTGAGGCACATGATCCGCTGCCGGAATGCCCCTATTGCGGAGTACTGGCACGACCAAACATACTGATGTTCGGCGACTGGAACTGGATTGAAAACCGCTCACGTAAACAGCATTTCCGACTGAACCAGTGGATTTCCCAGAGGGAACTTGCCGGACAGCGTCTGGCAATCATCGAGCTGGGCGCCGGTACCGCCGTGGCCACAGTACGCTATACTTCGGAGCAACTGGCGCATCGGTACAAAGCAACGCTTATTCGCATCAACCCGAGGGATTACCAGGTACCCTACGGGCACTTCGGGTTGCCCTTCAGCGCCATGGAGGGGATGAAAAGGTTAGAGCAGCATCTCTAAAAAGTATCACAGAGAGCCACAGAGGAAACACAGAGCTACACGGAGAAATAATAAACTATTTTATGAGTTCGTTTCATAGGATTCCCTTCGTGGTTCTCTGCGTCTCCTCTGAGTTTCTCCGTGTCACAAATCAGAAAGGAGCCCGTTATGCGTTTTGTTGCATCCCTGATGATACTTTTATTTGTCTCCGCCGCATGCACCTCTCAGAACGGTTTTCAGCACCAGCGTCTGACGAAACTATGGGAAACAGATCAGGTCTTCAAAGTCCCCGAATCCGTCTACCATGATGCCGAAGCCCAATTGCTTTATGTGTCCAATATCAACGGAAATCCAACGGACCAGGACAATAACGGATTTCTGTCGAAGCTCAATATGGATGGTAATATCCTGGAACTGGAATGGATCTCAGGTCTGCATGCACCCAAGGGTATGGGCCGCTTCGGCGACAAGTTGTATGTAACTGACATCGTCCGTGTCGCTGAAATCGATCTAACCGGCGATTCGGTTCTGAATTACTACCCCGCAGAGGGCGCTCAGTTTCTCAATGACATAGCGATCGATACAGCGGGGAATGTGTATATCTCTGATATGCAAACCAATAGAATTCACCGGCTCAAAGATGACACGCTGGAGGTTTGGCTGGAATCAGATATGCTCAACACACCCAACGGCCTGTTCGTTGAGGACAATGCACTCCTGATCGGTATCAGCGGTGCGGTTCTTAAGGTCGGGCTGGATGACAAGGAAATGGAAACATTGATAACCAATACCGGCGGCATCGACGGGCTGGAAATGGTCGGAAGCGGAACGTACATCATTTCGGACTGGGCCGGGAATGTACACCTGATATATCCGGAAAAAGAGAAGTTGAAAATTCTCGATACAACCCCGGTAAAAGTCAACGCAGCGGATATCGATTTCATCGTCGGGGAACAGGTTTTACTGGTGCCGACCTTTTTTGACAACCGGGTGGTCGCATATAAACTGAAACCGTAATGCGATTTATTGCCGATTTCCATATTCATTCGCATTTTTCGATCGCAACCAGCAAAAACCTGATACCCGAGTATATCGACTACCAGGCCCGTTTGAAAGGTATAACAGTCGTCGGTACCGGGGATTTTACCCATCCGGGTTGGCTGGCTGAACTGAAGGAAAAGCTCGAACCTGCGGAAGAGGGGCTTTACCGCTTACGCGATTCGTTTAAACGGAAAACACAAGATCAAAACACATTGTATCCGGACAGGGACGTCCGCTTTTTACTTTCTACCGAGATCAGTACTATATATAAAAAGTCGGGTCGTGTTCGAAAAATACACCATGTCATCCTTGTACCTGATTTTCAAACCGCGGAAATCATTCAGACCCGCCTTTCAAAAATTGGCAATATTGCATCCGATGGCCGCCCCATCCTGGGACTTGATTCCCTTGATCTTCTCGAAATAGTGCTGGAAGCATCGGATCGGTCCTTTTTATTCCCTGCCCATATATGGACACCCTGGTTTTCTGTACTGGGAAGCAAATCCGGATTCGATTCCATCGACGCCTGTTATGGCGATCTCAGTAAGCACATTCATGCGCTGGAAACAGGACTGTCGAGCGATCCGGCCATGAATCGTCTCTGCAGTTTTCTGGACGGATATTCCCTTTTATCCAATTCCGATGCCCATTCCCCGGAAAAACTGGGCCGGGAGGCAAATATATTTGATTGTCCGCTCAGTTACACGGATATGACAGAAGCCCTGAAGCAAAACGATTCGCGGCGCTTTCGGGGTACAATCGAATTTTTCCCGCAGGAGGGCAAATACTATCATGATGGTCACCGGAAATGCGACATCCGCTGGCATCCCACCGAAACCAGAAAACACCGGTCCACTTGCCCGGTTTGCGGGAAAGCCGTAACCGTCGGCGTACTCAACCGCGTGATGCATTTTGCCGATCGTGAGACACCTCCGGATGGTTTTCGGAAACATGAATTTCACACCTTGATTTCTCTCAAAGAAATCCTGGCCGAGCTATATGGCATTGGTCCTAATTCCAGACGCATCGCTACATTATATCAGGAGCTGTTACGTGACGGGGGATCCGAACTGGACATTCTTTTAAACCTTTCTTTAAACGATCTGAGGGATCTCAATAATGAACGTCTCGTTGAAGGGATCCGCCGAATGCGTGCCGGAGAAGTAAACATTCGGGAGGGCTTTGACGGCCAGTTCGGCACGATCCGGCTGTTTGACACCAGGCGATGAATTATTCTTTCCCCGTTTTTCGTTACACTGTTTGTAATCATTATTAAACGGGGATTCTGATGTTTCAAAATCGAAAGGAAGCCGGAAAAAAACTGGCTGAAGCATTCAGTAAATATCAAAATAAGGGCGTTGTCGTTCTGGCTATTCCAAACGGTGGCGTTGAAATTGGTTGCGAGGTTTCCAAGTACCTCCATGCGGAATTCGCACTGGCCTTTTCTCTTAAACTCAGTTATCCCGATGATCCGCATTCAAGTTTTGGCTCCATTGCCGAAGACGGAAGCACCCATATACATTCCCATGCATATCGCTGGTTCAACGATGAAAAAATTAATGATATTATCCGGGAAAGAAAGCAGGAAATACAACGAAAAATCAGTGTACTGCGAAAAGGACAATCTCTTCCGAAAATTAAAAACCGGACGGTAATCATCATCGATGAAGGTCTGACGAAAGGGGCAACCGTTCAATCCGTAATCAAGATGTGCAGGCATTTCAATGCCAGTAAAATACTGCTCGGCGTTCCGGTATCATCGCGTGAGGCCTGCGACAGCATCGCGCGCCAGGTCGATAAAATCGTTGTTCTCGAAAAGCCCCTGACGTTCAAATCAGTGGCCCAGGTCTATCGCGAATGGAAACCCCTCAGCGAGGATGAGGTCCTGGAGATCCTGGAACGATTCAGCTGCAAAGATAACGCATCCGGCGAATCGAGACGGGAAGTGGCATAGTTTCCGCTCCCGGCGGGTCAATTCTTCAGAAAGCGATCCCCGATCCATTCACTGATCCGTTCCAGGGCAACGGGCGAAAAGGTCTGTTCAATTTTTCCGTATTCACTTACATGTCCGGTTTCGGCTTTCTGAAAAAGATGGTTCAGATCCGGTAATTCCTCTACCGTATAATCGGGATGGCCGGCCTCTTTTAAAGTCCCGGCAATAACATCCAGGTTCTGGCGTGCCGGTACCTGTAAATCTTTGGAACCATTCAGAGCCAGTACAGGACATTTCACTTTTTTCAGAGTAACAGCCGGATCATAGGTCAGGAAAAATCGCATCCATGGTAGATTGAGCGATTGTGTCTGTCCTTCCAAAATGGTTTCGTTCAGCCCAAGTTCGGCAAGAATTTCAGGGTCGGTGGTTTCTAAAAACGTATTATTGACAGCCCGTATTTTTTCCGCAGCTTTATTCCGGTCCGGTTCGTTTTTTAAGACCTGAAAAAGCGCTTCCTGCAGTTTTAAATTCGCTTCGATGGCGCGGTTTGATTTACCTGCCGCCTCAAATAATAATTTTGTCTGAGCCTGGATAATTTCTTCTCCCGGAACGGCTGAGCCTGCCAGTAAAATGATAAATGCAATGTCTTCCGACTCTGCCGCAGCCATTGGAGCGATAATTCCTCCTTCACTGTGTCCGATAAGACCGATTTTGCCGGGATTGATTTCCTTCCTTGTTTTCAGATAACGGACCGCCGCAAGGACATCCCTTTTAAAATCCACTGATGTGGACGCTGTAAAATTCCCTGTCGACTCTCCGACACCCCGATCATCATAGCGCAGGACGGCAACGCCGGACCGCGTAAGATGATCTGCAATAACCCGGAAGGGGTGATGATCAAAGATGGTTTCATCACGATCCTGTGCACCGGAACCTGAAATCAATACGGCCGCCGGCACCGGCTGACCGCTTCGGGGACAAGTAAGCGTACCGGCAAGCGTCACGCTGTCGCGCTTGTTTTCAAACCGTACCATTTCTTCTTCATAGGGATACGGTTTCCGGGGATTCTGGGGACGGCGGGCTTCCGGCAATTCTTCGTAAAACGTCATCTCCAGGGGAAAGGACTGTCCTCCCTGATTCCATTTGCCGGACATGATACGCTTTTCATGATCAAGAACACTCTCGTAACTGCCTCCGATAACACTGACATTTAGCCGGACCACCCCGTCACTGATCGTCAGATCCGATGCCGGTATACCTTTGGCCCCCTGGTCCGGACTGTCTAATGTCACCGTTGGTAAACCGGTCGAATCAAAGGCGATATGGAATACGATACGGAGTTCGTTTCCAGGCACCTTCAGCGATCCCATCCAGTCCCCGGAAAGTGCACGAATATCCTCCGCTGCAAACGCCTCTTTCTCTGTTCTCTCTGTTACACCCGATGTACGTATCAGATCCAGCGGGAAAGATTGGCCTCCCTGGCTCCAGGTTCCCGTAATAGCGCTGAAATCCTCAGAAGGACTGCCCTTATAAACACCATTTACCATCGCTACTTCAAGACGAACCTCATCATCCCCGATAACTATTTCCGAGACAGGCAGACCTTTAACTCCCTGATCGGGACTGTCCATCGTTCCATTGTATTCATTGACATGAATTTCATTAATATGGAAAACGATCCTTAATGTTGTTCCGGATGCATTGAGCGTGCCTTCCCAGGTTCCGGTGATCTTACCGTTATCAGCAAAACAGGGATTAAACGGAACCAAACATAACAAAAACAGAGCAATGAAAGCAGTGACGCGTTTGTTGTCTGTGGAATAATCCATTTGATTTCTCCAGATTGTTAACACTTTTTATTCATGACAGGTCTGTTCTATTCCATTTCTTTTTCAAGTCTTCTGTTACCAAGGAATATGAAAATGGCCATAAAGCCGATGATCAAACCGCTAATAACAGACACTATGAAAAATTTATGCATCAATTGTTCCAATGACAAACCGGCACTTTGGAAAATATTGTATTTCGCATAGGTAAAAACACTTCCCAATACAACAATGACCAGATAAAACAGTAACAGGGTTTTAATCTTGAGTTTTCTTATGGGAATGGCTCCGAAATATAAAAGGCCACTGATGAGAAACAGTGAGTTAAAAGTGAGGATAATCGCAAAATCCTCAAATTTCTCTATAGATTGCCCCAGTACAAATTGTCGGTATAAGATAACAAAAGTCAGTGCCGTTATTGTAATAAAGTACATAATGGCAATAACCTGCAATGCAATACCCCTGTTACGTTCATCCATCCGCAATGGTTGTTTCTTTTCTTTCATCATTCCTCCCAAAACAGGTCATCCAGGGTTTTATCCAGAGCTTTAGCGATTCGAACACACAGGTTCAATGTAGGATTGTATTTTCCTTTTTCGATTAAACCAATGGTCTGCCGTGTTACTTCGACACGATCCGCGAGTTCTTGCTGGGATAATCCCTTTTCAACCCTTGCTAATTTTATTTTAATATTTTCCATGGTGGAATGTAATATATAAAATGCTTTATGTCAAATATATATTGCATTATGACTGATTTATACGTCATTCATTTAAATAATTCATCACATCAGTTATTATTTCAGGTAGAATGGGAGTTATTGCACCAGAAGAAAATCAATCGTAAATTATACGCATCCATTTTAATACAACAAGGGGATAAAAATGAACCGCAACATCTTGTTTTTATTAGTATTTATGATTTCACTGAGTGCTTTTACCCAGGTATCCGGACAGGATAAGGGGACGTTCGTCGAAAAGAAAAATGAATTCTGGGACAAAATCGAATATGAAAATGAAAAGTATGGCGAAAAAGATGCATTCATTATGGATCTCGATGGGATGGACCTGCCAAAATCCAGGGATGAATTTACAACCTACTGGCATAATGACCCCATTTCCCAGGGTAATTCCGGCATGTGCTGGTGCTATACCACTACGTCCTTCTACGAATCGGAAATATTCAGAACAACGGCAAGAAAAATAAAACTTTCCGAATTGCATACGGTTTACTGGGAATATGTCGAAAAAGCACGGCGCTATGTACGGACGCTGGGTAATTCCCTTTTTGCCCAGGGTTCCATGGGGAACCACATTCCCACCATATGGAAGAAATACGGTGTTGTGCCTGCTGAGGCCTATACAGGACTGGCTGATGACGAACCATTCCACAATCATGATCCGCTCTTTGAAGAAATGGAATCCTACCTGGAATATGTAAAGGAGAACAGGATCTGGAATGAAGAAATGGTTCTCACAACCATCAAAAATATCTTAAACTACCATCTTGGTGAACCGCCCGTCACCATTACAGTGGACGGAAAGGAGATGACGCCGGTCGACTACTTCAGGAAAGTCATTAAAATTGATTTTGAAGATTATATCGACCTTCTTTCCCTGATGGAGCAACCGTATTATGAATATGTGCTGTATGATGTTCCGGATAACTGGTGGAGGAGTGAAAATTATTATAATGTACCGCTGGACATTTTCATGAAGGTCTTAAAAAATGCACTGCAGAAGGGATTTACCGTTTCCATCGGTGGAGATGTCGGTGAACCGGGTTATAATTCCCATAAAGAGGTGGCCGTCGTTCCCAGCTTTGACATACCGTCGGAATATATTGACGAAAATGCCCGTCAATTGCGGTTCAGCAACGGATCCACCACGGACGACCACGGTATCCACATCGTGGGCTACAAGCAGACGGATGGCACGTTCTGGTTCCTGATCAAGGATTCCGGTTCCGGATCCCGGAACGGTCCCAACAAAGGTTATTATTTTTATCACGAAGACTATATCAAACTGAAGATGATGGATTTCCTGGTACATAAAGATGCGCTGCAAGGTATTGTCGAATTGTGACATAGGGGGGGAACCTGATGGACCTGTCTGGCGTTATACAGACAGGTCTCAACAAAGGATGTTGATCCTCCCTGGACACAATGGAATGATAAAAATACCGGTCGAAAGGCCGGTATTTTTTATTTAAGAAGGATCATTTTACGGGTCATGCGGTTGATTACAGTCTTTCGGCTTTGGGCTTTAGTCGTTAGCTTATAAAAGTAGATGCCGCCCGGCATATTGGATGCATTCCATTGGACGGTATATTCACCAGGTAGTTGATTTTCTGAAACCAGGGTGGTGATTATTTGACCTGCCATGTTGTGGATGGTTAATTCGACACGTTGGGGCGTATTGCCATACGCCCCAACAGGCGTCTCCCCCTCTTTTCCACCCGAAATTTGGTACCGTATGGTGGTAACCGGATTAAACGGATTGGGATAATTTTGTGACAGGATGATATTGTCCGGGATTTGTTCATCCGGATTGATCGGTTGGTTATCGGAGACAGATGAAACCACATACCGCCCTGCCAGTTCATTCCAGAGTTCATCCCGGCTGCCGTCATAACCAAGCGCCCACATGCCGACACCAAGAAGATCGTTTTCTTCAGCGAGATCGTATTTCAAGCCGAGGCTTTCATCCGTATCGAACCAGACCTGGTACCAGTCGTTTCCAGACTGGTAATGGTACCATGGTGTCTGGCTCAGGTTTTCCCAGATAAGACCATGACCGCCGGCCTCACTCATCCCCGTTGAATGGCGCACACTGCCGATATAATCGATCGATTCTGAACGGGCTGCAGATGTCCTGGTTTGCCAGCGATTACCGTAATAGGGTACCCCGAGGATAAGCCGTTCGGGATAATGTCTTGTAACGGTTTGATATTGCTGTAATACGGTATTGGTGATATTGATACTACCACCCGTCAACGGTGCACAGGGACCGCTGGTACTGCTCCAGCTTCCGTAAAAGGCATAACCCATGATGAAAATATAATCACAGGATTGTGCCAGCCCGTAAAGATCCCACCCGCCCCAGTTAACCGCGGGACCTGCAAAGGAGACCTCCGATCCGGGAATTTGCTCGTGGATATAATCGGTCAGGTCCTTCATAAATCCGTTTAAAAGAGATCCGCGGTCCGCGCTGTACAGACTTTCAAAGTCCACATTGATCCCATCGAGCTTATAGGTATGGATGATATCACGACAATTTTTAAAGAAGGTTTCCTTCACCTTTTCATCCGTCATGATCGTCCTGATGTTATCTTTATTGAAATTCACTGCGGTCATCACGACTTTCACACCCTGCGCGTGGGCCGCATTGATCACATCGGTCCAGGGCCAGTAAGAGGGATGGGCCACTGCGCCTGATGCAGATACCGTAAAATCGAAAGCAGCGATATGGGTTAACAGTTCATACTGCAGATTGTAACGGGCGGATTGATACATCCAGTCCGGGAGATAACCGAAGATGATGGTGGAAAGCTGGTTCCGTTTCCCTAAAGCGATCGGATTAATATCCTTTCCCGATGTATCGAAAGCGGAAGGTTCTTTGGGGATATTGCGATGTTGCTCATACTCCCACTGGTGAATGGAGACATTTTGCGCACCAAGCGTAAATGCAAATAAAACGACACAGCAGACCAGCTTTTTCAAAAACACCTCCGTTCAATATTAGGAGAGTATACTCAAAGCGGAGGTATTTTTCAAGCCGATCGCTGAAGAAGACCGTCTGCTGGTATCTATCGATCAGCGCGTGAGGCGGCCCTCATCGAATTCCTGCTCCAAATCATCAACCATACGGTTTATCTCCCGCTCGAGGTCCTTGCTCATCGGTGCATGAAACCATTCCACAGTGTCCATGGTTTTAACCATGTTCTGAATTTCCATGCGTACGTAGAACATCTGCTCCATGGTTTTACGTATTCTGAAAAAGAGCCGCGTACGGCCTTCCGTGATACCGACTTCTAATTCATCATCGAGCGGATAGCGCATTTTCCATTCTGTATCGATACTCTGATAGGCGCCCGTGCCATAGTCGTGCATGACATCATACTGGTACTTCCGTAAAATACGCGGGATAGTCTGGTAGACATCGAACTCTGATGCTTTACCGAGATTATAGACTTTAACACTTTTCTCCTGCGCGATCCGGGATCCCCCGCACGAATACAATACCAGTATCATCATTGTTATAAGAATCTTTGATAATAGAGAGTCCATCTTCATAGTGCATCCTGATATGTGCTTCCCCTCCCTGCCTACATTACAGGGAAGGGAAGCATGAAATATGTTACAATCCTGCAGTTTTGTTCAGGAACTCAGAGAAGGATTGCAGCCTGAAGGTACTGTTACGTTTGGCAGCCCAGTCTCCGCCTTCACCGCCAAAGGTATAGGTATCCAGTTGCAGAACTTCCAGTTCGCCGGCGGGAACCGGGAATTGAAGAGGTGCTCCGGTACCGAGTTCTCCCCAGCCCCTTCTTTCGAAATACATCAGTCCGCCTGTTGTAATGAAGATTTCGATACGCTTCTCGTATTTCAGGAGTTCCCACAGGTCCGGATTACTCCCGTCAATGGGATCAAGTCCGCCCCGGGTTGTACGCGTTTCATTTACAATCTGTGCAGCTCCGTCCAGGTCACCCTGGCGATACAGGGCTTCCGCTTTCAATAACCGGAGCTCGGCCGGATTAAAACAACTTACCGGTCCGGTGGCTATATTTGCGAAATGGTCGAAATACCGGATCGAGCCGTAATACGATCCACGGTAACTCTCGAAGGGAAAGGTGTCGAAGAACATGAAATCGGTTCCGGGCGCCGTCGTGGAATCGGGTCCGGCAATTCGCCGGTCAGCCGTATGGATAATAAACGGCGCCCGATCCCCGGGCTCCGCTGTCGCCCATGCTTCAAAGTTTCCGGACGTATCCGCATGCCCGATCGTGAAATAGTCCGCCTTCATCCAGTCCTCACGGGATCCGAAATACTTCATTCCATCATACCAGAAATTTCCGTCCATTTCGACGATGAATTCCGATGTAATACCGGCATTGGCATGGCGCGTCACTTCCGCCCAGTCAACCGCCGCCCGTTCCTCAGGTGTACGAGCGACACCGGCCAGGATTCTTGCCGCGAAGGAATGGGCGTATTCGGCCAGCTGCTGATTCGTTGCGGCAACACCACTTATCCATGTCGGCGGTAAAACGAAGTCATTGTTTTCGCACAACTGAATACACGCTTCCAGCTGGGCAATCCCGGCATCAGCCACTTCCTGGTATGGTTTGAATTCAGGCGTCACATTCAGGTCAGTCGTTTCATCGACAATAAAAGCTTTATCAAAAATTAGCGCCAGGTACCCATGACTCACACCAAGGACATAGCGAGAGAACGCCTCGAGCCTTACGGCATCATTGTTATTAGTCCCGATTTCCAGTCCGCCGTTCATGGCCTGGATGCCGTCAACAGCCGTGCTGATGCATTCATAGAAACCAAACCAGGGACGGGCAGTCATCAGATAATAACTGCTTGTCGTGGAATTTTCAAATTCCCGGCGCGGTTCGCGGGCCCATGTGCCCATATCCCAGTTGCCCCATTGAGATGTCAACTCATCGGCCAGGGTACTGAAGGGTATCGGCATATCGAGCGTCTGTGTGGCCTGCCAGAAGGTCAGATACGTGGACCCGACCAGTGATTCCACATCTTCACCTTCAGCAAGCACCTTATCCCGATCCGGTTCGTTTTCATTGTCGACCGCCAGGTCGGCGCATGAAAGGGTGAACAATGTGAGCAGACAAAGGCTGAACACAAAAAATATTAGCTTTTTTATAGTCATTATCTTCTCCTTTTATTTTCACTTTTACAGCCGTTTACCCCATAGTCCACATTAGAATTCCAGCCCGACAGCGAATGAAAACGTACGGTAGTGAGGATACGTAACATCATCATCGATCCTGCCGATCACACTGGATCCGCTGTTTCGTCCCTGTATACCGACTTCAGGATCATAACCGTCATAATCCGTAAAGGTCAGCAGATTCCGACCCATAAGCGTCAGGGTCACCCGGCTGACCAGATTTCCAAACAGAGGACGAATCTGATTCTGATTCAAACTATAGGAAACAGCCATTTCACGAAGTTTATAGAATGTACCGTCTTCAGCAAAAAACTCATCAGCAAGCAGGCCACCGGTAAAATTATCGTAATATCCAACCGGCTTTTTCTCTCCGTCCGGCTTACCGGCCTGATCCATATCCGAATGTGTTTCAGCTGTATACATCCATGCTTTATTCAGGTTATAAATGATGCCGCCTACCTGTGCATTCCAGAGCATGTATACCGACAATCCCTTCCAGCGGTAGGTCATATTCAGACCCAGATTATAGTCGGGTGTTGTACGGCCCAGCTTGAAATAGTCTTTCCCGTCGGCATCTTCGTATTTAATGGGTTCACCCCAGTAGACGTCATTGGAACCGTCGCCATCGACATCCCAGCGCGTATTCCATAATTCTTTGTCAATCCCGTCACGCCAGGTATTTCCTTCACCGACATAAACGACATAACCCTCGTCGTTCGTTTGAAACATATCCAGGTGATCCTGGTATTCTTCGGGAAGGTCTGACTTGTCTTTAACCCATTTTCTGCCGTATATGCTACCAACTTCTTCGCCTTCTTTAACATAGAACTGTGCACCATCCTGACCAAACCCGTATTGGAACGGAGGAATGTCCAGTTTATCGATGGTCGAGCGGGTCCGGTCGAAGGTTACACCGAACGACAGGCTGTGATTGCGTGTACGATAAGCCAGGCCTTCAAGCGTCAGCTCGAATGAGTTGGAAGTAACCACACCGGCGTTCTGCCACTGGCTGCCGAATCCCTTGTATCCGACCTGCGGAACCAGCAGTATCTGGTCTTCCACAGTCGTTTTGGCATAATTCATTTCCAGTGAATAACGGTTAAAGAATGCCGCACTTAAACCGGCTTCATGCTCGGTGGAATATTCCGGTTTAAGTTCTTTGTTACCCAGACGATCCTTACCGACAGAACCGTCATTCAGGCTGAATGCTTCATACTGAGCAGCAAAAATAGGCCGGCTGCCCGCTGTACCACGACTGTAGTGCAGCTTAAATTCATTCACCTGATCACGTATATTCCAGAATCCTTCTTCAGATAAACGCCAGGCCCCGCTGAAACGGTGGTAATTGTGATAGCGCTCATCTTCACCGAAAAGTGAACTGCCGTCACGTCGTACCAGAAAATCAAGGATATACTTGTCCCTATAATCGACGCCGCCGATAAAATAGATGCCCTCGGCCAGGCTCAGCGTTTTAAAGGATTGATTGATGATAATGCCTTCCACATTCTGCCAGGACGTAATATCCTTGACGGTCAGCTCCTGACCCTGTGTCTGAAGAAACTTAAAATCATATTTTTCATAGAGATAGCGTAATTTGGTACGCGTGTTAAAATCACCGAAACGTTTCCGGAATCCGGCCGTGATGCTGGCATTCACCGCCAGGTTGGTGCCGTTTTCCTGCGTCATCTGACCGTCACGGATACCAATAAGGTAGGTTGATTCAAACCCTTTTTTATAATACTCGAAATTGTCCACTTCGAGACGGTCCATGCTCAGGTTTGCCTCCAGATCAAACCAGTCCAGCGGATAATAACGAAGATCAAGGCTTCCCAGGATACGTTCACGCTTGTAGTCCAGGTCGGCATTATCCAGCCAGTACAGCGGATTGTCTGTCTGGTAAGCCGTATTGGGTTGTGAAACATACTCTCCATTTTCATTTTTCGTCGTCAGATCGACATCTGCTTCGGTTTTATTCAACTCCTCGATCGGATTGCGCATCGTTCCGGAATCATCGATTTCATCCGATTCCGACACACTGTATTGAGAGGAAATGCCGAGATGCAGTTCCGGTCTCAGGCGGTGATCCAGATTGATCTTAAATGTATTCCGCGTATAACCATCCGCCAGTTCAACAATGCCGATATCTTTATGATTGGTATAAGACATCAGAAAGTTGGTATTTTCGAGGTTACGCGAGAGTGAAAGCGTGTTGGTATTGTAAGTACCCGTCCTGAAAACCTGATCCGTGTGGTCAAATACATTTACATAGGGATTATCCTTGAAGGCTTTTCCGTCCTCGCCACCCTCGATCAGTCGGGCAATACGCTGGACCTTATTTCCGTCCGCATTGATCCAGTCACCTATGTTGACTTGTGCGCCGTTATCATCAACATAACTTTCAGTCGCAGAAAGATATTTATGGTACCTGGAATAATTCAGTTCATTCCCAAGAGCATTCACACCATATTCACTTCGAAATTTGATAAGGGAGTGGTTTGTCGACAGATTAGAACCTCTTTTAGTCTTAATCTGAATAACGCCGTTGGCGGCACGTGACCCATACAGTGAGGAAGCGGCTGCTCCCTTGATTATTTCCATGCTTTCGATTTCGATGGCATCCAGGTCTTCCGGCGTACTGGCCAGTATGACACCATCAACGATGTAAAGCGGATCCTGGCTCCGGCCTGTGATATTCAGCGGATCCCGGTCGTTGTTGTTTACATCACCGGAGGACGCATCGATACTGGTTGCACCGCGCAGCAGGACGGATGCCCCCTGCCCCGGTTTACCCGATCCCTTTACCACCTGCGCACCGGCCACCTTACCCTGGATAGCCGTTTCCGGAGATACGGCCGGTACCGCTTCAAGCAGATCTCTATCGACCACACTCACGGAGAACGGTGTCTTTTCTTTCGTTGTTTCCGAGGCCAGACCGGTGACAACGATCGTTTCGAGATTAAGAATATCTTCCGCCAATTCAAAAGTTAAGACATTCTCACCGGCATCCAGCTCCACTTCCTGCGTCGCCGATTCATAACCGATGAAGTTTGCCGTTAACTTCACCTGCTTGTCTCTGTAGAAACGGGCGGGGATTGTAAATTCAAAATATCCCTCTGTATCCGTTGATGCACCGAGGAGGGAATTCTCAAGTATGATGTTGCCCGCCGGCAGGCCTTCACCTTCTGCATCGATCACCCGTCCCTTCACAATAGCATCATCGGGTGCGGCCGTCAGCATTCCTGACAGGCAAAAGATGAGTAGAAATGCAAAAATTGCTGTGTACTTACATTGCATAGAATCCCTCCTTTTTTTCAGGATACACGTACACGGAATGGGTACTCCGAATACGAAAGTAGTTTGTATAGTTTATTGGAACTGTCAGTATTGCCGGATATTATGGTGAGAATATATTACGATTGAAAAAGCAGGTATATCGCCTTTGACTGAAAGGTACGAATTTGTGTGTGAATGGTAGAATATCTGCGTTATTATGGCAGGATAATTTCAAAAAGGCTTGGAAAAACGGTTGATCAGGTATTTCCGTTTATCCCGGGAAACCGGAACCTGCCTGTTGTTAACCATTGTGACGCAACCGCCGTCGCCATCCTGTTCTGCGGAATGATTGGTCCGTGAATATTTCCGGATGTGGGCGAGATTGATAAGATAGGTACGATGAACCCTGAAAAAATTATACTCTTTCAATAAATCATCAAATTCTTTGAGCGTCCGGGAGACGATCTCTTTCTGCCCGGAATCTTTCATGTAGATAATGCTGTAGTTTCCCTCCGCCTGAACCATGATAATATCCCTGATATAGACAAAATCAATACCGCATTGGGTCGGAATACCCAGCTTTTTGTCGGTTTCCCGCGCCCCTGCATTTTCCAGAAATACCTCCAGTCGCCGGTTGACATCGTTACCTTTTTTCTGAAGGTGCTTCTCCGAGACCTTGGCAACGGCACGCATAAGTTCTTCAATAGTAATCGGTTTTAACAGGTAGTCCAGGGCGCTGAAACGAATCGCCTTGATCGCGTACTGGTCGTAGGCCGTTGTGAAAATGATTTCGAAATCGATACGGTCGATCATCTCCAGAAGATTAAATCCATTCTGCCGGGGCATGACGATATCCAGAAAAACAAGGTCCGGTTGATGTGCCTGTATCGCTATTAATCCGCTTTTTACCGAATCTTCCATTGCCAGGACCTGTACATTCGGGCAATGCTCAGCCAACAGGCTTTTTAATAATTTGCGGCTTTTTTCTTCATCATCAATTATGATCGTTTTAATCATGACAGCCTCCATTAAAGCGGGATATGAATGGTCACTTTTGTTCCTGATTTCCCCGGTTCTTCAT
Source organism: uncultured Calditrichota bacterium (assembly GCA_964410215.1). Taxonomy (GTDB): domain Bacteria; phylum Calditrichota; class Calditrichia; order Calditrichales; family CAYPHA01; genus CAYPHA01. Next base: position 119,455 of record CAYPHA010000001.1, on the reverse strand, counting down.
CAGCACGATCCAGAATTTTAATATTCAGGTGATCTTTATGGGCTACGTTAAGTATATCAAGACGTTCTTCGGTCACACGCATGGCTGTGGATTTATGTTCCGGTCGATTGCGCATATTGAGACGTTTAGATTCCCTTATACCGATACCGTCATCCTGGATCATACATTCCAGGCTGCCGTTTTTTTTATGCAGATGAATGTCGATATGACCTTTTCCTTCCAGAACACCGATACCATGCTGAACCGCATTTTCCACATAGGGTTGAATGATCATCGTCGGAATTTCAATGTTATGCTGATCGATCTGTTGATCCACCTGGATACGATACGAGAACTTATTATCAAAGCGAAGCAGTTGTAATTCCAGGTATAATTTCAGTCGCAATATTTCCTCAGAAACCGGTATGGTCGCTTTTTCGGAATTGTCCAGAGTCATGCGCAGCAGTTTCGAAAAGAGCGAAAGATAGGTGTAAGCCGATTTCTGATCATTAAAATTGATAAAATACTGAATCGCATTGATCGTGTTAAAGATAAAATGGGGATTCATCTGGGCACGCAGGGCCTGTAATTTGAGTTCTGCAATCCGCTTATTCAGCTCTGTTTTACGTTCCGCCCGCATCCGTATATAATAAATGATCGCGGAAACGAGGAATAAAAACAAAGCCAGTCCCATCGACCGGAACCACCAGGTCGCCCAGAATGGCGGAAGAATCCGGATTCGCATGCTCCTTCCCTGCCGGTTCCACACCCCATCGTTATTTGATCCGCGTACACGGAATGTATATGCGCCCGGATCCAGATTGGTATAACTGGCATATGTCTTTGTTCCGCATTCGACCCAGGCCGGATCCACCCCTTCCAACTTGTAGGCATATTTATTTTTTTCCGGTACATGAAAATCCAGGGCGGCAAACGCGATGGTAAAAAAGTTTTGTTTATAGGACAAGGTAATTTCTTTTGTGGATTGTATCGCGCCGGGAAATTTCATCGGGACATCAAAAACTTTGAAACGGGTAATATAGACCGGCGGGATATAATCATTTAAACGGATTTTTGACGGATCAAAGCGATTGAATCCGTTTATTCCCCCAAACAGCATCAGGTTGCAGCGGGTCTTTATTGCAGCACCGACATTGAACATATTGCTCTGAAGTCCATGCGTCAGATCGAAATTTTTAAAGGAATCATCTGACGGATCAAATTTGGATAAGCCTTTCTGTGTGCTCAGCCATAATGTGCCATCATTGTCTTCCAGTATGCTGCAAACAACATCATTAGGCATACCGTCTTCGATATGGTAACGACGAAATGATTCATCAACCGGATTATAGCGATTCAAACCGTTACTGGTGCCTATCCAGAACCGACCCTCTGAATCCTCGAGAAAGCAGTAGATATTATTGTTGCTGATGGTGGAAGAGTCCGCAGGATCATGGAGAAAATGCTTGAACACAACCACTGAATCGGTCCGGTTCATTCGTTCAAGGCCGTCAAAGGTGCCTACCCAGACCCTGTTGCGGCTATCTTTATAAAGGCAGGTGATGTAGTTATTTATCAGACTTTCGGCATACCTGTCACTGTGTTCAAAGTATTGGGACGCCCGCGTTTCGGTGTTGAGCAATTGAAGCCCCTGACTGGCCGTACCGACCCACAGTTTACCGGGCTCATCCTCCAGCAGGGCGGTAATCATACGGCGGCTCATACCTTTTTCATTTTTAACGCTGTGATTGTACTTCGTAAACCTGTTCCGGCCGTCAAACCGGTTCAGTCCGTTCGCCGTACCAATCCATAAATGGCCGTCATGGTCACCAATGATACTCAAAACGGAGTTGCTGCTGATACTGTTACCATCATGCGGATCGTGCGTGTAATGCGCAATTGAATTATCCTGCGGATTGTAGCGATTCAAACCGCCACCGAGTGTACCCACCCATATAATCCCTTCACTGTCTTCATAAAGGGCCGACACTTCATTATGATTGAGCGTATTTTCAACATCAGGATTGTGACTGAAATGTTCAAAATGCTGTAAATTCGGTACAAATTTATCAATATTACCCCGAAACGTGCCAATCCAGAAAACGTTTGAACGATCCCTGTAAACAGCCGAAACATAATCACTGCTGATACTGTGAGGATTCCCGTACTCATGCGTGTAACACCTGAACAAGCCGTTTCTGCGGTTCCAGTAATTTAATCCGTTATAGGTTCCTATCCAGAAATTTCCTTTTTCGTCCTCCTCTATTGACCAGATGTTATTACTGCTGATGCTGTTTGTCTCGACATTGGAGACATAGGTGATATATTCCACGGTATTGCGATTTATATGATCCGGATCCCTGAAAAGGACCTGTTTCAGGCCTCCGCCCCATGTCGCCAGCCAGAGCACCGATTGCCGGTCTTCAAAAATGGAAATGACATTATTGCTGCCGACACTGTGTTTTTCATTGAGACGTATAAATGCATCCTCTTCTTCATAGTAAAGATGCAGACCGCCCCCGTTGGATCCGACCCACAGGCGTCCCCTGCGATCCAGATGCAATGCCCGGATATGATTATCACGCAGACTTTTCGGATCTGTTTCGTCATAAAAATAGCGCTCGAAACGACCTGGCTGTCCTGCATCCGGTTCCAGGCGGTTCAGGCCAATTTCAGTCCCTATCCATAAATTCCCCTGCCGGTCTTCACAGATCGCCCAGACAATATTATCACTCAGGCTGAGGGAATCGTCAGGATCATGCTGATAACGCAAAAAGGTCCCTGTATCCGGATCATAACGATTCAATCCGCCTTCGTAGGTCCCAATCCATAATATACCGTTACGATCCTCATATAATGACAGGATATCGTCCCTGGAGATGGATGTGGAATCAAAAGGATCATTGCGAAAGACATCAAACCGCTGCCCGTCATATCTGATCAGGCCGAAAAGAGTCCCAAACCACATAAAGCCCGCCCGGTCCTGTAAGATGCAATACGTCAGGTTGTGTGATATTCCCTTCTCGAGGGAAAGGTGCTGGAACTTAATTTCCGGATTGACGCCTGCATGAGCCGCGGTCAGTAAGAAAAACATGATCAGCATGGTAAGGATTACCCTGCACTTACCTGATGTTTTCATAAGCAGCGTCTTTTTTATACAGACTTTCACTACGGTAAATATTTGCCGGTCTTTGACACCTGAGCTTAAAAATACTTGCACTTCCCCGTATTATTATACGGATCTATGCATAATTATCCCACTATTATTTAGTGAACGGGCATTTTCGATCAATAAGCGGGATGTATATCCTATAAACGGCTACCCGTCTATAACATGCATTTCAATACGGGGTACGATGATATTTTCCGGAAAAAATATTTAGTTGCAATTTTACTGTGCAATTCCAGAAAAAATCTATTAGATTTGAATGCTGATATGCGATACGTAAAACAAGAACAAAATGTTTTGTTTTAACCCTGATTTTCTGAACCGGAAGGAGATTTGATGTCAAAATATATCGGCGTCCTGACAGCCGGAGGCGATACGCCCGGATTAAATGCCGCCCTGAGGGGAATCGGCAAAGCCGCATTGAACAATTATGGTATGAAGGTCATTGGATTTCGTGACGGATTTCGTGGTCTTGTGGAAAATCGTATCATTCGACTGGATAATGACGCTCTTTCGGGTATCCTTACACTTGGCGGAACCCTGCTTGGAACCAGTCGCGATAAACCTCACCGCATGCCGATCGGCGGTAAGACACTGGACATGACCGATGTGATCAAGGAAAACTATCAGAAACACCACCTGGACGTACTGGTCTGCCTCGGCGGAGGGGGCACGCAGAAAAATGCACTGAAACTGGTACAGAAAGGTATGAATGTCATTACTTTGCCCAAAACAATCGATAACGACGTTGCCTGTACCGATGTCACTTTCGGATTTGATACGGCGCTGAGTATCGCTACCGAGGCGATCGACCGGCTTCACAGTACGGCTCACAGCCACCACCGGATTATCGTCGTCGAAATCATGGGGCACCGGGTCGGCTGGCTGGCGCTCGGGGCCGGACTGGCCGGAGGAGCGGATGTCATCCTGATTCCGGAAATTCCCTATGATACGGAAAAAGTCGCCGAAGCAATCATGAAAAGGGCGCAGGGAGGCAAGCGCTTCAGCATTGTCGCCGTTGCTGAAGGGGCTGTCTCCAGAGAAGATGTGGAAGAAACCGAAAAAGATACTGAGAAAAAACCGGAAAAAAAGGATAATGGTGATACACATGCCGACGATTATACCGGGCGCCATGCCATCCGCCTGGCTAAAAAACTGGAGAAGCTGACAAAGCTGGAATCACGGGTTACTATTCTGGGACATCTGCAACGGGGTGGCAAACCATCGGCGGGAGACCGTATGCTGGCCACGTCCCTGGGCACGAAGTGTACGGAACTGGTCAGCCAGGGCGTATCCGGTGTCATGATCGCCTGGCAGAATGGCGAGGCTGTATCCGTTCCAATCGAAGAAGTGGCCGGAAAACGTAAATATGTCCCCCTGGACCACTGCTGGCTTGAAAGTGCTAAACGGGTGGGAACCAGCCTTGGAATATAATCCGCCGCTGATACCCGGCACCCTCCTCAAACGCTATAAGCGCTTTCTGGCAGATATCAAACTGGATGACGGACGCTACATCACCGCACACTGCCCCAATTCCGGATCCATGAAAACCTGCAAAGAACCGGGTTGGAAGGTAATGGTCAGCGACAGCTGCAACCCGAATCGTAAATTGCAGTATACCTGGGAACTGGTCCATAACACAACCTGCTGGATCGGTATCAATACGCAGGTTCCAAATAAAATTGCAAGAGAAGCCATTGAGCAGAACAGTATTCCGGAATTATCCGGTTACGATGCCATCCGTCCGGAAGCTCCTTATGGAAAGAACAGCCGTATTGACCTGCTGCTCAGCGGGCATAGCGGATCCTGTTACGTGGAAGTGAAAAACGTCACCCTTGTAGAAGATGGTGCATACCTCTTCCCGGATGCGGTAACTACACGCGGACAGAAACATCTGGATGAGCTCGTATCCATGGTGAAGGAAGGCCACCGGGCTGTGATGCTCTATGTAATCCAGCGCCGTGACGGTCACATCTTCCGTCCGGCCGCGCACATCGATCCGGTATACGCCCAAAAACTGAAAGAAGCACATGACCATGGGGTTGAAGTACTTTCTTACCTGGCCGACGTGTCCCCTGAAAAAAACGAACTGACCAAAGCCGTGGAGTTTAAGCTTTAGATCATGACGATGCGCAGCGGATTCAGCCTGTTGTTTGAAAAAATACGCAAGAATATCCATTTTGTGCTGGTGGAACCGGAATCACCCGGCAATGTCGGATCCGTGGCCCGGGCCCTGAAAACCTGCGGATTTGAAAACCTCGTTCTGGTCAATCCCTGTGATATCAGCGATACGGAAGCCCTGATGATGGCCCACCGCTCGACCGATATCATGGAAAAGGCACAGATTGTCCCGGATTTCAACACCGCCATAGGGCACATGCGGCTGACCGTGGCTACTACTATGCGCAAGCGCCATTTCCGTTTTCCCTTTTACAGCCCGGATGAAATTTCAGAAAAGTTCCTGCAGACCGCTCCGGATCATCCGGTGGCCATCGTGTTCGGACGGGAACGGACGGGATTGACCAACGAAGAGCTGACCAAATGTCACCTCCATTCGACCATCACCACGGCAACTCAGAATCCGTCACTCAACCTGGCCCAGTCCGTCATGGTATACGCCTATACCTTTTTCCAGCTTCAGAATACCAGGAGTGAGTACTATAAATACGACCTGGCATCCCAGTATGAGCTGGAAATGTTCTATGAGCACCTCGGCAAAGCCATGGCCCTCGTCAATTTCGTTCCGCGGGACGGCATCGACAATTTCGTGATCCGCTTCAAACGCCTCCTGGGGAGAGCCCTTGCTGAAAAACGTGATGTCCGCCTGCTGCATAAACTGCTCCAGATCTTCGAAACCCGTATCAACGACCTGGAAAACCGCGAAGACCGTGAGATCTACTAACCACAAAGTCCCCAAGAACGGGGATTGATACAAAATACAAAATATAGTATATGGTGGTGAACAACCATTAACCATTCTTTTCCTTCGTACAGTAAATATTTTGTATTACTTTGTGGTTCACAAAACAGCTGATAATAGAACCTGAATTTCGTATATTGCATGAAACGTTCAAAAAAATGAGGTCTGTATGGAAAAACTACCCGATACACTCGAAGAAGTCATCCAGAAATCCATCCAGCTGGAAAAAGAAGGACGTGATTTCTACATCGATTCCGCCAAAAAGATCAAGAATTCCGTGGGCAAGCGCACGCTGGAGCGGCTGGCCAACGATGAGCTGATTCATATATCCCGCTTCAAGGAACTGTATGAAGCGATCAGCAATAAGAGCGTTGAAACACTGCCGACACCGGCTAAAAATGTAACCACCTTCGATGAACTGTTCGGCCGGCTGAAAGATCAGCTGGACGACGCTATCGACGAGTTAACGGAAGTGGGTGTCGACGACGCGGAAACGCTGGAGATGGCGCTTGACCTGGAAAACCACACCCACCTGTTTTATAAAAAGGCTTCGGAAGAAATGAAAGAAGAGAAGGTAAAAACATTGTACCGTCTCCTGGCCGAAGAAGAAAAAGCGCACTATGATCTGCTGAGCAAAGCACTGAACTACCTGGCCGATCCCTCCCTGTATTTCGGCATGAGCGGTTCGCACTGATGCTTGTCTGAGCGATGGCTGACACTTCAGGACAATAACATAATTAAATATGTACTGCTCTTCCCTCCGCGTCCGCCGCGGCTTCCATGATCATTTCCGACAGGGTGGGATGGGCGTGAACCGTGTTCATCAGTTCCACCGGGGTCGATTCCAGCGCCCTGGCCATGCCCAGCTCGGCGATCAACTCCGTAGCCTCGGCTCCTATGATGTGCGCACCCAGCAATTCACCATATTTTTTATCAAAAATCAGCTTGACCAGCCCGTCACGCACACCAATGGCCCGGGCCTTGCCTGATGCGGAATAGGGGAAGCGACCGATTTTCAGTTCATAACCGGCCTCTTTGGCTTTTTCCTCGGTCATACCCAGGCTGGCTACCTGTGGCTGACAATAGGTGCAACCCGGTATGCTGTTGTAGTCAATGGCATGCGGATTCAGACCGGCGATTTTTTCCACACAGACGATGCCCTCATGGGAAGCCACATGGGCCAGCAAAGGCGGTCCGGTAATATCACCGATGGCATAAACCCCTTTCACGGTTGTCTCATACCATTCGTTGACCTTGATAAATCCCTTTTCATGTGACACACTGACCCCATCAAGGTTCAGGTCTTCCACATTACCCCGGATACCGATGGCCATCAGGGCTTTATCCGCGGTAACCGTTTCTTTTTTCCCCTTTGCTTCTAATTCCACGGTAACGCCTGTCCCGGAAACATCTACTTTTCCAACCTTCGTCGATGTATATGCCTTGATGCCCGATTTCTTGAAGCTCTTTTCCAGCACCGATGCGATCTCACCGTCCTCGATGGGCAGCAGCTGATCGAGCATTTCCACCACGGTAACCTTCGTGCCGATGGCATTATAGAAATAAGCAAATTCCACGCCGATCGCCCCGGCCCCGATGATGATCAGCGATTCCGGCTGCTTGTCCAGGTTCATGGCTTCACGACTGCTGATTACTTTTTTGCCGTCTATATCAACACCGGGAATCGTCCTCGGACGGCCTCCCGTGGCGATGATGATATGCCCGGCACTGACTTCTCTGGTTTTTCCATCACCGTCTTTAATTTCAACCAGGCCTTCTTTCACGATACGGCCGCTTCCGTAAAGCACATCGATGTTATTCTTCTTCATCAGGAATTCGACACCCTTGGAATTGGTGTCGGCCACACGCCGGCTGCGTTTAATCATACCGGGAAAATCGGCAGCCACTTCCGTTGCTTTGATGCCGTATTGTTTAGCATGGTTCATCTCCTCCAGCAGTTCGGCGCTTTTCAGCAGGGCTTTCGTCGGAATACATCCCCAGTTCAGGCACACCCCGCCCAGCTTGTCCATTTCCACCAGACCCGTTTTCAGTTTCAGTTGCGAAGCACGGATCGCGGCCACATACCCGCCCGGTCCGGATCCTATGATCAATACATCGTATGTTGTCGACATGGTATCTCCTGCAAATCGTTAGAATTTTTTTAAATTAGAAGAGATCCACTACAAAGTCAAGCTGCATTAAGGAGTTCCCCTCCCTTAGATTACACATTGTATATACCTGCATTTTTTACTTTGAAGTTGGTACGGCAGGGTTTACTATATAAATTCAAACAGAACAGGAATAAATTTCATTCCTATCCCTTTATGATTATTTTACTCACAATTTATGAGAATAAAGGAGGCATCATGTCACAACTGAATGGTAAAAAAATACTGATGTTCGTGGATCACACCTATGAAGACCTGGAACTGTGGTATCCGAAACTGCGTCTGATCGAAGCGGGAGCGGAAGTCGATATCGCCGGACCCAAAAAAGCGGAAACGTATATCAGCAAACACGGCTATCCCTGTATCGCGGAGATTTCCATCGATGAGGCAGAGGAAGCCGGCTACGACGGGCTGGTGATACCGGGTGGATTCGCTCCGGACAAACTGCGCCGGATCGATAAGGTCAAGGAACTGACCCGTCAGTTTCAAGACAGCGGTAAACTGGTAGCCCACATTTGCCACGGCGGCTGGATACCAATTTCCGCCGGTATTATAAATGGCTTCCGCTGTACATCCACTCCGGCCATCAAGGATGACCTGGTGAATGCCGGCGCCGAATGGACCGATGCGGAAGTGGTTGTTGACCGCAACCAGATTTCCAGCCGAAGGCCGGGTGACCTGCCCCAGTTCTGCAGGGAAATCATCCGTTTCCTGGAAGGCTGATCTGTCGCGATATTTCCTTACCACCAAGGCAATCCAGGGACAAAGGCACAAAGTCTTGAATAAGGCACACAGGAGCAAAGGCACATAGGCACAAAGTTATTTGTCTAAGAACTGTTCATTGCCACTTCTGCTTTGTTCCTCTGTGCCTGGGTGCCTTTGTCCCTGGATTGCCTTGTTGGTAAACATTCTGGAAAAATTCATTTTCATTTTTTATGTTTATGCATGGTGCAAAGGAGTCATGCAGAGTGCAATGCTTCCCTCAGGGAAAAACTGATCCGGCATTATTCACCGGTGGATGGTGCGGAAAACATTCTTAAGCGTGTCGTTTCCGACGCAGCCCGCGAACACGACCCGCTGTTGCGCTGGGCACCCATCGATCAGATTCATATTGGCGGGCTGCACAGCACCCGGCAATTAGCCGAACGGGCCTTAATAACTAAAAACACACGGGTTCTGGACATCGGTGCCGGGACAGGCGGAGCCGCGCGATTCCTCCACCAGCACCATGGCTGCCCTGTAATTTCCCTGGATATTATCATGGATTACTGCCGCCTGGGCATGTTGATTCATCACAAAACGGGAAACGGGCACCATCCCTTTATCAACGCCGACAGCAATGACCTGCCGTTTTTACCAAATGTTTTCGACCTTATCTGGATGCAGCATGTCTCCATGAACATAATGGATAAACACCGGCTTCTTCACGAAGCACGCCGCGTATTAAGATCCGGTGGGCGTCTGTTGATGCACGAACTATGCACCGGAACCGGCGGCCGAACGTATTTTCCTGTCCCATGGGCGGCCGATCAGGAAATGAGTTTCATGGTACCGGAAAGCGAGATGCGCACCATTATTAAAACTGCCGGGTTTTCAATCGATACATGGGAAGATGTTTCCCTGCTTTCGCTCAAGTGGTACCGGAAACGGTTGACGCATTTGCGACAAAACAATGCGGCCGACAGGACCGCTTCATTATTCGGCTCCTCATTTGTGTCGATGGCTGAAAATGTGGTACGGAACCTGTCGGAAGAAACGATTCGCGTTATTCAGGCCGTATTGTATTGATTTGCTAAATTTTACTTCAAATCTTTAGTTAAAGTGTTTGAATACGATTATTTAAATCAATAATTTATAACATAGTTATTTCCTTTTTACGGCAGGAATATATGTATTTCTTAACACGACAAACCATTTTTAATACCCATCTCGAAGTCATCGGATACGAAGTCCGTTTTGAGAAAGGGTTTGAAGGGGTGCTGGCTTCGCAATCGACCACGGTGGATAAACCGGAAGAAGCTATTTCCAAATTGTTTTTTTCTGTGGGGATCGAAGACGAAGAAACTCAGAAAATAGCATTCGTTCCTTTCACGCCGAAACTGCTTACCGAACGGGTTGCCAGTCTTTTTTCTTCCGGTCTGCTGGGAATTATTTTCAATATCCCCCAATCCCCGGATAAACATTTATTCGATGAATGCTTACGCCTTAAACGCCAGGGATATACCATCATTCTGGATAAATTTGTCCCCGGTATAACCGACATGCGTTTCCTCGAAGCCGGATCCCTTTTACGGCTTGATACGCAATATGCTGAAAAACTGACAGATCAGCAATTGACGCCAATCCTGGAAAAGGGTGTTGAACTGCTGGCAGGCCGGGTTTCTGAAAAAGATACAATTTCGCAGCTCCGGAGAATTGGTTTCCGGTATTTTCAGGGTGACTTCTTCAGTAAACCGCAACCGGTGCCGGGTAAGGAAATTCCCCCCTTTAAGGTCGCCTATCTGCAGCTTATGCGGGAAGTATTGCAACCGGATATTGAATTCAAAAAGATTGAGGAAATCGTAATAAAAGATGTATCCCTTTCCTATAAACTGCTAAAAATGGTCAATACGGCGGCCTTTGGATTTCGGAAAGAGATTACGTCAATCCGGCAGGCACTGGTTATTATTGGGGCGAAGGAAATTAAAAAATGGGTCTCCCTGGTCAGTGTCAACAATATAGGTGATGATAAATCAGACGAATTATTTAAAAAGGCCCTGTTCCGGGCCCGTTTCTGTGAGCTGGTGGCACCATCTGTTGATCTGGCAGCTAAATCATCCGATCTGTTCCTGATGGGTATGTTTTCGCTTATCGATGCCTTCGTGGACCGTCCTTTAAACGAAATTATAAACGGATTACCCCTTTCCGCTGATATAAAGCAGGCACTCAGTAATCAGACCGGCCCTTACGCCCCTGTCATTTCTCTTGTCAAACACTATGAAAACGGAAACTGGAAACATCTTTTTTCGACAGCGGCAACACTAAATATTGATGAGAATGCCTTGCCGGAAATCTACTTTTCTGCCATGGAATGGGTACTGCAGATTTTCGAATAATTTCATTTCCGCCTCTGAATGACGCACATAGAACAGGATAATTCAAATGTTTACCCAGTTGAAGCCATTTGATCAGATGACAGCAGATGATTACAGGACACTCCATCTCCGTGCCGGTCTGGAAATTCATCAGCAGCTTAAAACCCAAAAAAAGCTCTTCTGTCGTTGCCCCGCAGGGGTTTACAGCCATCATTATGATGCCGAAATTCTGCGTCACATGCGGCCCACTCTTTCCGAACTGGGTGAATACGACGGTACCGCCCTGATGGAATTTAAAACCCGTAAAGAAATCATCTACCAGATTAACCGTGAAACGGTCTGCACCTACGAGATGGATGATACACCCCCTTTTGAAATAAATCCGCAGGCGCTTGACATCGCCCTCGAAGTCGCCATGCTGCTCAACTATAAAATGGTGAATGAAATCCATATCGCCCGTAAACAATATCTTGACGGCAGTATCCCGACGGGTTTCCAGCGTACAACGATCGCCGGAATTGACGGATGGATTCCCTATCGTAATAAGAAGATTGGTTTGATTCAATTGGGCCTGGAGGAGGATGCCTGCCGTGAAGTGTCCGATATCGGTCATGAACGCGTCTACCGTACCGACCGCCTCGGTATGCCGCTGATCGAAATGGTAACGCGACCGGATATGCATACCCCGCAGGAAGTGGCTGAGGTCGCCAATATTCTGCGCTGGGCCGTTCGCACAACCGGAAAGGTTCGAACCGGCATTGGCGCCGCGCGACAGGATGTGAATGTAAGCATCCGCGGTGGTACCCGGATCGAGATAAAAGGCGTTCCCCGTATTCCCTTGATTCCTCTCCTCATCTACAACGAAGCAAGCCGCCAATACGCCCTTCTGCAAATACGTGAGATGCTCGCGCACCGGGGTATAACGGAGAAATCATTTAAAACGAAAACGGAAGAAGTCACCCAATATCTCAGCAAAACCTCCTGGGATCCCATCCGCAATGCGATAGAGCGGGGGGAAGAGGTACATTGTGTAAAACTGTACGGCTATGCCGGGATCCTTAGCTTCACCACCCAGACAGGAAAGGTTTTTTCCAAGGAAATATCCGACCGTGTCCGCGTCATCGCCTGCCTGACACGCCTGCCGAATATCCTCACATCGGAAAGCACGGAAGAAACGATTGACAGCTTTGCCTGGAAAAAAATCCGTAATGCCTTGGATGCCAATTCACAGGATGCACTCGTGCTCGTCTGGGGGAGTAAACGGGATGTACAAACCGGCATTCAGGAAATTATCATCCGGGCACGTGAGGCAACCACGGGTATCCCCGGCGAAACGCGACAGGCTTTTGTTGACGGCACCAACGGGTTCGAACGCATTCTGCCCGGACCGGACCGCATGTATCCGGATACGGATCTGCCCCCGCTGGAGATCACCGAAGACCGTCTCGCCCGCCTCCGTAAAAACCTGACCAAAGCCGTATGGGAACGGGTTAAAAAATACCGTCGTATGCATTTCCCGGAACACATGATTTACCTGATTGCAGCTGCGCCCCTGGCCGATACATATGATAAAATGATTAGCGATAAAAAACTGCACCCGCTGCGCCTTGCCCACCTCATGTTTGAAACCACACGATACTGGTCCGGACAAGGACTTCCGGTGGAAAAACTGGATGCCGGGCTGTGGTTAAAAATTAAAAAGTGTATCGCTCATACACCGGCCCTCTTCGATGCGCTGGAGCCGCTGCTTGAAAACTATCTTTCCGCCTCTACCAGTAAAAAAATGCTTTTTGAAAAACTCGATGAGATTGCGGAGAGGCCGGTTCAGGAAACACAATTGCTCGATCATATTAATCAGTTGAAAACGACGATGCCAGACGGCATATACCGGCGGGAGGACCTGCATCGCTTTTTTATGAATCAGTTGATGCAATCGTTTCGCGGTCGCATGCCCGCCGCTGAGATATCTGAAATAGTGTGGAAGGTTGTATAATATGAAACAGGCACCATCAGACGCTTATAAGGGTTACCGTGACCCGGCTGTCGGGATTATGAAAGAAAACGATGTACGTGTCTGGAGCGATGTGGAGATGCACACGGACCAGGGCCTGTTCAAGGGCATCATTCTTCCCCGTTCTGAAACCTCCGATAACCGGCATATTGTACTGAAACTGCGCAACGGATATAATATTGGCGTCGCAACCCGGACCATCCGTCAGATTCGGGAAGTTCGCTATAAAGAAGCCCATTATAAGATCCCGGAAAAAGCGTTTCCCTATGACCATCGGAAACCGACCGTTAAGCTGCTCGGGACAGGCGGAACCATTGCCAGCCGCCTCGATTACCGCACAGGTGCCGTTATTCCGGCTTTTTCTCCGGGTGAATTATACGGCTCTGTTCCTGAACTGGCTGATATCTGTAACCTGGAGACGGAAAAACTCTATGGTGTTTTCAGTGAAAACATGGGACCGGAACAGTGGATCCATACAGCAGAAGCCATTGGTGATGAAATAAAGAAAGGGGTTGAAGGCATCGTAATCGGTCATGGTACCGACGTGATGCACCACACGGCCGCAATCCTCAGCTTCATGGTCCAGAATTCCCCGGTGCCCATCGTCATGGTCGGATCACAGCGTTCTTCAGACCGTCCTTCCTCTGATGCCGCTTCTAACCTGATTCACGCTGTAAAAACCGCAGCCGAGAGCGATATTGCCGAGGTGCTGGTCTGTATGTTCGGTCCGACTTCCGACCAGTATGCCCTGCTGCATCGCGGCACCCGTGTGAGAAAAATGCATTCCAGCTACCGGTCCACATTCCGTACCATCAGCGACATCCCCCTGGCTATGGTGGACAATGAAACCATCACCACCCTGCGCAGTGACTATGCGCTGAGACGCAGCGACAGGAAGGTAACTATTAATACGGCTTTCGAAGAAAAAGTATCCATCGTCTATTATTACCCCAACATGAAACCGGATATCATCGATTCCCTTATCGACAACGGATACCGCGGTATTGTCATTGCAGGAACCGGACTGGGACACGTTAACAAACCGGTGTACCCGGCTTTGAAGCGGGCACATGAAAAAGGGGTTGCCGTTTATATGACTGTACAGACACTGTGGGGTTATGTGCAGATGTATGTGTATGAAACCGGACGGGAAATGATGCAGTTGGGGGTTATACCGACTGCAAACATGCTGCCGGAAGTCGCCTATGTTAAGCTATGCTGGGCACTGGGCCAGACCGACGACCTGAATAAAGTGAAGGAGATCATGCTGACTTCCGTTGCCGGTGAAATCACCGAACGTGAACCCTACGACGGCTACCTGATTTATCAGGGCGGCATTCCGGAAGTCGATGAATTTCTCAAAACGATTAAACGATAGACCACGATTGGCCATATGGCCGATCTGTTAAACTTGATCCGTTACTGCTGGAATTGACCTGCTTGGAGATGAAGGTTGGATTTGGTTTTGGGAACTAAATCTTTAGTATCCGTAACTATCTGAACCGGAGGATACGCTTACAGGGGAACCGTCTTTTTTATAGCGCTGCTCATTCTCTCTAACAACAAAGATACCGGATTCCCCTGCAAGCGGGCATTTGTTTTCACAGATACCACATCCAATGCATAATGTCTTATCGACATAGGGATATTTAACCATCCTTGTCATACCGTCCTCAAGGACGACTTCTTTGGTATCAAAACGGATAGCCTTTTCCGGAGTGGGACAATGTTCTTCACAGACAATACAGTCTTCATTCTGCGCATAAGGAATGCACAGGTTTTTATTGAAATACGCCAGACCCATCGGTGATGTCTGTTTCTCCGCCAGTTCAAGAGGAAGAATAGCGTCTGTCGGGCAGATGAGTCCACACAGGTTGCAATTATACTCACAATATCCGTCCCGCATCATGGCAATGGGCAGCCAGAGCTCTTCCAGACTGGTATGGATGGAATCCGGTTGCAGGCATCCCCCGTTGGATTCACAGATCCGAACACATTCCAGACAGCGGATACAGCGGTCACGGAATTCATCTTCAGAAAGCGAACCGGGAGGGCGGATCATCTTCGCCTGTTTATCCCTGTTAGCCAGGCCGATCTGCAGCAGTCCCAGGGTCGTCAGGCTGGCCACTCCGGTCTGAATGAAACGTCTGCGATCATAATCAATGGGCGTATGGTAGGGTTTCCATCTCCAGCGGTAAGTAATGGATTTCGCTTTTGGAGGACATTCCGCACTGCAGTTAAAGCATTCGATGCATTCCACTTTATCCGTTTTGGCGACATCCTCCGGGATAGCATTCATTTTACATTCATTATGACACTTATTGCACCCGGTGCAGCTCGGACCGACGAGTCGTTCATAAAAACGAAATTGTGAAAGAAATCCCAGCCAGGCACCGGCCGGGCACAGATAGCGGCACCAGAATCGCCGGGACAGCTTTTCCATCGCCAGGATTCCGATAAACAACACGGCAATCCAGAAGACCTGCTGGTAGTGGGCCTGCTGTTCCGGCATGATCACTTCTTTATACTGATCATACATCCAAAAGGCCGGATCCTCCATCAGAGGCAGCTTTGTTATTCCGAGCAGTATGTTTTCTGTAAACAGGGTGGCCAGCGGATATACAAACGCTGTGAGGGCCCGGTTAAAGATCGAAAGCGGATCCAGATAACCCCAGAGGTGCACGGAAAATACAGCCAGAATAATCAGACTAAAGAGAATCACAAATTTGAGATAGCGTAAGCGATGCCATTTACCAGAGATCCGGTTCGAGGGTGAACGGACGAAACGGCTGCTGATATCGATACTTGTTCCCAGCGGGCAGATCCAGCCACAGAAAAAACGTCCCAGGAATGGCGTAAGTAACAGGATGATCAGGCCAGGTAAAAAAACCAGTGTCACCCTCTGCTGATCGATAAAATCAAACAGGGGTATCAATGGACTGAAGCGCAATCCGATATCAGCCGGGAAATTGCCTTCATAAGGATATCGCGCCCAGAGAAAAAGAAAAAGGAAAAAAGAAAAAAGTAAAAGCTGGACGATGCGTCGGATTCGTGATGTCATCGGATCAGGATAGCGTTATACGTTTGACATTCAGTTTATTCAGATCAAACAGGCCCAGTCCGTTCTCAGCAGCATAGCGCAGATGATCGACCTGATGCAGTTTCAGGTTAAACAGATCGAGGGCGCTGTAATCTGCGGCAACGGTACAGTTGCTTGCAATCAGGGTTCGCGGTGTTTCCACATGAGCCAGATTGCCGCCGCTTGGCCCGTTATCCGTTAATATGCGATAGGCATCGATGATTGTCAGGCTTGGCAGGATGTGCCGGTTAATATCATTGAGTTTGGTTGAAAATTTATTATGAATGTCCCCGCGGTTGCCTCCCATAACACCCATCAGATTTTTGAGACCAAGGGTTACACGGCTTAATGAATGGTGTTTAGCGATAGGTACATTGATCACTTTGTCCGCTTCCAGATAATCTTCATAGATCGGCCATTCTGATATCAGTTTACCGTTAACAGGAATGGTTTTATATCGCGTATCACGCACCTGGACCACATCAGCACCGGCCTTTTCGGCCATTTCCTGGATTTTCGTGTTGCGGTAACAGCGACGTGGATTATTGCAGGTCCGGTCCAGTACTTTTACGTTTTTAGCACCGGCTGTTTTACAGGCCCTGACGATGGCCGCTACAAGGTCCGGATTGGTCGTTGCCGCGAATTCCGGTGCACGGTCCCAGCCGATATTGGGTTTCACGACGACCGTTTCGCCGCTTTTTATAAAACGTGACATCCCACCCAGGGCATCCATCGCCGAATCGAGAAGCTGTTCCGGTTCCCCGTTGTCCACACGGACCACATCGGGATACGTATCTGCAGAAAATAACCTGCCGGGAAGCGACATGGAAAAAACACTCCCCATGGCCGCTGTTGTTATGAAGGTACGTCGTTTCATTCGTCTATCCCCCTTCTTAGTTTTCAACAAAATACGGTAATTCGACTATTTTTCAAATAAATCTATCAGAGAGAACGCGATTGTAACATATCCCGTATGCGAAGCAGTTGAGGAATATACTCTTCGATGATACGTTCACCCTGCCTGATTATGTTACCGGCCTCATTGAAGTCAAACCATTGAAAATCACTGACATCCGGCTCAAGTAGAATATCCGGTTTATCGCTTTCCATTTTTAATCTGAGTATCTGGTTCTGCATGATGATAATGGACTGACCGATGGTGTTCATAAGGGATGGAATACGTTTATCCGTTTTTTGACGGTCCTTCATAAACGATGAAAAAGGAAAGCGTTCATTGATCATCGTTTCGCCCCGGCTGAGGTACTCATTCAGCCGTTCCTTCAATATCTTCGGTGTACCGGCAAAAGCGGAGAAACGAATACGTTCAGCACTTTTTACTTTTTGTTTCTTAACATTCAGGTCTCTCGGGGTTGTGACATTCACGCCAATGACAAAACCCGCGTTCATGGTTTTTACTACATCGACAGGCAGAGGATTTTTAAGTCCTCCATCCACAAGAAGGGACCGGCTTTCGGATTCCACCGGGGAAAAGATTCCGGGCAATGCCGTACTTGCCAGTATAGCCTGTGCAAGTGAACCTTTAGTGATGATGATTTCATCGCCCTTCATGATATCGGTCGCAATTGCGGAAAAGGGGATTTTCAGGTCCCTGAACTCGGTGTCACCGACCAGTGCTGTTATAAAATCACGAATATATTTTCCGCCCAGAATGGCACCGGGTTGAAATTTAGGCACGAATATGCGGGCGACATCCAGCCAGTCCGTATCACAGGCGATTTCTTCCATCTGTTCAACGGCCATTCCCGAGGCATACAACCCGCCGATCAGCGCACCGATGCTGGTACCGGCAATGCAACACACAGGAATATCGTTCTTTTCCAGAACCTTTAATACACCGATATGTGCAAGGCCGCGGGCACCACCGCTTCCCAGGGCTAACCCGATTCCGCTACCCTGCATATCATTCTCCCAAAAAAAAGGCGAATCCACTGTGGATTCGCCCTGTATACGCAAACAGAAAAGTTATCTGATACTCTGCAATACTTTCATATAGTTTGCACGGGTAAATGCCGCCGGTTCGGCAACATTCTTGTAACTCATACTGCCCTTCATCTGGCTTATGGATTCATATTCCTTGTCTTCCATCCAGTTTTTCAGGTCTGCCAGAATCTCTTCCAGTCGTCCGATACCATGCTTGAGCAGTGCGGAAGTCATCATGGTTACATCGGCGCCGGCCAGTATCAGTTTGACGACATCTTCACATTTATGCACACCTGTCGTTGCCGCCAGGTTTGCTTTAACCTTGCCGTAAAGCACGGCCAGCCAGCGCAACGGTAAACGGATTTCGTGAGTGGAGCTGAAATGTAGATTCGGAGCCACTTCCATCGTTTCCAGGTCAATATCCGGTTGATAAAAACGATTAAACAGAACCAGTGCATCCGCACCCGCTTCGTCCAAACGGGCTGCCATATTGGCAAAGGAGCTGAAATACGGATTCAGTTTCATGGCAACCGGTATATTCACTGCCTCTTTTACTGTTTTCAGATCATCAAGGTACATTTTTTCAACTTCTTCACCGGTCATTGCCGGATCGGTAGGGATGAAATAAACATTCAGCTCGAGGGCATCGGCGCCGGCATCAGCGATCTTCTGTGCGTACTTCATCCAGCCGCCCGCGGAAACACCATTCAGACTGCCGATTATGGGAATATCTACAGCTTTCTTGATCTTTGCAATTTGTTCCAGGTATTCCTCAGCATCCAGATTATGGAACTCTTCCGGTTCCGGGAAATAACTCATCGCTTCCGCATAACTTTCCGTACCCTGTGTCAAAAACGCATCGAGGGCCTGACTTTCCTTAACGATCTGTTCCTCGAATAAAGAATGCATAACAACCGCGGCTGCGCCCGCATCCTCAAGTTTTTTCACATTATCTACTTCGTTGGTAAGCGGAGAAGACGATGGAACCAAAGGGTTCTTCAATTTCATACCCAAATATGATGTGGTTAGATCCATAACATCCTTCCCTATTTAAGTTTAAAAAACGGAAGGACGCGATGCCTCCCGTTCCGTTTTATTATTTTATCTGCCTATTCCTGTTCATCATAACCAATTTTTGCAAGGTTATCATATTTATGCCACCGTTCATCCACTTGTTTCTGTGCCTTTATAAGCAGGCTCTTGGCAACCTCCGGCTTAAATTTTGTCAGCATTTTGAAGCGGGTTTCATTGTAGATGTATTCTTCAATCGGTTTTGACGGCGGTTTGGAATCCAGTTGTAACGGATTTTTACCCTGGGCAGCCAGTTCCGGATTAAACCGGTACAACGGCCAGTGGCCCGTTTCAACAGCAAGTTTCTGCTGTTGCAAACCATATTTCAGGTTATAGCCGTGAGCGATACAATGGCTGTAGGCAATAATCAAGGAGGGGCCGTCATACCGTTCCGCTTCCAGAATAGCCTTCACGGTATGTGTATCGTTGGACCCCATTGCTATCTGGGCAACGTAAACGGATCCATAGGCCATTGCCTGCATGCCGAGATCTTTTTTGCCGATTGGTTTACCTCCGGCGGCAAATTTAGCGATGGCGCCGATTGGTGTCGCCTTTGACATCTGGCCGCCGGTATTGGAATACACTTCCGTATCCAGAACCAGGACATTTACGTTTTTCCCGGAAGCCAACACATGATCGAGACCGCCATAACCAATGTCATACGCCCAGCCGTCACCGCCCATAATCCAGACACTTTTCTTTACCAGGTAGTCTGAAATGCTTCGGAGCATTTTCGCATCCTGGCCTTCCATCTTTTCGATTTTGGCGTTCAGTTTTTCAACCCGTTCGCGCTGTTCCGAGATATCGGCTTCATCATGCTGGTCGGCATTAATCAAAGCCTCTACCAGGTCAGGTCCTATTTTATCCTTCAGTTTATTAAGCAATTCCGTGGCCTGTTCCTTCTGCTTGTCGATCGTCAGCCGGAAACCTAAGCCGAATTCCGCATTGTCTTCAAACAAAGAGTTTGACCATGCCGGGCCACGGCCGTCCTTATTCTTGGCCCATGGCGTCGTCGGCAGGTTTCCACCATAAATGGAGGAACAGCCTGTCGCATTGGCAACGATCATGCGATCGCCGAACAGCTGTGACGTCAGCTTAACATACGGTGTTTCGCCGCATCCGCCGCAGGCTCCCGAGAATTCGAACAGCGGTTCGAGGAACTGTGATCCCTTCACGGTATTGACACGCAGCGAGGAGCGATCCATTTCCGGAATCTGCAGGAAAAATTCCCAGTTTTTTCGTTCCGTTTCGCGAATCGGCTCCTGAGTAGCCATATTGATAGCCTTTTTACCGGCAACTTCTTTATTTTTTACCGGACAGACTTCAACACATAACTCGCAGCTTGTACAATCTTCCGGTGCGACCTGCAACGTATACATTGTACCTTCCGGAAAGTCTTTACCCCTTGCTTTTACGGATTTAAAGGTTTCCGGAGCATTTTTGAGTTCATCCTCGCTGTATGCTTTCATGCGAATGACGCTGTGAGGACAGACCATCGCACATTTTCCGCACTGAATACAGATATCTTCATCCCAGACCGGTATTTCAAGGGCAATGTTGCGTTTTTCCCATTTTGTGGTTGCAGTCGGGAAGGTACCATCCTGGGGCATGGCACTGACCGGCAGCTGGTCGCCGTGTCCAGACATGATCATTGCGGTCACGTTTTTAACAAAATCAGGTGCCTTATCAGAAACGACCGCCGGCCGTTCAATTTTACTGGTAACCTTATCCGGCACATCGATTTTATAAAGGTTGGCCAGTGTCTGGTCAACAGCGTTAAAATTCATCCGGACGATATCATCACCCTTTTTACCATAGGTTTTTTGAATCGTTTCTTTAATCTTGGCGATGGCTTCATCTTTAGGCAGTACACCGGAGATTGCAAAGAAACAGGTTTGCATAATCGTATTAATACGCTGACCCATTCCTGTTTCCTTGGCCACTTCGTAACCGTCAATTACATAGAAATTCAATTTCTTTTCGATAATCTGGGACTGTACATGTTTTGGCAGTTTATCCCAGACCTCGTCTTTCGGATACTGACTGTTCAGCAGGAACGTAGCCCCTTCAACTGCATTTGCCAGCATGTCATATTTTTCAATGAATACAAACTGATGACAGGCAACGAAATTCGCTTTTGTTATAAGGTAGGTCGAATGAATCGGCAGTTTTCCGAAACGTAAATGGGAAATCGTCATCGAGCCTGATTTCTTTGAATCGTAGACAAAATAACCCTGGGCAAAATTTTCCGTCTCCTCACCGATAATTTTTATCGAATTCTTATTCGCACCAACCGTACCGTCTGCGCCAAGTCCGTAGAACATACCGCGCACGACATCTTTGCCTTCTGTTGAAAAATCAGGATCATAATCCAGACTCGAATTGGTCACATCATCTTTAATCCCGACCGTAAAGCGATTCCTGGACTTTTCCCTGGTCAGTTCATCAAATACCGCTTTCGCCATAGCCGGCGTGAATTCTTTTGAAGAAAGGCCATAGCGACCACCGATAACTTTAGGCATGCCGTCCGTCGGGAGCGTCCCTTCAGACAGGCTCTCCGTGAGTGATGTCAGAATATCAATATAAAGTGGTTCGCCGGCTGCTCCGGGTTCCTTGGTCCTGTCCAGAACAGCAATGCTTTTGGTTGTTTCGGGCAATGCTTCCAGAAGGTGTTTTTTTGAAAATGGACGATACAACCGGACCTTGATCATACCGACTTTTTCACCCTTGTCAACCATATATTCAACCAATTCATGAACCGCTTCCGCACCCGAACCCATCAGGATAATGATGCGTTCCGCTTCAGGATGCCCGACATAATCAAACAGTTTATACTGACGTCCTGCGACAGAAGCAAATTTGTCCATCGCTTTCTGAACGATCTCAGGTGTTTTTTCATAAAAGGGATTGACCGTTTCCCGGGCCTGGAAGAAAACATCCGGGTTCTGCGCGGTTCCACGCAGTACCGGTCTGTCCGGTGACAGGGCGCGCTGCCGGTGGGCAATGACCAGTTCATCATCGATCATGGCGCGCATATCATCCATGGCTAACTGTTCAATTTTCTGAACTTCATGTGATGACCGGAAACCATCGAAGAAATGAACAAATGGTATGCGTGATTCCAGTGAAGCAGCCTGGGAAATTAGGGCAAAATCCATAATTTCCTGGATGCTGCAGGACGACAGCAGGCCGAATCCGGTTTCCCGTACCGCCATAACGTCGCTGTGATCACCGAATATGGATAATGCATGGGTGGCAACCGTCCGGGCCGACACATGAAAAACCGTCGATGTCAATTCACCGGCAATTTTATACATGTTGGGAATCATCAGCAGTAAACCCTGCGAGGCAGTAAATGTTGTGGTCAGGGCACCGGTCTGCAATGCACCGTGAACGGCACCGGAAGCGCCTCCCTCACTCTGCATTTCCGTAACACTCGGAATCGTACCCCAGATATTTTTTTGTCCCTTGGCAGAATACTCGTCTGCCCATTCCCCCATATTGGATGATGGGGTAATTGGATAGATGGCAATGACCTCATTTATTTTATGAGCAACATAAGCTGCTGCTTCATTTCCATCTATCGTTACCATTTTTCGACTCATAAAGGTCTCCTTCTATTGGAGTGCAGGTTTATCAGGAATTATTAGTAGTTTTTATTTCTATTCACCGTAAAAAGTACGATAGTTAAATAATTTAATACTTTTATTCCTATATTTTCAAGAATTCTTAGTGAATTCTTTTTATATTAATAGAAACGTAATATGTTAAAATTTTCTCAAAATTTCAAATCTAAATTGATTAGCTTTTCATTAAGATAAGAAGGAAGTGACGTTATGCGAATTCTATCCAGGCGCGGTGAAAAAATGCCCTCATCCCCTATCCGCAGGCTCGTTCCCTTTGCCGACGATGCCGTTGCGAAAGGGAAACATGTTTATTACCTGAATATAGGCCAGCCCGATATTAAAACGCCCGATACGTATATGAATCCCATAAAAAATATGGATATGCAGGTGGTTGCCTATGGCCCTTCCGCAGGATTGACCTCCTGCCGGAAAAAAATGGCCGAATACTACCAGCGTCACGGTATCGATGTCGATTACACCGATCTGCTGGTTACAACCGGTGGAAGTGAAGCTATCATTTTTACCCTGATGGCCATCATGGATTCCGGAGATGAAATTATCATTCCGGAACCGTTTTATACAAATTATAATGGTTTTGCCGTGGAAGCCGGCGTGAAGGTTGTTCCGATTACTTCCCGAATTGAAGACAGCTTCCAGCTTCCGCCTATCGCGTCCATTGCTGAAAAAATATCATCACGGACCCGGGCAATCATGATTTGTAATCCGAACAATCCCACCGGTTATGTCTATTCAGCCGATGAGCTGGAAGCGCTCCGGACGATCACCATTGAACATGACCTTTTTCTTCTCTCGGACGAAGTTTACCGGGAGTTTATTTACGACGGAACCGCGCATACATCCATTCTTTCCCTGGAGGGGCTTGAAAATCAAACTATTATGCTGGACAGTATTTCCAAGCGTTATTCTGCCTGCGGGGCGCGTATCGGAATGATCGTCAGCAGGAATAAGCAGGTGATCGAAGCCGCCCTGAAGTTTGGTATGGCACGGTTGTGTCCCCCCACGATCGAGCAGATCGGTGCCGAAGCAGCCGTGGATACACCCGATGACTATTTTAAGGAGATTATCCGCGAATACAAAGCCCGGCGGGATACCATGGTTAAAGCACTTCAGGCTATGCCCGGCGTGGTTGCACCAAATCCCAAGGGAGCATTTTACCTTATCGTAAAACTTCCGGTCGATGATGCCAACAGCTTCGCTCAGTGGCTGCTGACTGATTTTGACATCGATAATGAGACCGTCATGATAGCCCCTGCTGACGGCTTTTATTCGACACACGGTCTCGGTACGAATGAGGTTCGCATTGCCTATGTGCTTAATCAGGATGATATACGGAAGGCAATGCACATTCTGGAAGAAGCACTGAAAGTCTACCCGGGTAAGGTTAATTGAGATTTGAAGAGGGGTTGCCATTCTTTCAGGATGCGGTCTGTTGCACCGAGATTCTGATCGGCATAAGCCCCGGCCTTTGCGCCCATCGCCTTACAATAATCGGTATCTGCCAGAAGCCGCCCGATTGCGGTTTTAAAATCGCTTTCGTTTTCGACGACTATGCTTCCCCCGGCTTCTTTCAGTTTTTTGGCCTCAAAGGAATTTGTATGAACCGGTCCGTAAATAACCGGAATCCGGTATACGGCCGGTTCCATCACATTGTGAATACCCTGTCGGAAACTGCCTCCGACGTAGGCTATATCTCCATATTTGTACAAATCTGCCAGCACACCCACGATGTCCACCAGAATAATGCGTTGACCGCGCCATAAATTCAATTGACTGTAAAGCAGGATTTCCCGCGCAGGGAACCGGGACTGTAACCGGTCAATCGTTTTCGGGTCCGGTTGATGCGGCACCAGGATCACCTTCAGGTTGTGCGTTTCCATAAAAACTTCACGGATCACATGCAGTATTCTTTCTTCGTCCTCCGGCCAGATACTCCCCAGGATCAAAACCCTGTCATCGTCCTTCCACTTTTCCGGTAATACAGAACGTTTCATAGCCTGTTCTTTCCGGATCTGAACCTGGTCAAATTTTGTATCGCCAATCACTTGTATATTCGTTAAACCGAACGCTGCCTTAAAACGGTCACGGTCGTCCGTGCTGATGGTAAAAATTCCCGTCAGGGTGCAATATACAGCGGCAAGGAGATTTCTGACCGGCCTGCGGCTTCTTCCGGAACGTTCCGACAGAGAGGCATTGACCAGGTATACCGGAATGTTATATTTCCGGGCCATCCAGGCCTGGTTCGGCCAGACATCATGTTTTGATATGACCAACAATACCGGTTTTAATATTGAATATATCTTTTTCCAGTTTTTCCGGAAATCAAACGGGAGGTATAGAATCAGGTCAATACCTTCATGTTCTTTTACTACTTCATAAGCCGAAGGTGAAAAAAAGGTTACAATAATGTGGACATCAAAGGAATCGGATAGTCGTTTTATCAATGGCTTAATATGTTCAAATTCACCCATCGAGCTGGCATGTATCATGACGACCTGTTTTTCCAGGGGGTTACGCTTCAGCCATTCTTTCAGATACGGCATGATCCGGTGACGTTCCATCAGAGCGCGACGGATCCTGGAATTCAGTAATCCGGCCAGATGTGACGCCACAAATATGATTGGAAAGAGGACATACGTATATGCCAGGCGAATGAATCTATTCACGATGCTGTCAGGACTCCATCAACTCAGTAATCGCTTTGAACACCTGTTCCGGTGTAATTTCTTTCATACATTTAAAATGCCCGAAAGGGCAGCGTTTACGGCCTACATGCGAACAGGGACGGCACCATAATCCTTTGTTCTCCATGACCCTGCTGTTACCTCTGAACGGGAAAAAACCCAATTCCTTCACGGTTGAACCGAATACAGCCAGCACTTTTGCCTGAACGGCGGTTGCCATGTGCATCACGCCGGAATCATTGGCCAGAACCAATTCAGAGCCTGAAATCATACAGGCTGTTTCCAGTAACCGCAAGCGACCTGTTAAATTTATAATTTTATCGGAAATCTCCAACTTTTTAAAAGCCGTAACCTCATTCCCGCTGCCGACGATTACAATTTTTCCGGGAAAAGTACTTAAAAGTTGCCCGAACATTTCTATTACATATTCCAGCGGCCATTGTTTGGTATAAAATCCGGCCCCCGGTGCAACGACGATATAGGGAGCTTCAATCCCGTTCCTCTTTTTAATCCGGTTGACTTGTTTTTCCGTTTCACTGTCCCAGTTGAGTTCCAGGCCTCTTCCGTCGTCTTCGACACCCACCGCTTGGCCAACCTGCAGATACCTGAATGGAATGGGTTGTATATTTTTATATAGATTTATTTTTGTATATACAAGCAGGGCCCTTATCAGTTTGTTTTTACTTATTTTAAAAACCGGTGTTTTTTTTAGTCCGTACAGGAGGTAATTCGTACGAAAATTATTGTGAAGGTCGAAGATATAATCATAATCCGATTGCCTGATCCGGTCCCTCATGCGCCGCAACCCCGGCTTTCCATCTTTTGTATTCAGGGAAAGTATGGCATCCGGATGTTTATTGAAACACAACAGTTCAGAGTAATCTGTTTTTGTCAGAACGTCTATATGTGCATCGGGAAATGCAATTCTGGTTTGACGGATAAACGGTGTGGCAAGGAGTATATCCCCGATAGAACTGAGCCGCAGGATAAGAATCTTCATGCAGAGAACCGTTCGCGCTAATGTTTCCGTTGTATGGCGTAATCTACAAAAGAAAAAAGTGCTGTCCGGATATCGTTATCCGGATAATTGTTCAGACAGTCCTTCGCTTTCTGTGCATATTTTTTCTTTATTAGCTGCGCATAATCAATACCACCGTACTCTTCGGCAAAAGTAATAATGGCACTGATGTCTTTTCGCGTTACGCCCCTGCTCAGCATTTTCTTGATCTTCTTAATTTCCTTCGGTTGAGCCTTGTCGAAAGAATGAATCAGGGGCAGGGTAATTTTTTTCTCCTTAAAATCATTACCTGCCGGTTTTCCGATAATCCGCTGATGGCCGTAATAGTCGAGTAAGTCATCCTGAATCTGGAACGCGATACCTAAATTTTCCCCGAAATCTTTCAGATTATTCCGATCTTCCTCTTTGTCAGATGTGCTCAACGCGCCGAGTTCAGCAGCCGCACTGAGAAGGGCCGCGGTTTTATCCGATACCATACTGATATATTCATCCTCGGTAATATTCATGCGGATCGATTTTTCGATCTGGAACAATTCCCCTTTACTCAAACGCTTTGAAGAATGGGATAAAATATTCATCACTTCCAGGCGTTCGGTGAGGGTCGCTCCAATGAGGCATTTTGAGAGCAGATAGTCACCAATCAGTACGGCAACCTTGTTCTTCCATATGGCATTAATCGAAGGGAATCCACGACGTACGGATGCTTCATCGACAACATCATCATGAATCAGAGAAGCGGAATGCAGCATTTCTATGATAGCTGCTATGCGATATGTATTTTCATTCGGGGTACCGACGAGTTTTGCAGAAAGTAGAACAAGGAGGGGGCGAAGGCTTTTCCCTTTATGCTTGACGATATATTTAACGACTGTATCAACCAGTTTTATGTTAGAAGACATGATCTCTTTAAAAACAAGATCATATGCTTTCAGCTCACGGCTGAGCGGATTCTTTATCCTGGCAATGGTTTTAGTCATTTTCCTTTCTCTTTTTGGCAAAGATGTAGCTGACCCAGATAGTAAATTCGTAAAGAATGATCAGGGGTATTGCCAGAAACACCTGCGTCGTGGGATCAGGCGGCGTCAGTATGGCACCAAGTATGAAAATAGACACGATGGCATACCGGCGGTATTTACGTAAAATATCAGGTGTCAGAATACCGATTTTTGTAAGGAAGAGACTTACTACCGGTAATTCAAATACAATACCAAAGACCAGAATAATCCGTAAAATGAATCCGAAATAAAAATCAAGGGCAATATTGTTGCGCACGGAATCGGGAGCCAGGCTCAGGAAGAAATCGAGTGCATAGGGAATAATCACAAAATAGGCAAAGGCGACTCCTGTAAGAAAGCTTAATATTACCACAAAAATAATCGGCCAGACCCATTTTCGTTCTTTTTCCAGTAATCCGGGTGCGACAAATGCCCACAGTTGGAATAGTATAACCGGAATGGAAACGATAATTCCCGTTATCAGGGCAATTTCAAGTTTAATAATGAAAATGGTTTGCACTTTGAGGACCTGGAGCCCGAGGTCACTGGTGATTCGTTTCGAAGGATAGAGTAAAAATTCCAGAAAAAAATCAGAGATAAAAAAGCTGGCGACTGTAAAAACAAAGACGCTGGCTATAATTTTAATCATGCGCCATCTTAATTCTTCAAGATGATCCAGAAATGGCATTTCTTTGTGATCCAACATGGCAGTACTCATCCCGTATTAACTAAAAAATGCCCCTTCAGGGGCAGGTATTCAGATGCAGAAATTTTTCTAAATATGTTCGTACATCTGGAAATCTTTGTTCAATTCCCGTACTTCACCGGCAACCTTTTCCTGTACCATTTCATCGTCGATATGATTTAAAACCGTATCGATCAGCCCGGCAATATTTTTCATTTCCGTTTCCTTCATCCCTTTTGTCGTCAGTGCCGGTGTTCCGATGCGAATACCACTCGTAATAAACGGACTGCGCTTGTCAAACGGAACCATGTTTTTATTAACCGTGATGCCGGATGCATGCAGCGCATTCTCCGCTGCCTTGCCTGTTATATCCTTTTCAGTGAGATCCATGAGAAAAACATGGTTGTCGGTACCTCCTGAAACAATCGTATATCCTTTTTCAACAAGCGCACCCGACAGGGCTTGTGCATTTATTACAATCTGTTCGGCGTAGGTTTTAAATTCGGGTCTGAGGGCTTCGCCGTAAGCGATGGCTTTTGCAGCGATCACATGCATCAGCGGGCCGCCCTGTATGCCGGGCATAACGTTGCTGTCGACTATTTCAGACATCATTTTGACCCGGCCGGATTTCGGAGCGACAATGCCCATTTCATTTTCAGTATCTTTATGCATCATAATCATCCCGCCTCTGGGCCCGCGCAAGGTTTTATGCGTTGTCGACGTCACGATATGGCAGTGCGGCATGGGACTGGGATGTACGCCGGCTGCTATAAGTCCTGCCGGATGGGCCACATCGGCAAACAGGATCGCACCGGTCTCATCGGCAATTTCCCTGAATGTGGCAAATTCATAAAAACGGGAATAGGCACTGGCGCCAACGACAATCATCTTCGGGTTGTGCTCCCTGGCCAGACGGGCTACCTGATCCATATCGATGCGTCCGTCCTTTTCATTTACACCATAGGGCACAAAATGATAGATTTTACCGGAGAAATTGACCGGTGAACCGTGTGTCAAATGACCGCCATGGGCCAGGTTCATCCCCAGGATCGTGTCACCATTTTTCAGATAAGTAAAATAAACGGCCATATTGGCTTGCGAACCGGAATGTGGCTGTACATTGACATACGCACAGTTAAAAAGCTTACAGGCACGCTCACGGGCGAGATCTTCAGCGATATCGACATATTCACAACCACCGTAATACCGTTTTCCCGGGTATCCCTCCGCATATTTATTGGTGAGAACGGAGCCACCCGCCTGCAAAACCGCTTTGCTCACAAAATTTTCTGATGCAATCAGTTCAAGGGTATTATTCTGCCTGTCTGTCTCCTTAACAATTGCATCAAATACCTCCCTGTCCTGCTCTTTTATAAAGTTTAACATACGTCTGCCTCTCTACAAACCCGTAAGTTGAGAAATAAGATTGATACGTTTGTCATGCCTGCCCCCTTCAAATGAAGTCATCAACCAGATATCCACAATCTCGCAGGCCTGTTCTTCTTCCAGTATGCGCGCGCCGATACAGAGTACATTTGCATTGTTGTGAAGGCGCGACAATTTTGCCGTTTCGACAGAGTGGACGACGGCAGCCCGGATGCCTTTCATTTTATTGGCTGTAATACTCATACCGATACCCGTACCGCAGATGAGAATACCCAGGTCGCATTCACCCGTTGCCACTGCCTGGCTTACTTTATAGCTGTATTCGGGGTAATCGGTGGAATCCATTTTAAAAGTCCCGTAATCCGTGAAAGATATTTCCTTCTCGTCGAGGTGATTTTTTATTACACCCTTTAACAGATAACCGGCATGGTCGGATCCTATTGCAATTTTCACGTCAGACTCCTGAATCTATTTGAGGAAATCATAACAGGCACTTTCAATTTTGTCATTCTTATGCATGAATTTATCTTCGGTTGTGGGCAGGAACGGCTTCAGATTGTTCAGTTTTGTTTTTGCTTTTGAGATGAATGCCGCATCCCTCTTTGCTTTCTCATATTCAGCATAGGCTTTTTCATAAACCAGTTTATCCTCATAAGAATCTTTACCACGCTGATCCTGGCAATAACTTACAGCCATTTCAAATAATTCGCCACGAACAATATAGGCCATGCCATATCCCGGACGGGCTCTCAGCGCCCTATTGATCCAGTAATCGGCACTTTCAAAATTATTCAATGAGCTATAATTGAATGAAATATTCAACATCACGTCAGCATCATCCGGATCCAATTCAAGAATCTGTTTGTAATCGTTAATCGCATTGGAAAGCTGATTCAGATTTTCATAGGCATTGGCACGCAGACCAAGTGTTTGTTCGTCCTTTTTATTTTCAATGCATTTTGACAGCGGTTCAATGGCTTTTTGATATTGACCATTCTGTACAGCTGCTTTGCCAAAGCGAAAAGCGATGGCCAGATCTTCCGGATTGCTCTGATAAGCCTGTTCGAAATGCTCCAGACCGGCTCCGGCTCCGTAAAAATACTCACTGTATTGTGCAAGCAGGTTCGATTCCTCTGCATTGGCCGGCTCCAGTTCCACTACACGACTTTGTATTTCGATCGCTTTTTCGTTTTCATCCTTAAAGTAGAGAAATCCCAGTTTTTTCAGATTTGATATATAGGAATTAAACGTTGCTTCCAGTTTCTGTGGTTGGTTCCCCGCTGCTTTCAGATCCGCATAATTTGTCGAATCCGATGTGACCATTTCTTCATAATGGGGAATCGCACAACGGAATTTACCTAATTTTTCCTGCAGGAAACCGGCATAATAGTGCAGCCTTATCTGGTCGGGGAAGCGATCAAGGCCCCGGTAACAAACCAGCAGGGTGCTGTCTACCATCTGCTGCTCATAATAGATCTGGGCAACCTTGGTAATGGCAAGCCGGGCGCGTTTACCCTGGTCACCTAATTGACCCGTATCTTTTACGAAGACCGTCCACAGATAAGGCAATGCCGATGCGTAATTTTTATTCTTAAAATGTTCCGAGCCAAAATTGTACTTTTGACGAATATCCAGATCTGAAATCGAATCCTTCGCTACTTTATCATAAGCCGTAAGCAGTGATTCCGGTTTGCAGATGATTTCCTCCTCCTCCTCTTCCAACAGATCATCCAGCAGCAGATCCTCATCCTGCGCTAATGACGGTGCTGCAAAACCCAGAATACAAATGATAACTCCTATCAATGTAAGCGGTAAAATGCGTTTCATTCGGATTTCCTCCTATTGTGTTCTATTCCTCAATATTTCTGAACCAGAGTTCGCTTGCGTTTATCGTTATATCAAAAGAAATAAACGTTTCTTCCAGACCGTTTTTAGAAAGGCTGCCGCGTTTACCGACGATTGCCGATAAATCAATCCCTGAACGAAAGCGCTGTATCGGCAGTGAAAGGCCCATGGACAACCCGTATTCCGTTACCGGGTTGCTTGATTTCTGATAATGTAACTGACCATGAAAAATTCCAAGCCGGTAGGCCATCTGTTCCGTTAGCCCGATAAACAAACGGGTACTTGGTTTTCGTTCGATACCCATACCCACACGATATGCCATGACCTGATCCGGATCTTTGCGGCCATCCATTTCAAATCCGTTTTTCCAATCCTGTACAAACAGGTCCAGGCCGGCAATATATCTCGGACTCAGGTTATACTCCATACCGAAACTGAACTCGGCCGGTAAAGTAATAGATGTTTTGACAGGTTCATTCAGTGCATCCGATTCTGTCTGCCCGGTTCTTTTTGATTTCAGGTTCAATGAAGGTCTTATCACCATACCCAGATTCATTTTGTCAGTCAGATGACTGAAAGCACTGAGCACAAAACTGTTTGCGGTATAGCGGTAATCGTATTCGACCAGTATATTGGTAGTGGTATAGTCGGTTAATTCCTGAAGCAAGTTCTCTGTTATTTTACCGAACGTATATTCATAACTGAGTCCCAGACTGACCTTTGGCAGGAAGCCGTATGTAAATCCCACCCGGGCCCGGCTCAGACCGCCTTTGATGGTCAGATTCCTGTTTATAGTCAGCTGATCCTGCGTATAAACATCCTGCACACGCTGGTTAACGGACGTGACAGGAAGTATACTCATTCCAAAAACCAGTTTATTTTTCATAATCGGAAAGGCCAGTAAACCACCCTGAAAATTGGCATCATCATTATAGGTTGATTTATCGTCCGTATCACTGAAAGCGCCGCCGTAACCTGCTTTTATGGAAAAAATGGTATAGGCTATATCTGTCCATGCTGCCTGGTTTCTATAATTCAGTTGCATGGAATCGGAATGCGCAATTTCGTAGGATCTCCCTTTTCCGGACGACGCATACGTGTGTTGCGTCAAACCCAGCGTTCTGTTCCGGATGCCAAAAAGCGACTCACCGGCAAAGGAGGTTTGTACACACATTATCAGGAGGATAATCCCGGTTTTCAGGCAATGTTTCATAAATTTCTACTCTGCGTATAAATATTGAATGATCAGTTTGGGCCGCTGTTCCGTTGGATTTTCTGAACCGAAAAATTTCATCAGGGACAGCGATGCCGATTCACCGACATATTGAACAGAAAACCAGTCCTGGTTCAGATCTCCGTTAATCAATGCCTGAATATAATTCTGGCCAAACAAGGTTTCACTGTTCTGTGTCAGAGTGAATTCGCCTTCGTCTTCAGCCAGAATGTAATTGACATTGATATCGTATGATAAGAGTGAATCGACTTCCAATCCACTTTCCGATTCTATGACGGAACGAAGATAGAACGAATTGGAATGGTTTGGATTGTTATAAGGATTATCTGTATCAAAATCCAGTTCAAATCGTGCCCGGCTGATAAGTGAGCTTTTTGGAATCGATGAATAATCAAACTTAAAGTAGGCTCGCGATGGTACCCCGCTGGATACGATAATGTCTCCCTCGGAGGCGGCATCCTCGTATACCGTGCCGGTGTATCTGAAAACAGTTACATCCGTACCCGTCCTGAGTGTATCACGCAACAGTGATGTATCCAACCGCGCCGTGTAAATAAGTCCCGGAGGAGATGTGAATGAATTAAATGAAGCAAATTCCTTGACAACCTGGTTTTCCATGTCCTGCGCACGGAAGAGTAAGCCAAAATTCTGTTCGTCATCCTGCCATTTGTCGATCAGGGACACATCGATTGGGATTTTATAGGAAAGTGAATCGTCCAGGTTAATGGATTGCACATGCAATGGCGCGGAAGCGGGCATATAATTCTGCCACATTTCTTCGGTATTGGCGGATGTATTCCAGGTTTCACTCATCTCGTATACTTCCAGATCCATTTGCACACGATCAGCAAGGTCCAGTTTGCCAAAACCGTTTAGCTCGACATAAACCGAATCCAGCAATAGGCTGTCTGCCGGCAGTTCAACAAATTTTATTAGGAAAAAAGCTTCAAAATCGGGCGTTCTACCCAGAGAAAGTGTTGACGCATTGCCCGTTTCCAGGGGATCTTTGACAATAAATCGTTCATCGATAGTATAAAGGGTATCCGTTCTCAGTACACCGTGGCTTTCATCAAACCTGAATTCAGAGGGGGGGCTGATAACATTGTTATCCGAACAAAACCAGAGTGTAAAGGGCGTAACAATAATCAGAACGGTGTAAATAATATGTTTCATAGGGACCTGTTTTGTATAGTTTTGAGAAATTTAATTTAATGAAACCATTTTTTTATGTCAATTTTCTAATTATTGATGATTTCCGGCATTGGAATTGAAGAATAAAGGGATGGATTTAATTCTCCGGGCAGCCTGATAGAGATTATCGCAGATAATATCCGGTTGAAAAGGCCATTCAGATCGCTGATAGGTATATTCTCCCATTCCGTAACCGGTCAATACCATAATCGTTTTTAATCCTAGTTTATGTCCAAATACCATATCCTTGAACCGATCTCCTATCATGATTGAACGATTCATATCTATTGTGAATTCTGCTTTTGCTTTTTCAATCATTCCGGTTTTGGGTTTTCTGCAATTACAGTCCTTCCGGTATTTGTCACTGCCTTCTGTCGGATGATGGGGGCAATAATATATTTTATCAATATATGCCTTATCCCGCTTTAAATCCGTTTGCAGCTTTGAATGAACCTTTTCGAGCAAGGCCTCCGTAAAGTAGCCCCGTGCAATACCTGACTGATTTGTTATAACAATGACCTTGTATCCCAAATCATTAAACACCCGTATCGCGGATGGGACAAAATCGAATACTTTGAAGCGATCCTCGTGGTTAATATAACCCATTTCTTCATTTATAGTTCCGTCCCTGTCAAGGAACACGACCCTAACCATATCCGTTCCGGAGATGCTGTTATTCACTGACGATCCGGTCATAAATATCCACATAGCGCTTAGCCGCGTATTCCCAGGAGAAATCTTCTTCCATAATACGTTTCCGGATTTCATCACGTTTTTCGGCATTCTTGAGAAATTCAAGAGCTGCCTTCACGGTGGAAACGATACCGGGAGCTGACAATTCTTCAATGATAAAACCGGTACCTTCACCTGTTTCCGGATCAATTTCATCTACCGTATCAACGAGTCCGCCTACCGCTGAAACGATGGGAATCGTGCCATATCTCAGGCTGTAGACCTGATTCAATCCGCACGGTTCATATTTCGAAGGCATAAGATACAGATCCGACGCCGCTTCTATGAGATGTGCCATTTTTTCATCGTAAGTAACATTTAAACTGAGTTTGTTTGCATGCTTTTTCTGAATCTTGACTAATTCTTCTACCAGTTCAGGATCACCGTCACCAAGAATGCACATCTGCAGGTTGAGTTTCATGAGGTCATCCAGTGCGTCGATCAACAGGTCAAATCCCTTCTGTTCCGTAATCCGGGAAATGATTCCGATCAGTGGGACATCGGGTGTATACTTCATACCCAGACGTGACAGCAGGGCTTCTTTATTTTCAGTCTTACCGGGCGTTACATCTTCCTGGGTATAGGATTTTGGTATGAGCTTATCTATTTCCGGGGACCATACCGCGTAATCAACTCCGTTGAGAATCCCTTCAAATTTATCACCGATTTCATCCAGGAGCGGTCCGATTCCAAAACCTATTTCATCATTAGTGATAATTTCATTAGCATAGTTCTCTGAAACCGTCGTTATAAAATCAGAAAAATAAACCGCACCTTTTGTCAGATTCAATTTATTCTCCTTGTAAAACATACCTCCTTCTTTCACCTGGCTTTCATCAAAATCTATGATTTTTGCTTTTTCCACGTCAAAAGCACCCTGATTGGAGAGATTGTGGACCGTATAAATCGTTTTGACGCCTTTAAAAAAGACATCGTTCTGATAAATCGTTTTAAGGTAGACCGGCACATAAGCACTTTGCCAGTCATTACAGTGAATGATGTCCGGTTGCCACGACAGGATCTTCAGTGTTTCCATAGCCGCTTTGGAAAAATATGCAAAGCGTTCGGCATTATCTTCATAGGGTTCATTGTTTTTCGGATCATGATAAAGTCCGGGACGGGAGAAAAAATCTGATATCTCTATAAAATAGATCTGTACTTTACTGTCCGGAAGAAAAGCGGATTTAACATTGGCAACTTCCGTTTTACCATTTATCGTAACAGGTATTTCCTTGAGCCGGATCACCTCGCGCAAGACGTATTTGCGTTCATTAATAAATTTATACTTCGGCATCATGATACGTATCTCCTGATTGGCCGCTTTCAGCGCCTTAGGTAGCGCTCCCGTTACATCTGCGAGTCCACCGGATTTGGCAAAAGGAGCGACTTCTGATGCTAAATATAATATTTTGGACTGTTTCATGATGACCTCATCTGCTTATCAGTGATACATTATTTTTCTCAGATTCTCCGCAGCATGCTCCGGAGGTAACGCATTTATATAATAGCCGGTTCCCCATTCAAAACCTGCAATATTGGTTGTCCGGGGAATTATTTCCATATGCCAGTGATAATACGTTTCCGCCGAGGCATACACCGGCGAACTGTGAATAACAAAATTATAATTTAAATCGTCAATCTGCTTATGTAATCCGTGCAATAATTCCGACAATACGCTTCCAAGCGCATTCAATGTCTGATCGGTTGAATCTTCAAAATGAGCGACATGACGTTTCGGTATAATCCATGTTTCATAAGGAAACCGTGATGCATAAGGTGAAAGAACCAGGTATTCATCATTTTCATAAACAACCCGTTCCCTTTTTCGTATCTCATGCTGTATCATTTCACAATAGACACACTGGCCGGTTTCAGAATAAAAACGGTCCGCACCCCTTAATTCTTCTGAAATATTTTGAGGAATAACCGGTAATGCGATCAGTTGTGTATGGGCATGAGATAGCGTCGCTCCGGCACGGAATCCGTCATTCTTAAAAACAATAACGTATTTCAGGTTATCGATCATTTTAATTTTATTGATACGGTCGCGATATAAATAAAGTACCTGGTTCATGTGGTGTTCATTATATTGGTACATCGATTCATTATGGTCTGACGTTTCTATAATTACTTCATGTTTACCGAATCCATTCATACAATGAAAAAAAGGCGCTTCCCCATTACACAGCGCTGCCTCCGGATAAACCGCAGGATATTTATTGGGTATGACACGCGCCAGCCAATCTGATGAACCGGTGCTAATACGTTCGATTTCCGGTGGCGTCTGATCCTCGTTACCCGGACAGAAAGGACAAAGCGCCTCAGAAAGAGAGGCCGTTGATATTTTATAACCAAACGGCCGCTTACCTCTGTCTTTTGCGATTATTACCCACCGGTCAATAACGGGATCTTTTCGCAATTCGGACATATTATGCAGCTTATATTACAAGTGAGTCGATAATTTAACTTATTTTAAAATTTTAATCAAGAAACCCTCTATATCTATCTTAACAACTGTCAAGAATTTGCTTAACAAACTTAATGGTTTCTCTATATACTATCTTGTTTTCCAAATCCAGCGTTAATACATGGTACGATTCGTTCAGCGTCAGGATTCTTTTTTGTTCCGAAGAAATCTTATCATATATATATTCAGTGCTTCTGTAATCAATGACATGGTCCTGCGTGGAATGAATCATCAGTACCGGGCAATGGATTTCCGGCAAATCCATTTTCACATGCTCAAACAGGTATTTCAACTGTAAAGCTGCTTTTATCGGGGTTCTGTCATAGGAACAGTAACGGACTCGTTCTCTTACTGCATCATCCCTTATATCCGGTCCGTTCTTTTTTTTACGGTATTTCCTGAATGGTGCGACAAGTGGTAAAAGCAGAGTTTTTTTTTCTTTGAAAAACATCCCCGGGGCAATGGCTGATACACCCTCCAGTTGATAATGGGCAGCTAAATGCAATCCCAGCGTCCCGCCCATCGACTGTCCGATAACGATTATTCTATCGCAATGCTTACGAAGGTCAAACAGCGCCTCTTTCGCTTTTTGGAACCATTCATACCACTGGCATGTACTCAAATCTTCAACACTTGTTCCATGTCCGGGTAAAAGGGGAATTGAAATGCTGTATCCTTCTTCCGCTAAATTTTTTCCCAGTAACCTCATTTCATGCGGGCCGCCTGTGAAGCCGTGCAATAATAAGATACCGTTCGAATTTCCACGGGTATAAACGGGTTTATTGTCACACACAGCCGTTGATTTTATTTTCGAATCGTTTTTTTTTGATTTAACCATGTAAATTACCGCTTTATCCGAATTTCATCCGGGTTATCCCGAAAACGAGCTGCCACATCAGATAATTTCCTTTATTTCTTAAAGAATACGATCCTCTCCCGGAGGCTTTATTTTCAAACCCTTTAAAAAACGATTTAACATATTGAATAATATAGACTTAAGACATGTAAATTCGTGTTATCGACTGCGCACCCATAAGCAGAAGATCAGCTGCTTTTACGGCGGTCAATAATGATCTTCTCCTTTAATGGTGTAAAAATACTAAGTGTTTCTGCACCATCTTCACTTAACACTTTTGTACTATGCGGAATATTCGGAGAAATTGCACATATATCATTGGTTTTGAGAATCACCTCTTCGCCATTGATAGTGAACATCAGTTCGCCTCTGCGGACAATGGTTACCTGCTCCTGAGGATGGGAATGTTCAGGAAATTCCAGGCCTGGTTCATAGACATAGCGTACGGCCATAAGATTTTCAGACCGGAAGACCTGCTGTGTAAGTTTGGGATCAATATTTTCAGAATCGGTGTGTACCCAGTTGGATTTGATGTAATCCTTCATTACAACTCCTTGATAAGTGGAAATTCCTCACCAATAAATTACAAAATTTCTTATTATTTATCTATTCAATTTTATTCTTTTACCGGGGATGATCTTGATCTGCAACCGGCCTGCCTCTATTTTTCCCTATCCGTTAGCTACGTCTGGAAACTATATGAAGATCGAAACACAAAAACTCCACATGCTTAAAACAGACAGCAGGTTAGATATAAACCACCATTCTGCAATGTTTGTTGACCCGGATCAGCTTTCACAGTTCGGGCTAATCTATCCGGTATTGATCAGTCCGCAGGGCTTGCTGATCGACGGCTACAAACGCTACCGTCTCTACCTTCGCTCAGGGGAAGAAGAGATCGATACGATTACACTTCCCGGAATGTCATCCCCTTATTCCTGCGCGCAATATCGTATAGCCTGCTTACCATTAGGCAGCGATCCGGATATACTGCAGAAAGTATCGCTATATGATTTTGTGAAAAGTAATACCACACAGCCTCTTGACTGTGAAAAAATACGCATGGATTTAAAGCTTCCTTCCTCTGAAGCGGATTTAAGAAAATTAGTGGGCATTCTGAACTGGCCGGATGCTGCAAAAGAATATTTGAGTCAGTTTCATGTCAGCCATAACCAGATTAAGCCATTATTAAATATAGACGGTAAGGAACTGGAACCCCTTTTCAATATCGGCATCGCCCTCCGTATGCGACCCGTTGAATTTTTAAATATTGCCCTGCAAAGCCATGAAATCGCTTTGAACAAAGACATTTCTGTCAGCAGCCTTTTTCTGGAACCACCTTTATCTGACATATTTTCGGACCCTTTACTAAACCGAAATCAGAAAATCACCTTATTGAAAAGTACGGTCACCACATTGCGTATTCCCATGATCAGCACTTTCAGGCAATCCGTTGAGAATGAAATAAAAAAACTGGGATTCGACCGGAATATCGTTATCAAATATGACAAATCATTCGAATCCGGAACGTTGAACATGGAGTTACGGTTAACAAATCCAGGGGATTTTAAGGCAGTACGCGATCAGTTGAATGACAAAAAAACCGAAGAAGTTATCGCGCGTATTTTTAAAAAATTATGAAACCGGTAAAAATTGAACATATATATATAGATTCTGACAGTGCAGGTGAACCCCTGGCAGAGAAGGTATGCAGGCACCTCGAGGGTGTCCCGGTAACAATTCTCCCATCGTCCGGCTCATTTCCTGCAAACCACAACCGCATTCCCGGGGGTAAACGCATCATTTACCTAACCCGTTATCAGGGTACTTTTTCTAAGCCCTGTCCCGGTACATCGGAAGATTATTTATGTTGTAACTATTACGTTATCAACGAAACAACCGGATGCCCGCTGGATTGCAGCTATTGTATCCTTCAGAGTTACCTGGAAAGCCCTGTTTTAAAGATATACGTTAATTATAAAAAGATTTTTAATGAAATCGAAGACATCATGTCCCGGTATCCTCACCGGGTTTTACGAATCGGTACCGGTGAACTTACGGACAGTCTGGCTATCGATCATATTACCGGTCTGAGCGCTCTGTTGATTTCATTTTTCAATACGCGGCAGAATGTATTATTCGAATTGAAAACAAAGACAAATTTATTGCCCCGATTGGTTCCGGGAACCAGGGTCGATAATATCGTCCTTTCCTGGTCCCTCAATCCGCCCGGCATCATCAGGGATTATGAAAAACGGACAGCTTCTCTCGAGGAGCGTCTTGACGCGGTCGTTTTAGCCGGTGAGCGGGGTTATAAGTTAAGTTTTCATTTTGATCCGGTAATTCATCACGACGGGTGGAAGGAAAACTACACGGATGTTATTCAGCGGTTATTCAGCAGGATAGATCCGTCACAGATTGTCTGGATCAGCATTGGAGGCCTTCGTTTCCCTTCCGATCTCAAGGACGTGATCCGCGGGCGTAATCCACGATCCTCCCTTATCCGGGATGAACAGATACAGGGCATGGACCAGAAAATCCGATATTTTAAACCATTGCGTCTCAGGATGTTTCAGTATATTTACAATGAAATACGATCTGTTTCCGGTGATGTGTTTGTTTATTTTTGCATGGAGGATAAGAAAATATGGGAGAAAACCATGGGATTCGCTCCCATTAACACCAATCATGTAGACTTTTTATTCGCTGAAAGTTTATACCGGCGTTTTCCGGACTTGTCGTTCAGCAGGCCGGATTTTAATGCGTATCAATCACTGTTCATAAAGCATGATCCGGACCGTCAGCGCAACGTTTAGTTTTTAGATGCCCGCCATTCCTGCAATGCCGGTTTCAGATGGCCTGCATTTCTGGAAATATATTCCCGGGCCTTTTCCGGTGTTTCGCCCGTAAGAGCCAGGAAAATAGCCGTCTTAACATGGTTTCCCGACATTTCAAGATATTTTTCAGCTTCAGAGTAGTCGACATCCGTTGCCAGCATAATAATTTTTTTTGACCGTTCCACCAGTTTCTTATTTTTCAACTGCAGATCGATCATCATATTTTCATAGACTTTTCCTATCTTAATCATGGAAACACTGGTAATCATATTCAATACCATTTTCTGGGCGGAAGCGGCCTTTAAGCGTGTCGAACCCATAATCACTTCAGGGCCCGGTACGGGACAGATCGCGACATCCACATCATATTGCAGATGTTCCCGCGGATTGCAAACAACGGTTATGGTTTTAGCACCCCGCTTCTTCGCTTCTTCGATTGCGCCGATCACATAGGGGGTGCGTCTGCTGGCGGCGATACCGCAAACAACGTCCTTCGATGTGACATTGACACGGGCCACATCCTTTGCCCCGTTTTCCTTGTGGTCTTCATACCCTTCCACCGCCACGGTCAGTGCTTCGTATCCTCCCGCGATCAACCCGACCACCATACCGACCTCCACACCAAACGTCGGCGGGCATTCTGCGGCATCGAGCACACCCAGGCGCCCGGATGTTCCGGCCCCGGCATAAACCAGTCGCCCCCCGTTTGTAAAAACCTCCGTTACAATTTCCACCGCCTGGGTGATATAGGGAATCTCCTTCTCCACCGCTTGCGGTACCTTTTTATCTTCGGAATTAAAAAGCCGGACAACATCTTCCGTTTCCATCACATCGATTTCATAAGAATCAGGATTCCTGCTCTCCGTCACCAGAGATGACAACTCCTTAAACAAATTTTCTTTGGTCATGACCTTTCTCCACTTTAATAAAGAGCTTTCCGGACAAATACGGGAAATGCTGTTCCCATTTTCTGTCTATACGAACCGGGCGGATCTCTCCGTACAATTCCGCGAACCGCGTTAATTCATTTCCGTAGTCGCTTCCCTTAACCGTAAACACATACCCACCGGGCTTCAATACGGGAAAACCCCATGAAACCAGGTTGTCCAGGGATGAAACAGCACGTGCGGTAAGAACATCAAAACAGCTATCAAATTCTTTGTGCAGGTGCTCGATCCGGCCCCACACAACCCGTGCTCTCAAACCAATCTGATTGATGACATGCTGCAAAAAAAGTGTTTTCTTCCGTGATGAATCCAGAAGCACGATATC
Source organism: uncultured Calditrichota bacterium (assembly GCA_964410215.1). Lineage (GTDB taxonomy): Bacteria > Calditrichota > Calditrichia > Calditrichales > CAYPHA01 > CAYPHA01. The sequence goes on along the minus strand of CAYPHA010000001.1, from coordinate 77,197 downwards.
CAGATCATGGAAATATATCGAAATTACAATTCCAGGAAAACCCGCCCCTGCTCCCAAATCAACAACCTTTTCCGAGCCAACCATCCCCTCACCCTGAAGATGCTTAACAAAACAAAAACCCGAAGCAAAATGACGCGCGACCAGATGACCGGCATCTCCTTTCGAAACCAGATTCATCGTACGGCTCCGCTCCAGCAATGTTTCATAATAGATCGACAATTGCTCCTGCTGGCGCCGGGAAAGCACCATTTTTTCTTTTTCCAGGAATTCAACGAGGAAAGAAAGGTCATGTTGTTTCACGTGGAACATCCGCTATACGATATTTTTCAAGATAGATTAACAGTACACTGAGATCGGCATGACTGACACCGGAAATACGGGAGGCCTGCCCCAGGTTCCGGGGTTTGATCCGGTTCAGTTTTTCTCGTGCTTCCCGCGATAACGCTTTGATTTCTTCATAATTAAGCCGCTCAGGGATCCCCTTGTCTTCCATCCGTTTAAATTTGTCCAGCAGTTCAAGTTGCCGGCGAACATAACCATCATATTTAATATTGAATTCCACCTCATTAATGGCATCCTGGTGAACGTGTGCCGCCTCTCCCAGGAGTTGCAGCATATTCCGGAGTGTTATCTCCGGACGCTTGATAATGTCCCTTACCAGCATGCTCTGCTTAATAGGCGCTGAACGTCCTTCATAATTCTTATTGAAAAGACCGGCATCGATTTTCATGGATGTAATCCGATCGCGCAGCGCTTCAATTTTTTCCATTTTATTCTGAAATTTTTGATAGATCGTATCTTCAATCATGCCGAGCTGTCTCCCCTTTTCCATGAGACGCATATCGGCATTATCCTGTCGCAATAACAAACGGAATTCGGCGCGCGATGTAAACATCCTGTATGGTTCATTGTGGATTTTGTTTATCAGATCATCGGTCAGAACACCTATATAGGCGTCTGAACGTGAAAGGACGAACGGTTCGTTTCCGGAGAGTTTTTGTGCCGCATTAATCCCCGCAATCAATCCCTGGGCAGCGGCTTCCTCGTACCCCGAAGTCCCGTTTATTTGTCCGGCGAAATAAAGATAGTCAATTCCCTTCGTTTCCAGTGTGGGACGCAATTGATCAGGTGGGAAAAAATCGTATTCAACGGCATACCCCAGTCGGATTATTTTAGCCCGTTCCAGGCCTTTAACAGTATGCAATGCCCGCTCCTGAATATCCCCTGGCAGGCTGCTTGAAAATCCATTTACATAGACCTCTATATTATTATAGCCTTCCGGTTCAAGGAAAAGCTGATGCCGGTCTTTTTCGGCAAAGCGATTTACCTTGTCTTCAACGGACGGACAGTAGCGGGGGCCAATACCCTTTATTCTTCCGCTAAACAGAGGCGACCTGTCAAAACCTTCCCTTAGAATATCATGCGTTAGCGCATTGGTATGGGTTATATAACAGTCGACCTGTTCCTGATCGATCGACTCCGTATGGTAGGAAAACGGCCGGGGAACGGCATCCGGTTTCTGAACAGTCACACTGTCATAATCAATGGTATCCCGGTGAATCCGTGCCGGAGTTCCCGTCTTCAGACGGGAAGATCGAAATCCGTAAGCGTTAAGAGATTCGGTCATACCCTCCGCCGGCAATTCCCCCGCCCTGCCGGCGGCCATTTTATGAAGTCCGATATGAATAATACCGTTTAAAAACGTACCAGCCGTTACAATCAATGCTTTAACCGGAATTTCGGAACCATCCTTCAACACAACAGCCGTAATACGGTTATTTTTTGCACGGATACCGGTTCCTATCGCTTCCATTACAGTCAGCCCCGGAACCGACTCAACAATCCGGCGGGCCACATCGACATACAGATTACGGTCTGCCTGCGCCCTGGGCGATTGAACAGCCGGTCCTTTCGACGTATTCAACATTTTAAAATGGATACCCGACAGATCTGTGATACGGCCCATCACACCACCCAGCGCATCAATTTCTTTAACAAGTTGCCCTTTCGCCAACCCGCCTATAGCCGGGTTGCAGGACATCATCCCGATTTTGCCGGCATCCATGGTAATAAGCAGGGTGCGTTGACCCAAACGGGCTGCAGCTACCGCGGCTTCAATTCCGGCATGACCGCCGCCAACGACGGCAACATCGAAAACATTCATACTTTATCCGTCACAAGTTTCACGTGAAACACTATTTTCCAATGCAAAACTGTGAAAAAATATTGTTTAATATATCGTCCGCGGTGATCTCTCCGGTGATGTCCGATATATGTGTTATAGCTGTCCGCAGATCCACCGCCACGAATTCGAAGCCGACGTTGTTCCGGAGGGTTTTCCTGGCTGCTTCCAATGCCTTCCGGCATTTTCTCAGCGTATTGTATTGCCGTTCGTTGCTGATCATTAATTCGTCAGAGACATGATGTTCCATATCATGAACCTTTTCGATGATTGTTTTTTTTATATGGTCAACCCCTGCATTGTGGATAGCCGATATCAGGTGTACGGTTTCATTTTTTTCTTTGAGTTGTTCCAGGTTGCCGGGATGGGTACCCAGATCGCTTTTATTTCCGCACAGTATCATTTTTTCCGGATACAATGTGTGAATACGGTCGAGAAGTCCCATGTCTTCATCAGACAACGGTCTGGAAATATCGATCATAATTAAAATAATATCCGCATGATCCATATGACGTTTGGCACGGCTGACGCCTTGCATCTCAATAATATCCTCGGTCAAATGGATGCCGGCACTGTCTATAAATCGTATTAACGTGTTCTCTATGACAATATCCTCGTGAATCATATCCCGGGTAGTACCCGGAATATCGGAAACAATGACGCGGTCTTTCATGAGGAATGCGTTCATCAAACTCGATTTACCGACATTCGGTTTCCCGGCGATCAGCACTTCTATTCCTTTACTGAGGACATGCCCATATTGATAGCTTGAAATGAATTTATCTATCGTATCAATGATGTTTTCCAGTTTTGTATCGATATCACCCGATGCGATCACATCGATATCCTCTTCGCTGAAATCCAGATCGAGTTCCAGCAAAGAAGCCGTATCACGTAACTGTGTTTTAATTTTTTTCAGCTCTTCAGAAAGCTTTCCCTCCACATGCATGAGGGAGTTCTTTACAGCGGCACGGGACTTTGACATGATCAGGTCGGCTACCGCCTCCGCCTGAACCAGGTCCATTTTAGCATTTAAAAAAGCACGCCTGGTAAATTCTCCCGGCTCTGCAAGACGGCATCCCGCTCCCTGGAATAATGTTAACAGATCTTTAATAATAAAAGGGTTGGCATGACAGCTTATTTCAACAACATCCTCACCCGTGTAAGAATGCGGCTTCCTGTAAAATAAAGCAACAACTTCATCGATAACCCCGCCCTTACCGTCGATGATTTTACCTAAAAAAAAACGGCCGCCTTCTGTTTTTTTCACCGATTTACTCTTGAAATGCCTGTTCATCATTGTAAAAGAGTCCGGGCCGCTCAGCCGGATGAGAGAAATGCTACCCCCTGCAGCGGAAGAAATAAGCGATATAATCGTATCTTTGTTTTCTGCTATCATATAAAAAAACCCCTTTCGGGGTTAATTTATTTTCCTTTTTTTTGCGATTTCTTGGCCGGAACCGGAACCGGTTCTCCATCGATACTTTTATTAATAAATTTCTGCTGAATAATCGTAAGCAGATTGAACATGGTGTAATATAAATTCAATCCCGATGGAAACTGGTTGAAAATCAAAAGCATAAATACCGGCATCATATATACCATGGCTTTCTGTTTTGGATCCTGCATGGTCATTTTCGATTGAAAAATCATAGTCACTGCCATGAGAATCGGAAGAATATTGAAATTATCCCCGTATAAAGGCAGTGAAAACGGTAACGTGAAAATCGTATCCGCACGGGATAAATCGGAAATCCAGCCGGGTATAAATTCCGCTCCTCTCAATTGTATGGTTGACCGGAAAACGATAAATAAAGCGATTAATAAAGGCATCTGCAACAACATGGGAACACAACCCCCAAAGGGATTTACCCCGTGATTCTTGTAAAGCGACATCATCTCCTTATTCATGCGTTGCGGATCGCTCTTATACTTTTCCCTGATCTCGGTCATGATCGGCTGGATACGCTGCATCTCCTTCATCGACTTGTAGCTTTTCTTGGTGAGCGGATATACGACAAGTTTGACGATAACAGAAAAAACAATAATTACAATTCCATAATTTGGAATAAAGCGATGCAAAAATTCGAGAACCGGCAGGATGAGATATCGGCTGAAGGGACGGAACATCCGTTCGTACCAGCCATTATTCATTATTAACAGATCGATATCTTTTTCATAGATATCAAGCTCCTTATGATCGAGGGGACCCATATAAAATCGTATCCTGTCTCCTTCCGGACCGCCTTTATAATCGGCATAATAACCGGTGTCATACAGACGCTGTATATAGTCTTCTTTTTTTATACCACGTCCGGAAAAGTAGATTCCTTCGGATACATCGGCCGAAAGATTAATGACACTCGTAATAAAATACTTTGTGCGAACGGCCAGCCACTCGGCGGTTCCTGTAAGATTAATGCGTTCCTTTTCGCCCTCATCCTTTACTTCATAGTTTTCCAGTTCCTCTGCCATATAAACGAAAGCCTGGCTGTATGTATAATCATCCGATACATAGGATTCCGTCGAGGGTAATCCATTTTTCCATCCAATCTGATAACGCCCGTTCAACAGTATGGACGAAGCATTTTTAAAACGGATATCAAGATCAAAATGATAAACATCTTTATAAAAAGTATATTTCTTAATCAAAGCGCCATCATCTACCGGCAATGTATATTCAATGGAAAACGATTCACGGTCGGAAAGTGTAATGGAACGTATATCCTTATTTACCTCGAAAAGATAATCACCTGTTTCGATATAGTCCCCGTTTTCCACCTGAAAACTCATATAAATATCATTATCAATATCCGGGTCGATCATATTAACGAGCGTTGAATCATATTTTTCATACTTTTTCAAAACAAAAGATTTTAAACTGCCGCCACCCCGATTGGATAGAACGACCCGTATCTTGTTTGATTCAATAATAACTTCTTTTTCTTCCGTCGCTTCCGTAATCATGCTATCATTCGGCGAAGACACATCCGCCATTTGTACGCTTTCCGTATCCCTGATAATGGAGGGTTCCCTTTTTTCAACCGGTTCAGCGAGAGGAACCTCTTCATGTTTCAGCGTGTCTGCCACATATTCTGTGGAGGGCCTTTTCTCAGTTACTGGTTTGGTACCAAGGATATATTTCTGATAATAAGGCATCAAAATTATGATTACTGCAATGATAACCATTGCAAAAATCGTTTTCCTATCCATTCACTTCCATTTCATTTTTTTATTTAACCGGATCATACCCTCCCGGATGGAAAGGATGACATTTTCCAATTCGTTTAACGGAATACCATGTACCCTTAAATGCCCCGTGCTTGCTGATGGACTGTAACGAATATTCAGAACAACTGGGGTAAAACCTGCAGGATGATGCAAAAAAGGGCGAGATGGCATACTGATATGCCTTTATAAAAATCATCAAGATGTATTTCATCTCATAAGCACTTGTAAATATTCTTTTTCCAAACGTGCATAACTCACCGGCTCCCTGGAATTATACAGAAAAATCAACCGATCGGAGCCTTTTATGATCATAAAATTGCGGGCTACAAAACTACGTATGATCCGTTTTATATAATTCCTTTGTACGGCTGAACCAACACTTTTTTTTAATAAAATGGCCACCCTTGTACAGTGATCCCTCTCACTGCTTTTATATATAAAAACAGGACCGTACCGGGTATGATATTTTTTACCTTCTTTGAATACGTGATCGATTTCCTCTTTTTTTTTCAAAGAGACGATATTATGCCGACTTGATATATTCATCGCTCACGGTCAGCCGTTTGCGTCCTCTAGCACGCCGGCGTGCCACTAACTTTCTACCATTTTTTGTACTCATTCGCTCCCTGAATCCGTGTTTATTTTTCCTTTTTCTATTACTGGGTTGAAATGTCCGTTTCATCTATCCTCCGAAATTTTTCTGTAAATTTTAATTTATCGAAATCTATTCCCTGAATGCAACCGCAACAGATGACTGTTCCATTTTAGAAAAAGTCTTGAAATATAATAGATAAACACATTATTTTCAAATAATACCATTCTAAACCACTGTTTTTAATATGTTGATAACATTTTATAATAAATAAGCTATCTTTTTTATTTACAACAATTTAAATATTGTTTTCAATTGTTAATAAATATGTCGAAAACTTCTTTAACTGTAATGCTTTTTACACATTCTGATTTAATTTATTCATACAGCCCACAAATTTTTATCTTTTAAACAATCCATTCGACTGTTTATACACATGCCATTTAGCATCCGGAAGCTCAGTACTACTGGATTCAGGTAAGTTTTCCACAAATCCACAGGTTCTATATCTTACAACTATTAAATAATATATATATTTATTATAATAGTTATCAGTAAAAAGGCAACATGTCTCCTGTCGTTTAATGAACAGTTTATTTTCTTGATAAACAAACGAATTTTCGTTAATTTTATATGTTTAAAATTGCCTGAACGGAGGAACAATGCTATTTACGGTGCCACGCGAATCATTTTATAAAGCGCTTCAGAAAGTAATCAATGTTATTCCCACGAAAACAACTGTTGACATCCTGTATAATGTACTGATTATTGCAGAAGATAAGTCATTAAAAATTATTGCAACGGATCTGGAAATTACACAGATCAGCTGGACCAGTGCTGAAATTGAAACCGGGGGGGCAATAACTGTTCCGGGTAAACTGCTTTTGGATATCATACGGGAAATGCCTGATATTCCACTGACATTTTCCGTTGATGACAATCTTAAGATATTCATCAAATCAACCCTGGGTGAATATAAATTATCCGGACAGAACCGTGCGGATTATCCGAGTATTCCCCTGGTTGAATCCGATCAGAAAATTCAGCTGATTAATAAAAAATTCAAAAGGATGATTGAAAAAACCCTTTTTGCCTGTTCAACAGATAATTTACGGCCGGCACTGACAGGTGTTTTCTGTCAGATTTTTGAAAATGAATATCGTATGGTGGCAACAGACGGACACCGTCTTGTAAAAATAATAAATAAGCATTTTTCTTCGCCGAATTTTACCCGTGAATTAATCATACCTACAAAGGCACTCCATTTTGTAGCCAGAAATTTACCTGAAGAAGGGGAACAATCCATCGTGTTCAGCGAGAATCATGTATTGTTTGAATTGCCTGATACTAAAATCTATTCACGGATCATAAAGGAACCCTACCCGGACTATGAACGTGTGATACCATCTGACTATGAAAAAGAGATGCGTATTGAAAAGCATGAGTTCATATCTTCCGTAAAAAGGGTGTCTCTGTTTTCTAATCCCATTACAAACCAGGTTCGTTTGAATTTAGGAGAAAATGAAATCGGCATTTTTGCGCAGGATATCGATTTCGGAGGTGAAGCAAATGAACATATCAAATGTCGCTATTCCGAACAGTCGCTGAACATTGCCTATAATGCTAATTATCTGATGGATGTATTAAGGCATATTGACACGGATGAAATCGTTCTGAAAGTGGAAAGTTCCGACGGACCGGGTCTGGTATTCCCCGATGTACAGGATGAAGATGAAGAATTATTGATGTTGGTTATGCCAGTGAGACTAAACTAAAACCGAATGTTCTTAGAAAAATTACGCGTACGTTCATTCAGAAACATAAGCGAATTAGATTTTAGATTTGAAAAAAAACTGAACATCATTCATGGAGAGAATGCCCAGGGAAAAACATCTGTTCTTGAATCCATATACTATCTGGCTCTCACAAAAAGTTTCAGAATGAATTCGGAAAAGATAGCTCTAAAATATGATGAAGATTTTTTTGATTTGGAAGGTAAATTCGTAAAAGATAACCAGGCGCCGGTTAAGCTGCGTTTGTTTTATTCAGAGACCGACGGTAAACATGTTTTTTATAACGAAGGGAAAATTAATAAGTATTCTGAGATAATAGGTATTGTTCCTGTTGTCCTCTTATCCCTTGAAGACCTGGATATATCATACGGCTTACCGGCAAAGCGAAGAAGATTCATTGATATTCTGCTTTCACAGATAAACCCATTATACCTTAAGGCATTACAGAATTATAAAAAAAGCCTCCTGAACCGAAACAGGGTGATAAAAGATATTAGAGAAGGATATGCGAAGAATGATGACCTGTTTCCCTGGGATATACAATTATCAAGAGATGGAACCATAATCATCACGATCAGGAATGCGTTTGTGGGGTTTTTAAACGAGCGTTTATCGGAATATTATGATCACATATCGGAGGGCAGTGAAAAAATAAAGACGATTTATAAATCATCCATACTGAACAAGACGGATGAATATAAACCGGAAACATTGGAATCAGACTATAAAAAGATACTGGAAAAGGCGCGTGAAAGGGATTTGGATATGCAAACAACGCAGTTCGGCCCGCACCGGGATGACCTGGAATTTATAAAAGATGGTCATCCTCTTAAATCGTTCGGCTCACAGGGTGAAAATAAAACCTTTCTAATAGCGCTGAAATTTGCGGAATCGGATTATCTGCGGATGCATTTAAATGAAAAACCGATCCTTCTTCTTGACGATATTTTTGGAGAATTGGATAATCTGAGAATCATGAATCTCATGAAGTTTGTCAAAGAAGTAGGTCAAACATTTATCACAACGACGATTCGTGACAAGTTTAATATGATCGATTCCGGTGATTCACAATTTTTATATATGAGTAAGGGTAAAATGAGTGAAGCGTAGTTTTTCTCCTATTCAAAATTCGTTAGAAAAAATTTTGAAAACATATAATCTGTATTCTTCATATGAAATACGGAATATTCTAATGAATTGGAAAACACTGGTAGGTGAAATGCTGTCCGGTGTATCGGAACCCGTTTCTTTTGATGAAGAGAGTCAGGTATTGAAAATAAGAGTACAATCACAGGCATGGAAAAATGAATTTTTAAAACAGAAAAATGCGTTAATGAATAAGTTAAATAAGGATTTAAAATCGATAGCGATTCGCGATATAATTATTGAATAAAGGAAATAAAAATGCCAGATAAGGCTTATACAGCTCATAATATTCAGGTTTTAAAAGGACTTGAGGCTGTCCGTAAACGGCCGGCAATGTACATCGGCGATGTTTCAAGCAAGGGGCTTCATCATCTTGTTTATGAGATCGTGGATAACAGCATCGACGAGGCAATGGCAGGATATGCGAACGAAATATTTGTAACGATCGGCAAGGATGAGTCTATAACCGTAACAGATAACGGAAGGGGCATACCTGTCGATATACATCCGGTCGAAAAACGACCGGCTGTTGAAATCATTATGACAGTACTGCATGCGGGCGGAAAATTTGATAAAAGCAGTTATAAAGTCTCCGGTGGTCTTCACGGTGTTGGCGCTTCTGTTGTAAATGCCCTTTCCAGAAAATGTATGGTGCAGATTTTCCGGAATAAAAAAATATACCGTCAGTCCTATGAACGGGGTATCCCGGTTGATGAAGTAACGGTTACAGGGAAAACGGACCAATCGGGAACGAAAATTACTTTCTGGGCAGATGAGGAAATATTTAATACGATAACCTATAAATTTGATGTATTATCCGCCCGGTTACGCGAACTGGCTTTCCTGAATAAAAATCTGCGTATTGGTTTAATAGACGAGCGTATCGAAAAAGAAGAAGTTTTCCAGTACAAAGGTGGATTAATTGAGTTTGTGCATTACCTGGATGAATCCCGTTCGCCGGTACATAAAGATCCGATATATATTGAGGGTGAAAGAGAAGGGATTCCGATTGAACTGGCTATCCAGTATAATTCAGCGTTTACTGAAAATGTGTTGACCTATTGTAACAATGTTAACACGGCGGAGGGTGGAACCCATCTTTCAGGATTCAGAGCAGCTTTGACCAGAACGCTTAATTATTATGCACAGAAATATAACATCATTAAAAATAATGATAAATTTTCTCTTAGCGGTGATGATGTTCGTGAAGGGCTGACTGCAATTATATCTGTCAAAGTAACCGAACCGCAATTCGAAGGACAAACAAAAACGAAGCTGGGTAATTCGGAAGTACGTGGCGCGGTTGAAGGATTGATGAATGAAAAGCTTTTTGAATACCTTGAGGAAAATCCTTCTATTTCAAAAAGCATCATTGAAAAATGTATCGGAGCAGCCCGGGCCCGCGAAGCGGCACGACAGGCGCGTGAACTGGCCCGCCGGAAAAACGCCCTGGAATCCAATTCCCTGCCGGGGAAACTGGCCGATTGCTCTATCACGGATCCGGAACAATGTGAAATATACCTGGTCGAGGGTGATTCTGCCGGTGGATCCGCTAAACAGGGTCGGGACCGGCGTTTTCAGGCCATTCTGCCTTTAAAAGGAAAAATATTGAATGTGGAAAAAGCGCGCATCGACAAAGTACTTTCAAATGAAGAAATTAAAACGGTCATCGCGGCGCTGGGTACCGGTGTGGGATCCGAAGATTTTCATATAGAAAAGCTGCGCTATGGGAAAATCATTATTATGACGGATGCCGATGTGGATGGTTCGCACATCCGCACGTTGCTCCTTACTTTTTTCTACAGATATATGCAGGATCTGGTCCAGCAGGGAAAAATTTTCATTGCTCAGCCGCCTCTTTATAAAATAAAGAATGGTAAGCATGAGCATTACGCATTCGATGAAAATCAGAGGATGCAAATGATTGAAGAAATGGAAGGCGATAAAAAAAATATTTCAATCCAGCGTTATAAGGGGCTGGGCGAAATGAATCCGGACCAGTTATGGGAAACGACGATGAATCCGGGTACGCGCACGCTCCTGCGGGTGACGATCGAAAATGCCTTTGAAGCGGATCAGATATTTACAACACTAATGGGCGATGACGTTGAACCTCGCCGGCTGTTTATAGAACAGAATGCACAATATGTACGAAATCTGGATGTCTAATACCGGGGAATAACATGTCTGATCAAGAAAAAATATTATCGACACTGCTCGAAGAGGAGATGAAAGAATCATACCTCGATTACTCCATGTCCGTAATTGTCTCAAGGGCACTGCCGGATGTAAGGGACGGTCTGAAACCGGTGCACCGCAGGGTTCTCTTCGGAATGGGTGAACTGGGTGTCCTGCATAATAAACCGCATAAGAAATCGGCAAGAATCGTCGGCGAAGTACTTGGTAAATACCACCCGCATGGTGACTCGGCCGTATATGATACAATCGTCCGCATGGTTCAGGATTTTTCCCTGCGATATCCTCTGATAGACGGACAGGGCAATTTCGGATCACTTGATGGCGATTCCGCAGCGGCCATGCGTTATACCGAAGTAAGAATGGGTGAAATAGCCGAAGAATTATTGAGTGATATTGATAAAGAAACAGTAAATTTTGTACGTAATTTTGATGATACACTCGAAGAACCGGTTGTACTTCCGGCAAAATTTCCAAACCTGCTGGTTAACGGGTCATCCGGAATTGCCGTCGGCATGGCGACAAACATTCCTCCCCATAATTTATCGGAAGTCGTTGCTGCGACGAAAGCACTAATCGATAATCCGGAAATCGATATTTTTGACCTGATGAGCCATATTCAGGGTCCGGACTTTCCAACGGGCGGCATTATTTATGGCATCGAAGGCATCAAACAGGCTTATCTGCAGGGTAAGGGAAGAGCGATTGTCAGAGCGAAAAGTGAAATTGAAGAATTCGATAATGGTAAATCCAGAATCATCATCAATGAAATCCCATATCAGGTTAATAAATTAAACCTGATAAATAAAATAGTTGAATTGATCAAAGATAAACGGATTGAAGGAATATCCGATTTACGCGATGAATCGGATCGTGACGGTTTACGGATTGTAATAGAAATAAAAAAGGACTTCAACCCGAATGCGATTCTGAATTATCTGTATAAGCACAGCCAGTTACAGGTTACTTTTGGTATTATCCTGCTTGCCCTTGTTAACGGACGCCCCCGTATTCTGAATATCAGGGAAATTATTCAGTATTACATTGATCATCGTATTGAAGTCATTGTACGCAGAACACAGTTTGACCTGGATAAAGCGGAAAAAAGGGCGCATATACTTGAAGGTCTGCGCATTGCGATTGATAATATTGATGAAATCGTGGAAATTATCAAAACATCCAGCGATCCGGATATGGCAAAAACCCGGTTAATCGAACGATTCGGTCTGACGGATGTCCAGGCAAAAGCCATTCTGGAAATGCGATTGCAGCGATTGACCGGACTCGAACGCGATAAAATTGAAAAAGAATACCGGGAACTGCTGGAACTCATAGAACAATTACAGGCGATACTGGCAGACAAGGGTCTCCAGCTGGATATAATCAAAGAAGAACTCGATTCGATTGATAAGAAATACGCCAATCCCAGGCGGACGGAAATTATTCAGCGTTACGACGAAATTTCCATTGAGGACCTGATCAACGCCGAAGATGTCGTTGTAACGGTTACCCATAGCGGATCCATCAAACGTTTCCCTGTCAGTGGTTACCGCAGACAGAACCGTGGTGGAAGAGGTGTTGCCAGTGCACAGATGAAGGAAGAAGATTTTATAGAACATCTTTTTGTGGCAAGTACCCATGACTACATCCTTTTCTTCACGGACCGGGGAAGATGCCACTGGCTCAAGGTGTATGAAATACCCCAGGGCGGGCGAACGGCAAAGGGACGTCCTATTATTAACCTGATCGATATTGAGAGCGGTGAAAAAGTACAAACGTATATGACGGTGCAAAATTTTGACCAGGAGGGTTTTGTATTAATCGCGACCAAAAAAGGTATCATCAAGAAAACAAATCTTTCCGCTTTCAGTAAACCGAGAAAAAATGGTATCATCGCTATTAACATCAAAGAAGATGACCGGTTGATCGAAGCGAAACTGTCGAGCGGCAAAAGCGATATCATGTTAATCTCGAAAGAAGGTTTATCAATTCGTTTTAATGAGACGCAGGTCCGGGCCATGGGCCGAACGGCAACCGGCGTAAAGGGAATTCGGCTTAAACCAAACGACTGGCTGATTACGATGCTTGTCGTAGATGAACATAAGCATATATTTACAATTTCAGAGAACGGATATGGAAAGCGCACACCGGTGGATGATTTCCGTTTGCAGCAGCGTTCCGGCGGCGGTATTATTGCCATGAAGCTGACGGATAAAACAGGGAAGCTGGTCGACGCCATGGGGGTTATCGAATCCGAGGATATTATGGTTATAACAACCAACGGTGTTGTAATCAGACAAAATATCGGTAATATAAATATTATTGGAAGAAATACACAGGGCGTAAGAATTATACGTCTTGATGCGGATGATCAGGTCAGTGACATTGCCAGGATTGTCCAGGAAGAAGAAGTGGATGACACAGAGAGAGAAGAAGAATAAAGAGGCAAATTAATAAACTGTGACTTTATTCGCAGACGGAGGAAACATGAAAAAGATCGCTGTATCCACCATTAATCGTCTTTCCAAGTATTACAGAACGTTGGGACTCTTAATTGAAAAGGATGTTGAGACCGTATCATCTGACGAAATAGCCGAGCTTGAGGGTGTAACGTCTGCCCAGGTCAGGAAGGACCTGTCCTTCTTTGGTACGTTTGGCAAAAGAGGATTGGGATATAGAACCGAAGATCTTCGTGAGGAAATCGGTAAAATTCTTGGATTAAAGAAGAATTGGAATGTCGCACTGATCGGCGTTGGTAATATCGGGCGTGCTCTTATTGATTATCAGGAATTCCGTAAACAGGGCTTTTTTATTAAAGCTGTTTTCGATAATGATGCCGATAAAATTGATAAAGAAGTAAGCGGTCTGACAATCCATCATTTCGATGATGCCTGCACTGTTGTTAAAAGGGAAGAAATTGAAATTGCTATTATCGCTGTTCCGGCACGGGTCGCTCAGGCGGTGGTGGATCAACTCGTTGAATGCGGTGTGCGCGCTTTCCTCAATTTTGCTCCGATCAGTATACGTACACCCGGTTTTGTTATTGTTAAAAACGAAAATATGTCTATAGAACTCGAAGCGTTGTCATATTATTTATCACATCATAAGTAAAAAAAAGGCTGTCCAGGGACAGCCTTTTTCATTTGTATTTATACTATTCTCTTATTCGCCGCCAAGCTCTTTTGCTTTCTCAAAAGCCTCTTCTGCTTTTTCTTTCTGATTCATACGTGCATAACAAACACCCAGGTTATTCCACATGTCGGCATCGTCCGGAAATAAATCAAGCCCTTTTAGAAGGGTTTCCTTTGCTGCACTCCAGTCTTCAAGCCGGATTTCAGCCGTACTTTTCAGTTGATGAGCTTCTTTGATCTCATTGTCAATCTGGATAACTCTGTCAAAGTTTAAAATTGCTTCCCTCAGATATTCAATCTGTTTGTCTTTTGCTACTGTTGTATCACTGGCAGATTTGACATAGAGCAACCCAAGGTTAAAAGGAAGCGCTTTTTCTTCCGGATTAACGGATATGGCTTTGTCATAAGCTTCAATGGCAGGTTTGCGCTGTTTGCTGAAATCATAACTCTGGGCAAGATAGGTAATCGGTTCGGGATCCTGGGGAGCCAGCTCAGCGGCTTTTTTCAGATAATCAATAGCTTTTTCATACTCCTGGCCATTATAATAAAAAATACCGAGATCCAGCCAGGAATTTGATGTATCAGGATAAATTTCTGTAAGCTTTTCGTAATATTTCAGGGCCTCTTCGTCATTATCCAGAATAATATAAGAGACAGCAACCAGTCTGTGAGCGGTGTAGTCATCCTTATTAATGGCGATGGCTTGTTTAAAGTCGGCAATGGCATTTTCCAGTGTTTTAAGGGCTTTTTCAGAAGTCTTATCCTCAACCTTGGTGAATGCATTGTATTTAGATACGGCATCATTGAACTTGCTCTGGAAATAATATTGCTTTTCCTGTTCAATCGCGGTTTTATGTGCAGGACCGATTTCCAGGGATTTGTCAAATGCATCAACCATGTCGGTGAACATGCCTTTTTTCCCGTAAATTCTGCCGAGCAGATACCAGGCTTCCGCATTCGTCGGATATTTTTCAGTCGATTCCTTCGCCAGCTTCAGTGCATTGTCAAAGCGTCCGGCATTAAAATCAACAAATGCTCCTTCAAGTTCCGGCGGACGGCAAGATACAAGTAATCCAAGAACCAGAACAGATGTTAAAACAATAAACAAAAATCGTTTCATGTCTTACTCCTTAAAAAGTTAAAAATTGTTTAATATTTTGCGTAAATGGTATTTTTATGATTCCAAATTCGGTAATTATTCCCGAAATAAGTGAATGCGGTGTTATATCAAACGCCGGATTATAAACCGCGTAGGCGTTTTCATCCTGAATATGCCATATACCGGTCACTTCTCTCTTATCACGCATCTCAATGGGAATTTCACTTCCGTTGTTCAATTTAAGATCGAAACTGGAGCGGGGAGCCGCGCAATAGAAAGGAACGTGATGATAGGATGCCAGAACAGCCAGAGGATACGTACCGATTTTATTGGCAAAATCGCCGTTGGAAGCTATCCTGTCCGCACCAACGACAACCAAATCGATGCTCCCGGACTGCATGAGGCTTCCGGCCATATTATCTGTAATCAGTGTTGCCGGAACCTGATTTTGCCGGAGTTCCCAATATGTCAGTCGGGTGCCCTGACCAAGGGGTCTGGTTTCATCAACAAAAACGTGCAGATTCTTACCCTGATTCTGTGCGGTATAAATAACGGACAGTGCCGTGCCGGTTCCGCCTGTCGCCAGTATACCTGCATTACAGTGTGTTAAGATACGATAACCGTCTTTCACAAGTCCGGCGCCGTACTCTCCGATCGCCTTACAGGTTTGCCGGTCTTCATTATGAATATCTGCCGCGCATTGACGTAATTCATTCAATAGGGTGTTGTCTGAGCCGGTATTATGCTGCTCATAAACGCGCGACATTCTGTCAACAGCCCATTCCAGGTTTACCGCGGTAGGGCGTGCTTTCTTCAGTTTTTCGGCTGTGCTATAAAAGCGTTTATCTGTCAAAGAACGTTCCTCAACTAACCTGCGCACTTCCCGAAAGAGGCCGTAAGCAGCAGTGATACCAATAGCCGGAGCACCTCGTACGCGTAAACTTTTTATGGCTTCTATTACCTGATCTAACGTGGTCAGTTCAATTTCCGCCTTTTCATTCGGCAGAAGGGTTTGATCAAGGATATAAAGCCGGTCATCAGCAAAACGGATTGTATTAAAATTCATCTCGTACTAAACAACGTTAATAAGTTAATTAAAATAATAAATTAACTTAAAATGTGCAATAAAAAGCTTATTTTTGCCCATGCCCGGGAAAAGAACGCTTGCTTAAGGCGGCTTATATCTGTAAAATGTAATCCTTGAAATCAGATACATCATGATCCGCATAACAAGGAAGCCTTAGATGCGTAATGTACTCTTATTATTACTATTCAGTTCATTTTCGATTGCTCAGAATGTTCAGTTGGATGAAAAGGCATTTTTTTCAAGTATAAAAAACTCCTATTATTCGATTAGCAATTCTGACTTAGACAATTTCACCTGCCTGATTACCAATTCTGGTATTGAGGAATTCGGTCAGGAAAACTGGGAAAATCCGGAAATATTTCCCCTGCAGTTTATCTGGGTCAATCCGGATCGTGTTTTCCTTTCCCAGCAGGGTGCGCCAAAACTGGATGCAGAGAAACAATCCGTTTTCGACCAGAAAGTAGCTGATTTAAAACAACAGGTAAAAGCAATCTTACTCGACCTCCAGCGTTTTTATGTTACAGGAATCTATTCCAGCATCAGTGAAGATTACATACTGGTCAAGAAAAAACAAGTCGTTGAAATATTCTTTGACGTCATGGAAGACAGTATCTCGACACGCTTTAAATATACCTTTGGTATGAACGGACTTTGTTTGAAAATTGAGACCGTTTATGAGGGACAGAACCGAATCATCACAACATATCCCAGTTTTAAAGTAATTAAGACAAAATGGTTATGTGAAGGATGGGAAGTACAAATTATTGAAAATGATGATGTTATCAGCGGTTTTGCCGTCTCACTCAATAACAATTTTGTCGATAATGTCTGGATTCCTGCGGATATCAGCCTGGAGGTTCAGAAAAAAGATGAACCCGGTAAAACCTATGTCGATAAATTGAAATTCAGGAATTATCTGTTCAACCAATCCCTGCAGCTACTTGATCAGCCTAATTCAAATCCTTGAGTATCGTATCGATCTGGTTGTTAAGCTGTTCCGGCGGTAAAACGCGTTTTATTTTAAGTTTTACGACATCTTTCAGTTTCTTCTCAAATTCAATTTTCTTATCACAAGGCAGACAGTAATCAAGATGTTCATCGAACAGACGCTTTTCTTCCTCGCTTAGCATACCATCCAGGTACTGCTGAACATATTTCTCTATCTCAGCGCAATCATATTTATCTTTTTTGGACGAATTCATCTGTTATATATCCCCTTTCTTTAGCATAATTCCAAAGATGCCTTTGAAGCAATTTTCTTCCCCTATATAACCGTGACATCACAGTTCCAAGCGGCGCATCGATTATGTTGGCAATCTCATTATACGAAAACCCTTCCACATCACATAATAGCACAACCAGCCGAAACTGATAAGGGAGGTTTTCCAGCGCTTCCTTGACGTCATCATCAAAGAAATTTTCAACAAATTCCTCCTTTGATGTTTCCTGTAACGCCACTGACTCATCTAAACGCTTATAAAGGAAAAATTCTTCCATGTCATCATAACTTACTTTCTGAGGCTGTTTAACGGCCTTTCTGTAAGCGGTTATGAACGTATTCACAAGGATCCGAAAAACCCAGGCTCTGAAATTAGTATTCTTCTGATACTGCTCCAATGCACGAAACGCTTTAAATAACGTATCCTGCACCAGGTCCTCGGCATCATTCTGGTTGCGGGTCATTCGTAACGCCGTGCTGTAAAGGGAAGATAGATGGGGGTGTATTAAATCAGAAAATTCTTTCTGTTTGGCATTCACTAAATAATAACTCCTATTTAATTTAGAATTTAAACCTAAAAAAAATGTTTATACGAATCAAGTAGGTAACTGTTCCGGAAAAATGACTGTCATGCATTCAGAATGATTCGAAAGGTGGTGCCGGTATCCGGTTTACTGTCTTTTACGAACAAGCGTCCGCCGTGATATTCTTCAATGATTCGCCTGGCAAGACTCAAACCAAGGCCCCACCCGCGTTTTTTTGTACTGAAACCGGGTTTGAAAATATCACGACGTTCCTTCGGGCTGATCCCTTTACCGTTATCGATAACATCGATATAAATATGGCCCGTCTGCGGTTTGTTTTTAACATGTACTTTAATAGTGCCATTGTCATGTTCAATCGCATCCATGGCATTTTTTATAAGGTTTTCGAGAACCCATTCAAAAAGGTCAACATTGAGCCTGACCATTATTTCAGAAGGAACTTCATGAGAAAGGGTTAATTTATTATTGATGTTCGGAATGCGTTTTTGAAAATACTGCACAACGTTTCTGATTACCGTTGCCAGGTTTACAGGCTTTAATGAAGGGACAGAACCGATTTTTGAGAAGCGGTTGGCAATTTTATTAAGCCGTGCAAGATCATTTTCCATCTCCGCAATGGCGTTCTCTCTTATTTGTGTGTCGGTTTTCAGCAGTTCCAGCCATCCGGATAGGGAGCTCAGGGGCGTACCAAGCTGATGGGCAGTCTCTTTGGCCATCCCAACCCAGATAAACTGCTGCTCGCTGCGTTTTATGTAGGAAAACCCCAGATAACCGAACAATATAAACAAAAATGTGCCGATGATGGCCATATAAGGGAAAATGCGGAGTTTATAAATGACCGGTGACAGGCCATAGTAGTAATATCCGAGAATACTGTCCTGGAATTTGATGGGGATCGGTTCGTTTTCAGCAGAAATTTCTTTCAGTTTATTATAAACGGTGATACTGTCCCGGGAAGAAAATGTCATACCATTCTTTGTATCGAGTTCCGGTGAAATATTTTTCCAGCTTTGCGGAACCTTGTTGTCATCGGTATAAATAATGGGATAATCAGCAACTTCGATGACCTCGTTGAAGAAAAAATTGAGGTCGATATTCGTATCCGGATTATTAATATTTTCTTCAAACACCTTTATACGAAATGTCATATATTCGGTGGATTGATCTTTCAGAATATTGACAAGTCTCTGCGTATACCACAAGGAGGAACCCACAAGAATCAGGGCGAGAACAAACAGGATTCCCTTGAAATTGAAATTCGTTTTATAAACGGATCTGGACACGTGACATTTCCTGAAAATGAAAGGAAAAGGCGGCCATTCAAAGCCGCCTTACAGATAGTACTAGTTGCAACGAAAACGATTTATCGAAGTTCCTCGAGCAGCTTTTTTGCCTCTTTTTTATGTTTAGGATCCTCTGAGTCGGTGACCGGAAGCATCAGGCAGGTTTCAAATTCCTTTATGGCCAGATCGTTTTTATCCATTTCCTTGTAGGTATATCCAAGTTCAAAGCGGTTACTGATCCGGTCGGGTTTTAATTCTACCGATTTTTTGAAATTGAGGACGGCATTCTCCATCGTGGCATCTTCCGGAATACCACCAAGAAATATATTGGCGAACCCTTTTTCAACCCAGCTTAAGTTAGCCAGGCGCCGGTGCCAGCGTCCCAGTACATGATAGGCGAGGTCATTTTCCGGATCAAGCTCTATGGCCTTTTCAGCTTCCGTACGAATTGATTTTGCAAGGCGCATTCTTTCCTTCGGCCCCGCTTTCAGGGCAACGCGTCCTATAGCGATACTCAGAAAGAGATGTCCGTTGCTTCCCTCGGGATTGACGCTGATCGCATGGTTGGCCATCCGCTGTGCATGAAGATAGTATTCATGGCTTTGGTCGTCATTGAGGGTTTCTCCGACATCGACATAGGCCCGGGCCATTTTCCAGGATGCCTCATAGCAGTTGCTGTCCGCCTGAACCGCTTTTGAATACCAGGAAAGCGCTTTTTCATGTTCCATCTGTGTATAGGCCGAATCTCCCAGGGCGATAAATTCCGCCTTGTTTTCCTGGGCATAGGAATGGCTGATCAGAAAAACAAAAACATGCACAAGGATAAAGAGTGTTTTCAAGGTATCCTCCTAAATGGTTTATACATTGTTAAAGACACTATTTTAACAGGGTAATATCCGTTATCGTATCACCGGGAAGAATTAAATCGACAATATCCATACCTTCAATGACCTTTGCGAAAAGTGTATACCTGCCATTAAGATGAGGTTGTGCGGAATGGCAGATAAAAAACTGGGAGCCGCCGGTATCACGGCCGGCTGTAGCCATACCGACGCTACCTCTTTCATATTCAAGATCGTTATCTTCAGAAGGAATCAGGTAACCGGGTCCGCCATATCCATCACCCGTCGGATCGCCTCCCTGGATTACAAAATCGGGAACCACACGGTGAAACGAAAGCCCGTTATAGAAACGTTTTTTTGTGAGATGGATGAAGTTTTTTACGGTCAGTGGGGCGGTTTCACTGAAAAATTCAATTAGAATCGCTCCCCTGTTCGTATTTATCATTGCTTTTTTATAGGAAATGTCAACAAGCGAATCGGCAGCGAGCGCAGGAGGCAGATTAAAAAACGGTCCGGATGCAATTGTCTGACCTGCTGGTAAGGCTTTTTCAAGTTCTTTAATAACGAGATGATGTGAGGATGCAGCAAGAAATTGTTTTCTGTCTTGCGGGGTCAAATCGTAGTCAAAATGAGTAAGTGTTCCGGCAACCGATAATTGCACATCAAAAGCCGAAGGATCGTTATACATTGTAAATAGATCCAGTAACCGTTGTCGATCTGTTTTGATATTATTGGACAGTTTCCAGTTCAGCGCCATAGATACGGTCGAAAGGACGCCGGAATCCAGCAATGGTTCCACATCATTTTTGCGTAATGCTTTCTTTTCCGCCAGTAAACGAAAAGCCGTGTTCCGGAGGTGCACATTCGGAACGTTCAGGAACTGACGTAACTGGTCGGTCGCAAAGCTGCTGTTAATTTTACTAAGTGATTCAAGCAGTAAACCTACAAAAACATCATTTCCCTTGTCCAGATTATTATTTATGAAAGGGAATGCGGTTTTAGGACTGATCATACTGATTTCGATGATCAGCTGACCCCTTAGATATAAATCTCTTGTGGACTGCAATGCATTCATCAGGAAGCTGAGTGCATCTTCTTTAAACAGGATACGGTATGCCTGGTAAGCGGCAATCCGGATATGCGGATTTGCCTGTTTTGACAATTTTTCGAGTAGCGGAATAAAGGAAGAGTCACCAACAACAGGCAGAACCTGTAATGCCTGAAATTGCAGGTTCCAGTTACTTTTTACGGATAGAGTTTTCCTGATTTCTGCCTGCAGCCGTCCGGACAACAGACTGTCATTTTGAAACGATTGAATAGCTGGTTTGGAAGCCTGTGAAAAATATGTGTGTAAGGCCTGGTATAAATATTTCAGGGTGAGGGGGTCGGCGTTAGCCAACCTCCTGATGACGGAAGCGGGATCAGCCCCTTTAGGGAAATTACGCAGAAAATAGGCAAGATTGCTCGTGAGCGGGAATGCATGCGTGGTATCGGTAACCGTTTCGTATAACGACCGTGTATTTATCTTTTTACGTGAAAGCAATCCGGCGGCCATAAGGGCCGGATCATAATATGCATCGGAATCGGAATGCAGGATTCTGCCGAGAAAAGGTACGGTACGTTCGCTTCCACAGCGTCCGAGAGCGTCGAAATAAACGCTGACCTGCGCAGGGGTAAGTACATCAGGCTTAATGGATAACAGGAATTCTTCCGCCGCGGCCGTATCAAGCTGACCGATGGAAAAGAGGGCCATCGTAATCAATTCCTCCTCGGTACCATTTACAATAAGCTGTCTGAGGAAGGGCAGGAAATCGGGGCTTTTAACCTTTCCCATACCGAGTATAACGGATTTTCGAAAAGCAGGAGCAGCATCATTATAGAGTGACTGCCAGGCATTCACATCGGCGCTGCGTTCAACTTCCAGCTGGCGCAGACGGATATAATGTTCCCTTTTCTGCGAATGTTCTTCTGAACATGAAAATAATAAACTTAAAATGAAAAACAGCGTTATGACGGTTCGAAACGGCATACTGATATATCGTAAGTTAATGATTCCTGGATTATAGTAAAAATAGTTGATTATTGCAATAAAAACTGTATTCGATATTGTTCATAAGTTATTATAATTACTGATTTTAATCCCCTATTCCAACGGTAAAAAAGTTTTTGACATTAAATTTATATTTAATTAACTTTCATTTGTTTTAGTATAGAACCTGTTTTATCGTCCTTTCGTTGAATAATCTCAATTTATGTTGGAGGAATAATGTCTAATTCGTCGGCAAAGGGGTCTATCCTGTTAAAGATACTGATCCTTATCTGCATAGCGATGTTAATTGCTGTAATTAAAATTCCTGATCAAATCTGGACAGAAGAAAATAATGAGAGAAGAACGGCAATCGAGAACATTACGAGTATCTATGAATCGCTGAAATATTACCATCGCATTACCGGTGATTATACAACGGACCCTGCGGAGCTGATTCGGGTAGTGCGAAACGACTCCAGCTTACTGCAGCAACAACAGGTGGTCAATTACACGCAGGAATTACGAAAGACGATAGACTCTTACCTGGAAATCCCCTATATAAGTGCACTTGCGAAGATGGAGGAGAATGTCAGAAGCATCCTGGAGGACATTGAAATCAATACACGGTATCTTAAAATCAACCAGGATATTCTGAATGAAGCCGAAGATCTGAAAATTAAGCTTGCGGAGCTGCATAATGACAGTGAATTTCCCTATTACGTTAAGGCCGGCAATTACCTGGATTCACTGATTCAGATTCGCCGCGATCTTTCCGATTACACGCTTCAGACGGCTTCCGCGCGCTTCGCAGCGATGACCGATACGCTGCAAAAGGTCCTCGGAATGATTGAACTGAATAAAATTGAAGCAAGGTGGATGCCTCTGGATAAACGTTTCGAAACGTTTGTAAGAACGGTAATGTATACAGATGAGGTTAAGGAAACGACGAACGTTCATGACCGTATTGCCGACTTCAAAAAGAATATTACCACATCACTGCAAAGTATTCAGGCAGGTAATACGGCAGCCGACCTGGAAGAAGCCGGGCAGGTAAAGGATGCGTTGAAATCAATCTATCAGGAATTTTTGAAAGATTTTATCATTACCTCGCGTACAGCTCAGTATAACCTGTCCAATGAAGACTCCATGGTCTTGCATTTGACGGAAGATAATTTTTACAGCCCCGTACATCCTGAAAGACAATTGCAGTACAAAATTTTAATTGACTCCGATTCCGGTGGCGTAAAAGTGGAAAGTCCTGTTCTGCTGGAGGCGCTGCATGAAAAAATTAAACCTGTTCTGGCAGAAACCCGGGCACTGCCTTTCTTGCCATCTTATAAGGCGTATCTGGATACAGTTGATAGTATTATGAGTAAAACGGCGGTAATTAAACAAAGACTCAGGAAAAACACAGACATTTTCATCAAAAACAAGGAAATTGAAGAAGTATACAAAAAAATACCCGATATTTCGGAATTTGAAGCTTTTTATAAAGTGAACGGTTTTCTGGAAACTGCTGACAGTTCTGAAAGCTTCAGTGAGATAAAGGAGCATCTGGAAAACTGCCTGACAGGGGTTCGCATTTATAAACAGATGTATTCAGAGAATCTTTTCCCGAATATCGATTCCCTTAACAAAGATCTCATAGGCCATCTCGAGGAGTATAATGAAATTCTTGCCGGTGTGCGGCGCTTGCCAAAAGATATTACTAATTTTGAAAATGAAATTCTTTCTCTTCAGCAATTGATCGCCGATATCAAAAATGTACCGGCAGGTGTTGTGGAACAGCAAATCATACCAATTGAAAATGATGTGGCGGTTGCGCTGGAATTTGCGGTGGATGGCGACAAGGAACCGGTATACGGTATCTTCAATAAAAATATCGAAAACTTCGGTTATATTTATAAAGATTTCAAGAGCTGGGAAGAAGAATAGAATACTATTAAAACAAATTAAACGAAGGAGGGATTTTACCCTCCTTTTTTACTTAGAATCCTTGAAAATGAAAAGTATTTTTGGAATCTCATTAGCAGATGAAGGGTTGTATCTGAGTCATTTATTAGAAAATAATGACCAGAAAGAACTTCTTTTTACGGGTCGTTTCGACTATCCGTTTGAGTACCGGGATGATCTTGTTTTTGATGAATTAAAATTCCTCAAGCTGTCTGACATTATACAGAAGCAGAAAGAAGAACGACAAATTGAAGATTTATCTATTTACATCGTACTTCCCTATAAATTTGCCTATTTAAAAAGGATTGCCCTTCCCAGGAAACGCGATCTCAATATGGAACGTATTCAAATTGAATGGGATATGGGCAGTTATATAACCGGCGACCTTTCACAGTACAAAGTTATAAAAACAGACCATGTATTTCCTTATGAACAATATGAGGAGAGTGTGGTTTTAGCGATAAAAAAATCATTAATCAAGGTTCTCATGCAATTGGCCGATTCCTGTAATGCTGAACTCGGTGCCGTTGTATTAAATAATTTTGCTTTAGAGAAATTTCTTCAATTCCAGAAAATGTCCGGTGAGGATAGCAATCAATTGATATTCAGAATCGGTAAAAACAGCATAGAATCCCATTTTTATGCGGGTGGAAATTATCATTCTTCGGTTATTGATAATATCAACCTGATTTCTGAAGAAGTCGATCCGACTCAGAAAATTATCGGGGCCGTGAAGGAAAATTACAAGTATTTTACGAACCTGGGCGAACAACTTCCCTATCTTAAAGAAAATCCATTGAAAATGATGATCTATGGCACGAATCTTTCCGCTGAAATGTATGCGAAGGTGAAAGGCAATTTTACTGCAGAAATTCCCAAGCTGGAGATCAGTAACTATCCACAATACTTATCCAATAGTCACAGTTTTATAGAAGCCTTTGGTGCGGCTCTGTAAAACGCTAAATGATATACGACACGGAGGCCAATTATGGCAAAGTATAACATACTGGACGAAGATGATATTTTTTCGGAATCCGGTGAGGAGAAAAAAAATTCGGATAAGTTAAAGGAACAGGAAGATGGTCCGGAAATTAATATAGATGGTGAAGACCTGTTTGATGACTCACTTCTGGTTGAAGACAAAAAAGAAAAGGCAGACGTTACGGATGATTTTTTTGATTCCAAACCCGAAGAAGATCTGGATCTGGATATTGATGAGGCAAGCACACCGGATACATCTGATGAGAAGCTGAAAGACTTTTTCATGGAAGAAAATGATCAACAGGAAAGCGACCGTTTTGAAGAAGAAGAACTTTCTGAGGAACCACAGAAAGAAAAAACCGAAGTACGACAGATTATAGAAGATTATGAAGATGATAAAATCGATGGCCTGAATTATAAACCGTTTGTAATCGGGGCTGTCGTTATATTGTTTCTGGTTGCCGCTTATTTTATTATTGATATGTGGATTCTGGGAGATTCCGCAAAAGACGAGGCGGCAGAAGAGATCGTCGATACAACCCCGGTACAACCACAGTTAACACCCGAACAAATCCGTAAAAAACAGCAACTGGCTCAGGTGGCCGGGCGAACGAACCGCGAAATGACCTTTATCGGCAGTATAATCGAAATGGCCGATCAGAATGTTAAACTGTCCAGTATTTTACTCTACGATAAAGAATTCCTGTTCGAAGTTTTCAGCGGTGACAGGGGAAACCTGGCAAAAATGCAACGGCAAATAAAAATCAGCATGCCGGATGAAAAAATCGATATCATATCGTCTGTCACCAGACCAGGTGAAGCCGGAGGCGTTTTTGGAATCTATGGTGTTGAAATCGACGGACAACCGGGGGCAAAAGAAGTACAAACATCATTTACGAATGCACAGGAAGCGAAAAACTGGTTATCTGATGTATCCGCATCCAGTGGAC
Organism: uncultured Calditrichota bacterium; assembly: GCA_964410215.1. GTDB lineage: Bacteria > Calditrichota > Calditrichia > Calditrichales > CAYPHA01 > CAYPHA01. The sequence continues at coordinate 50,938 of CAYPHA010000001.1, read as the reverse complement.
TCAGTGTGGCCGAAATGAAAGAATCCGCTACCAGGAATGAAAATGGATTCAGGGTGCTGGAAATGGAGACCCTGATGTCCGGATCACTTAATAACTGTAAATCGATTATTTCTAAAATTGCAGGTTCTGCCGCCAATATAAAAGTACATAAATTAAATATGACCGCGAACGATCAAAAAACATTTGGAAAATCAAGCTTTCGGTTAAAAATGATTCTTCAAATCTATGTGTGACCGGTTTCCAATAATCCGAAATGCGAATAATCTCTGGCCGTTATAAAGGGCGTCGACTCGTTAGCAGTCAAGATCTTTCCATACGACCGACTACCGACAGAATAAAAGAACAAATCTTCAATATTCTTCAGGATTTTTCCAAAAACCGTCCTGTTGCCGATGTCTTTTCCGGAAGCGGAAACCTGGGGATTGAAGCATTGAGCCGCGGCGCTCAAAAAGTTTTTTTTGTCGAAAAAGCACTTTCATCTGTTAACGTACTCATTAAAAATCTGGAAAATCTGGGCATACCGGATCATACCTATCGTATCATTCAAAATGATGCCCTGGAATTTGCACATACGTATGATTATAATATAGAACTTTTCCTGCTGGATCCGCCATTCGTCTATCCACAATTACAGGAACTTATCGATGCCATCTTTTTGAATCCTCAATATAATCCGGAGGCACTGGTCGTTGTGGAACATGAAATCACCAATCCGATTCTCAGGGAAACGGCAGAATATATCATACTTAAACAGAAAAAAAAGGGCAGAAGCCTGATCAGTTTTATAGAGAAAAGGGATAACCATGCATAGAACAGCCATATATCCGGGTACGTTTGATCCGATTACACTCGGACATATTGATATTATCGAAAGAGCGAGCAAACTGTTTGATGAAGTTATTGTAACCCTGGCGGTTAACCCTGTTAAAGAACCCCTTTTTTCAGTCGAAGAACGTCTTGAGATGATTGAAAATGCGGTTAAGAATTTTTCCAATGTAACCATTGAAAAATTTGATGGATTATTAGTAAATTACGCGCTAAGTAAAAATGCCTCGGTCATCATACGTGGCTTACGCGCGATTTCTGATTTTGAATATGAGTTTCAGATGGCTTTAATGAACCGGAAACTGGCAAACGATATTCAGACGGTGTTTTTAATGCCGCATGAAAAATATACCTATTTGAATTCAACGATCGTAAAAGGTGTTGCCCGCTTCGGCGGAAATGTAGAACAGTTCGTTACACACTATGTTTCAGAAAAATTAATGAAAAAACTTCAACTGAAAGGTCCGGAATAATGAACTTTATTGAAAAAATACAAACGAACGCCCGGCTGAAAAACACAAATACTATTGTGCTTCCGGAAGGGACAGAACCAAGAATGATAAAAGCAGCCCGGATTCTTAAAGACCGGGATCTGGCCGTACCCGTTTTGCTGGGAAACCGGAATGAAATTATTAAACTGGCTTCAGGCGAAGGAATACCTGTCGATGATGTTCAAATTATCGATCCGGAACAATCGGACAAACAGAAAAGTTACGCGGAAAACTATTATGAATTAAGGAAACACAAGGGGGTAACGCCAGAAGATGCAAAAAAGGTTGTCCAAAATCCGTTGTTTTTCGGTGCATTTATGGTTCGCAACGGAGAAGCACAGGGAGCGGTGGCCGGTTCAGTGAATACGACGGGTGATGTGCTTCGCGCGGCTATCCAGGTTGTCGGTCTTGCAGAGGGAATAAATGTCGTATCTAGTTGCTTTATAATGGTGCTGAAGGATGGAAAGGAACTTGCTTTTGGTGACTGTGCCGTCATACCCGATCCGGACGCGGAACAACTGGCAAGTATTGCCGTCAGTAGCGCGGAAACGTTTAAACGACTGGTCGGCAATGAACCAAAAGTCGCCATGCTTTCCTTTTCCACCAAAGGAAGTGCGTCACATGAAGATGCCGATAAGGTCATCAGGGCAACCGAAAGTGTCAAAAAATCAAATCCGGAACTGAAAATTGACGGGGAATTACAATTTGATGCTGCTTACATTGAAGCGATTGGCGCCAAAAAGGCGCCGGGAAGCCCGGTAGCCGGTCAGGCTAATGTCTTTGTATTCCCTGATTTGAATTCTGGTAATATCGGCTATAAAATTGCCCAGCGCCTCAGCGGCGCAGAAGCAATAGGACCCGTCGGACAGGGGCTTGCAAAACCATATAATGATCTGTCCCGCGGATGCAGCGTCGATGATATCGTAAATGTCGCCTGCATCAGCAGCCTGATGGCATGAAAGAAATCAAGTACCCGGAGGAAATAGAAAAATGCCAACATACGAGTATGTCTGTACGATCTGCAGCCATGAATTTGAAGCTTTTCACGGGATAAATGCCGAACCGGTAAAAAATTGTCCGAAATGCGGCTCACCCGTTGAACGTAAGATCAGCGCCGGAACCGGACTGCTTTTTAAAGGCAGTGGCTTTTATATTACCGATTATAAAAAAAATAAAGGTGGTTCTTCATCACCACCGGAGAAAAAATCAAACGATAAAAAAGAAACAAAAACAAAACCGGCTGCTTCCTGACAGCCGGTTTTGCTTTTTTATGAGGATTTTTCCCGCATACCTTTCATCATCCATTTTTTTGATATCAGCAGGGCTACAGGGGAAATAATTGCAATCAACGCGTAATAGAACCACATCTCACCTGTCCTTAATTCCATACCCGTCTCAGGCTGTGGAATATAATTAGCCACGAAATATCCGGAATACAGGGAAGTAATTACTTTTGTGAGAAACCAGGGCAACTGTCCGATGCCCATGTAGGCGCCTGTTTTCCCTTCAGGGGCAATTTCGGCAATCCATTGTAAAAACCGGGGTTGCCACATGGCTTCACCAATTGTCATAAGAAGAATATAAGTCAGTAAAAGCGAAACACTGGGCCCGAAAGACAGCAGAAATGTCGGTACAGCCATGACGAATGTACCAAGAATCATCATACGGTAAACATTGGCTCTGGCTGTCAATCCTGCCACCACCGGAGCCAGTATAAAAATCAGCAATGGATTAATGTTGGAAAAAACTTCAAAATAGGTTCCCACAACCGTGCCGCTGTAAGCACGATCAAGGTAATAAGGCAGTGTAAGCCAGTTATGGGCAAACAACGTCTGAACGGGGATCAGTATGAATATAAAATAAACGAAACGAATATCCCGGAAGGGATGATCCGGACGATTCCGTAGGAAAAGCCATATACCCAGTGTGGCTTTGCCAGCCAGTAACAGGCTGTAAAAAAAATGGGAATTAAAAAAAGACTCATCGAAAGCCGCGATATTTCCGTCGATGGCTTTCGAAAGATACAAAAACAAAACAACGATAAAAGCGATGCCGATGAGGATTACCGGAACGTCGCTGATTTTTTCGGAAGCTTTTTTTGCTTCTTTCGGGCTTTCGGCTTTTTCATTTTTCTCGTTCATTTCAGCCGTTTCACGAGCAACCCTTTGAACCGCATCACGATCGGCCTTTTTAGTAAGTACAAACATGGTTGTTAAAAAGGCGATACCTGTTAACCCGACATAAACCCAGAAAACAGCGGTTAAACCGTTCGGCGGGAAAATGGATTCAAAGTGGATGCGGGTATTGGAAGATATGGCTCCTGAGAAAAATGCACCCAGGTTCATAAGCCCGTAAATCACGGCATATGCCATGGCAGCGGTTTGAGGATTGGTGTAGCGTTTCACACCCGCATACGCCGCAGGCTGATAGAGCCCATAGGCAGCGACCATCAAAAACAAACCGGTGATCATGGTGTAAAACATCGGTGAGCCAACGCCGCTTCCAAGTGAAAGCGTACCGGAAAGCGATATAATGATCCTCCCGACCATCATCGTAAACAGAGCCAGCGCCAGTGACCGGCGCATTCCTATTTTATCGGAAACCCCACCAAGGAGCAGCATAAAAAATGTAATACCACCGGTGACACCCCCATAGATCCAGCCGGCGTGTAAATCGTTCAGTGCCGCATTTTCCGAACAAAATTTTCCTAGTATGGTAAGAATACCAAAATAGACTAACCCTTCCAGGATATAAGGAATGTTAATGCCCCAGAGAGCACGGGGTGCCTTGACAAATGCGACGAATGTATCGCCTAATTCCCTGAACGATTCCCTGACGACGTCTCCTGCGGATTTCTTTTTAACTGCTTCGACCGTACCATTCTGCTCCATGAAACACTCCGTATTTATCAGTTAGAATTGCAACAAGTGCTAAATGTACATCCTGAAAAATTTAATATATAATTAATTTCCGTGCGGACCGCCTATTCCAGACGATAAGGACGGTTCCACCGAAATATGGTGATACCTGCAGAGGTACTGAGCCAGAGATCATCACCGTCAATATCAATATGAAAAATCCTGTTGTGTGACAAGCCGTCTTCTGTAGTGTAAAGATACCAGTAATCCCTTTTTTTATCATATTTCAGCAGACCGCTGTCAGTGGCAAACCAGACATTATTCCTGGTAAAATTAATATCATGAATACTACCCTGTAAACGGCTTGTTGCCTGTAGAAAAGAATGCCAGGTCCCTGTTTTGAGATCAGACATGGCAATACCATATTCATTTGCGATCCATAATGTGTCATTATTGATGGCAAGGGAGGTTATTCGAACATCGAGCAGGGAAGAACCGGTTTTGAAAAAAGAAAACCGGTCATTTTCGAAATTATATTTGAACAAACCATCCCGGGTGGCGAGAAGAAGGTGCATACTATCAAGAAGTACTATTTTATGAACGGGTATATTGTCCAGGCGGGTGTCACGCGATTCGTTAATATTTCCCGTACCGGGATCATACCAATTAAGTCCCTCTTCCGTCCCGATGAACATCATTCCGGCGTAAGGGTGCAAATCATGAATGCGATTCGATTCAAGGCCATGGGCAATTGTAAAGCTCCGCCACTTTTTCCGGGCCGGATGATGCAAACTGATTCCCAGCTCCGTCCCGAAATAAATCCAATCATTCAGTTTGTCTATCACACGCACATCATCATTGTAGAGATCATACTCAAATTCATCTTCAATATAAGTCCAGGTATCGGTTTTCAGATTCCAGTAGGTAATCCCCGAAGGAATATTCTTCCCTGAAAGCCCGCCTATCCAGATCAGTGATTTATCAAAAAGAAGGTCCCTGGGAAAGATGTTGGGGAGAGAACGTTTGACGATAGACAAACTCAGATTATCCAGGTCGCCGATACCTACACCAAGGCCATTGGTACCAAGCCAGAGCCGGTACCATGGATCAACAATGCCAGTGGTGATGTGAAACACCCGGTTTTCCTCATCCAGGATTTCCCCGCCGGGGCGGTACAGATATTCGATCTCTGTAAAAAAGTTTGGAAGTTCGCTGACGGCCGGCCTGTAATAGGAAGGAAAACGGTAATCACGCTGACGATGAAAGTTTTGCATCTCAACGGAATTAGGCTGACGTCTCCCGGTAAATTGAGATTCCATGGCAGGCTGCCAATATTCAAAACCACGATCATAGACATCATAGCCTTCCGGAGTGCGGGCATAGACGCGCCGGTCATTTGTATTAAACAGGACATCCAGGATCCGGTTGCTGCGTAAACCGTTACTGGTAGTAAAAGGATAATCCCAGAAATTATCATACATATGGTACCGTAATATCCCGCCGTTTAGCGTGCCGAAATAAATATAATCATCGCCAATGTCAATGGAAGTGATGTTGGCTCCAGGCGCATAACTGACCCAGTCATCACCCTCGTAATGGGAAAAACGGTCAAAGTAGATGGTATGTACTACCTGTGCAAACGAAACGCCGCCAAGCAGAAAAAGGAATAAAAAAGCGGTTTTAAAATTAATCGTGATAACGAACTCCTCTGTAAAATGAATCAGGTCAGCCGGGACAGCACGTTTAATAGTTTCGTTTTATTTTCTTTCGGGTATTTAACAGTCAGATAGAGATTATGTTCATCGGCATCTTTTTTTATAATTTTCGCATAGGGACGGATCTGGTATTCAGCGCCGCTCACGGCATGGTTGAGAGTAATCTGTTCCGTCTCATAGCCGGATTCGATGATCTCGATAAAACGTTTCTTCAGGTTACCCATGCCGATCCTGCGCCGGCCGGACACGAATAAAGCATCCGGAAAACGTACCTTGAGCTGGGCCATCAGCCCCTCTTTTTTAAGAATATCGACCTTGTTAAACACCATAAGGCGAGGCCTGGTGGAAAGACTCATATCTTTCAGAATGCCATGCACGACATTAATATGTTCATCGAGCGCGGGATGTGAAATATCGACTACATGTATCAAAAGATCGGCTTCAATAACTTCAGAGAGTGTCGTGCGGAAAGAGGCAACCAGGTGATGAGGCAACTTACGGATAAAACCAACTGTATCGCTTAATAAAACGTCATGATCCCCGTTAACAGTAATGCGTCTTACAGTGGTGTCAAGGGTTGCGAATAATATATTTTGTACAAGAACCTCTGATCCGCTTAAGGTATTCATAATGGTTGACTTACCTGCATTGGTATATCCGATAAGGGAAGCACGGAAGGTGTGTTTGCGTTTCTGCCGTTGGGTGATCCCCTGTTGTTCGATACGCTCCAGACGCGACTGAAGTTTGGAAATGCGCGTACGTACAAGCCGGCGGTCTGTTTCCAACTGGGTTTCACCGGGTCCTTTCGTCCCGATGCCACCGACCTGCCGGGAAAGGTGCTGCCATTGACGGGTTAACCGGGGCAGAAGATAATTTAACTGGGCCAGTTCAACCTGTGTTTTTGCCGCGTTCGTTTTGGCATGTTCTGCGAAAATATGAAGAATCAGGGCCGTCCGGTCGACTATCTTCGTCTCCATTTTATTTTCAAGATTACGCATCTGGGCAGGGCTCAATTCATCATCGAAAATGAGCATGTTTATACGTTCTTCCCGGACACGCATTGCAATTTCTTCGACTTTTCCTTTGCCGATAAAATACGCAGGGTCGGGTGCCATTCGTTCCTGAAGGATCGTATCGGCAACTTCTGCTCCGGCTGTCCGGGCCAGGGATTCCAGTTCCCTGAGATGATCTTCAACATCCCAGCGCTTCTGATCGCTGGTTACCAGGCCGATCAGCAGCGCCTTTTCTTTCTCTGTTTCGAGTGATATTATCATTGTCATGCCTGTGTCTGCTCCCGCATAACAGCCGGGCGGCCTTCAATTTTTTTTATTAATAACATTTCAGCCAGCAAGGAAAGCAGTGCTAATATGACCAGAAAAGGCCATATTTCAAAGCCGCTGCGTGCAGTTGATATGACTTCTTCCACATCACCTGATACGTTCAATGGAATGGTTGTTGCCTCAACAGTGCTGAAATCAACAAACGGACGTCTGAATTCATCTGCAGAAACATTTACCGAAAAAGCGGTAGTCACCCGGTCATCCCTGTAAAAAATATAATGACCGGGAATAGTAAGATCGGTAAAAACAAACTGAAGCCCCTCCGGCGATTGCGCCGGTATAACATCGAATTCCCTGTCATCAGGTGTCTTTAGTTTAAAGGCACTGTTAATAGATTGATTCGATAACTTGAAGGTAAAAGGTTCATCAACGTTCAGCGGCTTAACTGTCTTTTTGCCGGTACCTCCACCAATATACATAATACGGTAAAGGAAAGGTACAAAAAATCCTTTTAAGGATATATCGCTCCATGTTTCATCGAAACCGGAATTGATTACGATGAGATTTCCGGTTTCCTCTTTATTCCCGAACATACTGACGAAGCTGTCACCGTTTCTGAGTTTTAGAAGTGACATTCCATCAGGATGCAGACGAATATATTTGCGGATTTTCGGGGAATCGAATTGAAATCCGGTGCGGTTGAAAACCGGAAGAAACAGATCTGTCATTTCATCGATACTTGCTAAAGAAAAATAGCTGTCCGGACTACCGGCTGAGATAACGGATTCCATAATCCGGGTCTTTATCACCGGTTCGAAGTAAGCATTTACCTGGCCGGGACGCGTTGCGGCACCAGGTATTAGAAGAATACTGTTCCCGTTTTCAAGATACCTGTGCAGACGTTTTAATAAGGCCCTTTCAAATTCAGGCGGATCCTGCAAAACGATGAGTGCATAATTATCAAACTGATTGCCCTGCCAGGAACGGTACCGGTTCTGGCTGATATTAAGAATTGTATTTTCGGATAACGTTTCAATTGCATTCTGTACGAAGGGGTTCAATTGTTGTGTCACATACAGTATTTGTAAGTTTTCGGGGACATCGAGATTCAGGAAATAATAATTATCCGTTGTAAGATCATCTTCTTCAATTTCCAGATGAAGAAATTGTTTTCCTGCCGTTTTAGGTATATAGACCATTTCAAGTGTTGATGAGGCACCGGCCGGTACGGCAATCTGATCCATTGCGACTCTTTCATCGGAGCGGAAGAGATGAACAAGGGTGTTCAGTTCCTCGTCGGTATTATGATTACGAACGGTTATATCTAGACGTATTGGTTTGTTAATTTCAAAAATCTGGTTTCTCACGGTTATCGAATCGATGCTGAGATTATTGAATACCGGCTGCGATGGGGGAGCAATAAGAAAAAGCCTTATTTCTTGCTCTTTTAATCCGGTATTCAGGCTATCCAGGAATGCAGCATCATTAATATTGAGATCGCTGACAAAGTATAATTCCCGGTTAATATTCGGATAGGATGCAAACAGTTGAAATGTTTCCTGTAAAACAGCATTGAAGTCAGGCGTCGTGTATCCCGGACGGAAATCTGCAAGGTATGTTTGAACTTCCGCGATACCGGGAATGCGATACGGTTTGGGCCGGGATGGAGAAAGCATATAAACATGGTCATCCGGAGAAAACAACGGCAGGATCTGCCTCAGAATATCCTGCGTATACTCGAATCGGGTCACAGCGCCCATATAACTTTTCATGCTGTAGGAATCATCCATCAGAATGACCGCAGTGGTAGCTGCATTGGAATCGAATCCGAGAGGGCTTTGTTTCATGGTTGGTCTGGAGAATGCCAAAACCAGGAAAACGATAAAAAGTGTGCGCAGCAGTATGAGCAGAATCTGTAACAGTTTGACCTGCCTGATTCGCTGATTTTCAAGACGCTTTAGAAACCTCAGGGAACTGAAAAGAACCTTTTTAGTACGTTGCCGGCTCAACAGGTGCAAAATTAACGGGATTAATGCAGCAGCCAAAGCCGGTAGGGCCAGGGTGTTTAAAAAACTTATCATTTAAAAAAAGAAACAACTCCGTTGTAATTTGAAATATTTTTCTGTCAATTTACATTATTCTGAACTAAATTTCTTCAAAATTTATTTGCCAAAAAGCCGGAAACTGATTATGGCAAAACAAGCCGTTCCATATGATCGCCTTGCCCCTATATACGACAGAATCATGTCCCATGTCAATTATAAACAATGGGCCAAATATATTCACAATCTGTATCACTATTATCCGGGCCGCGTTGAACGGATCCATGATATCTCCTGCGGCACCGGGAAATTGCTGCCCTGGTTAGCTATCAGAAACCGCCGTGTTTTTGGTTCGGACCTCTCTCCTGCCATGTTAAAAATGGCATGCCGGGATACGAAAAACAAGTCTGTCCCGTTTTGTTGCAGCGATGCCCGCAAACCGGCTTTGAAAGCCCTTTCTTTTGACGTAACCCTGATGCTGTATGACTCTATAAACTATATGATGGAAATTAATGATATCGTTACATTACTTGAAAATGTTGGTTATACTCTGAACGAGGGCGGTCTTTTTATCTTTGATGTTGTAACGGTTAAAGGCTGTAGAGATCATTTCAACAAGTACTATGAGGATGACGGCTGGGGTGGAATATCGTACCAGCGGAAAAGCTGGTTTGATTCAGAGAAACAGATCCAGTATAACCGTTTTACAATCAAAGATGGTGCGCAGACCTATATTGAACTCCATCGTCAAAAAATTCGACCGGTAACCGAGTGGGAAGCTCTTATCGAAAAAAGTCCCCTTGAAATTCTGAATTTTTATGATAACTTCAGTTATCGGCCGATTCATAAAAATTCAGAACGCATCCATATTTTATGCAGGAAAAAATAACTTTTAGAGTCAATTAATACATAAGGGAGTGTTTTCTGTGTCCATAGGCAAACGCGTCGAGACAAAAGGCGTAACGGAAGATCCGCTGCGTTTCTACCGTGTAGTTTGTGTCAATGAAAAATACAGGATAGTCAAAGAGCTGGATACACAAATAAAAGTCCATAAATCATATTACTATGTCCGGCATAATTTGCAGAATTACTGGCTTTATGAATGGGGAGGGCTTGAGGCCCGTTATGCCATCTTATTGCATGACCCTACAAACGAGATCAACTGAAATAATTCGTAATGATAGAATTTTACAATGTATCCTATAAAATAAACAGTCGTCCCATCGTTTCGAAAATTACCTTCCGTATTTTGAGGGGAGAATTCATCTATCTGGTGGGTCCCAGCGGAGCCGGCAAATCATCCATACTCAATTTAATAAATCTGAAGAATTTTCCTACGGAAGGAATGATCATCGTAGAAAATTTCAGTTCGGCGAAAATACGTGAAAAAGGGATCCCTCTTTTGAGAAGAAAACTGGGAGTGGTCTTCCAGGATTTTAAACTTCTAAGTGACCGGAATGTATTTGATAATGTCGCCTTCGCCCTGCGGGTCATCGGTATCAAGGGCGCGGAGGTTAAACGGCGTGTCATGCGCGTGTTAACAGAGGTAAATCTGGGTCATAAGCGCAATCATTTTCCTCATGAACTTTCAGGTGGTGAGCAGCAACGCGTAGCTATTGCCAGGGCAATTGTCAATGACCCCCTCATAATTCTGGCGGATGAACCTACCGGAAATCTCGATAACCGGAATGCGATTGAAATAATGCAGATTCTGGAAAAAATCAACCGCGGTGGTACCGCTGTACTGATGGCCACCCATAATACAACCCTGATTAAAAACTTTCCGCACCGGATTATCCATATTGAGCAGGGAGTAATAAAGGAACCATGAATTTCTGGTTTGGAATCCGTGAAGGGCTGAAAGGATTCGGCAGGGCGCGACTGGCCACCACGCTGACGATAACATCTATCGCCTTTTCTCATCTGCTTATCGGTATTTTCATTGTATTTTCTTTCAATATGAATTACCTGATCAGCGATATTCGGTCAAAAATGGAATTCGAGGTATATCTCGAAAGTACTCTGGAAGAGGCAAAAGGGCGGAATATTGAAAAGCGCATTGCTGCCCTGGAAGGCGTGGAGTCCGTTGCCTTTATCTCCAAATCCCGTGCCGCTGAGCGGTTTAAAAAAGAATTCGGCCGTGATATCAATGAAATCCTGAATGTAAACCCTTTGCCTCCATCATGTATCGTTCAGATGAAAAAGGGATACCAGAATCTGAAATCCATTGAGAACATTTCGGACAAAATCGCTGCGTTCGATGGTGTGGATGAAGTCGTTTTTCAAAAACGTGTCCTTGCACTGATTGACCGCTATATCACAATCGTCTATCTCATCGGCGGTGCCATCGGGCTGATACTGATCGTCATCGCTTCGGTATTACTTCATAACACCATTCGCTTAACGATATTTGCCCGTCGGGATATCATTGAGATAATGAATCTGGTTGGCGCCACCCGCGCCTTTATCAACCGTCCCTTCCTGGTAGAAGGTTTTCTGCAAGGTGTTTTCGGTTCTGTACTTGCCGGTGGTATGCTCTACATGGTTGTGGAGGCCACGCGCTATTTCGTCTATCCCTATCTGTTGTTCCGCTACGAGATATTCGGTATCCTGTTGTTGCTCGGTATCCTTATCGGATTTTTTTCAAGCCGTTTAAGTGTCAGCAAACATCTTTCAAATCTGTAACTTTAATACGCTCCATTAATCTAAATATTGACAGAACCTTCGAATGGGTTTAAATTAAAAAGTTCAGTACAATTACTAAGCCGGCGGTTTTTCGCAGGCAGGTACAGTAATGATTGTAATATAATGTTTTAAGGTTCATTTCGTTAATAAGTGAACCTTTTTTAATGGTTGTAAGGAGGATAAAGCACTATGGCAGAAACAGATGCCAAAGAAAAAGAGATAAAAAATACGGAATCCGAAAAAGCGTCGTCTGATAAGAATTCAGAGGCCCAAAAGTCCAAAGGTGCGACAAAAAAAAGCAACATAAAAGCTGTAAAGAAAATAAACGAACTTGAAAAGAAAATAGAAGCGCTGGAGCAGGTAAAATCGAACCTGGAAGAAGAGAATAAGATATTAAAAGATCAGCTTCTGCGAAAAGCGGCAGAATTTGACAACTACAAAAGGCGTACAGAAAAAGAATTTATAAATCTTCTGGATTCTGCTAACGAGGAACTTATACTGGAAATACTTCCGGCTATCGATGATTTTGAGCGTTCACTGCAGCACATGGAAGAATCTGAAAACAATGATTCACATTCCGAAGGTATCCGGTTGATTTATAAAAAACTGATTTCCACACTGGAGAAAAAAGGATTAAAACCGATAGATGCAATTGGACAGGAATTCGACCCGGATCAACATCAGGCCCTTTTACAGGTTGAATCAGACAAGCACGAAAGCGGCTCTGTTGTCGAGGAGCATCTGAAAGGGTATAAATTGAATGAGAAAGTAATCCGCCATTCGCAGGTTCTGGTGGCAAAATAAGGTATTTTTATGGCTTCAAAACGAGATTATTATGAAGTACTGGGTGTAGACCGATCAGCGACCCAGGACGAAATAAAAAAAGCGTACAGGAAACTTGCACTTAAATATCATCCGGATAAGAATCCCGGAAATAAGGAAGCAGAGGATAAGTTCAAGGAAATAGCTGAGGCCTATGCTGTTCTTAACGATGAGCAAAAACGCCGGCAATATGACCGCTTCGGGCACCAGAGTGCAGACTTCGGTGATTTCAGCGGTTTTGAAGGCGGATTTGATATCGGGGACGCTTTACGCCAGTTTATGGAACAGGGCTTTGGTTTTGGTGATATTTTCGGAGGAGGCGGCGGCGGAGGCCGGAGACGTTCATCCGTCAGCAGAAAAGGCAGTGACATCCAGATTCGTCTTAAACTGACCCTGGAAGAAATTGCCGGCGGTGTCACCAAGAAAATTAAGGTTAAAAAACAGGTTGCCTGCGATGAATGTAATGGCAGCGGTTCGGCAAAATACAGTAAGACAAACATGTGCCCGCAATGTAAAGGAAGTGGTGAAGTACGACAGGTCTCACAATCCCTGTTCGGGCAATTTGTCAATATAACCACCTGTAACCGGTGCGGCGGCGAAGGGCAGATTATTCAGGATCCGTGCAAAACCTGTGGCGGAGAGGGCAGGGTCCAGGGCAGTAAAACGATTGAAATTAATGTTCCCGTGGGTGTGCGTACCGGTAATTATATCCCGCTTCATGGCGAAGGTAATGTCGGCAAAAGGGGCGGACCGGCCGGTGATCTCATCGTGGTGGTTGAAGAAGCAAACCATAAAATATTTGAACGCCATGGGGATGATGTGATCATGGTTTTGCCCATCAGTTTCCCGGAAGCAGCATTGGGTACGAGTATGGAGATCCCCACACTTACGGCGAAAGCAAAACTTAATATTGCACCCGGAACGCAGTCCGGACGCATATTGCGTATGCGCGGGAAGGGAATACCGCACCTGCATGGTACCGGTGTCGGCGATCAGCTGATTCAGATACAGGTCTATGTCCCGACCAAGCTCAATCATAAAGAACGCAGTCTACTTTCGGAACTGGAAGACAGTGAAAATATAAAACCCAATCAGGACGAGCATAAAAACGTATTTGAAAAGTTCAAGGATGCCCTGAATTTTTAATTTCCCCCACCCTGTTTGTGGAAAGTGACCGTTTTCAGCATCATATATGCGGAAACGCATTCGGATCACATCAAGATGACACAAACGGAAAAGCAGGCATTACTGGTTTTAACCGGCCTCATGGTCCTGAGCTTTTTAATTCAATGGGCAAAACCGCATCTCTTCAAACCGGAAGTATATGATTATTCACTTGAAGACAGCCTTTTTAATGCCCTTTCGGTCGATACAACGGCACTGAAGCAGCAGTCCGGTCCCTACACGGACAATCACAGCCATGAAAAACCGGAAATCAATCCCGGCAGGCCTGTAAACATAAATACAGCCGGTCATAAAGAACTGCAGCAGTTGCCCGGTATCGGACCGGCAACAGCCGAAAGAATCGTGACATACCGCGAAACGCATGGCCCCTTCGCATCCCCGGAAGAATTAACCCGCGTCAAACGCATCGGTCCGAAAACGCTGGAACGGATCAAACCGATGATCTTTGTTCAGACAGACCGTTCACAGTGATAAATTAAGTTGTTATGCTGTGCTTATTTCTCTAAATTACAAGTATATTGCTTACCTGTTTCTGAGGCAGACTGAAATGAAGAAATATATTGTCATTCTTGCGGATGGGAAACTGCAGCCAGTATTCTCAAAGACAGAAAGTGCTCTGATACGTTATTCCAGGGATCATATTCTGGGCATTATTGATCCGGCCAATGCCGGAAAGACGGTAAATGAGGTTCTGGGTTTCGGTGGCGAAATACCCATTGCCGGCACGCTTGATGAATTCTTTCACCTCAATCCCAATTATCTGTTTATTGGAACAGCCCTTTATGGCGGAAACTTTCTGATGGAATGGTATCCGATGATCATTAAAGCCATACAATCAAAGCTTAATATCATTAACGGACTCCATCAGTCATTACTGGACATCGCCGAATTCAATCTGCTGGCCAAAAAATACAGGACAAAAATAATTGACCTGCGTCATGTGGAAGACAAATTCACAAAGTACAAAGGGGTGACACATTCGATCAAATCCAAAAAGATTCTCGTTGCCGGTACTAATGATCTTTCCGGAAAACTTTCCACGACGATTGAAGTTGTCACCGGATTGCACCGGCAGGGTTCTTCCGCGGATTGGCTCCCTACAAGTCTTGCCGGCACACAAATCAAGAAAAAGGGACAGATTATTGAATCGATGAATTCCGACCAGGTCTCGGGATATGTTGAATATGAACTGTATGAAATGAATGATAAATTCGAATATCTCTTTGTGGAAGGCCGGGGCAGTTTACGAAATCAGCTTTTAGCACCGGCTATGATGGGAATACTACACGGTACGGCGCCTCATGGTGTCCTTCTCTGTCACCGTATGGAAGAGAGTTTGAATATTAACCTGATTTTACGCAGCATCGAATTTTATCAAAATCTGCTGCAGAATGAAAAAACACCTCCCGTAATCGCTGTTTCTGTCAATTCCTCGCTCGTCGAAGAAAACAAGGCTTTGGAGCTGCTCGCTTCTATTGAAGAAAAATGCGGGGTCCCGGCGACGGATCCGGTTCGCTTCGGCACTAAAAAACTCACGGACGGTATCAAAAGTTATTTTCGTAATGACTGATAAAGAATGCGTTCCGCGATAATGAATGCCGTTTCAGCGCCAACCAGTTCTGAAATAATTTCCAGAGAAAATGATATGGCAGTCCCGAGTCCGCGACTTGTCAGGACAGATCCGTCCCTGATCACATCAGCGGTTTTATAACGGGCATTCGTGAATGTTTTTTCTTCTGATGGATAACTGGTCACTTCCAAATCCTGTGTAATTTCTGCCGCATGCAGCACAATCGGCGCGGCGCAGAAGGTCAATAACCGTAACAGCTTCGGTTTCTTCAAATCCAGGTGCGAGTATGATCAGGGCATGTTTCATCCTGCTTCCCTCCTTATTGTAATTCAGGGAAATTAGGTGTTCTTATTAGCGGATGCAACCACCCGGCTTTATTGCTTTTAAATGCGGGGGTGATTATTTTCATCATAGTACAGCTATACAGACAGTTACGTTTTTATTACATTTCGAAATAAGAAATATTTATTGGTCATGGTAAAAGCCTATTTCATTTCCGATCTTCATATCGGTTCCCATCATGATAAAAATGAAGAAGAAAAGCAGGAACGCGTATTACGCTTTCTGAAGTCCATTCACGGGGATGCGACACACCTGTATATCGTAGGTGATCTATTTGATTTCTGGTTTGAATACAAATATGTCGTTCCCAAAGATTATTTCCGTTTCCTGTTCGCGCTCAGGAATATGGCGGATGCGGGTGTGGAGCTGCATTATCTGGCCGGGAACCATGATTTCGCCTTAAGTGATTTTTTCGACAGGGAGATCGGTGTAAAAACATGGGCGGAATCATATGCCTTTGAACTTGCCGGGAAGTCCTTTTTCTTATTTCACGGTGATGGTATCGCCAAGAAAGATATCGGTTACCGTATTTTAAAGCGGATTTTGCGTAATCGCATTAATCAGAGGGTATTTCGTCTATTGCATCCGGACTGGGGAATTCCGTTTGCGCGTCTCGTTTCCGGTTCCAGCCGGAAGTATACCAATCAACTAAATCATCTCCGCGATGAGAGCGATTATATAGAATACGCGGAGATCCGTTTTGAGAAGGGTGCTGATTTTGTAATCATGGGACACCGTCACAATCCATTGGTCCATGAAAAGGGGGGAAAAAAATATATCAATCTGGGGGACTGGATCCGATATAACAGTTTTGCTCTATTCGACGGCCAAACCATGACGTTAGAATACTTTAAAGACTAATACCCGTTTGTAACAGAAAGCTAATATTTTCCAAATAGTTTGTTAGTCTTACTTACCAACCCGGTGAAATTCTTTCAATTTCGCTTGGACATTGGAAATTATATTATTAAGTTATAGACAAAGTTCCTGATCTGAAAGTGAAAAATATTTCAAAAAACACTTTCAATTAAATGTATCAGATAGTATATTTTAATAGTTTGTTCACCTGTCTGACTAACCGGGATTGTTTTCAACGTATTGATCAGTAATCGTAAAAGGATCATTGATTCAAGCAGTAAAGACCC
>CAYPHA010000001.1:0-33968 GCA_964410215.1 uncultured Calditrichota bacterium | reverse complement strand
CCCATCGAAAAAACATAATTGTGAAATTAATTGGTTTTAGTAAAAGGAGATGACATTTATGAGATTGATAAAAGTTATTGTCTCTCTGATTCTCATACTTTTTTTAACAGAAGTATTCGCCGCTTCTTCAGGTAAAATCAGCGGTATTGTAAAGGATGCCGCTACCGGCGAACCGTTGCCGGGCGTCAATGTGCTCCTTGAGGATACCTTCCTGGGCGGTGCATCGGATCTGGAAGGATATTTCGTAATATTGAATGTACCTCCGGGCACATATACGGTTAAAGCGATGATGGTCGGCTACGCCCCTTCAACAGTCACCAATGTACGGGTGATGATCGACCAGACCACAGTCGTCAATTTTGAATTATCCGAAGAAGCACTGGATATCGGTGAGACCATCACAGTCATCGCGGAACGCCCCGTTGTGGAAAAAGATGTTGCGGCCAGCCGGGCCAATATCAGTGCCAAAGATATTGAAGCGATACCGGTAATGAATGTCTCCAGCGTTGTCGCTCTGCAGGCCGGTATCGAGGGCAGTAGTTTCAGGGGTGGCGGCAGTGATGAGGTTGCCTGGATCATAAACGGGCTGAATCTCAGAAACGAAAGAAATAATACACCGTACAATGCCATCAGCTATACGTCCGTAGAAGAAATTCAGGTACAAACCGGGGGGTTCAGCGCCGAATTCGGACAGATCCGTTCGGGGCTCGTCAATGTTGTTACCAAGGAAGGCGACCGGAAGAAATATGATTTCAGTTTCCTGGGGCGGTACAGTCCGACGGCACAAAAGCATTTCGGTCATTCCCCCAATTCTCCCGATGCCTACTGGATCAGGCCCTATGTCGATCCGGAAGTAGCCTGGGTTGGTACGAAGGGTGAGCCTTTTGATGACCTGAATAATAATGGTGTATATGATTCCTTTGAAGAGTTCACGGATGTGAATAATGACGGCCGCTGGACAGGGTGGGATCCGCATACCCAGGCCCAGTTTCCTGAATGGATCGGATTCTATGAAAAGTCAAAGGAACTGATCGGTAACGATAACGAGCGCGATGATATGAGCCCCGAAGCACTTCAGCAGTTATTCCTTTGGGAACACCGCCGGGAACTGGATATTCAGGATCCCGATTTTGACGTGGACATGAGTTTCGGCGGGCCGGTACCATTTGTCAGCGAAAAACTCGGCAATCTGCGGTTCCACAGCTCCTACAGAAATTCCCAGTCCATGTATATCATACCGCTCTCACGCGACGGTTACCGGGATTATAATTATCAGCTTAAACTGACATCAGATATCGACCAGGGCATGAAGCTGATGGTCAGTGGTTTAATGGGAAGCGAACGAGGTACCGGATCGAGTCGCAGCGGCGCACCCGGCATCTATAATTCCGCCTATAACATTGCCTACGAATTTTACAATCACAGTTACGGCCAGGGGGCCATGTTCGGCACGGATTACTGGGCACCGACCCAGGTGAATTACCGGAGCTGGGGAGCCAAGTTATCCCATACCATCAGTGACCGGACCTTTTATGAAGCCAAGATTTCCAGCTTTACCTCGGATTATTCCACGAACCCGGGCAGATCGCGGGATTTCACGCCTGTCCGGAAATTCGGCGATAACTGGTATGTGGATGAGGCGCCGTTCGGCTGGTATGATGAATTTTCCCAAACGGCCAATGAGGACAGTAAGGACTCCAAGGTAAACAGTATGCGTATGGGCGTAGCATTTGCGACATCGCGCGATTCGAGTTTGGTGACGAATTATATCACCCAGTTTGATATTACCAGTCAGTTGAACCGCTATAACAATATTCAGGCGGGTGTCGAATTTACGGTAACCAGCAGTAAAATCAATTATGCCAGAAGGTCCAGTTTACAAAGTTCCGATTCCCAGACAAAATGGGAAGAATACCCGATTCGCGGTGCATTTTATGTGCAGGATAAACTGGAATTCGAAAATATGATCGCCCAGATCGGTATGCGTGTTGACTATTCCTATGCAAATACCGGCTGGTATGAGGGTTACAATCCTTTTGACCCGGCATTTTCCGCAAAATTTTCGACCGGTATTGATACCATGCTGAATAAGGAATCGGCCAAGCTGAATTTTACATTCAGCCCGCGCCTGGCCATTGCGTTTCCGATTACCATAAACAGCAAATTGTATTTTAATTACGGTCATTTCAGGCAGTTACCCCAGCCCAGTAATTTATACCTGCTGGAACGCCACCCGCACAGCAATCAGGTCGAGTGGCTGGCCAATCCGAATAATCCGCTGGAAAAAACGATTGCCTATGAACTGGGTTATGAACATAATATATATGACCAGTTTCTGCTTCGGACAGCCGGTTATTATAAAGATGTTTCCATGGAACCGAAGAGTATCTACTATGATAATTTTGACGGCTCGGTTTCATACGGAACAACGGAGCCGAATTCATACCGGGATATCCGCGGATTTGAGATCACACTGGATAAAAACCGCGGTAACTGGGTGAGAGGTTTTGTCAATTATACGTATCGTGTTACAACCTCCGGGTTTTTCGGGTATGACCATTATTATGAAAATCCCGCTCAACAACGCTCCTATGAACGCGAATTTAAACGGCATTACCAGTCAAAACCCGTTCCCCAGCCTTTTGCCCGTGCAAACATTACGTTTTTTGCGCCGGAAAAAATCGGTCCGTCCGTCTCCGAAATGTATCCGCTCGGTTCATGGCGCCTGAATCTGCTCGGATCGTGGCGCGCGGGAAGTTTTACAACCTGGACCGGTGGCGGCGGATCCATTCCCGGTGTGCAGTATAACCTGCAATGGAAAGATTATTTCGGACTCGATTTGAGGATGACCAAGAATTTCCGCTTTAAAAATACGAATTTTGAATTTTTTGTTGACATCAATAATGTCTTCGATACCAAACGCCTCTCCTTTACGGGATTCTATGATGGCACCGACTATCTTGACTACATGCGCTCACTCCATTTCCCGGGTAACACCGATGGTGTCGAACAGTTTGGATATATCAATATCCCGGGCGAAGATCAACCCGGAACCTATCGTGATTATAATGTTGAGTTTGTTCCCATTACTGCAAGAAGGGATGCTAATTCGGTTCCGCATCCGAATGACAGAGATCTCTATTATTTCGAAGAATCCCTCAGCAATCTGCATGGAGAAGGGTTCTATCGTTATCAATATGATCCCAATGATTACAATTCCGGTTCCTGGTACAGGGAAGATAAAAGCAGGGTGGATAAGATACTGGAAGATAAAGCGTATATCGATATGCCGAATTTTAGATACTTCACGTTTCTGAATCCAAGAGATATTTTTTGGGGACTGAGGATATCTTTTGAATTTTAAAAAAAAGGGTTAGTATTTATGAAAAAGGTAATTCTCTTCTGTTTCGCCATTACGTTGATCCTGTTCAGTTGTCAGGGTGAAAACGACATACTGAGCACCGATAAGCAGATTTCCCGCGTATCCATGGACATATCGGGTCTTAAGGCACTGGGCGATTCTGCATGGTATGAATTATGGGTAATCTGGCTGGAAAAAACACCCACCGGAGAGACGGAAACCATGCAGAGTATCGGTGTTTTCAGCGTTGATAACCAGGGGCTGCCTTCACAGAGTGCGTTTGATGTCAATTTAGGCTATTTACAAGGTGCCCTCAATTTCATGCTGACCATCGAAAGCGATGAAGTACCCGGAGAACGCTATTCCATGGGCCAGGAAGGGGACAGCACATTTATCGATACGATTTTTGCACCCAGTAATTTTAAAATACTGGCCGGAAAGGTCTTTGCTAATGCGGCAGAACTCGGACTGGGAGATGAACTGATCCTGGATTATGATTTTAACCAGATCAGCGGAAGTTTCATGTTAAATACCCCTTCCGATACGACCTTCACACATCCGGAAAGCGGTGTCTGGTTTGTCGGTCGTGACAGCACCGGCAAAATGATCAAGGGCCTGAATTTGCCGGTGGTCCCTTCAAACTGGAACTACGAAGCCTGGGTAACCATTGACGGTCAGCCTCTTTCCCTGGGTTCTTTTAAAGATCCGGGTGCCAGAGATGCCAGTAATCCGTATGCCGACACATTGGGTGCGTTGTATACCTATCCGGGGGAAGATTTTCTGACGAATGCCCCGGCAGGCATTTCGTTTCCTCTTGATTTGCGGGGTAAGGAGGTTTATGTGACGATGACGCCACCGCATCCGAAAAACAGTAACAGCCCGTTTGATCTGATTCCGGTCAGTGCGGTGATTCCTCAGGATGCTGCTCCGAATACAGTGTATGAAATGGATGTCAATACAGGTACCTTTCCATTTGGTGATTTATCAATCATGATAACGTTATTTGAATAATGCGCCGCGCGTTCAGGGCGAAGGCACAGGAATTGTCAATATGTAGTAAAAGAGGGAAAAAATGAGAAAAATTACCAATAGAAACACCTTATCAGCTTTGCCGGTAATGATCTTCATCTTTCTTTTCTGTTTTCAGTCGCTTTCCTACGGCCAGTTTACATATAAGTGGATGTCGGTTGGATCTCTTCATAACTGGTATTCGGAATCGGGATGTGAAATAGAACATGGAAGGTATCCGTCACAGCAGGATGGATTAAGGTGGCCGGCCATTTACGATTATCAGGATTGTCAGGCGGCGAAAGGGCTCTGGATAGGAGCCAGAAGTTTTACGGATCAGCTCAATGACTCCTACAGCCATAAAGTGGTCCACGTCGGTCCGCGTACAACCGGTGTCGGCGAGATTTTCCCGGTGGAATTTTCCATGTACAGCAAGTTCGATCCTCCCAAGGTCTTTGTCGATGACGTGCTGTCGTTCGATAAACAGATTGAGAATGACGGTATTGATCCGACGATGCCCTGGGACCGTGAAATTGTAAATATTGTCAACACACAGCTTGGTCTGACAATGGATCGTAGAATCAGGCAGTTCAGCACAGCCGGTCATGATAACTATATTATCTATGATTATACGTTCACCAATACCGGTAATGTAGATGATGATCCGGAAATTGAGCTGGAAGGTCAGACTCTGGACAGTGTTTACATTTTCTTTCAGTATCGGTATTCCGTTGCTTATGAAGTGCGCTATCTGATTCATAATTCTGCCGGCTGGGGTAAAAATTCAATGAACTCTGCACGGGGGGACGGACTGGAAAACCCGAATATTTATGGTGATCCCCCTGATGAAGATTTCCGCGCGCAATTTACCTGGCATGGTTATCACCCGGAAAAGGAAGTGAGCTGGGATAATATCGGTGCCCCTATCCTGAGGCCTGATAATTATGGTTATATAAGTGATGCTGATACGGTCGGAAGAATTGGTGCGCCGCAATTCGTGGGTATCCTTACGATACATGCCGACAAAGCGGCGGATGATGAAACCGATGATCCCGCTCAGCCGTCGACTACGGGATATTACGGATCGGATGAAGACATCACCCGGAAAAACGATCCCTATAATGAAACCACTATGAGAAAAGAATACGGCTGGATGACGCGTGGGCACATGGAGCGTCATGCCTGGGTCGTCGAACCCTCCGGTGATTTTGCCGCTCAGAAGAATCATCCGGCGCTGGATACACCCGGCGGCTATTCGGTAGGAAAAGGTTATGGCCCCTATCAGCTCGGATTTGGTGATGAAATCCATATCGTCATGGCGGAAGCTGCAAACGGCCTCAGCACGGAACGGTGTATCGAAATCGGTAAGCAATACAAAAACGGGGATATTGACGACCATACGAAAAATGAACTGGTCCTGACGGGAAGAGACTCGCTTTTTAAAACATTCCGCCTGGCACTGGAAAATTATAATAATGATTACAATATTACACAGGGCCCGCGGCCGCCAAAACTCTTCGAAGTAAATGGCGGTGGAGACCGTATTTCTCTGCGATGGGAAGTATACCAGGATGATCCGAATGTGGATCAAATCGCAGGATTCCGTATTTACCGGAATGCCGGTATCTATAACAGCCCGTTGCGTCCGCCTCAGTTGATTTATGAAGCGGGCAAAAATGAACGGAGCTATGATGATACAAATCCGGTAAGAGGTATCGGTTACTATTATTACATTGAAACCGTCGATGAAAACGGATTGACCAGCAGCCGCTATTACACCCAGACCTACGACCCGACGTTTCTCAAACGGCCCCAGGGTGGATCCCCGCTGGTGACGGAAGAAGAACGCTATTCACTGGATGCCATACGCATTGTGCCTAATCCATATGTCATTTCTTCCTCAGAGGACCGCCTGCGGTTTGGCAAATTTGAATCGGATAAAATGGCATTCTTCAACCTGCCCGGACAATGTGTTATCAAGATTTTTACTGAAAGTGGTGAACTCGTCAATACTCTCATGCACACGGATGGAAGCGGTGACGCTTACTGGAATGCCGTTACCTCTTCCAATCAGCTGGTAGTGAGTGGCGTTTATATCGCTTATATCGAAGTTTTGGATGACCAATATGATAGTGAAGGAAAACGTATTTTTTCCAAGGGTGATAATACAATTATAAAATTCGTAATAGTACGTTAAAACTATAAATGTTGGGTACCAACTATGAAAAAGTATAATTCTGGATTGATAATAACTGTAATTCTCTTACTGATGAGCATCGCCTTTGTTCAGGGTCAGGAAAGGAGAAAGCTGGCGCAGACCGGAATGAAATTTCTGACGGTTTCGCCGAGTGCCCGGGCCAGTGCTATGGGCGATGCGATTACGGCGCTGAATTTTAAGAATTCGACGGCCATGTTCTATAATCCGTCCACAATGGCTGAAATGGAGAATTTCTCTGATTTCACGCTTGGGGTCGTTCAGTGGATTGCGGATATCAATTACTGGTATGGCAGCTATGCCGTCCGGCCTGCACAGGGGAAATATGGTGTATTCGGTTTTACCTTCCTTAATGTCGATTACGGTGATTTTACCAGCACGATCCGGGCCGAAAATGAACAGGGTTTTCTGGATATAGGAACATTCAGTCCTGCGGCTTATTCAGTAGGTATGGGATATGCCAAAATGCTCTCCAATAAATTTTATGTAGGCGGCCATTTCAAATATGTACACCAGGATCTGGTCGGCGGATTTGTTGACTTCGGTGCCAATGAAGCGGCCAATGCCGATAATTTTGAAGAGGGTGTCGTCGCCTACGACTTTGGTATTTTCTACAATACCGGTTTCAAAAGCCTTACGTTTGGTATGAATGTCCGGAATTTTTCCCAGGAAATCGAATACATCCAGGAATCACTCCAGCTTCCGCTGACCTTTGAAATGGGATTGTACATGAACGTGATCGATTTAACGGACATGGATCCGGAAGTACATACATTAAATCTGTCAGTGGATGCCGTCCATCCCAGGGATTACAGCGAACAGATCAATATGGGACTGGAATATATATTTCTGAACACAGTGTCCCTGAGGCTGGGTTATACGTCCCCGACGGATGAACAGGGTATCAGTTTCGGGGCCGGATATATTATGAATAACCTGAAAGCTTTTGGCCTCGGTATTGATTATTCCTATACGAATTTTGGTGTATTCAACGATATTCACCGCTTTGCTTTTCAGTTTTCTTTATAGATAGCAAAACGCCTAATTTTTAGGATGTGTCATGATAAGGAAGATTTTTTTACGATCATTATTAGTTATGGCGTGCGTCTGGAGCATCCCTCTTCAGGCGAGTACTTCGGGTAAAATCGCCGGTACCATCACCGATGACCAGACCGGAACCCCCCTGGGGGGCGTGAATGTCTATCTGGAGGATACACGGATTGGTTCGGCGACAGATCTGGATGGCTTTTTCGTCATGCTCAATGTACCGGCCGGAACGTACAATCTGAAAGTGAATTATGTCGGGTATGCAGAGCATACGGTTCACGATGTCGTCGTTAAAATTGACCTTACAACGCGGGTGGACATTGCCCTGAAATCGCAGATAATCGAAGGTGAAACCGTCGTTGTGGAAGCGGACCGTCCGGCCGTTGTTCAGGATATCTCCAATTCTCAGATGAATATTGAAGCGGAAACCATTGCCAATCTTCCTGTTCAAACGGTGGATCAGGCCCTGACCCTGCAAGCCGGAATAGAGATGGGTACACAGGGTATTATTGTCCGCGGCGGGGGTGCCGATGAAACGGTATTCATGGTAGACGGGCTTTCTTTAAATGATGAGCGTTCGAATATTCCCTATACGGCGGTCAGTCTCAACTCAATTAAAGAAATCACTATTCAGACCGGCGGATTTAATGCGGAATATGGTGATGCACGTTCCGGCCTGGTTAACGTTGTAACCAGGGAGGGTTCCAAAAACCGCTATAATGCATCCGTGTCTTACATGACTAATAAATTACCCGGGATTGACCTGATCCGTCAGAAACATTTCGGCCCTTCGTTATATGATCCCAATTCCTATTTTAACAGGCCCTATATGGATCCGGAAGTGTGCTGGACCGGTACGGCGAATGGCAACTGGGATGATTACACGCGCAGCCAGTATCCCAGCTTCGAAGGCTGGAATGCCGTTTCTGACGAAACCATGCAGGATGAAGATCCGTCGAATGATCTCACACCGTTGGGAGCAAAGCGTTTATTTGAATGGCAACGCCGGCGCAAAGGTGATATTGAAAAATCGGACTATGTACTGGATATTGGCTTCGGAGGACCGCTTTTTCCGTCAATGATTTCCAGCTTGAATGAAGATTTGGGTAATGCCCGGTTTTATCTGTCACACTACAACGAACGCAATATGTTCGTATTTCCGCTTGCGACCGACAGTTACCAGGAACATCACACGCAGTTGAAAGTGACTTCCGATTTATCGCCATCCATGAAACTGGTGATGACCGGCCTGTACGGAGAAGTCACTTCCGTATC
Source organism: uncultured Calditrichota bacterium (assembly GCA_964410215.1). Lineage (GTDB taxonomy): Bacteria > Calditrichota > Calditrichia > Calditrichales > CAYPHA01 > CAYPHA01. The sequence goes on along the minus strand of CAYPHA010000001.1, from coordinate 25,062 downwards.
ACCTTATGACTGGAATCCGACCCCGACCGGCCATGTATTGCAGGGTGTTTCCGAAGTGGCCGGATATGCCCACGCTTCCAGTCTCTACATGCCCGGTTATTACAGCCCGACTGAAATATACCGGACGATGATCGGCGCCAAATTTACCCACGCCATCAATAGCAGGACTTTTTACGATGTCAAATTGCAATACAAAATCAACAGGTATAATACGTATCAGATGGCAACGCGGGATACGACAAAAAAATATGAGCCTGTGCCGGGCTATTTAGTCGATGAAGCACCCTATGGTTACTGGGGGTTCAGTGATCAGAGTATCGACGGGACGATCATGGGCGGCTGGATGAATCTGGGAAGAGATAAATCCGTCAACTCCACCACAACGTTCGAATTCAATTTTTCCAGCCAGCTTAATAAACGTAACCAGGTTAAAACCGGAGTGCGTGTTATCTATAATGACTTTGATATTAAATCTTATTCTGAAAGTCCTTCCAAAGATACCTGGAACAGGAGCCTGATTTATCACGTTTTTCCGACACGTATCGGGGCCTATATTCAGGATAAGCTGGAATATGAAGGATTTATTGCAAATCTGGGTGTCCGATTTGATTATTCAAATCCAAATGCCGATAGTTATGACCTCCAGAAATTTGATGATTTCTTTAAAGAAGGGTACGGGAATACGGTTGAAAATCAGGCACCGGCGGAAGACGCGAAAACGCATTTCAACATAAGCCCCAGACTGGGTGTTTCCCACCCCATTACGGAAAACTCAAAACTGTATTTCAATTACGGGCACTTTTATGCCGAACCACCGTCTTCCTACCGATTCCGGTTGCAACGGGAAAACAGCGGTTTTATCATGTACATGGGGAATCCCAACCTGGATATGGAAAAAACAGTCGCATACGAGCTGGGTTATGAGCATAATGTATTGGATATTTTCCTATTCAAAATAGCCGCCTATTATAAGGATATTACAAATCAGATTGGTTCTGTTTATTATACAAATTTTAATAACTCCGTTAACTATGGATATCCGGAAAATAATAATTATGCGGATATCCGGGGCGCAGAGATTACACTTTCCAAGCGTGTCGGACGATGGGTAAGCGGTTTTATTAACTATACCTATGATGTACGGACCTCCGGATATTTCGGATTACTTCATTACTATGAGGATCCAACGATACAGCGCAATTATAACCGTATAAATCCGAAACAGACACGGGTGCATCCACGGCCTTATGCACGGGCCAGCCTTGATTTTCATACGCCGGATGATTTTGGAAAAACGTTCGGGGATTTTAATTTCTTCAATAACTGGAATTTGAATATCCTTGCTGACTGGCGTTCGGGTACCTATGCCACGTATGATCCATTTGAAACCGGCGTTGTCGATAATATACAATGGCGGGACTGGCACAATGTCGATATGCGTCTTTCCAAAATGCTTCAGTTAAAGAATCTGGGTTTGAAGTTTTTTGTAGATATTTCCAATGTCTTTAATGTGAAATATATGAACTACGCCGGATTTTCGAGCTACAACTATGATTTTATTCCTTATCTGGAATCGCTGAATTTTTCCTGGGAGAAGGGTGTTGAACATGGTGATGACCGCGTCGGTGATTACCGACCCGCTAACGTCGCATATGATCCCCTGGAACCCAATCCGTACAATGATCCTGAAATTACTGCACGTAATAAAAAGCGGAAAGATGACAAATCTTACATAGACAATCCGGATATTAAAGCATTGACGTTTTTAAACCCGCGCAAAATTTCATTAGGAATAAATATTCATTTTTAATGGTGCATGACGAAAAAAGGTTAACCATGCCAGGATACACTAAAAATAACATCAGCTTTTCACGCGTAATGGGATTCTGCTCCCTTTTATTGTTTGTCTTAATGAACGGAAATGCGCTGGCTCAGGATGTACAGGCAAAAGATACCCGTTATATCCGAATTGGTTCGCTGCAGAGCCATTTTACGGCTTATGGTTCGGAACGCGCATGGAATAATTCCTATTATGAAGGACTGCGCTGGCCCGCTGAATATGCTTACTCGGATAATGCCGTCATTAAATTCATGTGGGTGGGATGCCAGGATTTTACCGATGCATATGGTGACGATTGGGAAAATTATGCCCTTTATTTTGGAGCCGATTTTGTCGGATCTTCCCTGTTCCCTGTCGAACTGCATCAAAGTGCCAAATATGAAATTCCAAAGGTTTATGTTGATGGAAATGATCTGAATGCCATCTATGCACCCGATGTCGATGAAATCAATCCGGATCAGGTGCCTGACCGTATCGTAACCAATGTCGTGAATACATCCATGGGGCTGACCATGACCCGGCGTGTATATGCTTTCGGCCAGGAATACCACGAAAATTATTTCATTAAAGAGTTTATTTTTAAAAATACGGGAAATACAGATTACGATGATGAAATTGAACTTGAAACACCCCTGAAAGGGGTACGCGTCGGATATAATGAGAGATACAGCGTATCCCGGGAAGGTTCATTCCGGATCGGAGGCGGTCAATCCTGGGGTCAGCATAGCTGGGTGTCACGAAGGGGTGAAAATTATCCTGATCACTATGGTGAATCTATCGATCCGAACAATCCCATTGTCGAATGGCTGCGCTGTGCGTTTACCTGGGCGGGACAGAACGTGAACAACTCGTTTGACAATATCGGCGGTCCGTATGTCGCCAGGGACGGGCGGCTCTGTGCGCCGCAATTTGCCGGGATTGCCGTATTGCATGTGGATAAATCCGCCGATGACAAAGCGGACGATCCGTATCAACCTTCCAGACTGGGCTGGCATGCCGGCGATATTCCTCCGAACGCCCAGTTGGGCGATATGACCGATCCGGCGCCGATGAAGGTGATTTATCGATGGCTGGAAGGAAACGCCTGGGAACGACAGGGGGGCACCGACCGTTTCGATGAAACCAATCTGAATTCGATCACCCATCGCCTGGATCCATCGAGTGTGCATGGTAATCGTGCCGGGACCAATATCTGGATTCAGTATGGACCTTTTGATCTTGACCATGGTGACAGTGTTCGTATTGTAGAAGTCGAAGGGATAAGCGGTTTAGACCGGACCACATGTGAAAATGTGGGGCGTTTATGGAAAAAAGCCTATACGGATCCGTCATTTGACGGTCCTTTTGAGATGCCGGACGGATCAGACGTTACAGGGAATGATAAACTGGATGAATTCAAAAACAAATGGGTATATACCGGTAAGGATTCCATCCTGCTAACGTTCAGCCGGGCAAAACGTAATTTCGATATGAATTTCGAAATACCACAGCCGCCATTGCCCCCGCCGATTTTTGAAGTGATTTCCGGCGGCGATAAAATTACGTTGAAGTGGAATCCGAGCTCGTCGGAAAACGAACCCGATTTCAGAGGATATAAAATATTCAGGGCCATCGGCAAGCCGGATACCGTGCATCAGCAGGTGTTTGCCTGTGGTGCGGGCACGGAAAATCCGGCAATTGTCCATCAGTACGATGATGTCAATGCCGTCCGGGGCTTGTCATACTATTATTATATTGTGGCTTTCAACAGTGGTGAAAATAACAACACGGCAGCCAATCCTTCCGGTCCGTTGCACAGCAGTAAGTATGTAACACGCACGACTGAACCGGCTTATCTGACGCGTCAATCCGGAACCAGTCTGGAAAATATTCGCATTGTACCAAACCCCTATTATATCAAAGCCCGTAATCTGCAGTTTCCGGAAGAGATTGACAAAATTATGTTTTATAATATTCCGGGACATTGTGATATTAAGATCTATACGGAGAGAGGCGACCTGATTAAAACCATCCGGCACCGCGATGGAAGCGGCGATGAAGCCTGGAATTCGGTTACGGATTACCGTCAGGTTGTCGTTAGTGGCGTCTATATTGCCCATATTAAAGTAACGAAAGATATTTACGATCGCGTGACAGGCAAGTTAATTCTGAGTAAAGGTGATTCTATCAATAAAAAATTAATCATCATCAGGTAGTCATGTAAATGACACTATGAAAATTGGAGCCTTTTCAGGAATGACATTTAAAAAAATTTTACTGGTAAGTTCAATTCTGCTGATCACGTTCCAGGGTGGTTTCGCACAAAAAAAGCTGGCTCAGACCGGGTTTCAGTTTTTAAGCGTAAATCCGGATGCACGGACAGCGGCATTAGCCGGGGCAATGACAACTGTATCAAATTATTCAGGTGCCATTCTTTCCAATCCTGCTATGCTTGCAGAAATGGAGATGGATTTTGATGTGATGTTCAGTCGCAATAACTGGATTGCGGATATTACGCATAATGCATCCGCCCTGGCCTATAAACCTTTTGGAGGCCAGTACGGTGTTGTCGGGTTGAGCATTCTGATGGTCGATTACGGTGATGTTGAAGGTACAATCCGGGCAGACAATGAACAGGGTTACATGGAAACCGGTATCATCAATCCTTCCGCTTATGCGATGGGACTCGGTTATGCCAAGCAATTATCCAACCGCTTTTCCATCGGCGGGCAGATTAAAATGGCCTCCCAGTATCTGGGACCGGCACTTCGATCCATTTCACTGGAAGAAGATACAAACGTGATGGATTCCATGGATAAATCGGTCATGGCCTTTGATTTCGGAACGGTTTATAAAACAGGTTTCAGGAGTCTGGTTTTTGGGATGTCGGTCAGGAATTTTTCCGAGGAAATCAAATATGCCGAGGAAGGTTTTCAACTGCCGCTGACTTTCAGTATTGGTTTTTCTTATAATGTTATGGAATTTTTACCGGAAAATTACAGAGATCAGACATTGCTTTTCACTCTGGATGCCGTTCATCCCCGGTCGTACCCGGAATATATCAAAATGGGTGCTGAATACAGGTTGCTGGAAAGTTTTGCTTTACGACTGGGATATGTTTCAGACATGGATGAAACAAATTTATCTTATGGACTGGGAATCAGCAAATACGGTCTTGGTTTTGATTACGCTTATACGCCGTTCGGTGTGTTCGATAATGTTCAGAGAGTGTCAATACATTTTTCCATGTAACATGTATATATATTACGTATATAGGGAGTTTAAAGGAGTAAAAATATGAAAAAGGCTTACATGATATCGGTGCTCATATTATTTTTTATTTTAAGTTGCTCAGATGACCCGGAACCCAGCCTGTATGACCCGAACTGGACACCACCCGGCGAACCTCCGCAGATCTCTACCCTGAGTCCGGACAGTGCCTTTGCGGGTATAGGTGTGATTACCATTGAGGGTCAGAATTTTTCACCGAATCCGCACCAGAATTTCGTTTATTTCAATAAATCGCAGGGAACAGTTCTGGATGCTTCTGAAACAATGCTGCAGGTTAAGTCACCTAATCTGATCGGCGATTCAATTAACATAAAAATTGCCGTTCACGGCGCTGAATTATTTAGTAATACCAGAGAATATAAACTCTATCCGGCCGTAGAAACCATTTATGAATTCAATTATGAACGAAAAGATTTTATAGAGCAGCCGCAACAGATTGCATGTGACCGTGATGGCAATCTGTATTATACCTTTCTGAAAGAGAACTCGGAAGAAGAATTTGATTATGAAGGGCTTTACTACTTGCCAAAGGGTGGTGAACCGCAACGTATCGGCGATATCCGGATTTATTCATCCATCAAGATGGGGCCGAATGATGAAATTTATGCCCTTTACGGCTCACGTAAATCGCTCTATAACTACCCTGCAGGCGGTGGCGACGCGGACCGGTGGTCGCCATCAGGACTGGGTAGTGACAGGACGGATTTCGATTTCGACAGCGATCTCAATGTCTGGCTGGTTGGTACGGATGATGACGAAATAAACCGGGTTACGCAGGATAAGGACCTCAAAAGTTTTCCGTTTGAAGGAGCCGCTTACGCGGTCACGGTTTATGACAATGCACTTTATATAGCTGCAGCGAGGGATTCGCTCGTAAAAATATATAAAAAGGATATTATTTCTGCCGATTCCCTGAGTGCTGAGACGGAATATGTGGATATGTCTTCATTTGGAACGATGTTAGAAGTTACCGGTATGAAATTCAGTGCGGATGGGTACCTCTATATTTCAGCAAACACCGACGCAGCGCTCCACGTTGTCGAACCGGGCGGCGGGTCGTTTTCTCCTTTGTACCCGGAATTATTTGATTCGGATAAACAGACCCTGTCCCTGGTTTGGGGGCCGTATGAAGGAACGAATATGTATATTTGCCGGCGTGGTGTGTATGAAGTAAGTGCGGATGATATTGTCGGTGAACTGGTTAAAACGGCAACGATACTGAGAGTGGACACACAGAGACAGGGGGCCCCGTCTTACGGAAGAGGAGAAATGTAATAATCAATTCATGTTCAGTGAAACTAACAAAAGCAAAGGAGGTAAGGACATTATAAGTTTTTTGTTTTTTTTCATGTAACAGTTCAAATTAACTAATTAGGAGAAGTCACTATGCGCAAACTTACTATTTTTGTGACCGTATTTATGCTTACGCTGTTTCTTGCAGCAGGCAGTGCATGGGCAAATGTATTTGCCTCCAAACTGGCCGTAAGCGCAACTACAATCGATGTGGGCAGCTCAGAATCGACTACAATCAGTTTTGTGCTGAACGAAGATGCCCGGTTGGGTGTTGCCGTTGAAATTTATGACAGCGAAGAACAATTGGTCCGCACCTTAACCCTCGAAAATGGCGTTGCAGGTGAAAACATGGTTGAATGGGACGGTAAAGATGATGAAGGTGCCAATGTTGGCAACGGTGATTATACGTTCATGGTAACACCAACCGACAGTGGTTATACCGAATGGACCAGCCTGAGCACCGATACCCTGAAAAATATTATCTATGCGCCGAGAGGTATTGCGATAAACAATAACCTGGACAGCCCTCATTTTGGCCGCATTTTCGTAACAAATGGTTTTGACACACTGGGATGGGTAAAAAGCGGTCTGATTCTGGACCAGGAACGCGGTATGTTCATGTATGATGCCGATCAAACACCGGTTGGATTTTCAGGTGGTGATGCTGACTGGAATGATGGAAGCAGCGCATCACCGAATAAAATTCTGGTTGGTGAAGATGACGCTGTTTATGTTTCCGATTTCGGTAACGACATCGCATGGCAGTTCGATCAGGATATCAACAGCGAATCCACCATCCAGCTTTTTGACGAAACCAATCGTGATGAAGGTCAGTGGATTCCGGCAATCTGGGTAGATGGAACCGGCGAAGATCGTGCGATCTACACGGCCGATGGTCATTATGGTGCCTATACCGGTATCAAGGAATATTTAATCGGTACGGATGAATTTGTTGACGGTTTGGGCGATACGATTATTCATCGTCCGAGCGGCCTGTTCTACCAATACGATGTTGAACTTGACAGCGAAGGCAATGTCTATTTTAACGAATTCAGGTGGGGCGCCAACCAGGCCTATGCTCTGTTAAAGTATCCTTCCCATGCCGGCGTTGATACACCTTACACACTGAGTGATACACTCTGGACTGCAGACATCAGTAAATGGACCGGCTCGTATGGAATCGGATTGTGGGAACCGGGCAATATCGTTGCATATGCCCATTACTATGACGGACAGATCGTTATGTTCGATATGACCACGGGCGCTTTCGTCGATACAATTTCCGGTATCACCTCACGTCCGGTTGATGTGGCATTTGACCTGGTAGGAAATGTGTACACAATGGATTATACGAATGAACGCTGGATGGTTATTTCACCGGGAACCGGGGAAAACAGCTTCACCACGCCCGGAATGGACATGATCACCGTTCAGGGAAGTACCGGACTCGAAGACAAGAATATCATAGCGCATAAATTCTATCTGAAACAGAATTATCCGAATCCGTTCAACCCGACAACGGAAATCGAATTTTCGCTTGAAAAAGCCGGTCAGACCACACTGAGCGTATACAATATGCTTGGACAGGAAGTTGCCACGCTTATCAGCGGAGACATGAAAGCCGGTGTTCATAAAGTTGCTTTTGACGGCAGCAATCTGTCTTCCGGAGTCTATATTTATAAACTCGTTTCCGGTAATCAGGTTGTATCGAAGAAAATGTCATTACTGAAATAGTGATTTTTTTGTCGAAATTACAGAATTCCTTAAACATGAAAGGGTGCTCAGTAACATGGGCACCCTTTTCTTAACAGAGACGGAACGCATGAAACAGTTTCTTTACATTCTTTTATTGATCGTTGTTTTTACCCTGACTGTAAATGCCCAGTATGCTGACCCGAAAAGGGAATTCAGGGGCGCCTGGATTGCCACGGTTCAGAACCTGGACTGGCCGGCTGCGGCAGGCAACAGCAGCAGCAAACAGAAGGCCGATCTGATCGAAATTTTCGATGCCCTGGAATATGCCGGGATCAATGTCGCTGTCTTTCAGATTCGACCGGCCTGTGATGCCTTTTACCAGTCCAATTATGAACCCTGGTCGTTTTGGCTCACCGGCACACAGGGCAGGTCCCCCGGATACGATCCGCTGGCATTTGCCATCGAACAGGCTCATAGCCGCGGGATGGAATTACATGCCTGGTTCAATCCGTACAGGGCCGAAGTAAGTATCGGCGATTTTGACCTGGATTCAACCCATGTGGTGAAACAGCATCCCGAATGGATATTGACCTTCAATAAAGTGAATAAGAGACTGCTGGATCCGGGAGTACCGGACGTACGTGATTATGTGACAACCGTCATCATGGATGTGGTTACCCGCTACGATGTGGATGGTATACATTTTGACGATTATTTTTATGTATATCCGAATGGCGATGCCGATTTTCCGGGGATCACCAATCAGGATGATGCTACATTTGCAGAATATAACCGTGGATTTACCAACCGTGCAGCCTGGCGGCGTGATAATGTGAACCTGCTGGTGGAACAGGTTTATGACAGTATCAATACCGTTAAACCATGGGTAAAATTCGGAATCAGTCCCTTTGGAATATGGAAAAGCGGAACCCCGCAAGGTATCTGGGGATTATCAGCCTATGATGACATTTATTGTGATGCGCTGGCATGGCTGGATGCCGGAACCGTGGACTATATTGCACCGCAGTTATACTGGCCGATCGATCAGAGGGGGCAGGAGTATGATGTCCTGGCACCCTGGTGGGCCGACCAGAGAAATGGCAGGCATTTATATGTCGGCCAGATTTTCAACAGCAGCTTTTCTTTGTCCGAATTACAAAACCAGGTGGCCATAAACAGGGCGACGGAAGGGGTATACGGCAATATCCTGTTCAGGGCAACACACCTTGTGAGCAATACATTCGGTTTCCCGGAATATCTTGCAACCGATTTCCATCGTTATCCTTCGCTTTTACCGGTAATGGACTGGGGTGATGTTCTGGAACCCAATCCGGTTAAGAATATGCGATATGAACGGCTGCCCGGGCAGCCTGTATCCGGATTGAACTGGGACTTCCCCGATCTGGCCGTAGATGGTGATTCGATATCACGGTCTGTGGTCTACCGGTTTACAACCGATCAGATCGATGCCGGTGATCTGGAGGATCCACAGAACATGTTCTATATCGGAGGTCATAAAAGTACGGTTCCAAGGGAGCCGGAAGAGAACGGCCCGTATTATTATGTTGTCACTTCGCTGGACCGCAACTGGAATGAAAGCACCATGAGTGACATTGTAATGGTACCCGTACCGGTTGATCCGGTACCCCTGAGTCCGGCGGATATGGCAGCGGGACAGAGGGATTCCACCCTGCTGATCTGGCAATCGGAATCCGGTTTGTCTTCTTCCCATCTTCAGGTTTCGGAAACGAACGTCTTTGACGGGACACTGTATTTTGAAAGCGAGGGCATTCGGGATTCGGTTTTTCTGATGACCGGCCTGGCAAGTCAGAGCACGTATTACTGGCGGGTCAAAACGACCAATGCCGGGGGAATCAGCGGATTTTCTGAAATATATTCGTTTAATACCGGTGAATTCCCTATACCGCCCGTGCTGGCAGGACCTGAACATCGCAGCAGGAATACGGCACTCGAACTCACTTTTTCCTGGCAACCGGTTTCCAATGCAGACCGGTATCGGATACAGATTGCCGATGAATATGAATTCCCCGAAAATACCATTGTATTTGATTCGACCGGTATAACCGATACCACGGTTACAATTGGTGGGTTTGAAGAATATACAACCTTATACTGGCATGTCCAGGCATATAATGATTATGGATACAGCACCTGGTCCGAGTACTGGCGATTCCGGACCGGCGGTGCCAGCGCCATCGAACCGTTTGCTCTGGTTCCCGAGAATTATGAACTGAAACAGAACTATCCGAATCCATTCAATCCTGTGACCCATATCGCTTTTTCACTGCCGCAGAGAGAGTATGTTACACTTCAGATATTTAACGTGCAGGGTCAATTGATTCAGACGCTGCTGGAACAGGATTTATCTTCCGGCAGACATCAGGTCGATTTTGACGGATCACAACTGCCATCGGGTGTATATCTGTACAGAATTCAGGCCGGCAAGTATGCAAAAACAAAGAAAATGATGCTGATTAAATAGTAGCCTGCCAGAAAAAGTGTATTGCTTCGTTTACGTTAAAAGTGAATCCCGGTTCTCTGACTGAACCGGGTCGGTATGTATGAGTATATTTATTTGGAATTAAAATCATGAAACTATTATCTGTTCTTTTCCTGCTGTTGCTGCTCGTTGTCAATAGTTGGTCTGCGAATAACGAAGAATTCCGCGCTACATGGGTGATTACATGGGAATATGCCAGCTCCAACGGCGATACGGCTGCCATGAAGGCGCGTATCAGACAGATTCTGGATGATCATGAGACTGCGAACATGAATGCAGTATTGTGGCAGGTCCGACAGAGCGGCACAGCCTACTATAGTTCCTCCTATGAGCCCTGGGGATATTACCTGGGATATCAGAATCCAGGTTTTGATCCGCTGGAATATGCGGTGCAGGAAGCCCATAAACGGGGAATGGAATTACATGCCTGGTTCAATGTATTCCATGCATCGTCCACACATGCCGGTGCACCGGCGGCCGAGCATCCGGAATGGGTCTGCCGGGATGGCTACGGTAATCCCATGCCGGCAAGCAGGGCCCTTTCGGCAGGCTTACAGGAAGTGCGCGACTACACACTGAATGTCGCGATGGAAATTGTCAATAAGTATGATATCGACGGGCTGCACCTGGATTATATACGCTGGAATGAATACGACCGTTTCGATTTTTCTGACGATGGTATTGCATCAAAAAAGGCATGGGAACAGCTTGACGGTGTATTTACGGAAGAAAAGATGGAGACAATGCAAAATACAGCATCCATCGATCGTTATTTGTATGACGCCGAACACGCTTATAGTGATGGCGTTCCTGACAGTCTTCCCGGGGTACCGTTTACATCATGGGAACATTACTGGCGCTGGTCGGTGACAGAATTTGTAAAAGAACTACACACAGCAATCCAGTCTGTAAAACCCTGGGTACGGTTATCTCCGGCAGCCCTGGGCCGGTACAATTGGGACGGCTGGAACGGTTATTATTCCGTGTTCCAGGATGCCGCAAAATGGTTTAACGAGGGGTATGTCGATCAATTGACCCCTATGAACTATCATTGGCTGACGGGTGACAGTTTTTACGGTATGCTCGAAGGAGATTGTCCACGGTGCTGGGGGATGTATATTCAGGAAGGTGTCGATGCCGGGCGTCTGTTTTCAGCCGGTCCGGGCTCGTATCTCCTTTCGGATTACAATATTTGGTACCGGCATAAGGAAATCGTGCGCCGGTCCAGGGAGGTCGACTGGGTCGATGGCTTTCAGTTCTTCAGTTATGGAAGCTGGGAAGATCAGAGATACTGGGACCAGGCAACGACTGATCTATTTCCGTCCTTAACAAAAATAAGATCCCGGGACAGTTCGGTCGATCCGCCAGCGGCGCCGCAACTGGAACTGGTGAAAATCGATTCGCTCAATTATCACCTTACGGTTACACCGATGGATCCGGGAAATGAAGATTACTGGTTCTGCATTTATCGCTCTGAAGATGATACGTTGGGTGTTCAGGATGATGAGATCGTGAGCCGGCAATTTGGCCGGAGCGCTTTCACGCATGATGAAACGTTTACAGGCAATCAGGATTTTACGGGTAACTACCATTATTTCGCAACTGCCTTTAACCGGCACTGGAATGAATCGGAAATCTCCGATTCTCATGAAACCGATATTATTCCTTCCTTCGCTCCGGTGGTTGTTGAAACCAGACCAGCTGAAGGTGATACAATAAAAATAAACGAGCGTATACAGATCACTTTTTCCAAGACAATCGATGAGGCAACGGTTCCCGGTCATGTCCGTGCGGTACCGGCCATTCCTTTTGAGAGCTTGAATTGGTCGAAGGATCGGAAGACACTGACCCTTCAGCCCGATTCCCTTCTGGAATTCGCTACGGATTATACCATTACGCTCAGTGATTCGATTGCGGATGTAAACGGGAAAATGCTGGATGGCAATGGCGACGGCGGGGAAAGCGAGCCATTCGTGCTCCATTTCCGTACCAGGGAGGCGGACACGGACGGACCGATGATTGTCTATGAGAAATCACTATCCAATCTCGATATTCAGGATGTATGTACCTTTTCCTTCGATGAATTCATCGATGAAGAAACCGTATCCGATGCTTCGGCCTATATCCTGTATGAAGAAGAACCCATTCCATCCAAAGCACGTGTATATCAGGTGGAGAACTATTCCGTACTGGGTGTGCAGCCTGAAACGCCCTTCTTACCTTCAACCGCCTACCAGGTGGTCCTGGATACATCCATCACCGATATGAGCGGGAACCGGATGGAGGAAAGAAAAGTTAGTGATATATATACCGGTGCGTACAGTTATACCGATACTATTTTGATCGATAACTTTTCCAGCATCAGCGACGAAAACTGGCGGGATCCGGATTACAGCGGACAGACAACAGGTACGCTTCCGCCGCAAACGACCTTCACCAGGGATATTGATTATTATCTGCCGGCAGCGACGAGGGAATCCGGTCAGAAGACATCAGGGGAATTACATTATGAATGGGATCCGGAAGCTACTTCATTCTTCATACGCGAGTACCTGGTGCCGTCTTCACCGGAAGGGAAGGTGACCTTTGATACAACCTATAACCTGCAGTGTTACGTATTCGGAGACGGCAGCAATAATTATCTGCGTTTTTCGTTATCAGAGAAAAACGGTAACGGGTATCCTCTGGAAGTATCATACTGGATTTTGATCGACTGGACCGGCTGGAAGCTGGTCGAATGGGATATGAGTGATCCCTTTACGGTGGGAAGCTGGCTGGGGAATGAAGTTCTCGACGGTAGTAAATACAGTTTCGACAGTTTTCAGATTACCCGTATGGATGAAGAAGGTGCGATGAGTGGATCTCTGTTTTTCCAGCATCTGAGGGCGGTGAAACGCGAGATCATTCCGGTTGGTATTGGGCAGGATAAGGTGGTAAGACCGCTGACTTTTTCGCTGCGGCAGAATTACCCGAATCCGTTTAATCCGCTGACCAAAATTGAATACACAGTTGCAGAAGCAGGAGTGACAGAACTGGCGCTTTACGATATTCTGGGAAGAAAATTGGAAACACTCGTAAAAGAGCACAAAAATCCGGGTGCCTACACGATCCTGTTCGATGGATCACAGTATGCTTCCGGAACATATATCTATCAGCTGAAAACAGAAAACAATGTATTACGGAAGAAGATGACACTTGTAAAATAGGATGTATCATTATGCGCATGTTTTTTTTCATTCTTATTGTTTTTGTGGCACTCACGTCCGCTCAGACCTTCCGGGTGGAATCAGTTAAACCGTTGACAACACCTGAAGAAGGTCAATACTTTTTTCCGACTGTGGGACCTGATGGCGAAACGGTATATTTCACGGGCATGAATTATACCGGCTTATATGCCCGGAATATGAAATCCGGAAGCATTGTGACCATTACCGAAGATCCGGGTGCCGGCTATAACCCGGTTATTTCGGAGGATGGCGAGATGGTGTATTATCGGACGTATCAATATAAGGGAATGCGGCGCTATTCTTCACTAATCTCTTACGACCAGCAGGACAGACGGAAGCAGACACTGGAAAGCGAAGTCCGTGATTTAAGCTTTCCAATCCTTACGCCGGATGGCCATATTAACTACACGGTCGATTCAAAATTAAAAGCCATCGCTTCCGCCGGCTTGTCAGAACAGCACGGGAACGGACAGGGTCCGGTTGTATATATTGAGAGGCGAAAAATCATCCTGTACACGGGCGATGAAAGAAAGGAACTGGAACCGCTGGGACCCGGCATTTATGTCTGGCCGTCTCTGTCACCTCAGGGTGACCGTCTTCTTTTTACAAAAGGAGGAGAAGGCACTTTTGTCACGGACCTGGATGGAAATATTCTTTCAGAACTGGGCATGGCCAATGCCCCGAAATGGTCACCGGACGGGAACTGGATTGTGTACATGGACGACAAAGATGACGGTCATCAGATTCTTTCTTCCGAAATTTTTGTTGTTAAATCAGACGGCTCGGAACGTATTAAACTAACGGATACAACAGATAAAATAGAAATGTACCCCTCCTGGGGCACGGATAACTCAACGCTGGTTTATGCCCTTGACCGCGGACAAATAATGATAATGCGTTTAATAAACGAATAGGATTTGGGAATTCGACATGGAACGATCAATTATAAAACAAGTTGTATTAATCATCCTTTCCTGTGTGATTGCAGGTGCCCAGGATTTTGATAATCTGAAAATATACATCAACCCGGGTCACGGTGGCTATGATTCGAATGACCGCTATATAGCGGCAACCGGGTTCTGGGAATCGGAAAGCAATTTAACGAAAGGCCTGTATCTCAGAGATCTGCTTGAAAATCTCAATGCCGAAGTATTCATGAGCCGGACGCAGAACCGTACTGAAGATGACCTGCCTTTGTCGGTAATCGATGCCGATGCCAATGCCAACAACGTGGATTTCTTTCATTCCATACACAGTAACGGGTTTCAGGGTAATGCCAACTATACCCTCATGCTGTATAAGGAAACCAACGGCAGTCCGGTCGATCCGCTTTCCAGGGATATGGGCACCATTATGTCCAATGAAATTAAAAAAGCCCATCGCACCTATGCCTCCTATAATCGCGGTGATTATTCATTCCTGGGTTTCAATCTGGGTGTTCTGAATTATCTGAACTATAGTATCATGCACGGAACGCTGTCTGAAGGGTCCTTTCATGATTACATTCCGGAATCCTGGAGGCTGATGAGTATCGATTATCGTAAACATGAGGCTGTCGCTATCCTGCGATCATTTATTGATTTCTATAACCTGGATCCTTTGCCACACGGTATCGTTGCCGGACTGGTGCGGGCAAAAAACCAGAATGTGTTATATGATTACAGCTATATTTCCCAGCTTCCGAATGACCGGAAGAAAGCCCTGAACAATGCCCGGATTACCCTGATGCCGGACAGCCTGGTCTATATTACCGATGGGAATCATAACGGCTTTTTTATGTTTGATTCCCTGGAGCCGGGTGATTACACGGTCATTTTTGAACATGGCGAATATCAGAGTGATACAGCTCGGGTCACTGTACAGGCTAATAATACCGTTTTCGCCGATGCCTTCCTGGCGGAAGATCCGGACAAGGCACCGTATGTCAATACGCATATACCAGCAGCAGGAAGTGAAAATATCATTACCCACGCGGATCTTGAAATTATTTTCAGCCGTCCGATGGCGCCTTCTTCTGTTGACTCGGCCTTCAGCATTGCTCCGTCCAATGACGGTACCTTCGGCTGGGAGGTAAATGATCAGAAACTCGTATTTACACCGGGTCAGGCTTTTGAAACGGGAACATTGTATACGGTTACCATCGATACCGGCGCGCGAAGCATATATGGTATCAACATGACGGAACCCTATATCTTTACATTCACTACGGCTGACGACCATGTTTATCCGGCTGTTATAAGTTCGGAGCCATCCGCAACCAGTGACAGCGTGAGTACCTATACGGAAATCACACTCACGTTTGATATGGAGATGAAACAGCAGGAAACGGAAGAAGCGTTCCAGATTACCCCCCAGACCGACGGCACATTCAGCTGGGAAAACAACAGTAAGACGATGACCTTTACACCGGATTCGGCGTTACAAAAAGCGTCGACCTATGAGGTAACTGTCTCCACATCTGCACTGAACCGTTATGGTATACCACTTGAAGAAGCATTTGCCCTTACTTTCGATACGCGTGTTCGAAACGAATTAAGCATGCTGGCCTCGTTCCCGGCCGACCATGAATTGGAAATCAGCACCGATATGGAATTCTACCTTCATTTTGATTACTTCGTTTTGACGGAAACGATCGGTAATAAAATACGTCTCTATACCGCGGACGGTGATTATACACGGACAACGAGCCCGGAACTGTTCCTGGATGGAAACGGTCCGCGTTCGTTCCTCAAGTTTGCGCCGAGACAACCACTGGAGAAACACACGGATTACCGCTTAACCATTCTTCCGGGGATAAAAGATTACGGTGAATTTGAGTTAAGGGATACCGTTTACATTCATTTCCGTACGGAGAATGAAACCTATGCCGGTGGAAATGTGCTCGAGGATTTTGAAAACGAACCCTCCTGGTTGAATCCGGATTCCAGCGAAACGACGGTTGGCAATGATCCATTGAAAACATTTTACCGGATAACGACAAAGGAATTCAAGAACGGTGAACATGCAGGAGAACTGCAATACGCCTTTACAGATACCTCAGGGGGTGCGGTTCGTTTGCAATCCATCGACGGTTATGCGACGCCGGACAATCCGGAATCCCGTTTCGGCATGTGGTGTTACGGTGATTATACGTTCAACCAGTTGGAATGGTGGTTCTCAGTTGGAGGAGAAGATATCGTTACCATCGTCGATACGCTGGACTGGATGGGCTGGAAGCTGGTTGACATCCCATTGAGCGACGTTACTTCCGAATCGGGTGTCGATATCGCTTTCCACAGTCTCGTTATCCGTCAGTTGGACAGTGCCCGAAAGAGCGGCGGCATTTTCTTCGACGATATACAAGGCGATATTGAGACAGGCCTGGAGCAGTTTTCCACTTCCGGACCGGTACTACCTCAACAGAGCGCGCTGTACCAGAATTTTCCAAATCCGTTTAACCCGACGACGACGATCCGCTATTCACTTGCATCTGCCGGCAATGTGGAATTGAGCATCTATAACGTCAGGGGGCAGAAAATACAAACACTTGTCAGAAATATGCAGCAGGCAGGCGAATACACAGTTAAATGGGATGCATCCGGCTTTGCGAGCGGAGTCTATGTCTATACACTGGAATATAACGGAATGAAACAATCAAGAAAATTACTTCTGCTGAAGTAAATGGATTGTTAGAGAGAATTAATGACCGGTAAATAACGTCTTTTTGTAAAAAAAGGATCTGAAAATGCAGAAGAAACACATTATTCTATTCTGCCTGTTTCTGTTTTCCACTGTATTCGCGCAGGATAATTTCCAAATTACTTCCACTACGAAGGTCGGACCGGGCGCCATTCACAGGGTCTATGTGGATCCTTTTAAGCCATGGAATATCAATGTGTTTGAGGTCGATCTGACAAATCCGCTGATTAAAATTGAGACAGCGAAAGGCGATGACCGGCTTTATGGTTTTGAACGCACCAGCTCCATGGCTCAACGGAAATCGAGCCCCGGCCACACCGTTATTGGCGCCGTCAATGGCGATTTTTACAATACCTCAACCGGAGAGCCTCTGACGACACAATTGATAAACGGTGAAATGCTGAAAACACCGATCAACTGGTGGTCCATTGCCTTCAACACGGAAAACAAACCGGATATCGGCAGGGTAAGTTTCAGCGGCACGGTACTGACAGAATCTACCCATTACACGATTCATGGGGTTAATAAAGCGCGGGAAACCAATCAGTTGATTCTGTACAATCCCTTTTTTGGCAGTAGTACGGGCACAAACCAGTGGGGTGAGGAAGTTTTAATTAAACCTGTTACGGAATGGATTGTAAATGATACCGTCGTCTGTGTCGTTGAAGATATTTCCGGGGAAGGCAGCAGAACCATACCCGCGGGCAGGGCTGTATTGTCCGGTCATGGTAACAGTGAAACTTTCATTAACGACAATATAAATACCGGGGACACGTTGCGGCTGGTCTTAAGCCTTCAGCCGTCACTGGATAACCTGGTCCAGCTGGTTGGCGGTAATAACAAATTACTGGAAAACGGCAACTATGTCGGCGGATCCAACACGGCTATCCATCCCCGGACGGCGGCCGGATTTAGCCAGGACAGCACAATCCTCTACCTCGTGACGATCGATGGACGGATGACCAATATCAGCAGGGGGATGAGCTACCGGGAAGTCGCTGATTTCATGAAGAGCATCGGTGCCCGGCATGCAGTTAACCTGGATGGCGGCGGATCAACGACCATGGTGATTCATGGTGACGTTAAAAATTATCCTTGTGATAATGCGGATGCCTGGGGCAATTATGGCGTGGAACGTTCGGTTTCGAATACGTTGATGACGGTTTCACTGGCACCTGTAGAGACGCTCTCAAGCATCCAGGTTGAACCGGATAACGTCCGCATTTATCGTGGTAAAGATCAACGATTTAACGTTAGCGGCTGGGATGACCATTTCAATAAGCTTGTATTGAATGGCCCGGAAATCGAATATGCTATCGATCCGGAACTGGGCTTCATAGACGAAAACGGAGTGTTTACGGCAGCGGACAGCGGTGGCCAGGGGTATTTGTATATCACGTATAACGGGCTGCGGGATTCGGCAAAGATTTATATCAAATCCATTACCGGGATTGATATTACGCCTGACTCTGCTGTCACGGATACCATTCAGAAGGTACGTTTCAATTACAGAGGTTTTGATGATGATGGTATGGAGAGAAATATAGCACCTGAAGACATTCATTGGGAGTGCCTGAATCCGCAAATAGGAATTATTGACACGAACGGTGTATTTGATGCCCTTCAGGAAGGCTATGCCGCCATCGTCGGACGTTATCGTCAGCGGACGGATACATCCTATATCAGGGTTGATAACAAAAAAATTGTACGCATCGAAATATCTCCAGAATGGGCTGTTACCGATACAACCCGGCCAATCGAATACCGTGTGACGGCTTTTGACAAAGAAGAAAATACATTCGATTATCCGCCTGCTGATTTTCGATGGGAATCCCTGGATGAAACGATTGGTATTGTCGATGAGGAAGGCCGGTTCCGGGGAAGATCAAACGGCGAAGTGCAGGTTGTAGCTTCTTATGTTTACGCCAATGACACCGTTACCGCATCTGTTCAGATAGGTACCGGCGAACAGAAGATTGACGATATGAACACACCGGATACCTGGAGCATGAGCGGCGAACGGGTCAATTTGAGAGAGACAAGCCTCTCACTGGATACGGAAGAAACCACGGACGGAAACGGTTCACTGGCCCTCGATTATATGTTCATCCGGGAACGCAACCGCAGCTATCTCTATCTGGATGGCAGTTTCCCTGACGTGTATGGTATACCGGATTCCATTCAGCTCGATTTCAAATCGAACGGTGAAAATCATGAGGTCTATTTCCGGATAAGGGATCAGAAGGAAGTGCTTTATGAAGCTTATACCGGGGATAAAGCCACCATCAGCGAGCGGTTCGATACCCTGTCCATCGGGATGGCATCCTTTTCTCCGGAAACGGGTGGTGAACCCATCGCGTATCCGGTCCGCTTTGAGACCATTAAATTCCGCCTTGGATATTACGGTTCCACCGGGGATACCAATCGCGGCAGAGTATATATGGATAACCTGCGGGTGCATTATCCCTCGGTTACTTCCATCCTCCCCTTAAATAATGGAATGCTTCCCGTATCGATTGAACTGAAGCAGAATTATCCCAATCCTTTCAATCCATCCACAACCATAGAATTTAACACAATGCAGGCCGGTAAAGTGAAGCTTGTAATTTACAATCTGGTTGGTCAGGAAGTAGCCATGCCGGTCAACAGAACCCTTTCCGCCGGTATTCATACGGTTACATGGGAACCTCAAAACCTGGGAAGCGGCATTTATCTGTGCACCTTGCAGACGGATCAACACCAGCTTTCCCGCAAAATGATATATCTGAAATAGCGCATGAACAATTACGTTTTCCAATAAATACAGGATTTTTTATGAAACCGATTATTCGTCCCTACCATCCCAGTGACCTGGCCGCGTTGTATCGTATCTGTCTGCAGACCGGTGACAGCGGTAAAGATGCTACGGCTATTTACAATGACCCCGATATCCTCGGCCAATTGTATGCGGCCCCCTATGCGGTTTATGAACCGGATCTGTGCTTCGTTCTGACCTGCTCAGGAAATCCCTGTGGCTATATCCTGGGAACCCGTGATTCGGCAGCCTTTTACGACCGCTGTGAAAAGGAATGGTTTCCTGTTTTACGTGAACGTTACCCCAGGCCGGATGATGCAGATACGTCAGCGGATGCCCGTATTACGCGGATCATCCATTCGGTACAAAAAGCCGATGAGGATATGAGTCCTTACCCGGCCCACCTGCATATCGATCTTCTGCCCGAGGCGCAGGGACAGGGTATGGGGCGCAAACTGATCAATACGTTTCTGGACAAGCTGCGGGCAATCAATGTTCCCGGCGTTCACCTGGGCGTGGGGAAGGCGAATACAAATGCTGTCGGCTTCTATAAGCGGCTCGGTTTTGAGCTGGTGAAGGAACTGGAAGCATCAATCAATTTCGGCATGTCGTTAAAATAAAAATCCATTACTTTCCAATTCAGGAGCGGTAACCGTGAAACATCGTCTGCTTTTATTAGGGGTTTTTTCCTTAAGCCTGTTTTTTGTCAGCTGTATGCCTTTCAAAACAAAGCCCGTCTCCATCGAAGAAACAAGGCTGCAGCAACCTTTTGCTCAACGGGAATTCCGGGCGGCCTGGGTAGCCTCGGTGGCCAATATCAACTGGCCCAGTGAACCGGGTTTGAATGTGGAACAGCAGCAGAAAGAGGCGTTGTTTTTACTCGACCTTCTGAAAGACCACAACTACAATGCCGTCATTCTGCAGGTGCGTCCGCAGTGCGACGCGATATATCCCAGCGAGTTGGAGCCATGGTCGTATTATCTGACAGGCAATCAGGGTCAGCCACCGGAGCCCTTCTATGATCCGCTGGCCTTTTGGGTGGAAGAAGCTCATAAGCGGGGACTGGAAATACACGCCTGGCTGAATCCATACCGGGCTCATCATCCCTCGGGCGGAGAGGTTTCGGAACATTCCATTGTCAATCGCAAGCCGCATTTGGTGGTACAGCTTAAAAACGGCTACTGGTGGCTTGATCCGGCGAAAAAAGGCACGCAGGACCATTCCGTGGCCGTTGTCATGGACATCGTGCGTCGCTATGATATCGACGGCATTCATTTCGACGACTATTTCTATCCGTATGCATCTTACAACGACAACCAGGATTTCCCTGACGATGAAAGCTGGAATGCCTATCGGGAAGGCGGCGGCACCCTGTCTCGTGGAGACTGGCGACGGGATGCGGTTAATAGCTTCATCGAACGTCTCTACAGTGAAATCAAACAGGAAAAAAAGCATGTCAAGTTCGGTCTGAGTCCTTTTGGTATCTGGCGGCCGGGTCATCCGGAGTCCATTCAGGGTATGGATCAGTATGAGGCATTGTATGCGGATGCGAAGTTGTGGCTGAATAAGGGCTGGATTGATTACTGGACACCGCAATTATACTGGGAAGTGAATCGTATACCGCAGAGTTTCCCGGTTCTGCTCGGCTGGTGGAAGGAGCAGAATTACAAGCAGCGGCATATCTGGCCGGGGATGAGTCTGACCGGTAAGAAGGGTGAAAGAGGAATCGATGAACTGCTGAACCAGATCATGATCACCCGCGGTATTATCCGGAATAATCCGGGCCAGGTGCACTGGAGTATCGATCCGCTGATTTATTCTCCGGGACTGGTTGAAGCGGTCCATGCAGGTCCCTACAGGGAGCAGGCGTTGATACCCGAAATGCCCTGGCTGGAGGAGGAGTCACCGCTGCCCCCTGTCGTGAAAACGGATCTGACTGAATCGGACGTGGTCGTATCCTGGCAGCATGACAATCCATCGGATGTTTTTCACTGGGTGGTTTACAGGAAATACGGCATGTTCTGGGAATATGAAATTCTACCGGCACAGAGCAGGATGATGGATCTTGAACCGTTCCAACCAAAGGCATCTTTTCTGTATCGCCGCTCTGACGTAGGATGGGATGAACAGGAGAAGGCCCTGGACCGCCTGAACGAAGTGGCGGTCAGTGCCGTCGACCGGCTGGGGAATGAGAGCGTGCTGCAGCGAATTGATCTGAAGGGGGTAGATCCGGCCGATCTGCCGGAAATGGCAGAGCTGCTGGCGGCCTATCCTTCGAAACGGACATCGGGAAGGCACATTGAAAAAGAACCCGTAGTAAAACCGGGCATCGATGTACTGCTGGAGGATCATCTCGATATGATAGCAAATAAGCGTGTCGGCCTGATCACTAATCCGTCAGCCGTAACATCGGATCTGAGGAGTACGGTGGATGCTCTGGCGAACGCGCCCGGGGTGAACCTGGTGGCTCTGTTCGGCGCCGAGCATGGTGTGCGCGGTGCCCGGCAGGGGCGTATTTATCAGGAGGGTGAGCCGGATCCGGCCACGGGTATTCCGGTTTACAGTCTGTATGGTGATTCCTATGCGCCGAAACAGCAATGGCTGGAACAGCTCGATGTGCTGTTGTTCGATATCCAGGGTGTCGGTTCGGCCTGGTACACGTTCAAGTATTCCATGTCCTTTGCCATGGAAGCCTGTGCCAGAGCCGGCATATCCATGATCATTCTGG
The DNA here is from genome assembly GCA_964410215.1 of uncultured Calditrichota bacterium. Lineage (GTDB taxonomy): Bacteria > Calditrichota > Calditrichia > Calditrichales > CAYPHA01 > CAYPHA01. The sequence continues at coordinate 2,016 of CAYPHA010000001.1, read as the reverse complement.
ACCGGCCCAATCCGCTGGGCGGGGAGGCGGTCGAGGGGCCGTACCTGGATATGGGGAATATTTTCCGTCATCCTCTGCCGCTGCGGCATGGCATGACCTATGGCGAGCTGGCCCTGATGTGGAATGACATGGAAGGTTTCGGTGCCGATGTGATCGTGATCCGAATGAAGGGATGGAACCGGAAAATGACCTGGGATGACACCGGACTGCACTGGGTTATGCCCTCACCCAACATGGGAACATTTGAAACGGCCGTGGTGTATCCGGGGCAATGCCTGTTCGAGCGGATGAACATGTCGGAAGCCCGCGGGACCACCAAGCCCTTTCTGTTGACAGGCGCTCCCTGGGTGGATGCGGCGGCGGCGGCCCGGGATCTGAATAGCCGTAATATTCCGGGTGCGGTATTTCGTCCGGTTCATTTCATTCCCAAAAAAGCGGATGCCGGTTCCAATCCGAGGGGCAAACCCTGGAACCGTCTGTGCGGCGGTGTCGAAATCATGCTGACGGATTACAAGACTTACCGATCGGTGGAAGCGGCTTTGCACATCATCGATGCGTACCGGAAAACCAATCCGGATTCGTTGCAATGGTCTCCGCCGGAGACGATTAAACAGATGGACAATCCGGGCACTACCGTAAAAGATGTGGTAGAAGCCTGTCAGGATGAGGTGGCCGATTTTGTAAAGAGACGAAACGATTACCTGCTCTATCCCTGAGAAGGTAACATCGAATCATATAAATAAAGAGATTTTCAATTTTGCCGGTTTATTAGCGCTGACGTTACATTTTACAGCGCTGCAGGTAAGGAAGTCGCTGATTTGGTGATCGGTCAGGTATTGTGAGTGTTTCTTATGATGGGAGAAAAAAAAGCGTTTAATCCAGCTAAGGACCGGCTTTAATGAAATTGTCAAATTTTATCTGCAGTATACTCGGCAGACTTTCTGTTAGTAATTTCTTTTAAAAATCACTTCATTTCTTTTTACGCAAAATTGCGGACTCAATCTATATTTACATTAAAGAGGGATAAACTTAGGTTAGCACTATAAAGAGGTAGTCATGGAAATCAATTTTGAGTGTAAAAAATGTAGCGCAATATTCAATTCAGATGTCGGAATAATAAAAATAAATTCGCAAACATTTAGGCCCGATTTCGAAAAACCAATTATCTGTCCTAAATGTGGAATTCGTACTATTGATGAAGTTCTTCTGACAGAGTTAGGTCAATCTCAAATGACTGAAGCTACGATGGATTTTTAAAAGATACCTAAGGACGATATTTTTATAAATGCCAAAAATTAAAAAGAAACTCACGGCTATCCAAAAACGAGTTCAAAAAGCGGCAAAGGCCGAGTGGCAAAAGAAATATGAGTGGATTTTCATTAATGGCAAGCAAGTTCGAGTGAGGAAATTTCCCATGATTGATGGAATAGATTCAGATGAATTTATTCAAATTAATACTGACCTGATTTGGTTGCATCAGAATGAAATGTGGGAATACATCAAAGCTGATAACGATGATATCTAATAACAAATTGCAAATATATTATGATCAATTTTAGTGATATTGAAGACGCGTTTTTATATGTAAGTTCTGACCAGCCTTTTATGAACCATGCTGTGCTAAATAAAAAAACTGGAAAGACTTTCTATAGTTCAGAATTGAGTGGCGAAGATGATTTTCCTGAAGATGTAGATAGCGATGATTATATTGAAATCCCACATAAAAATGATTTAGATCTCGGCCGAAATCTAGTCTTTGAATTTGTATCGAGATATATTCCCGAGAAATTGGATGAAGTTTATGCTTATTTTCAGAGAAAAGGTGCATATTCAAATTACAAATATTTACTCGAAAAACTAAATCTTTTAGATACGTGGCATGAATTCGAAGATCAGAGAACTAAATCTGTTTTGCTTGAGTGGTGCCGTGAAAATGGTCTTGAGGTTAAATAAAATACGTGCTAACTAAATAAGGTATTGAAGCGTTGCGACAGATACTAAAGGCTATAAAAGTGC